>JAPOSR010000029.1:7173-12569 GCA_026709625.1 Chloroflexota bacterium
CTCAGCATTGGCATGGATACGGCGCAGGGACGCCCTGGCGATGCGCTGGAATATACAGCAGGCTGTGGCGGCGCGGCATTTGTGCTGGGACCAGCCGCAGAGAGCCTGGCAATCTATCAAGGCAGTTACAGCTATGTGACCGATACGCCCGACTTTTGGCGGCGAGCGGGGCAGGCTTACCCCAGTCATGGCGACCGTTTCACTGGCGAGCCCGCTTATTTCGCGCATACATTGGCGGCGGCCTCGACCCTGATGGAACAGATGGGCACGCAAGCCAGCGATTATGACTATGCTGTGTTTCATCAGCCCAACACCAAGTTTCCGGCGCGCGCGGCAAAACTGCTGGGCTTCGCGGCAGAACAGATCAGCCAGGGTTTGCTGGCTGATGATATTGGCAATGTCTATTCTGGATCGTGCATGCTGGGCTTGACCGCCATCCTCGATATTGCCGAGCCCGGCGCGCGTATTTTGATGGCGAGCTATGGCAGCGGCGCAGGCTCAGATGCCTTTGACCTGCGCGTCAGCGAGCGGATTAAACAACTGCCCAGTCAGCGTCCGTGCACGGCTGATTATATCGCCCGCCGCACCGCAATCGACTATGCCACTTATGCGCGTTTTCGCGGCAAACTAAAGGATTAGGCAGATGACAGGCGTTTCAATCATCGGTGTGGGCATGTTGGCGGTCGGCGAACACTGGTCGCGCAGCATCGGCGAACTGGCGGAAGAAGCCGGGCGACTGGCGTTGGATGATGCTGGTCTTGCCAGTGTCGATGCGATCGTCGTCGGCAATGGCTATGGCGCGACCCTCAACCAGCAGACCCAGCTGGGCAGCCTCATCGCGGGCCGCCTTGGATTGACCGGGGTAGAAGCCTGGCGCTGTGAAGCGGGCGATGCGTCTGGCGGTGTGGCGCTGCGAGCCGGCTGCTTGGCGATTGCCTCGGGCATGCTGCGGACTGTCTTGGTCGTCGGCGTGGAAAAAACGACCGATATCGCCGGCGCGGCGCGTCTGGCTGCGCGAAACACCAGCCTCGACGCCGACTATGAAACGGTCAACGGCGCGACGCAAACCGCCCTGGCGGCGCTCTTGATGCGGCGTTATATGCACGAAAACCGCTTGGATCTGGCGGACTTCGCTGGCTTCAGCATCAATGCCCACCGCAATGGCGCTCGCAATCCGCTGGCGATGTATCGCAACCGACTGCGCCCGAGCGCATTTGTCAAAGCGCCGATGCTCGCCGACCCGATCAGCCTCTTCGACAGCGCGCCCGACGCCGATGGAGCGGCCGCTGTCGTGCTGGCCACTGCGGAAGCGGCAAGACATGCCAATGCGCGCGCCGCGCATATCCGTGGCAGCGGATTGGCCAGCGATAGCCTGATGCTGCAAGACCGCGCCGATCCACTCCATCTTGTGGCTGCGAGCCTGTCTGCCGAACGCGCGTTGAGGCAGGCGGGGCTGCAGCGAGCGCAGATCAACCTGTTGGAGCTGCACGATTCCTGCACGATTATGACGGCGCTGGCTTTGGAGGCATTGGGCTACAGCGGGCGCGGACAGGGCTGGGCATGGGCGCGGCAAGACGGCGCGCGCATCGAATTGACAGGTCAGTTGCCAGTTAGCGCTTTCGGCGGATTGAAGAGCCGCGGCAACCCCAGCGGCGCCACCGGCATTTATCAAGCGGTCGAGGCGGCGCTGCAGCTGCGCGAACAAGCCGGCGACAACCAGGTGCCTGGCGCGCAACACGCCCTGATCCAAAATATCGGCGGGCTGGGCAGCGCTGTCGTCACGCACATCCTCAGCGCCGCGGACTGATAGCCTCTGATAGTGACAAAACCTCTCATGACAGCTTTTGATAGGCTGCGCTGCGTACACTTGGGTCAAGTAGGCGCAGTTTGTCAGCGAGGAGGGAAATCATGCGAGCAGCCATGTACTGGCGAACCAAGCAGCTGCGATATCGACTGACGCGAGCGCTGCCCCAAGGCGCGCGCCAGCCCAAGCAGCCGCGCCTGCTGCAGGGCGATGCCAAGCCAGTTTCTCTTCCCAAACCCAGACTGACGCGCGCCTCATGACTGCGCCGCTAGCGCCGTCGCCCATGCGTGGCATTGTGTATAGCTGGGCGCAGGTTCGTGAAGCGCCTGGCGGCTTTGAAGCGCAAGCTCCGTACCAGTTGGCGCTGGTGAAGTTAGACGATGGCAATCTAATATGCGCGCAGCTGACCGACTATGTCGGCGAAGCGCAAATTGGCGACCCGGTCGAAATGGTGACGCGCAAACTGACGACAGATGGCGAGCGTGGCATGATCGTCTATGGCTACAAGTTCCGACCGCTCATACAATAAGCGCCAGCCCAGAGACACAAAAAAGAGCCACTTCTGTGTGGCTCTTCTTTTTTGCGGGTTGTTGCCGCGCCTAGGCGACTGCTTTGCGCTTTGATTCATAGGCCAGCGATTCTTCGGTGGTCGCATCAAAGATGTGGATGTTGTCGAGATTGAAGGTCACACCCATTTCGTGGCCAACGCTTGCAGCTGTGCGCGGGTCGGTGCGGGCGATGAAGTTCCTGCCGCCGTTTTCGAGGTAGATGATGACTTCATTGCCCATCTGCTCGACAACCTCGACATTGGTGGTCAGGTTGGCGGGAATGATGCCCTGGGGCAGATAATTCGTATCGTGAATATCTTCTGGACGGATACCGCAGACGACATCCATGCCGACATGGCTGCGGTAGCTATCGGCTTTGTTTTCCGGGACATCCAGCGAAAACGCGCCGAGATCGACAACCAGGCTGCCGTTGTTTTCTTTCAATGTGGCGTCGAAGAAGTTCATCGAAGGACTGCCGATGAAACCAGCCACGAAGACATTGTGCGGGTTGTGATACAGGTTGAAGGGCGAATCGATCTGCTGCAATTCGCCTTCGTTGAGCACGCAAATCCGCGTCCCCATCGTCATCGCCTCGACCTGGTCATGCGTCACATAGATAAAGGTGGTTTCCAGACGCTGGTGGAGGCGGCTGATGAATGAACGGGCTTCGACGCGCAGCTTGGCGTCCAGGTTGGAAAGCGGCTCGTCCATCAAAAAGACGGCTGGTTCGCGCACGATCGCTCGTCCCACCGCCACGCGCTGGCGCTGGCCGCCGGAAAGCTGCCGGGGTCGCCTGTCCAGCAGGTGGCCGATGCCCAACTCGTTGGCGGCTTCGGTAACGCGCTCGTCGATTACTTTCCTGGGCGTTCTGCGCAGCTTTAAGCCGAATGCCATGTTGTCGTAGACTGTCATATGCGGATAGAGCGCGTAGCTTTGGAAGACCATCGCCACATCACGATCCTTGGGCGCGACATTGTTGACGACGCGGTCGCCGATCATAATCTCGCCCTCGGTGATCTCTTCCAAGCCCGCGAGCATGCGCAGGCTGGTGGATTTTCCGCAGCCCGATGGGCCAACAAATACCAGAAATTCCTTGTCTTCAACGTCGATATTCAAGTCTGATACGACGCGCGTATCACCGAAATCCTTGGACACATGATTGAAAGTGACCCCAGCCACGAGACCCTCCGTTTGATATTCCTGATTGGCAAACTTTGTTCAAACTGCACAAAAGCCACACTTGACAGCGCGATAAACTTACACTGGCGAGTATAGCGTGCTTTTCGGATAATGCAACTGATTCAAGCAAATTGATTCCGCTTTATCGTTGAATCGCGTGGTTTGTTCGCTCTAGGCGCAGAGGCTCGCATGTCTGACAACCCCAATGCAGAACTGATCGCCATCGGCACCGAATTGCTGCTGGGCGAAATCACCGATACCAATTCAGTATACCTTGCCCGTCAGCTGCGCGATATCGGCATCAACCTGTTTATGATGACGACAGTCGGCGACAACCTGCTGCGCATCTCCACGGCAATTTCTGAAGCGTTGGAGCGCGCGGAGATCGTCATTACCACTGGCGGCTTGGGGCCTACGGTTGATGATATGACCCGCCAGGCTGTGGCTGACGCGGTTGGCGCGCCGCTGGTGTTTCATCAGTCGCTCTTTGATGTCATCGCCGAACGATTTCGCGGTTTTGGCAGCGCGATGACGGCAAACAACCGGCAGCAGGCATGGCTGCCAGAAGCAGCGATCTTGATCGAGAATCCAGTCGGCACCGCGCCGTCTTTCATTGTCGAATCGGCTCGCGGCGTCGTCATCAGCCTGCCCGGCGTCCCGCGCGAGATGAAGTACCTAATGCGCGAATCGGTCGTGCCGTGGCTGTTGCGCAAGTATCAGCTGGGCGTGATTGTGGCGCGCACCCTGCGCACCGCTGGCATCGGCGAAAGCGCCCTGGATGACCAGATCGGCGCGGAATTGCTTTCCGAGCGCAACCCGAGCGTGGGCTTGGCGGCGCATCATGGCTGCGTCGATGTGCGCATCACCGCCAAAGCCCCCAATCGTGAAGCCGCGCAAAACCTGCTGGACGGGATGCAAGCCAGGCTGCGCGCGCGCATTGGACAGCATATCTTTGGCAGCGACGATGACACGCTGGAAGAGGTGGTCTGGCGGCAGCTGGCGCAGCGAGGCGGCTTGGTGCATGTGCTCGAGGCAGGACTGCCCGGTGTGATCAGCGGGCGGTGGCAAAGCGCCAACAGCCAACTCAAGTTGCAGCAATATGACAACCCGCTTGATCTTTACGCGGCGCTGGCGCAAGATCCGCGCGGTATGAACCTGGCGGAACTGGCGGTCGACATCGCCCAGCGCAGCCGGCAAAAAATGAGCGCAGCCGCCAGCATTGTCGTCTTGTGCACGCCCGACCTTGACGAAAGCCCGGATATCAAACAGGGCAGCGCAGTCGCGGTCGCCACAGAACAATCGGTGCGTTTCCGCGCGTATGGCTTTGGCGCGCGCAGCAGCCTGGCGCGAGAGTGGATTTCGCGTTGGGGATTGGCAAACCTGTGGCGGCAGCTGAATGCGCAGCCGGCGGCGTCTATTCGTCCAGACTCAGCAGCGCCATAAAGGCTTCTTGCGGCACTTCGACCGAGCCGATGCGTTTCATGCGCTTCTTGCCTTTTTTCTGCCGTTCGAGCAGCTTGCGTTTGCGCGTGACATCGCCGCCATAGCACTTCGCCAGCACATCTTTGCGCAGCGCTTTGACATTGGCGCGCGAGATGACCCGCTTGCCGACCGCCGCCTGCACCGGCACGACAAACATCTGCCGCGGGATCAAGCCTTTCAGCCGGCTGACCAAGCGCTGCCCGCGGTGATAGGCGTCATCGCGGTGGCAGATCATCGCCAGCGCATCCACCGGCTCTTCGTTGACCAGCACATCAATTTTGACCAGGTCGCCGGCGCGATATTCAAAAAATTGATAGTCCAGGCTGGCGTAGCCCTGCGTGACGCTCTTCAGTTTGTCATAGAAATCGATGATGATCTCGGAC
>JAPOSR010000045.1 GCA_026709625.1 Chloroflexota bacterium
GCGATGACCTAGTGCGCTGGCAAGAGCTGCCGATCGCCATCGCGCCCACGCCCAACTCGCCAGACCAGGGCGGCATCTTTTCCGGCTGCATGGTGGACGATGCTGGCGCGCCAACCGCCATGTACACCGGCGTCAACGATGATTACAGCGTGCAAGTGCAATGCATGGCGCGCGGCAGCGATGACCTGAGCGAGTGGCGAAAGCACCCCGCCAACCCCGTCATCGGCGATGTGCCGCTGGCGCTGGGACAAAGGCGCGACTTCCGCGATCCATTTGTGTGGCGCGGCGAAAGCTGCTGGTACATGGCGCTGGCTTCGCATATCGTCGGCGTTGGCGGCGCTGTGCTGCTGTACCGCTCGCAGACTCTGAGCGACTGGCAATATGCCCACCCGCTCTATGTGGGCGAAAAAGCCCGCAGCGGGCGCAATTTTGAATGCCCGAACTTCTTCCCGCTGGGCGATAAGTGGGTGCTGATCGTCTCGGCGCAGCCCTGCCGCCTGCCCGCGCAGACGCTCTACTTTGTCGGGCGGCTGGAAAACGAGCGCTTTTTCCCCGAGCGCGAAGCGGTCTATGACGCTGGCTGCAGCTATGCCAGTTTGTGTGGGCGCGATGCAGCTGGCGAGATGGTGATCTATTCGTGGCTGCGCGAAGAGCGGAGCAGAGCAGCCCAGCGCGAGTCTGGCTGGTCGGGCGTGCAGGCTGTGCCGCGAACCCTCGGCATGGATGCGCAAAATCGCCTGGTCAGCCAGCCAGTCGCGGCATTAAAGACACTGCGTGGCGCGCATTCTCACTATGGCGCGGGCGAAGTGGGCGCAGGCAGTTTGTCGGCGCGCGGCTTGTCGCTGGATATTGAAGCGGTCTATGACACAGAAGCCGCTGCCAGCTGTGGACTGGAAGTGGCGGCATCCCCAGATGGCTGCGAAAAAGCCAGCATCATCTATGACAGCGGCTCGCAGACCCTGCAAGTCAAACGCCAGTATCGGGGCGAGCGGGAAGAGCTTGCGCACGAGACGCAGGGCATCCCGCACCGACTGGACGCGGGCGAGAGCTTGCGGCTGCGCGTCCTGCTGGATGGCTCGGTGATTGAAGTGCTCGCCAATAGCCGCGCGCGCATCTCCAGTCGATTTTATGTGAGCGACGCGGCCAATGACGGGCTGCGCGTACTGGCTCCCCAGGCGCTGCGGAGCTTGGATATTTGGGAAATGTCATCAATCTGGTGAATCCTCTTACGAGGAAGTCGTTAATTCCAAAGCGAAGGAGGCGCATATTAAAAAGTATTGCCAGGCATCAATTCACCTATCGACCAGGTAGTCAATCAAAACGAGGTTCAAAATGAAGAAAGCAGCATCACTTCTTGTTCTTGTGGTCATGTTGATCACAGTCAGCGGTCTCGCCTCTGCGCAAACAGAGCTCAGCTTCTGGTACCACGGCGCTGGCAACACAGCCGAGGGCGAGGTATTCCAAATGATTGTTGACGACTTCAATGCGTCGCAATCGGACTATGTTGTGGTTGTGGAAGACTTCCCGCAAGCCAACTACAACTCCTCTATCGTGGCCGCGGCCGCGGCGGGTGATATGCCGGATATTGTCGATATCGATGGTCCCGTCTTTGCGAATTGGGCTTGGTCGGGCTGGCTCGCTCCGCTAAGCCTGTCCGAAGGCGCGACCGAAGGACTGTTGCCCAGCGCCATCAGCGAATACCAAGGCGACCTATACGCCGTTGGCCTCTGGGAAGCGGCGGTGGCTGTCTTCGCCAGACGCTCTGTATTGGATGCCAACGACATCCGCATCCCGACGCTTGACGAGCCTTGGACTGCCGACGAGTTCGACGCCGCTTTGGAAGCATTGCAAGCCACAGGCGAGTTCGATGTGGCGCTTGATCTCGGCATGGTCTGGACTGGCGAATGGTATCCTTATGCCTTCAGCCCCTTCCTGCAGAGCTTCGGCGGCGACATGATCGACCGTGACACCTACCTGACGGCAGAAGGCGCGCTGAATGGGCCGGAAGCTGTCGCTTTTGGCGAATGGTGGCAGAGTCTGTTTGAGCGCGGCCTCGCCTATGGCACCTCGCAAGATGGCGCAGACCGCGATACCTGCTTCATCGACAACCGCTGCGCCTTGCAGTGGAATGGCAACTGGGCTGGGGCTGCCGCTGCTGAGGCAGCGGGCGACGACATCCTGTTCCTGCCCGCGCCCGATTTCGGACATGGCAACATCATCGGCGCGGCATCCTGGCAACTGGGGCTCTCCGCGACCAGCGAACACCCAGAAGGCGTGAATGCCTTCATCGAATTTGCCCTGCAGGACGAGTACTTCGTTGCGTTCTCCGACGGCAACGGCTTGGCGCCGCCTACCAAGGACGCGGCTGGCTTGACGATGAATTACAGCTCCGGCGCCGCCATGGAAGTATTCTATGAACTTAGCGAAGCGCAGGGCTTGGTGCGCCCGGTAACGCCCGGTTATCCTACGATGGCGCTGATCTTCGAGAAAGCGCTGGCGGATATCGCCAATGGCGCGGATGTCCAGGATACGCTGGACGCGGCTGTTGACGAAATCGACCAGGATATCGAAGACAACATGGGCTACGGCTTCGAAGATATGTAGGCCATCTTCTCGTTCTGCCCCCGATGGCGAGACAGAGCGAAACACAGGGCGAGGCGCATTCGGTTTTACAGCGGCCTCGCCCTCGCTCCCTTCTGCTTTTATCAGTCAGGACAATCTCATGACCACAGCCGCTGAAGCCAGGCGAAATTCCCCGCTCTGGGTGCGTTGGCTGCTCCCCAAAGACGCGCCTTTGTTTCAACGCAACGACGCGGTTGTCGGCTGGTTGATGGCCGCGCCCGCGCTCATCATATTGACGGTCTTCCTTGTCGTCCCTTTTTTGATGGCGTTTACAATGTCCTTCACCAACCAGCGACTGGCATCGCCCAACCCGGCCGAGTGGGTCGGCTTGCGCAATTTTGAGCGCTTGCTGAATGTGCAGATCTTCAGCCTCGAGCCAGAGCGCGACGCCGCCGGCCATATCGTCTATGACGATGGCGAAATCGCCTACCCGCGCCTGCGCAGCTTCACCCGCAACAACCCCGATTATCCGCACCTGGACGGCATGCGCGAGCTCACAAGCTGGCAAGCGGGCGAAAACCGCACCATCCTTCTGGCAGCCGATGTCGTCTTCTTTCGCGCGCTAATCAACACCCTCATCTTCGCCGCCGTCATCGCGCCGCTGCAAGGAGGCTTGGCGCTGCTGCTGGCGCTGCTGTTGAACCAGGCGCTGCCTTATATCAGCATCTTTCGCTCGGTGTATTTTGCGCCAGTAGTGGTGTCGATGGTGGTGGTGTCGCTGCTGTGGCGCTTCATCTACGATGGCCAAAATGGCTTGCTAAATACGCTTTTGGGCATCGTCACCTTTGGCAGTTTTCAGCCGGTTGACTGGCTGGGCAATCCCTACACCGCCTTGCCCGCGATGATCGCCATGTCGGCTTGGCAGGCGGTCGGCTTCCACATGGTCATCTGGCTGTCCGGCTTGCAGACCATCCCCACCAGCCTGTACGAAGCGGCTGGGCTGGACGGCTGTGGCGCTTGGAAGAAGTTCCGCTATGTAACCTGGCCGGGACTGCGAAACACGGCGGTGCTGGTGCTGATTGTCATCACCATTCAGGCGATGGGTTTGTTTGTGCAGGTTGATGTGATGACGCGCGGCGGGCCGCTGGATGCCACGCAATCGGTCGTCTATCAGGCGGTGCAGCGCGGTTATGCCAAGCAGGATATCGCCGAAGGCTCGGCAATCTCGGTCATCCTCTTCGTCATCGTTTTTGTCATCGCTATGGCGCAGCGCTACATCACCCGGGAGAGGAACTAGCCATGCAATCAATGAGCTTTGCGAGCCAGCAGCGGCTATCGATCAGCCTGCGCTATGCCTTGCTGATTCTGATCTCGCTGATATTCATCTTCCCCATCGTGTTTATGGTGATGTCGTCATTGAAGCCAGACCTGCAGCTGCTGCGCGATTCGGCTTCGCTGCGCGCCTTTATGCCGGTGGGCGACATTTCCCTGAACAATTATGCCGATGCCTTTGCGCGCGTGCCTATCGTGCAATTCTTCTTCAATTCCGTCTTCACGACGGCGGTCTCGGTGGCGGCGGCGCTGTGGCTGAACTCGATGGCGGCGTTTTCCTTGGCTTTCTTGCAATGGCGCGGCAAGGCGCTGGTGCTGTCGCTGATTATCGCCACCTTCATCGTGCCTTTCGAGGTCATCGCCATCCCCTTGCTGATGGTGGTCAACAACCTGCCTTGGCTGGGTCCCGAAGGCTTCGAGATTGGCTGGCTGAATACCTATCATGTGCAGATCATTCCTTTCATCGCCGATTCCCTGGGTATCTTCCTCTTCTACCAATACTTCCGCGATTTGCCGGACGAGCTGGTCGAGGCGGCACGCATCGATGGCGCCAGCATCTGGCAGATTTATGCGCGCATCATCATGCCCATCGCGGGACCTATTCTGGCGACGGTGGCCATTCTCAAGTTTTTGGCGATGTGGAATGCGTATATCTGGCCCTTGATGACCATCCGCTCGGAAGAGCTGCGGCCGATCATGGTGGGCTTGCAGTACTTCTTCCAGCTGAATACAGCCTGGGGCGAGATCATGGCCTACCTGACGGTGGTCACGATTCCGGTGCTGCTCTTTTATCTGGCTTTGCAGCGCGCTTTCATCGAGAGCATCGCCACATCGGGCATCAAGGGTTGAGCGGCACCCCCAGCTTCTGCGCGAGGTCTTCCAGATGGTCGACTTCGCGCAGGCACAAGCCGCGCGCCGCATAATAGACAGATTCGCTACGTTCGGACGATGGCTTGGCGGACAGCCGCTTGCCCAGCCGCGCGTTCTCCGTCAATGCGATGCTCATGCGCCTATGCCTGGCAGGTCGCTCAGCCGCAGCATGACTGTTTCGCCATTATCGCCGGGCACGGGCGTGTAGAGCTCGGTCGGGTCTTGCAGACGGTCGAGGAAGAGAATGCCATTGAAGTGGTCGATTTCGTGATGCATGACACGGGCGTCCATGCCCCGCACACGGCGCACGATCTCTTTGCCATCTTCGCCCTGGGCTCGGAATTGAATCCAGCTGGGGCGCGGCACATCCCAGGTAAAGAGATCGGGGATGCTCAAACAGCCGTCAAAGCCGACTTCGTCTGTGCCCGCCGCCATGATCTGGGGATTGATCAGCGCCAGCATAGGCTCTTCTTCGTCATCGTCGTCTTGCCCAAACTTGACGACAGTGACGCGCTTGAGCACGCCGATCTGCGCTGCGGCGATGGCTGCGCCAGGCTGCGTTTCCAGTGTGTCTTTGAGGTCTTGGATCAGCCGCCGCAGGCTCTTGCTGCGCAGGTTGGCGACCGGCTTGCTGACGCGCCGCAGCCGCGCTTCGTGCTGTGGGTACATAACCAGGCGTTTAACAGCCATTTTCTGCCAAGCTGCTGTGTTTTCGCCGCGCAATCGTAACAGAAAGAGCGCGCCGCCTGTAGGGTTTTTCGCCCCCAGCCATTCCCAGCGGGCACAAGAAAACAAGCAAAAGCCACAGGCAGATTCAGACTCCCGGCGCTGTGGCGGGAAAAAGTGTTTTGACGCGGCTGCCCGCCCATCCTGCCGCCATGCCAGTTGTGCCATCGCCCGCTCTGTGGTTAAATCGGCGTAACCGAGACCACAGAGGCATGATTATGCAGGGCACGTTGACCTGCGCCGAGGAGTCGCGCGCAGCCGGAGACATGCTGGCGGGCACATTCAAGCCAGTCGACACCTTCTTCCTTATCGAATGCAGCCTGGCGGACGAGGGCGGCTGGCGGCATAACACAGTCAAATCCGCCGCAAAGACCGGCCAATTCGCGGGCATCCTGCGCCACCTGAGCGCCTTGCCACGCACGAAAACCCTCTTTGTCCGCCGCCCGAGCCGCAACGGCAAGCAGTTTTTCATCGCGCGCACCAACCAGCCCCAGCCGCAGCTTTTTCAAACGCGCCTAGATGAATATGCCGAACTGCTAAGCCTGGATATGGCGGCGCTGGCAGCCGGCACCAGGCCGGTGGTCGATGGCCGCGTCATGACCGAGGTTGACGAGCTGTACGCCATCTGCGCCAACGGACGGCACGACATCTGCTGCGCAACGTATGGCACGCCCGTTTATCAGCAGTTGGCGGCGCATGCTGGCGAAGACCGCGTCTGGCAGACGACACACCTGGGCGGGCATCGTCTGGCGGCGACGCTGCTGGCTTTTCCACAGGGCATCGCCTATGGGCATCTCGACGCGGTTGATGCGGAAGCCATTGTGACGAATCACCGCGCGGGCTATCTGCTCACGCACAAATACCGTGGGCGCAGCGCCTATGCCGGGCATCGCCTGGACAATGCGGCGCACCAGGCTGTTGGCGCAGCAGAAGCCCTCGTCCGCGAACGAACGCGCAGGCACCGCATCGATGAACTGCGGCTGCATGATGTGCAACGCATGGCAGATGACGAACGGCGCGTGCGTTTTGTCGCGGATGGTGGCGCTGCCTATACGGCGGCTGTGCGCACGAGCCTGTCTCCGCCGCGCCTGGCTTCTTGTGGCGAGCCGCCCAAACCCCTGCCCTGCCACGAAGTCGCGTTATACCCCGCATCCTGATGAACACGCCGCGCTCGCCTCGCGGTCCGCTGCTGGTGCGCCTGCTGCGCGCAGCCATCCTGACGCTGATCGGCTTGACCTTGTTGGCTTTGCTGCTGGCCGGCAGCTTGATGGCTGTGCAAAGGGCGTTGGCAGAGCGAATCGCGCCGGGCATCCATGTGGGCGAAGTCGCCTTGGATGGGATGACCCGCGCGCAAGCAGCCGAGGCTTTGGCAAACCAGTATGGCGCTGCGGAAAAAGTCTTTTATACCTTTCAGCATGGCGAGCGGATCTGGACAGCGCCGGCGCTCGAGATCGGTTTGCGCTTGCCGGCAGAGCAGCTGGCAGAGCGGGCATTTGTCATCGGACACGCCGACGATGCGCGGCAAAACATGCGCGATATCGCGCGCGCCTGGCTGGATGGCATTAATCTGCCCCTGCGCTATGTCTTTGACGAAGCGGTCGCTCTGCGGTTTCTGGGCGACCTGGCGAACGAGATCAACCGTCCGCGCCAGGATGCCAGCCTGCGCATTGAAGGATTGCAGGTCGCCATTGATAGCGGCGAGAGCGGACAGAGGCTGGATATTGCCGCGACGCTGTCGCATTTGCGGGCTGCTGTGCTGGCTGGTCGTGGCGGGGCGATTCCCTTGGTCGTGCATAAAAGCCCGCCCCGTTCTTGGAATGTGGGTGAGGTGGCGAGACGCGTCCAGACCGCCTTGTCGGCGCCGCTGCGGCTTTTTGGCACGCGCGCCAATGGCGACCCGCTGCCGCCCTGGCTGGTGATGCCCGCGCAGATCCGCGCTGCGCTTTCGGTATGGCTGCAGCCTGTAGACGGCGAAATGCGCTTTGATGTGGCTGTCGACATGAGCGCCTTCCGGCCTTTTCTCAAGTCGCTTGCGCCCAGCCTAGAAAGCGCGCCTGTCGACAGCCGCCTGGACTTTGACCCCGCGACAAGCCAACTGCGGGCGCTGACGCCGGCGTCCAGCGGGCGAAGCCTGGATGTCGCCGAGACTCTGCGCCGCTTGGAAGCCGCCGTGTTTTCGCTGGGCGCTCGCCGCGTCGACATGGTGTTTATACCGCGTCCGCCGCGTTTTGATGAAGCCACGACCGCGGCCGAGCTGGGCATACGCGAGCTGGTTGCCGAGGCGACGACCTATTACTGGGGGAGCGGACAGAATCGGCGCGACAATATCGGGCTGGGGGCGAGCAAGCTGCACGGCATCGTGGTGGCGCCGGGCGAAGAATTCTCGTTTAACCAGCAACTGGGCGATATCACCGCGGCGGCTGGCTATCTGGAAGGCAGCGTGATCCTGGGTGGCGCGACAGTCACGGGCATAGGCGGCGGCATCTGCCAAGTCAGCACAACCATGTACCGGGCGGCGCTTAAGGGCGGTTATGCCATCGCCGAGCGGCACAGTCATGGCTATCGCGTGGGCTATTATGAATATGCCGGCGCAGGACCCGGCTTGGACGCGGCAATCTGGCAGCCGACTGTCGACCTGCGCTTCCGCAACAATACCCCCTATCATCTGTTGATCGAAAGCTCGTTTCTGCCGGCGGATGATGCGCTGCAATTTCGCATCTACAGCACGCAACGCTGGACGACGCGCATCGAACCGCCCATCATCGATGACATCGTGCCGCCGCCGCCCGATCTGTACATCGCCGCCGATGACCTGCTGCCTGGACAGATTCGTCAAGTCGACTGGTCGGCGCCGGGCGCGGATGTGCGGGTATATCGGAATATCTATGATGCGGCGGGCGCGCTGGTCGAGCGCGAGGCGGTCTTCACGCGCTATCAAGCCTGGCAAGCCGTTTATGAAGTCGCGGCGGGCGACCCGCGCTTGCCGGCGGCAGAAACCAACGAAGACGCCGCGCCAGAAGAAGCGGCTGAATAAAAAGCGCCTTCAGCTTCAGAGAACGGCAGCCGCTCGCGCTGGCTCGACCCAGTCTTTTAGAATCTTCTCCAGTGCCATGATGTGGCTGCAAACGCCGCGCTGGGCAAAGAAAGACGCCGTGCTGGTCCAGTTCCCTTCGTCATAAGTAACGAAGTGTGTCTTGTTGTAGCCTTCGAATACGCAATCGAAGCGGATGATCTGGATGCGGTCGCGCTCTTGGGCATAGCGTTTGGCTTTTTTTACATCGCTGACGATATTCTGTCCGGGCGCATAGGGCAGGGGTGGCCGCTTCAACAAGGGCTTAAAGATAGTTTCCAGCGCCATGATATGCGGGCAGATGGCATACCTCTGGAAGCCGGGGCAGCTGCAAGACCAGCCATCGCCGTCTAATTCGATGGCATACACGTTGTTGTCGCCTTGAAACCGCAAACTGAGCCTGCGGAAGGTGACGCGCTCGGGCTCGCTGGCATAGGCGCTGGCTTTCTGGATTTTGTTAATCATGCTCGCGTCCATATCCGTCCTTTCGTTATGAGATCTGCGCTGGCTGAAAAAGAAAAACGCGCCACAGCTTTCTCGGCTGCACCGCGCTCGGGCTGGGCGATTCGCTTGTGCACGCTTCCCACTTCACGACGCGCTTGTCTCCGCTCAAGTTGCCCTAAGTTTAAGTGGGCTTTAAGCCTTCGTCAAATGATAAGCGGACGAATCTGTCTATTTTGCACAAGGCTCGCTGGCTGGCAGCAGGCCTATCGTGAGCGACTCGATATAGATGCAGCGCCGCCAGGGAATGGCGACATCGTCTACGGAAAGCGGCGCATCGCTAAACTGCAGGTCGGCGCCGCGCACGATGGCAAATGGCGTGGCTTCGTCACGCTCGCCCATCACAACCTGCGCGCAGACCGCCAGCGCATCAGCCAGGCCGATCTGGGTGACCGCCATCGGGTTGCCAAAAAGGTCGCTCTTGCCACGTTCGTCGCGGATGGGCTTAAAACCAGCCATGGCGATCGCCACGCCAGTTGTGCCAAAGCGACCCGGCATCAGCCAGCTGTCGCTGAGCAGCACACCCAGCCGAGCGCCGGCCGCAGCTTGCAGCTGCGCGCGGATGGACTCGGCGGTGGCAAACGGATCGCGCGGCAGCAGCACCACCTGCCCGCTCGGGATATTTGAGCGGTCCAAACCGGCGTTGGGCGAGATAACGCCGCCTTTGGCTGTCAACAGAAAGCCCAGTTCGATGCCACCGAAGATGTGGTCGGCTTCGTCAAGGACCAACTGGGCGATGGCGGCGTCCATGCCAAAACGCCGAGCCAATTCCTGCGCCTGAGGCTCGGCCGCTATAGCGCTCAACTTGCGTACGCGCCCGGCGGCGATGCTGGCATATTTGCTGGAAATCGCAAGGACATCGCCATCTTGCAGACTCTCGCCGGCAGCGCGCAGGCAGGCCAGCAACGTCGCGCAGAGATCGAATGGCTCGGTCTGCACTGGCGCGCGAACAGGGATCACGGTCAAGGCTTTAAGCATGCGCGTATGCTAGCGAACATGCTCGCCAGCCCCCAGTCCGAAAATACTCAGTCGATGGTGCCCAGCACAAAAACGCGCTTGGGCGTTGCCACAGCCAGAAAGCGCGCATCGGGGCTGAAGGCCAAGGATCCCGCGTCCAGCCGCAAGCTCCTGCCCGGCGCATGCGCCTCTGCCCCAGCGACCAGCGCCAGCCAGCCCATGCCCGGCGCGCCCAGCCCCAGCGCCAGCAGGGAAGCGCCCGCAGAATCGCCAGCCAGCGCGAAGGCTCGCTGCGGCACGCCAGCCAGCTGATAGATTGCCCGCGGCGGACCGGCGGCTGGCAGCATAAACAGGGTGTCGGCGCTGCTGTAGAGAAAGTCGCCAGGACTGGCTGCGGGAGCGGCGATGACAGTCGGCGCAGAACCCGCGCCAACCAAGGGCAGCGACCGCGTCAGCTCGCCATGCTGGTCATAGATCCACAGCGCGTTGCGCCGCGCGTTGATAGCGCCGCCCGTCACTGCCAGCCAACGATCATCGCGGCTGAAAGCGAGGCTGCGCAGTTCATACGGAAAGCGATAATGCAGCGCCAGTTGCCTCGCAGGCAGCTCCCACACTTGCAAGTCGCGGCCACGACCGAGAGCAAGTTTGTCGCCAGCATGCGACCAAGCCAATGCATCCAGCGATTGCGTCAGCCAGTCGCTCGGCAGGTTGCCGCTGCCGGCAAAGACCGCTTCGTGGCTGCTGGGCGCAAAATCTGGCGAGCTGAACCATGCCGCGCCCGCCTCGCCGACAACCGCCAGCAGCGATCCATCCGGCGAAAAAGCGACAGCTCTCGCGTCTGCGATCTCCAGCAGGGCGATGGTGTCGATTGGCGCGCTGGGCTTGTCAATGCGGCGGAATGTCGGCGGACGCGGCTGGGTGGCGGGGGTATGCGGGCGCAGCGCCGACTGCTGATAGGGCTCCAGGTGATAAAAATTGGTGTTGATGTCGCTTTCGATTGTCCAGCCGACCTGCCCAGCCACTGCGACCTGCCACCAGACATAGCTGCCCTGGCAAGCTGGTCCGTCCAGTACCTCGTCCAAGATTTGCCGCGGGGGAATCTCGGCGATCAGCGGCGCATCGGGCTGGGGGCTGGCGCGCAGGCGATTGGCGAATGTCGCTGAAGCGCTGCGAGCCGTCCCGCGTCCGATGCTGATGCGCGGCAGCAGAAAACCCGCATAGCCAGCCGGACAGAAGTGAATCACGCCACTGGACGCAATAGCCGGATCGAGCGTCGGCAACTCAGCGCAGCTGCCCGCGAGTCGCACCGCGGCTCGCTTCACCCAGCCTTCACGATAGAAGAGCCAGTCGCCAGTTTCGTTTCTGCCCAACGTCTTGTGCTGCTGCAAGCGGTCGATTGTTGTCACAACATTGCCCAGGGGCACCTCGCGCACAGTTAACCCATCGCTGTTCGCGCGCAGCCAGCAGCTTGCGTCTTGCGGGGGGCTCGCGGCGCTGCCTGTCTGGTCGACAAGTGGGATCAACCCAGCGCCGAGGTTGGGCACGCGCTCGTCGCAGAGCTGCGCCAGGTTGCCATCGACCGAAGTGTGCACGGTGAAATCGCCATCCACGGTCGGAAAGTCGAAGCGCCAGGCATCCAGCGCTTGCGCCAATGGCAAGCCAGCTATCAACTCGCAGCCCAGCGCGGTCGTCGGCACCTCGCGCAGCAGGGTCATGCGGGGTGGCGTTGCCGCATTGAGGAAAGGAGCGGCGGCACGATAGGCGGCAGCCAGCGCATCGGAAGGCTGTGCCTGCGCGGCCAGCAGCGCTTGTCCAAGCAGCAAGAAAATGATCAACAGTCGCAAAGCCGGCTCCATAGGGCTGAGGCTTGGTTCGCTTGTATTGTAGCCACAGGCTCGCCATCTTTCATTTGCCTTCGCGCTTTTTTTGAACTATATCTGTTTTTATGTATCTTGTCTGATCATAAGCAGTGCAGGAGGGCTGGAGATGGAGGGTCACAAACCCAACATCGCCCCGCGCCGCTTGTAGCCATAGAGC
>JAPOSR010000027.1:0-307 GCA_026709625.1 Chloroflexota bacterium
CCGTCTCGCCATGGATCCAGCTGTTGAGGTTGATCCAGTCGCCAATTTCGTCGGCGCGCTTGCGATACCAAGGCAGGTATTCGCTGAGGTGGCCGTTGGACTCGGTCGAGTAATAACCAAAGCGCCGCAGCACATCGATGCGCACTTTTTCTTCTTCCCGATAAACCGGATGCGCTTCAAACAAATCCAGCAGCCGCGGCAGCATATCCAGCCCGCGCCAACGCACGTTGATATACCAAGTTTGATGGTTGATGCCAGCGCAGACGATATCGACATCATCGCGGGTGATCGTCTCCTCCGCGCTGAT
>JAPOSR010000027.1:317-41635 GCA_026709625.1 Chloroflexota bacterium
CGGCTCGCGCGCCCATCGCTCGATACAGTCGGCGATCTGCTGGTGGCCATGCTGCACGCCATGACACAAGCCAATGGTGCGCACGCCGCCGTACTGGTTGCAAGCCCAGGTATTCATGGCCATGGGGTTGGAATAATTCAGAAAGAGCGTGCCGGGTTTGGCGACTTCGCGGATGTCGCGGCAGATAGCCAGCAGGGCGGGAATGGTGCGCTGTCCATACATGATGCCGCCGGCGCAGATGGTATCGCCCACGCACTGGTCGACGCCATAGCGCAGGGGAATATCGATATCCAACTGAAATGCCGCCAAGCCGCCCTGGCGGATCATGCTGATGACATAATCGACATCAGCAATGGCTTCGCGCTGGTCGAGTGTGGAGCTGACTGTGGCTGGCAGGCTGTTGGCGGCGATGTCGCGCTGGCATAATTGCGCGACCATGCCCAGATTGCGCTCGGAGATATCCATCAATGCAAAATGTGTATCGGCGAATTCAGACACAGCCAACAAGTCAGCCATCAGCCGGCGGGTAAAGCCGACAGAGCCAGCGCCGATCATAGCGATTTTCAATGCCATAAGTTTTTGCAAGCCCGCCAGGCAAGCCCTGCGGCTATTCTTTCTTTATAGAGCGCGGCGATTAAAACAGCCGGTCGCCATACTGTCAAGACGCGGGTTGCGGCGAGAGTGGTGATTTTGGTGGATACGCGCTGCTTTGCCCCACGCATTCACCACTCTCGTTGTGGCGGCGCAGACACTAAGCCAGCCCCGCCAGCTCCCAGAGTTGGTTCATCGATTCAGCCGTGATTTGCGCGGCTTGCTGGCCGTCATCCATAGCATTGAGGCGCGCGCTGAATGGCTCGGGCGTTACAGGCCCGTCGTATTCCAAGTCCGCCAGCTTCCGCATAAAGTCGCGCAGGGGCAGCACGCCTGTTTCCAGAGGCAAGCGGCGGTCGTCGTCGATGTATTCGTGCATCTGCAAGTTCAGCGGCGCGTCGTTGACATGCACATTGACAATATCGGCATTGCTGATTTTGTCCAGGTCGTCCACTGCCCCGCCCGATGTGTACAAGTGCCAGGCATCCAGCAGCAAGCCGACATTGCCCGTCCCCAGCGCCGCCGTCAATTCCAACATGCCCTCCATAGCATAGATGAAGGCGTGTTTGTGCGCCGGACGCAGAGTCTGCGGACCGATGAATTCAATGCCAAAGCGGATGCCATGCTCAGCCAGTGCCGCGGCAATGGGCTGGAAGCGCGCGACATGCCAAGCGAAGTTCGTGGCGAAGTCGCGCTGGTCGGACGCAGGCGGGCACCAGGTGGATGTGCGGTCAGCGCCCAGCTCTGCCGCCAAGGCAGCATAACGCGGCAGTTGCGCCAGGTCGGCTTCCCAATCGTCAGTTTGCCACCTGACGGGCAAGCCCCAAGCGCCGAAACGCAGGCCCGCCTCGTCAAAAAGCGCCTTGACGCCCGCCGCGCCGACCTCGTCCGCCAACTGCGCCGCCTGGTCAATACTGAAGTCCAGCCCGGCGAAGCCGGTGCGCGCCGCCAGCGCGATGCTGTCCGCCAGCGACAAGTCGTGTATGCCGATCGCGCCCGGGCTTAGTGTCTTGTACATGAAAACGCCTTTCCGCCTGCGCCTTTTTGATATATGTGGAATAGTAACACAACCCCCACCCCAAACCCCTCCCCCAAAATGAGAGAGGGGCTACCATGCTGTGAAAGCGCAGGAAAAACTCCCCTTCCCTCGTTCTGGGGGCAAGGGACCGGGGGATGGGGGCTTGGTTGCCATATCCACGCATTCACCACTCTCAGCGCGTCATACTAACAGCCAAACACAGAGGAGCCAGAAGGCGCAGAGTGTAGTGGGCGAGACAGCAATCCTCCGTGCCTCTGCGCAACAAAACATTCGCTGCCGCCTTGGCGAGGGCTGCGGGGAGCAGTCACAATCGGTCATTCTGCGCTAGAATTGCCTTTATGCCGGTTACAGACACAACCACGCTTAAACAGCAAGCGGGCGCATTTGCCGCTGACATCGTGCGGTCGGGCATGATAGTTGGGCTGGGCACCGGCAGCACAGCCATTCATGCTACGCGGCGCATCGCCCAGCGCATGACGAATGGCGAGCTGCGCAATATCCGCGCTGTCCCCACTTCGCGCGCGACTCAAGCCGCCGCCAGCGAACTGCGCATCCCGCTGGTCAGCTTCGCCGACTGCCAGCGCATCGACATGACCATAGACGGCGCGGACGAGGTTGACCCGGCGCTGAACTTGATCAAAGGCGGGGGTGGCGCTTTGCTGCGCGAGAAGATCGTGGCGCAAGCCACCGACCAGTTCGTCATCGTGGTCGATGAATCAAAGCTGTCGCCGCGACTGGGCAGCCTCTTCGCTGTGCCGGTCGAGGTGGTCGAGTTCGGTTGGCAGGCGCAGGTTCGCTTTCTGGAAGCGCTGGGGGCGAAGGTCAGGCTGCGCGGAGATGACGGCGCTGCCTATCGCACCGACCAAGGCAATCTGATTTTGGACTGCGACTTTGGACCCATCAGAAATGCGCAAGATCTGGCATCTGGGTTGAGCGCGCGCGCTGGCATTGTCGAGCACGGGTTGTTCATTTCTCTGGCGCAGCAGGTTGTCGTGGCGGGCAATGCTGGCATTCGCGTCTTGCCCGCAGAGTCATTGCAGCCCTCCAGCCCAAGCGCGCACCCAGAGCGAGGATGGGCTTAATGGCTGCGAAATCTCTGGCAACCCTCGCCTGCGCGCGGTCTGGGGCGAGGCAGCGAGCAATAGAGGGATGATTTTCGTACCTGCGCGACTCGCCATTGCGCCAACATTGCAGACTGGCATGGCGCGATTCCTGCGCTATAGTTCCTGAGGCTGCGATTTTTCTGCAAGGTGGCATGGCGTGGCGATTCGATTTCGATCCAGCACAGACGAGGCAACCCAGTCGGCTGTGGCGCAGCTGCAAGAAACCGTCCTGGCGCAGCGCGCTCGCATCCAAATGCAAAGCGAACAGCTCGCCAGCTTGCAATCCGCCAGCGATGCCCAGCAGAAACGCATCAAAGCGCTCAATGACCAGTTGCAGCGGCAAAAAGCGCAGATCCAAGCGCAGCTCGAGCGCAACGCCGACGCGCAGCAGCGGCTTTATGCTTACATTGAGCGAGTCGTCGGCACAGTCGTCGAGCACCAGAATGCTTTGCTGGCGCAATTGAGCGATTCGCTGCAAGGATTGTCTGAGCAGCAGGCCGATACCGAGCCGATCCAGATCATGCCGGAAGAGTTCGCGCCGCCGCTGGCCAGAGCCGCAGAACTGGAAGTGGTGTATGCGCCAGTCGTGGTTAAAGCTGATGCCGCGTCGCCGCCAGAAGCCGCCGATACCCAGCCTTTATCCGCCCTTGCAGACGAGGCGATACCAGAGCCGCGCGATGCCTCGAGCGAGCCGGTCGCGCCCGCTCGGACGGAAGGCGCGGGCGAAATCTCGCTGGATTCTTTGGTCGGGGCGCAGGCCAGCGACTCAGCCAAGCTGATCGCGCTGCTGGCGGAGAGCGGCTGGGCAGCCACAGAATCCGAATTGCAAGCTGGCTTGCCGGCCAGCCAGTTGGTCGCTGTCGTCATCGCCGAGATTAACCAGCGGGCGCAGGACGATATCGGCGAACACCTTATCACCCGCGCGAATGAAACCTGGACGATTGAAACAGGTTTTCGTCCAGCGCTTTTGAATTGTCTTAAGCGCGAGGCATTTGCGGAGTCGCCACAGCTGCCTGATGAATCTGGCGGCGCGGCGGACTGATTGCCAGAATCTCCAACTGCCGCAACACTTCGCAAGCATAGCTTCACTGCCCAATAATCAGGAGCCAGACAATGTCTCAATCTCCCGACTGGCGCGAGCAGGGCGTGCGTATCGTGCGCGGCGATGAGCTCGATGCCAACACGCCACAGACGCCCGGCATGACGCGCGCCGCCGCCATCAACCACGCCAAAGCCGGCGCAAACAAATTGTGGGCGGGCACTGTGAACATCCAGCCCGATGCCAAGACTGGCGCGCACCACCACGGCGAGTTGGAAAGCGTCATCTATGTGGTCAGCGGACGCGCGCGCATGCGCTGGGGCGAGCGGCTGGAGTATGTCGCCGAAGCCGAAGCGGGCGATTTTATCTATGTGCCGCCTTTTGTGCCCCACCAAGAGATCAATGCCAAGCTTGATGAAGCGCTGCTGTGCATCCTCGTGCGCAGCGACCAGGAAGCCATCGTCGTCAACCTGGATATCGAGCCGGCCGAAGTATCGGAGACCGTCTGGGTCGGGCCGAATCACCCCCGCCAATAGAAGCGATGCAGCGCGCCGTTGCCTCGTCCGAAATCTTATCCCCCTGGTGCCAGCAGCACCTTGGCGACAGCGCCCGGCGCTTCGATGAGCCGCTCGAACCACCGACCGCCGTCTTTCAAGGGCGCTTCGTGGATCCATGGGTCGAGTCGCAGCGCGCCTTCGGCCAGCAATTCGAGCGCGCGCGCGAAATTGGCGGGCGTATACGCGAATGAGCCGCGCGCCACGACTTCGTTGCGGATCATGTTGGCGACTGGCATGGCGCTGGTTTCTTCGTGCAAGCCGCTGAGGATGATTGTGCCGCCCGGTCGCGTCGCCGCCACGCATTGTTCGCGCGTTTGCGCTGTGCCGACCGCATCGACAGCGACTGTCACGCCAGCGCCGGCCGTGGCCTCCAGCGCCGCCGCGACCGGGTCGACATCTTGAGGCTGCAGGGGAATGCCGCCCAAAGCCAGCCCCATGCTCAGACGCGCCGCATCCAGCTCGGCGATGAAGACGCGCGCCGCCCCGCGATAGCGCAGCATCTGCAAACTCAGCAAACCGATGGGACCCGCGCCGATGACCAGGCAGTCTTCGTCAGCGACTGCGCCCGCCAACTCGGCAATGCGCACAGCGCAACCAGCTGGTTCAGTCAGCGCGCCGCTGCGTGTATTCATGCCCGCGGGCAACGTCAGCGCCAGCTTGGCCGGGACGCTGACGAATTCGGCAAATGCGCCCGGACGATGCGCGCCCAGCAGGCTGCGGTTGACGCAAAGCTGATTCATGCCAGCCAGACATGCCGGGCAATCGCCGCAATGCCAGAGCGGATTGACCGTGACCAGCCGGCCAACTTGCAGGTCGGGGCGCAGCTGCGGCACGAGCGGACCCATCTCGACGATCTCGCCAGCGAACTCGTGCCCCATAATCAGCGGTGGCCTGCGCAGCGCATTATGCCCCAGATAGCCGCTTAGCTCGCTGCCGCAGATGCCGACGTGCCCGACGCGCATCACGATTTCGTCGTCAGTCGCTTTTGGCTCAGGCTCGTTTTGCAGCTGCATCTGCCGCGCTGCCCGCCAGACCAGCGCCTGCATAGCGCGTCCTTTCTTGTCAGTTGGCGAAGCAGAGCGCCTAGCCCTTCAAGCTGCCTTGCGCCGTCACGCCACTGATCAAATGCTTCTGCCCAAAATAGAATACCACGAGCATGGGGATGATCATCAGCATGGAGAAGGTCATCACCAGGTTGAGCGAGCCATCAGCGCCTTCAAAGCCGCGCAGTGCATTCAGCCCCAGCGCCAAGGTCCACAGGTCGCGGTTGCTGCCCAGATAAATGAGCGGGTTCAAAAAATCGTTCCAGGCGAATTCAAAGGCGAAGATGGACACGGCTGCGATGACGGGAATCGACATGGGCATGAAGATGCGCCACCACACCCCCAGCTCGCTGCAGCCATCAATGCGCGCGCTGTCGTAGATGTCGTTGGGGATGCCGCGGAAGAATTGACGATACAAAAATATGTAAAAGGCATTGTGGCCCAGCAGGCGCGGCAAGACCAGGGGGCCAAATGTGCGCGTCCAGCCGATCTCGTCAAAGAACAGGAAGAGCGGAATGAGCCGCACCACATAGGGCAGCATCATGGTCGCCAGCAAGAGGCCAAACAGCAAGCGCCGCCCGGGGAAGGGGATACGCGCAAAGGCGTATCCAGCCAGCGTGCAAGGCACCAGCGCGCCAAACAGCGATGCCGCCACGATGACCATGGTGTTGCGCGCCTGCTGCAGCACCGGTTGTTTCGTGAAGATGTCAACATAATTCTGCCAATGGATAGGGTCGGGGATCAATTCCAACTGGCGGATGCTGACCTTGTCGCGCGTTTTCAGCGATGTGCTGACTGTCCAAAGCAGCGGCACCATCATAACCACCGCGCCCAATGTGAGCGCGCTGTAGACAAAAAGCTGGCGGATGCGCCGCGCGGCGGGATTCTCGATCATAGCCGCCTCATGCCGCGTCTTCCGCGCCATCGCCATAAAACACCCAGCGATTCGAGGTGTAAACCAGGGCGACCGTCAGCGCGAAGATGATGCTGAACAAGATGACAGACAGCGCCGCCGCATACCCAAATTCAAAGTCGCGGAAGGCTTTGTTATAGACATGCATCATGTACACCAAGCCCGCGCCCAAGGGTCCGCCATCCACGCCCACCATGACAAATACCTGCGCAAAGATCTGGAAGCCGCCGATCACGCCGATCAGCAGGTTGAAGAAGATGGTCGGCGTCATCAAGGGCAGGGTGATATGCCGCAAGCGCCGCAAGCCGCCGCCGCCGTCGATCGCCACCGCTTCATACAGGTCACTGGGGATGCTCTGCAAGCCCGCCAAAAAGATGATCATCTGCGCGCCAAACCCCCAGAGACTCAAGATGATCAGCGACGGTTTGATCCAGTCGGGCGAGCTCAGCCAGCGCACGGGCGGCAGCCCCACCAGCAGAAAAACATGGTTGAACAAGCCATAACGCGTATTCAACAAGCCAGCGAAGATCAAGGTAGCCGCGACCAGAGGCACCACGGACGGCACATAGAAGAGGGTGCGGTACAGCTCCATGCCGCGCACGCGCATATTCAGCAGCAGCGCGATCAAAAATGCGAATATCAAGCGCAGCGGCACACTGAAGCCGAGATAATACACCGTGTTGTACATGCTCTTGCTGAAGAGCTTGTCTTTGGTGAAGATCTCCAGATAATTCTCCAAGCCGATCCAAGGTGGCGCGCCCTGCGTGCCGATTTGGTAATCGGTAAAGCTGAGGTAGAGGTTGTAGGCGAAGGGCATCAGGTCGAAGATGACGAAGCCGGCGAACCAGGGCAAGATGAAGAGGAAGCCGATCCAACTGCGGCACCGAAACCACCATTCTTGAAAGCGGGCGCGCCAGCTTTCGTCATGTTGTCTTGCGATAGTGGCATTCACGATCGGCTGCTTTCAAAGCTCGCGCGGCTGCCTGCATGATGAACACGGTGGGCGACATTGACATGAATGCCGCCCGTGTTTCTTGCGCTATGTCTGGGCGAGATAAGTCTCTCTCGCCCCTGCCATTTCCATTGCGGCGGCTTGCTCGCGCTGAGTTCGCCTACATGTCCGCGTCGAACTCAGCCCAGAATTCGTCGAGGATGGCTTGGCCCTCGGCAGCGGCTTCATTCAGCGCATCGGCTGCCGACTTCATGCCGAAGAAGGCTTCTTCGATGTGTCCGCGAATGACCTCGGCGATTTGTCCCTGCACGGGCGTGATGGGGATGGGCGTGTCGGTCGCCAAGCCCTCCAGCACGGTGCCCCAGTGCGGGTTGGCGTCATAATAAGCCGGGTTCTCGTTGCACTCTTTCACCGGCGCGGGCCGGCTCTGGGCAAAGAGAAAGGCGCAGCCACCCTGCGGATGCACGCCGATGAACTCGGCGAACTTGTAGGCGGCTTCTTGTATCTCTGGCGGGTGCGCGCGCGGGATCGTGTATGCCCAGCCGCCACTGAAACCATAGCCAGTGATGCCAGCGTGCGCGCCATCGGGGTTGTCGCCGTTGTAGGGACGAAGCATCACGCCCCAGTGGTCGGCATTGGCATAGCCATCGGGGTCGTTGTTGTTGTAATGTCCAAAGACCGAAGTGTTAATGGGCATGAAGGCCAACTGGTTGTCGTACCAGGGGTGGTCGCCTTCGGTGAAGGAGGTGTCTTGGAAGAAGTCGCGCTCGTTCTCGATCCCGCCATTGATGTCATTGGCGAAGCTCAGCATCCATGCCAAGGTCTCGATGCCTGCTTCGCTGTTGAACGTCAATGTGCGGGCGTCGTCCGAGACATATCTGCCGCCATTGGTATAGAGCCAGGACACAAATGCTTCATCCAGGTTGCTGGAGTGCATTTGGATGCCCATAACATCGATGCCCAGCGCGTCGCCCTGGGTGATGGCTTCGGCCATGGCTTGCATTTCCTGCCAAGTTTCGGGCGGGTTTTCGGCGTCAAAGCCGGCCTCGCGCAGCATCGTTTTGTTGTAGAGGAACATGCTGGTCAAACCGCCAGCTGTGGGCATAGGCAAGCCGTAGAGCTCGCCATTCCAATACTGAATGCCGACTTCGCCCGCATAGAATACATTGAGGTCGGTGCCCTGGTCTTCGACGAAGGCGTCGATGGGGATGATCAAGCCCTGGATGGCAAATTGATACGTCTCGGGGCGAGTGGTCATGATGATGCTCGGCGGGTTGCTGCTGGCTGCGGCGGTGGCGAGCAGTTCGCTGCGGTTGTCCCAAGGCTGAACCTGGTTGATGACGCGGATGCAGGGGTTCTCCGCCTCGAAGTGCATAATCACTTCGTTCATCAGCGGCTCGCGGGCGGCGCCCCACCAATTCATGAACTCCAACTCGATGACATCGCCATCGCAATCTTGGGCGGCGGACGGCGCGGCAGCCAGCGTAAGCAGCATACCCAGCGCAAGAATGACGCGTAACAATCGTAGACTGTACATCGTGAAGCCTCCTCTGATACTTTAGAAGTATTTGGCGAGTATGACTGTATCGCGTGGGCGCGGCAATGTCAAATAATGGGGGGATGAATGCGGTGATATGGCAACTAAGTTCCCCCGGCCCCTTGCCCCCAGAACGAGAGAGGGGGGGCCTGCGTTTCCGCAGCAGGTTCGCCCCTCCCTCGCGGCGCGTTGGGTGGTTGAGCAGGATGGGCGCGCTATACTCCACCCTAGAATCGGCGTATGCAAAGGAATCCTGTCATGCCAATTTTTGATATGCCTGTGGAAGATATGCGCGCCTACAAACCGCAGCGCAGCGAACCAGCCGACTTCGACGATTTCTGGCGCGAGACTTTGTCTGAGGCTCGCCAGCATGACCTTGCCGCTACATTCGAGCCGATCGACAGCGGGCTGCAAACGATCGCCGCCTATGATGTAACCTTCGCGGGTTTTGGCGGAGCGCCCATAAAAGGCTGGTATCTCGTGCCGCGGCATCTGCCCGCCCCCTTGCCGGCTGTCGTGCAATACATCGGTTATGGCGGCGGACGCGGCTATCCGCTGGAATGGTTGGAATTCCCCTCGGCCGGTTTCGCCCAGCTGGTGATGGACACGCGCGGACAAGGCGGCGTATGGCGGCGCGGCGACACAGCCGACATGCCCAATGGCGCCAATCCAGCCGTGCCTGGTTATATGACCCAGGGCATCCTCGAACCGCGCAGCTATTATTATCGCCGTCTCTACACCGACGCCGTGCGCGCAGTGGATGCGCTGCTGACGCGGGACGAGGTCGACAGCCAGCGCATCGCGGTTACCGGCATCAGCCAAGGCGGCGGCTTGAGCATTGCTGTGGCTGGCTTGCGCGATGATGTGGCATTCTGCTTGCCCGATGTGCCTTTTTTGCTGCATTTTCGGCGCGCAGTCGCTATCACGCCCACCAACCCCTACCTAGAAATTGCCCGCTACCTGGCCACGCACCGCGACAAAATCGCCGTTGTTTTCAACACGCTGGCGTATTTTGACGGCGTCAATTTTGCCGCGCGCATGCAGGCGGGCGCCTTGTACTCGGTAGGCATCATGGATACCGTCTGCCCGCCTTCAACAGTCTATGCCTCGTACAACCATGTGCGCAGCCAAAAGCGCATCGTAGAATATCCCTTCAACAATCATGAAGGTGGCGGCGCGCAGCATCTGCTGGAGAAAATCCGCTTCCTGCGCGAAATGTGGCCCGCATGAGCCAGACGCAGGTTGTCATCCTCGGCAGCGGCACGCCCAATGCCGACCCCGACCGGGTCAGCGCCAGCCTGGCTGTGGTGGTCGCTGGGCAGCCCTACCTGGTCGATTGCGGGCATGGCGCGGTGCAGCGGGTGGTCGAGGCGCGGGCTATGGGAAAAATCGCCTGGGATACGACTGACTTGACGCGCCTCTTCGTCACGCACCTGCATGCCGACCACACTGTCGGCCTGCCCGACCTGCTGTATACACCTTGGATCCACGAACGCGAATCGCCCTTGCAAGCCATTGGCCCGCGCGGGCTGGCGGATATGGCGCGGCACATCGAACTGGCTTACAGCGAAAATATCCGCGAGCATCGCAAAGCCCACCCCAGCAGCGCGGACGGCTGCAAAATAATCGTGCGCGAGGTGGACGGCGGCTGCGTATATGCAGATGACCAGCTGACCGTGCAGGCGCTGGCAGCCAACCATGGCGGCCTCGCAGCGCTCAGCTACAAGTTCGAAACGCCCGCTGGCGCGATCGTCCTATCCGGCGATACCAAGCCGGTGGATGGCTTTGCAGACTGGGCGCGCGGCTGCGACCTGCTGGTGCACGAAGTCTATTCGGCGCGGCGATTCGCTTTGCGTCCACCAGCCTGGCAAGCCTATCATTCGCGCGCGCACACTTCGAGCGATGAACTGGCGGCGCTGGCGACTGCTGTGCAGCCCAAGCGACTCGTGCTGACGCATCAGTTGTTTTGGGGACAGACGCCCGCCCAGCTGGTGGCCGAGGTGCAGCGCGCCTATGCCGGCGAAGTCATCAGCGCCAGCGACCTGGATGTGTATGCGCTATAAGCGCGCAGCGAATGGCGCTTGTTGTGATGAAGGGAATAACGCTCGGCAAACATGCGACAGTCGGGCTTCATGCGACCATACAAACACCAAAATAGAACTTTTGTTCTATTCAATAAGCGAGACTGAAGAGATGCTCAGGCGCGGACGGATGCCAAGCCGGAGCCGTTGTCAGCCGGAGGGCGAGTTTTGAGCATCTCTTTTAGTTTGTCCGCCGGGCGCAAGCGCAGAGGAGCTGCTTATGTCGCGCCGTTATGCGCTGGAAACCAAGATCGACGCGCTCGACCAGATCGACCAGCATGATGGCGATGCCGCCCTGGTCGGCGATGTGCTGGAAATCCCGTTGGCGACTCTGCGCAGTTGGCTGGCGAAAGAAAGCGATTTGCGGCGCGCGTATGACCTGCGGCGGCAGCGTCAATACGACCGGCTGAAGCGCGAGCTGCAAAGCGACATGCTGTTGCGCGGCAAAGCTGTTTTGGCGCAGCTCGATGCTGAACGACTGGCAAAAGCGCCACTCAACCAACTGACAGCCGCCCTGGGCAGCTTGGTGACCCATGCCTTGAAACTGGAGGAGGCGACACAAGCCCGTGCCGAAGACGACGAGCGCGTCATTCGAATCGAGTACTATTACGATGATCAGGTCCAGGATGCTCCACCCTGGGCAGGCGCGAGTGATGGACAGCCCCGCGCGGTTCAAAGTGGTGGCTTGCGGACGCCGCTGGGGCAAGACCGAGCTGGGCAAAACGGCGCTGCTGCGGATGGCGCTGCAACACCAGCGGCGCGCATGGTGGCTGGCACCCACCATCATGATGGCCAGCCAGGTATGGCGCGATCTGAAAAGCAGTCTGCACAGCCTGAAGTACGCCAGCATAAGCGAAACTGAGAAGCGCGTTGATATCGCTGGCGGCGGCATGATCGCCGTGCGCAGCGCGCACCATCCCGACAGCCTGCGCGGCGAAGGGCTCGACCTGGCGGTGCTGGACGAAGCCGCCTATATGCAGCCGCGCGTCTGGCACGAGATTGTGCGCCCCATGTTGACGAGCACACGAGGCAGCGCGCTCTTCCTCAGTACGCCGCTGGGCAAAAACTGGTTCTACGATCTGTTTCGCATCGGCATGGACAGCGCGGAAGACGAATACGCCGCCTTCCACTTCAGCACAGCCAGCAACCCGCTCATCGCCGCCGCCGAGCTGGAAAGCATTCGCCGGCGCACGCCAGAGCCTGTCTGGCGCATGGAATATCTCGCCCACTTCAGCGACGAAAGCGGCGCGGTGTTTCGCGGGATTCGCCAGGCTGTACAGCCGCTGCGCCAAAGCGGGCCAATCGCCGGACACAGGTATATCGCCGGCATCGACTGGGGACGCAGTCATGATTTCACCGCTATCGCCATCATCGACGCGACAGAGCGGCGGCTGGTGGCGCTGGACCGCTTCAACGAGATCGGCTGGGGGCTGCAACGTGGGCGGTTGCGAGCGTTGGCGCAGCGCTGGGGAACGCAGGTTATCTGGGCGGAGAGCAACAGCATCGGCGCGCCCAATATCGAAGCGCTGCAAGCCGAGAGCCTGCCCGTGCGCGGCTTTGCCACCACCGCCAAGAGCAAATCGCCGCTCATCGAGTCGCTGGCGCTGGCGCTCGAACGCCGCCAGTTGTCGCTGCTGGACGACCCCGTGCTGCTGGGCGAGCTGGCCAGTTATGCGCTGGAGCGGCTGCCGGGCGGTGGCTATCGCTACAGCGCGCCGGCTGGCATGCACGACGACACGGTCATCGCGCTGGCGCTGGCTTGGCACGGGGTGATGAGCAGCGGCGCTCGCTTCGACTTCGCATGACAGCCGGCGCAGGGCGAGTTTGCCAAAGCAAGCCCCCCTTGCGTCTTGGCGGCTAGGGTTTTGCTTGGTTCGACTTCATTGAGCGTCTGCGGTGGCTATCGGGGCTGTGGTAAAATGCGGCGAAACCCGGCGCAAGGACACCATAATGTACAATCCCAAGGCACATCTAAAGCGGCTGGTCGAGACGCACGCGCCTAGTGGCTACGAAACGCCAGTGGCGGAATTGCTGCGCGATGAATGGGCAGCGCTCGTGGACGAATTCGCAAGCGACCGACTGGGCAGTCTGATCGGCATCAAACGTGGGCATGGCGGCGGCCGCAAGATCATGCTGGCGGCGCATATGGACGAGATCGGCTTGATGGTGCGCGAGATTGTCGATGGCTTTGTCTTTGTGCACCGCATCAGCGGCATCGACCCGCGCGTGATGCTGGCGCAGCCGGTTTTGGTGCATGGCAAGCGCGTTTTGCCTGGCGTCGTCGCCACCATGCCACCGCACATGCTGACAGCCAGCGACCGCAAACACTATCCGCCTATCGATGCGCTGGTGGTCGATCTGGGTTTGCCGGCGCGCGAGGTCGAGCAGATCGTGCAGATTGGCGACCTGGTTACGATGGACGCGCCTATGATCGAACTCAAGGGGCGGCTGGCGGCATCCAAAGCCATGGACGACCGCGCCTGCATCGCCGCCATCACCACCTGCCTAGAGCTGCTGCGCGGCATGCGGCACGAGTGGGATGTGTACGCGGCGGCCACGGTGCAAGAAGAAGTCGGCTTGCGCGGCGCAACCACCGCCGCCAACCACATCCAGCCGGATTGCGCAATCGCCCTGGATGTAGGCTTCGCCGAGCAGCCGGGCGTAGCCAACGGCGCCAGGCTGGGCGAGGGACCGCAACTGGGCATCGGCGCGAATTTTCATCCCAAACTGGTCAAACGGCTGCAAGAGGTCGCCGCCTATCACGACATCGGCTGGCAGCACGACATCATGCCGGCGCGCAGCGGCACCGATGCATGGGCGATCCAGGTTGCGCGCGCGGGCGTCCCGACTGCCCTGCTGAGCATCCCCTTGCGCAACATGCACTCGCCAGTCGAGACTCTGGACATAAAAGACATCGAACGCTGTGGACGGCTGCTGGCGCATTTCATCTGCGCGCTGGATGACGACTTTGTGGAGTACCTGTCGCTGCTGCCGGCGCTGGACTGATTCCAGGTGATGCCGCGCAAATGCGTTTTGCCATAATCTGCATCCGCAACACAACCAAGAAAGCCAGCCAACCGCCAAGACGCAACGAAGAAAAAGGCTCATTGCGCAGGCAGCCGCGGGAGCCTGCCCTGTCTATGCCCTCTGTGGCGCATAGTTGTTTCACGACTCGCTTGCGCCCGCTGGCATCAATTCAAGTCCAGCCAACTCCAGCGCATTCAGCGAAAACGGCAGCTGCGGGCTTGTGCCAAAGCCCAGACTGAATTGATTCCAATTGGTGACATACAGCCGCGCGCGTTCCGCATCCAGCGCCACATCGCTCGCGCCACGAAAGTCGCGCGCCAGCATCACCAGTTCGCCATTTTGCAGCCGCGCCGCCCGATTCCAGCCCAGCAGAGCCAGATAGACCTCGCCATCAGCCGCGACATCGATGCCATCAAAGCCATAGCCGCGCTCATCGCCGTCGACAAACAGCCGCTCGCTCGCGGCAGGCGCATCCACAGGCACGCGGAATATGGCGTCGTTGGCGCTGTCGGTGACCAGCAGAGCGTGGCGAAGACTGTCATAAGCCAAGCCGGTCGGGGCAGCGCTGGCCTCATCTGGCTGCCAAAACAGGTCGAGGCGGCGCTGGCTTGGGGCATAACGCAGCACACGCGGCGGGTCGCGGTCGCTGATGTAGATGATGCCATCGCGAGCGACTGCGATATCATCGGGCAGCATAAGGCCGTCGCGGCGGCTTGGCGGAATGTTCACAATCGCCTCGAGCCGCCCCGCTTCGTAACGCCAGACGACCGCCCCCTGCGCATCCAGCGGCGCAACGCGGTCAAGGATGTAGAGCGCGCCCGCGGCCATATCCAGCCCGCTGACCGAGCCAATGCCTTCATCGGCTGCGAGGATCTCGCGCGCTGCGCCAGCAGGGTCAATCGCCCAGACCGCGCCAGTCTTGTAACTGCCTGTATAGACCGTGCCATCCTGCGCCAACGCCAGCGCCGCCGGATAGGCATCATCGCCTGGCAGCGCCACAAATTCACGCACAGCGACCCCCTCAGCGACAGCGAGCGGCAGGGAACGCGGAGCGCTGCCCACAACAAACCAAGTCATCGCCACAATCAGCACAGCGCCGATCAACAAGGTCAACAGCAGAAAGAACGCTGCGCGCAGGCGAGCGCGGCGGGCGGATTGCGCCGTGGTTTCGGTCACGATTCAGTCCAGCGACATTGGCGGACGGGTGGGGCGTGGTGATTTTGGTGGATACGCGTTGTCTTGCCCCCACACCAAACCCCTCCCCCAAGAATGAGGGAGGGGCTTATATGCTGCGGAAGCGCAGGAAAAACTCCCTCGTTCTGAGGGCAAGGGACCGGGGGATGGGAGCTTGGTTGCCATATCCACGCATTCACCACTCTCGGCGGATGCGCTTATGGTAAATCAGCAGCGCCCAGCCTACAATATGCGCTGGCGATCGTCATCTGTTTCCTGCGCCAATGAATCTTTGTGTCCGTTGCGCTTTTTTCGCTAAGGTTTTTGTGATTGGCTCGCGCTTAGCTCTGTGCCCGGCACGCTGACCGGCGTCGTGCCGGTTGCCGCCGCGCGCCCGAGCAAGACATCCGCCGCTGCCAGCGCCGCGCACGGACGAAAGCTGAATGCGCAGACATAACCGGCGATTTCCGGGAATTCCGCCAGTTCGTAGGGCTCGCACAGCGCCAAAACCAGCAACCGCTCGCCAGCCCGCTCCTGCAGCGCGCGCACGATCGGCGCTTGTTGGCTGCGGTCGAAATCCATGCCCGGCAAGGTGTAATTCTCCGTCACAGCGATGATGAGGCTCTGCGCGGGCAGGTCGGCGCTTGAGAAGTCTTCCGCGGCCACGACTCGCGCATTTGGGCAGGCAGCCCGCAGGGCATCGACAAATACATCAAAAGCCGGCGCGGCTTGGTTTGGCCCGATGCCGCGCGTCTTTGTCAGCACAGGATAAGCGCTGCGCAGGGTGGTGTTGACCAGCATGAGCGGCGCGGACGGGTCGAGGGGCAGCAAGCTGTGCCGGTCGCGGATGATGCTGATGGCGCGCCTGGCGAGTTGCCGCTCGCTAGCGCGATGCTCCTCGCAGCCGACCAAGGTTGTTTCGGGCAGCTCAGCAGTGGAAAAGCCGGCTTCATTTTTCAGCCGCAAAATGCGCGCGACTGCCTCGTCAACCCGCGACATGGCGATGCGACCGGACTTGACAGCAGCAATGACATCGCCGATCAAAGCGCGCTGATTCGCCAGGTATTGGCTGGCATCGTGGTCATAGTGCTCTTCCGCCAGCATCATCAGGTCGACGCCGGCATTAAAACCCTGGATGACAGCATCGGCAGGCGCATAATTGCGCTTCATGGCGTGCATGTTCATGCTGTCGGAGACGACCAGACCGGCAAAACCAAGCTCGCCGCGCAGCAGGTCGTCCAGGATAATCGGCGAAAGCGTGGCTGGGCGGACGGGGTCGAGCGCGCTGAAGATGATGTGCGAGGTCATGACAATTTTTGCGCCCGCCGCAATGCCGGCCGCAAATGGCGCCAAGTCGATTTTCAGCAATTCCTCGCGCGACCGATGCACAGTCGACAGGCCGCGGTGGCTGTCCAAACGGGTGTCGCCATGCCCAGGGAAGTGCTTCAAGGTGGCGACCGAGCCAGCATCCTGGACGCCGCGCACAGCCGCAGCGGTCATTTCGGCGACCAAAGCCGGCTCTTCGCCAAAAGAGCGCATGCCGATAATGGAGTTGTGTGGGTTGGAGTTGCAATCGGCGGCAGGTCCCAGCACGACATTCATGCCCACCGCCATGAGTTCGCGGGCGATCATGCCGTACATGCGGTAGGCGCAGTCGGGGTCGCCGGTCGCGCCCAAAGCCATATTGCCTGGACCCATGGCGCTTTCGGCGGTCATGACCGACCAGGTGCCTTCTTGGTCGGCGCCCAGCAGCAGCGGGATGCCCAAGCGTGTGCCGCGCGCGAAGGATTGCAAGGTGTTGCACAAGCGCAGAGCTGCCGCCGCGCCGGGCACATTCTCGTCGCTGATGTACGCGCCGCCAACCAGATGCTCGCCCATCAAGATGCGCGCCTCGTCCAGTTGGTCGCTGGCAAAAGCGAGCATGAACATCTGCCCGACCTTTTCTTCAATCGTCATGCTGGCGATGGTGGATTGGGTGTTCATGTTTGCCTCGTCATCAGCCCAGCCTCCATGTATGTTAATCAGCATACTCAAAACCGCAGCGCTTGGCAAATTGCTGGCGCTATGGACAAAGCCCTGAGGCGCCCTGCCTGCGGGCAATTCACTTTAATTTTGTAGATTTTTTGCTATAATGACATCATCTGTCCATCAATATACGGAAGGTATGCTATGAAGAAGATTTTCGCGTTAGCTTGCTTGCTCGCCTTGCTGGCTGCCCCAAGTTTGGCTCAAGACCCCCTGCCTCCACCCCATGTCGTCGCCATTGTCGCCGCGGACTACAGCGAGTACTCGCCTGAAACTGGCTGGTGCATTATGGTTCAGTGGGAGTTAGTGCCCGGCGCGGATTTCTATTTGGTTCGAGTCTACGGGAAGAACGGCAAGGCTCCCGTTCCAGCCGATGGGAGTCCGCCGGGAAAAGCCAGTTGGAAGCTCACAGATTCTTATGGTGCCAGCTCATCAACAGATGTTGGTGACGTTCCAATCTGTGGTTTGGCTGAGAAACAAAAGGTTAAATTCCGCTTGCAGGCGATCGATTACGACAATTTCGCCAACCAGTTCGGCGAAAAGACCGCGCCATTCACCGTGAAATTGCGCAAGTATGGAAAAGCGCCTGTCCTTCCACGTTTCGGCGTCCCTGCTGTAGAAGTGTTTGGCAGCCAGAGCTAATGGTTGCACCCGCGCCGGGGCGATTAAAGCAGGATTGCCCCGGCTTGCTCGCAAGACCCGCTTCACTTCACCGCGCCCATGGTCAAGCCACGCACCAGATAGCGCTGGAAGAAGAGCGCCATGATGAAAGGCGGCAGCATGGTCACAACCGCCGCGGCCGACATGTCTTCCCACGCGACCTCGTACTGCCCGATAAACAGCGTCAGCACGATAGTCAGCGGCTGCGAATCGTTGCTGCGGGTGAATATGAGCGGGATCAAGAAGTTGTTCCAGGTAGACAGCATCGACACCAAAAAGACAGCCACCATGCCCGGGCGCGCCAGCGGCAAGATGATGCTGTAGACCAGCCGCCAGCGATTGGCGCCATCCACACGCGCCGCGTCTTGGATCTCGGCGGGGATATCGCGCACAAATGTCGTCATCATCCACACCGCCAACGGTAGCAGCAACGTGACAAAGATCAGAATCAAGCCCAGCAAAGTGTCGATCAATTCCAGCTGCGACATGAGGAAGAAGAGCGCGATCAACGATACCCAGATAGGCAGCGGCAGCATGAACATAATGAGCAGGAAGATCAAGTTTCTGCCGGGAAAGCGCATACGCGCGAAGGCATAGCCGGCGCCAGTCGCCAGCAGCGTCACAATACCAGCCGCGCCCACGCTGATGATGATGCTGTTGCGCAGGCCCGCGCCCATCAAATCGGCTGTCGGCGAAAAACCGCCCGCGCGAAACTTTGCGCCCTGCGTAAAAATCGTTTGATATGACTCGAAGCTGGGCTGGCTGGGAAACCAGATTTTGTAGGGACGCGCATACAGCTCCTTGCGCGTCGAGATGCTGCTGACGAAGACCCAATAGATCGGCGCCAGCGCCCAGATCAGCACGATGGCGCACAGGATGTAAATGAAAGCCAGCCGCAGCCGCTCTTGCCCGCGCAGACCCAGCCTCATGCGTCTTGCACCCCCTGGTTGTAGACGCGCAGCACGAAGATCATGCCCACCGCCAGCGACATCAGCAGGATTAAATACGAGAGCGCCGCCCCCAGCCCCACGCGCAAATCGCGGAAGACCAGCTCGTAGTTGTACAGCATCAAGGTCTTGGTGAAGGGGTTGATCGAACCGCCAGCCGAGCTGCCAGCGGTCAATGTCCAAACGACATCAAAAATCTGAAAAGCGGCGATAAACTCCACCACCAGCGCGATGCCAAAGGAGGGCAGCAGCAAGGGAAAGGTGATGAAACGCACGCGGCTCAAGGCATTCGCGCCGTCGACCTTGGCGGCATCAAAGAGATCGTCCGGGATGCTTTGCAAGCCAGCCAGCAAGATGATGGTGGGGAAGGCATAGCGCGTCCAGGTCTGCACCACAGTGACCCAGAATACCTGGTGTTCGGGCGCGCGCAGCCACACCTGGTATTCGCTGATCAGCCCGAATTGATAGAGCAAGCCATTCAGCGCGCCGTATTCGCCATTCAGCAGCCAGCCCCATAAGAAGCCATTGACCACGCCGGGCAGCATCCAAGGCAGAATCGCCAAGGTGCGCACCACGCCGCGCCCGGGAAAGCGCTGATTCAAGAGCATGGCGATGCTGAACGCCACGACCATCTCCATCGGCAGAGTCATGAGGACGACCTGGAAGCTGCGGCCGGTGACCTCCCAGAATTCGGCGTCGTTGACCAGTTTTAGATAATTGTCGGCGCCGACAGCCTGGGGCGGGCGGCGGATGCGCAGGTTGCGGTTGGTCAAGCTTTGCCCAAATGTGTCCAGCGCGGGGTAATAGATGAAGAGCGCGATCAATAGCACGATCGGCGCGAGCACGATGACGAGATAGAGCGAGTCGGATGTGGGGCGGCGCATTCTCAGCCGTCCAGCAAGCTCACTGTCTTCGAGATTCGCTGAGTGACTATTGCTCATAAAAAGAACTCAGGGCTTGATCTATCTTCTCGCGGCCGATTCTAATCTCCATCTTTAGTTCTCGCAGCTTCTTCTGATAAGCCTCTTCTTCCATCAAAAGATTTCGCTGCCTCTCTATTGGAACCTCTGGGACAGGGAAGTCTCTTATATGACTGACATAGACATGAGGTTGTCCCGTGCCCTGCTGTCTGTCGTAGAGTTCGGCCTGCTTGAGCGCCATGCACATATACAGGTATCGAGTTAGGTACTTGGATTCATCTTTGCTGCGCACAACAATGCAGTCCGAAGCCCAGATTGGATCGTCATGCCACCAAACATAGCCAGCGTAAGCCCCTGACTTGCTGATGGTGAACACCTGTCCAGAGTAGTTGTATTCTCCGTGTGTATACGGGACTGTGCCTCGTCCGCCCGCAATTACAGGTATGTCGCCAGGCGTGGTTGCGGCTTTGGTGATTGATTTGCCGTTTTTCAATATAGCCACATCCTCTAATTTGACATAGCGCTTGTGGCTTCCCAGCCTCCAGCTTGTGTGGAAGTAGAATGACTCTTTGCTGGCAAGATTCTGGACCGAAACCACGCTCACATCCAGGTTTTCCGGCAGCATGCTTTGTGGGCAGCATGCTTTGTGGAAGAAGAAAAGAGTGCGATCCAAGTCATTTATTCCTGGTACCTGCTGCCGTTTGCTGTCGTAGCCATCATTCTTTATGGTTACGCGATAAAACCACTCAGTTTGGCCCGATCCTTTGTCGGTGAGATAGATAATGCCAGTTTTTGCATCGGTGTATGGCGCAAAGCATCCGCGGGGCAGTCGGATTAGCATACGAATAGTTGAGTTCTGAAGGAGAAACCGTAGAAATTCCTTATGTTGACGATTCACAAGCAAGCCCTCTGGGACTACGATTGCCATTGAGCCGCCCAGCCGCAAACTATTGAAGCACTTAAGCACACAGGCTTCGTCAGCGTGTCTGACATACTGCGCGGTACCACCAACTTGATTCAGCACCTCCCGCGCAATACGCTGGGAAAACGGTATATTTGACAAGACATTTTTATACTTGCCTTCGCTTTCCGCCCGCAAACTATCCTGCTGATTCACGCCGGAGTGTCCATCGCCGAACAGAATCATGTTCATTTTCGCGATACGAGCTGTTGTCGTGATTTCACCCCCGAAGACTGTTCTATAGTTCAAAGTATCAAGCGCGTCTACAGTAAGATTGCACTGTTGGCTTATATGTCTGAATGTCTCTGTAAGAAACCCTCCTGTGCCACAAAATGGATCGTATACACTCTCGCCGTATTGAGGATCAAGAAGTCGAACCATAAATCTTACGATGTGACGCGGCGTAAAGTACTCTCCAAGATCGTTCTGCGTGTCAGTTGTCTTCTGGATGAAGTGCTCAAAGGCAACCCCCTTAATATCTTCGTCAATGTCGCTGAGTTGAAGCGCATTAAGTGTCACTACGATTCGTTTTAGGGTTTTTGGATTCTGAATAGCCGTGCCGGTGATGACTTCTCCACCGTAGTTTTCACGCAGTTGCTCCATCGCAACATTGTTTAGATATGGTAACAAATCCTGTTCGCGCAAGCGAAGCAACTGACGCCAAATCTCGTCTTCGCCTTTTTCGCTCAAGAGCTTCAAAAAAAGTATGTTGGCGAACTCGCTAAACCGTTCTATACCTGCTCGCAGTCCCTCAGCCCTCAGGTCATCGTTTAACTCGGCAAACAGACGAATTAAATCTGTGCGAGACTTGAGCACCTTCTTGGGAATAGTAAATAGCTGATTGCTTTGATTGACTCGGAACTTTTGCAGCAACTGGAGGTCAGGAAATTCTGTTACTTCAATGCCGTTTAGATATAAGGGCAGGCCGCTACTGACATGCAGCGACTTGACCGTTAAGCCATTGCAAGCAAATACAATGTCGACGCCTATTCGCTTAGCATAATCGCTTGCTTGTTTGAGGGCGTCGCCTAGGTCCGAGACCGAGGCTTTTTTTGCTTCTATGATTGCAATCGGACTTGTTCCGTCGAATAGGGTATAGTCTGGTCTCTTCTGTCCTAGTCTCTGGATGCTGATAGCGGCGAGGCGCAGTTTGACTGACTCTTCAAAATAGACGTTCTTGTCCTCGTGTCCTGCTTGTAGAATCCAGCCGGTTGCCACTAAGGAGCGATCAATCTGATAGCGAACATCGCTTTCAATCATAAGGATATCTCCGACAAGACCTCGCAAACGGGAAAGCTGGGGGCAGTGGACAACACAAATGCCGCCCCCAAACCATAAGCGGGCAAAGCCCTACATATACTCTTCCTTGAGCGCGTTCCACTCATCGGCGAGCGCATCAATCATCTCGTCGGCCGCAGCGCCCATCTGCAAGCCTTCCAGGATAACTTCGCTCACCGTCGCCGCCCAAGGCCCCCACCACAAAGTGAAACGTGGCAGCTCGTTGGTCAGCATGCTTTGCGCCACGATCGCGTCATAGCCCTGGACAGCGCCTTCGTCATTCAATGCCGCAGCCACCGAAGCGCGCGATGGGTACAGCCCAAATGCGCCAAAGATTGCGCGCTGGGTGTCTTCGCTGACATACCACTTGATGAACTCCCAGGCAGCTTCGGCATTTTCGCTGTCCACCGAGATGCCGATGCCAGCCGGGAAGCTCCAGGTATTGCCAACTTCTGGCAGCACCATGTATTCGACATGGGGCGCTTGCAGCGAGTTTTCACCATTGCCCGGCACGACCGAGCCCTGCCAGCCTTGGTGGAAGGTGCCGACGCCGCTCCAGAAGAGCCCGTGCTGGTTGATGCTGCCCGCCAGGATCTCGGGGCTGACCAGCTCTTCATCAAAGAAGGTCTTCAGCAGCGCCATCGCCTCGCGCGCCTTGCTGCCTTCATCGGCGAAGACCGGGTTGAGTTCATCGTCAAACATCGGGTCGCCCATGCTCAATGCCATCAGCCACCACGACCAGTTGATCGCGCCCATGGCAATCGGATGATCGTCAACGCCGGCTGCGCGGATAGCGGCCGACTGCTCATAGAGCTCGGACCAGGTAGTCGGCGGCGCGTCAAAGCCGGCTTCTGCCGTCTTCGCGCTGTTGTAATCCATCATCACCAACTGCTGGTACACGGGAATGGCTGTGAGCTCGCCATCCAGCGTAAAGAAGTCGACCTTTTCAAAGTCGTCAATGTCCAGGTCGCCCATCGCCACCATGTCATTCAGCGACATCATGTTGCCGGTGGCCACGACATTGGACGGACCTTCTTCGGTGATGAAAATGACATCGGCTGGAGCTTGCATAGCGGCGGCGGCGACCTGCACGCGGCTGTAGAGATCAGCCATCTGCACCGACTGAATCTCGACGGTGATGCCACTCTCCTCCATGAAGGCGTTCAGCGCCTCTTCATCGGGCGGGACGCCCCAAGACGGCGTCAAAAACGAAATGGTGGTGTCTTGCGCCTGCGCGACAAGTCCCAGACTGAGCAAAAGCAGCAGCAGCAAGATCATTGCGCGTTTTACCTGTTGCATCGGTTCTCCCCTTTCATAATAGACCTTGCTTTTAATAGTAACCCCTTTTGCGCGCAGGGCAAAAAAACTGCAGGCAAGCCACTCGTCTGGATGAACGGGCAGAGTCGCTTCGCATGTTCGTTGCCGAGACTCGGGACACAGTGGCGATGCGCACTATATCAGCTTATGCCAGCGTTTTGAGGTCGCTGCTGCTGCCTGGCGCTTGCGGCGTAACATATGCACCATGTTCGGCCGGCTGGGGGGCGCTTGGATTCCGCAAAAATTCGGCGGACAGCAAGAGCTGACAATGCGATACTGAGTCGACGGGGCCGACTCAGTAACCCACAACTGAAACAAGGTCGCAGGGTTGACGGCGAGCGCGGGCTTGGCTAGACTGCTGGGCAGGATCGGTTAACAAAGGAGCGACTACATGATACGACTGATGATGGCTTTGATGATGGCGGTGATAATGGCTCTGCCGAGCGCGGCGCAGACTCCAAACGCGCGCAGCTTCGACGTGCGAGTTATCGACTGCGCCCCCATTTATAGGTCACACGCCACTCCTAAATACCCCAGTTCCCTCTTGCAAGATGTCCCCCAGACATACTCTGTCCCGGTGACGCTAGTCATGCCGCGCAACTTCTGGGGTGTTCAAGAGTGGACGTTGGAAATCCGCTACAGAGAGCATGGGAAAGCGCCCAAATTGTACGATGGTGTTTCCCTGGGTACCTATCAGAATGGTAACGTGTCCCAGCGCATGAATACATGGACACCTGGACAGGAAGTAACACTGGTAGGTAGCAGCCCCTGCATATTTGCGGGCGGGCAATCGTTCCATGTTCGCGCTTGGGCGATTAACAACGAGACTGGCGAACGCGCGAAGCTTGGACGGGCGCGGGTAACCCTTCCCTAAGCCCAAGCATGGCAAGACGGATTGGCCAGCAGAGCCGCTCACCAGCGTGGGCGGCTTTTTGATTCCTGGGCCGGGCAGGGTTCGCAGAGGTTGATGGTCGCGCCTTTGTAGTCGATGGTCAGGCCGGGCGCGGGGTGCTGCCGGCAGATCTCGCAGGCGTCTGGGGTTTCGAGGTAGCTGGGCAGCTCGCGGGTGACGAAGCCATTCCAGCATTCCAAGGCGCGTGGATCGCTGCATTCATTCATGGCGTGGCGATGCTGCGCCATCTCGCCGTATTTGCGGATGGCGCGCAGGCGCTCGATGATGAACTCGTCGCTGATGGCGAGGTTGTGAAGCTCGTTGAGCTGACGCGCGACCTGGACATTCCAACTCGGCAATGCGCCACTCCCCCCACAATGAGGAGTGGTGATTTTGGTGGGTACGCGTTGCTTTGCCCCCACCCCAAACCCCTCCCCGACCGCCTGTGTCTACGCGGCGCAACAACGAAGGCGGGGCTACCATGCCGCAGAGGCGCTAGCAAAACCCCCTCCCCTCGTTCTGGGGGCTTGGTTGCATATCCACGCATTCGCCCTTAACTAATTCGAATTTGCAGTCTATAGTCTGCAATTAGTCTCCGTGCTATTGTAGATATGAAGCGAAGATGATGCTCCGTGGATTTATCCCGCGCCCCGCGATACCTGTCATCATAGCGCTCTTCGTCTGTTTTGCGGTGGCGACTCAAGCGCATGAATGCACCGATGGGCAATGGGACGCTCTTGACGCAACTTATAATCGCTTCCAAGCCGGTCGTGAAGCGGGTACATATGGCGAGGAACTCGACCGCTTGTGGGATGCGTATCAGGCTGCGTTGGATGCCTGTTCGCATCATACGAACCCGCCAGTCAACCCGACACAGAGACCGCCCAATCCGCCGGTCAACCCACCAGTCAACCCGCCGGTCAACCCGACACAGAGACCGCCCAATCCGCCGGTCAACCCGCCAGTCAATCCACCAGTCAACCCGACACAGAGACCGCCCAATCCGCCGGTCAACCCACCGGTCAATCCACCAGTCAACCCGACACAGAGACCGCCCAACCCGCCAGTCAACCCGCCGGTCAACCCACAGCAGCAGCAAGCGGGAACACGGGAACAGTTGGTATCTAGTGACAGCTCTAGCGAGGGTTACCGCCAACGATCCTTGGCGGGACCTAGTCTCGGATGGTGGCAGAAGGACAACAAATGCCATATCGCGCATCTGAACCCCTACCAGGTTGTATCGCCGGATACGAATTTGCTGCATTGCAACTGGCATGACGCTCACACCATCAAGGTCGAAAAATGGGGCGACGACCAGACTCCTGTTCGCATCCAGCTATGGCGTGGAGATACAATGGTCCTTGAAGTCATCGCAGCGCTGGTATACTTTGCCGTTAAGCCCTAGGCAGCGCGCGACAGCACATCACTGGGACCGCTCACATCCTGGGCGGTTTTGATTCTGGCGCGCTTGGACCAGATAATCAATCCGTATGAAAGACTTCTTCAATCGTCTTCCACCATTCGCTCTCGGCGCGGTCATCAACCGGCTTCTGCATGGGCATGCACAGGTCCCACCATTTCTGCGTCGTTTCGTCGGCGGCCATGGCGGCCATATCCGCTTCGAAATCATCGCCATGATATTCCATATACGCGAAGAGCAGGTCGCCATAGCGATAGATTGAATAGTTGCGGATATTGCAGTCGGCGATCTTTTTTAAGACGCCGGGCCATACATCGGCGTGCAGACGAATATACTCTTCGGCGTGTTCAGCGCGGATGCCGATGACTTGTCCAAATCGCTGCATGATCAACTCCTAATAATGCGTTTGGCTGTGAGTGGTCGCATAGCCCCTGCTTTTCCCGGTTGTCGACGCGAAACCGCCACAAAGACTATAGACAGCGAAGCGGCTTCTGTCAAAGGCATCGCTCATTGCGCAGGGCAATCACGCTAAGTGTTTTTTGTCTTTTTGTGACGGACGCGCAGAAAGTCTCAAATGGATATGTTACAATGCCCGGGCTGGATACATTGGTTTGCTGGCGCGGGAGAGCCTCATGTACAAGGTCGATACGCATCAACATTTTTGGAATCTGGACGAGGTTGCCTATCCTTGGCTGGTGCCCGCTTATGGTCCCATCTACCGCACCTTCACCCCATCCGAGCTGGAACCGCAATTGAATGCCGCCGGCGTCGATAAAACGGTCATCGTGCAAGCGATGGACTCGTATGCCGATACCGACTCTATGCTGGCGATCGCCGCGCAGCGTGACTGGGTGGCGGGCGTGGTCGGTTGGGTGCCTTTGCACGATCCTGCCGAAGCGGACAAAAAGCTGGACGACTATGCGCGAAATCCCTACTTCAAAGGCATCCGCCACTTGATTCACGAAGAAAGCAATCCCGATTGGGTTCTACAGAAGCAGGTTATCGAAGGCTTGGGGCTGCTGGCCGAGCGCGACCTGACCTTTGATGTGGTGGCGGTCTTCCCCAAGCACCTCAAACATGTGCTGACGCTGGCGGAAAAAGTGCCCGAGTTGATGATGGTTATCGACCACCTCGCAAAGCCGCCATTGGACGAAAGCGAACGCAAGGAATGGCGCGCGCAACTTGCCGCCGCCGCGGAGTGTCCCAATGTCTATGCCAAAATCTCGGGATTAAATACCGTAACGCCCGATTTTGCGAATTGGACATGCGAAGACATCAAGCCGCTGGTCGACTTCGCGATTGAGCAGTTCGGGCCACACCGCCTGATGTTCGGCAGCGATTGGCCCGTGGCTGTGCTGGCTGGCGATTATGCCAAGGTCTGGGCAGAGACCAACAAGTGTCTGGTCGATTTGACCAGCGCCGAGCGAGACGCCGTGCTGGGCAAGACCGCGAATGCCTTTTATGGGCTGGACCTGTAGGCTGCCGCGGGATTAGGCTTCAGGTTCCAGTTCTACATCAGCTTCGCGCAGGCTCAGCATGCCCTCGAGGCGAGCCAGGCGCTGGTTGGCGCGGTCAATCTTGTTCTCGACAAATTGCATATCGCTGCGCAAGCTCGAGTCCAAGCTGTCAATGCGCTTGTTGAGCATTTCCGCTTCGTTCTTGATTTCTTCACGCAGCGTCGTCTCAACACCTTTGATTTCTTCACGCAGCGTCGTCTCAACACCCTTGATTTCTTCACGCAGCGTCGTCTCAACACCCTTGATTTCTTCACGCAGCGTCGTCTCAACACCCTTGATTTCTTCACGCAGCGTCGTCTCAACACCCTTGATTTCTTCACGCAGCGTCGTCTCAACACCCTTGATTTCTTCACGCAGCGTCGTCTCAACACGAGTAATTTTCGTGTCAAGCTGGTCAATTCGAGCATGCAGCGCGCGGATTTCGCTCATGAGTTCATCGCGCAGCGCCTTGTTATCGCGCTTGAGCTCATCGCGCAGCGCCGCAACTCTCTCTTCGCTTCGCGTATCCAAGCGCCAATACAACACAAGGAGCGCGACCATGAACAAAATGGTGTCGGGATTTAGAAGTGAATTGTCCATGCACACTCTCGCCTGATTCGATCACAGTCTACAACTATAGCGCGCTTCGCAGCCAATCGCAAATCTGCCATTAGCTCAAGGCGCGGGGATGGCGGTTCCGCCGGCTGCGCTCGACGCGTATGCCGCTTCGACAGTCGCCATGGTTTCAATGGCATCGTCCACCGAAGTCGGCAGGTTTTGCGTCTCGCCATCCGCATAGCGCATCAAGCTGGCCATCGTGCCAATGAAGGCTTCGGGGAACCACGACCCGCTGATATCCAGCCTCTGCCAGGTTGGCTCGTCATCATCCAGCAGCGCATATTCAAAGCGGTCGGGCACGCCATGCGGATAATTCATATTCAGCCCGGCGCGGATCTGGATGGCGCCGCGACTGCCCTCGAACTTGACATAGGACTGCTGCTTCTGCGCGCCATAGGCATGGCTGTGGTTGGTCATCACATTGACGCGCGGGTTGTCGCCATAATCCATGATGATCATAGAGCGCGAGCCGCCACGCAGCTCTGGCGCGGACGGGTGGCTGATTGTCTTGGCATAGACGCTGGCGGGCGTGCCACAGAACGAACGAACCAGATCAATATAATGAATGCTGTGATAGAGGATCTCCACGCGCGGCAAAGGGAAAAGGAATTGCCACAGATGCCAGGGCGTGTTGATCTGCATGCGCACTTCCAGATCGCACAATTCGCCGATTAGACCCTGGTCAATCATGTCGCGGGCGGCAATGATGAACGGGGCAAAGCGAAGTTGAAAATTGATTGCCGCGACCAGCCCGCGCCCGCGGCAGATTGTCAAGATTTCCCGCGCCTGCGCCAAGTCATCGCCCATGGGCTTTTGGATGAGAACGGCGCGCCCGGCCGGAATCTGCGCGAGGATCTCGGTGATGGCGCTGCCCGGCACAGCTATATCGAAGACGGCGTCTGGGGGCGCATCGCTGATGGCTTGGGCGAGCGACTCGTAAAGGCGCGGCAGTCCGAACTTGTCCGCCACCATCCGCACGCGCTGGCTGTCGATATCAAAGCCGCCCACCACAGAAAAGCCAGCGGTCTGGTAAGCGGGGTAATGCGCATCGTGCACGATCCCGCCCAGGCCGATGCTGACAATGGGGCGCGGCTGGCTGGGCAATGTGGCGGCTTGACGAAGCGTAAAGCTGGGCATGGGACACCATCCTGGCTGGGCTGATTAGCTGATTAACGGAGATTTGCTGTATGCCAAAAGACGCGCAGGCAGGCGGGCGCTGCGCCGGCGAATTGCCGCCTACGCAACTTCCCGCCGCTGCAAGAGATACAGGTGCTGGCAGGCGAGCGCGATCTTGCCGTGCTGATTGCGCGCTTCGACCTGCTCGATGACAAATCCATGATCAGGTCGTTTGGGATCATCGCGCTTGTCACTGATGGTGGCGGTGACTGTGATGGTATCGCCGATATGCGCCGGACGGATGAAGCGCACGCGGTCATAGCCATAAGCAAAAGCGACCGGGTTGATCTCATTGGCGGTCATGCCGATGGCCACGCACAAAATCAATGTGCCATGCGCGATGCGCTGCTTGAACTCCTGCGTCTTGACCCATTCAGCGTCCATGTGACGCGGGAAGAAATCGCCCGTCTGCCCAGCGTGCAAAACAATATCCGCTTCGATGATGCTGCGCCCAAACGACTGACGCGATGAAGCGATTTCGTAGTCTTCAAAGCAGCTGGTTTTGATCATGACAGATCCTCGCTGATTGTTTCTTTTCGCGCGCCGCCAGCCGATTCATGCTAGCACAAAAGCCGACCTGGCAAATCATGCCTGCGCAGCGCCGCGGTGGCGCAGACGATGGCGCGGGCGCGGCAAGCAAGTGGTGAACTGGCTGTATCCTGACCCTCGCCTGTGTTAGAGTCAATTCATCATGCGCAGACGCTCTTCTTTCGCCACTGGTCCCGCGCGCGTAAACCCCTACGCTCGCGCCGGCTCGTTGCCGCGCTGGCGGCGTGGCTGCGGCTGCATCGGTTTGCTTGCCGCGTTCGCGCTGATGATCGCCGCGGCGTTTTTGGTGATCACCGCGCCAGAAGCTGCCAGCGCCCCGCCAACCACCCAAACCGGCGCAGTCACCGCCAGCTTGCAGCCAGCCACGCGCATCGCCGCCCCAGCAAGCGATTTGCCCCCAGGAGGTCCCGCAGCTGCCTTGCCGACAATCAACGCGCGGCAAATCACATCGTTGCTGGCCACGCCGCCATTGCAACAGAGCGAATCGTTGTTGATGCCCGATGAGCGCCTGCGCTATGACCCCTTCACCATCATCCCCAACCGCTCGCGCACGAAGATGATTGTGTATGTCGCGCGGCAGGGCGACACCATCGCTGCAATCGCCGGGCGGTATGGCTTGTCCAGCGAGACGATCGCCTGGTGCAACGATCATCGCCTGGCGCAATGGCTGCGACCCGGCGACGCGGTCAATATCCCGCCAGTCGATGGCGCATGCCACACAGTCTTGCGCACGCAGGGTTTGGATATCGCCGCCATCGCCGAGAAATATGGCATCGACGATCCCTATGCCATCATCCAAACGCCGGCCAACGGGCTTGCCGCCGTCACGCCCGACTTCCTGGCGCCCAGCAACACCTTCCTCTTCATTCCCGGCGGCGAAGGCTCGGTCATCACCTGGAATGCGCCGGTCGAGCAGGACAGCGCCGGCAATGTCGTGGCATTCGACCCAGGCAGCCCCTTCAGCTGCGGCGCGCGCAGTGGCGGTGGCGCTTATTGGTCCAACCCGCTGCCCAATGGCACCTTTGTACGTGGCTTTTATGCCGGACACAGCGGCATTGATATCGCCGCTCCGACCGGCACGCCTATCTATGCCGCCAACAGCGGCCCGGTGCTGTATGCCGGCTGGAACAACTGGGGGTATGGCAATACTGTCGTCATCGGGCACGGTCCATATTCCACGCTCTATGGACACATGAGCAGCCGCAATGTCGGCTGTGGACAGACTGTGGCGGTGGGGCAGATAATCGGCTTTGTGGGCAGCACAGGCAATTCGTCGGGTCCGCACCTGCACTTTGAGATCCGCTATTTGAACCAGCCGGCCGACCCGTCCGCAACGACTGGCATCGGCTGGTGAGTGGCTTCCGCGCTGTCGATGATGCCTGGCTGGCGCTGCAAAACGCCGCTGAGTCGCAACGGCGCGCCGAGGCGGTCGTCTACCTGGGCGAGCAGCGCTATGCTCCCGCTGTGCCGTATCTGATTTCGCTGCTGCAAGAAGCCGACCCCGGCACGCGCTATCTGTGCGCCAGAGCGCTGGGGCAGATCGGCGACGAAGCCGAAGCCGCTGTGCCGGCGCTGCTGGAGGCGCTGCGTGGCGACGACATGTTCTTGCGAGCGGGCGTTACGGGCGCGCTGATCCACATTGGCTATCCCGCCGTGCCCGGGCTGACAGCCGCGCTATTCGACGACAGCAACGCGGTCAAACGGGCGGCTTGCAAAGCGCTGGGCAAGATCGGCAATCCACGCGCGACAGCCGCATTGACCAATGCGCTGCAAGATGCCAACGCTGGCGTGCGCCGCCTCGCCGCAGAAGCGCTGGAGCGAATCGAGAACCATGGTCATCATGAGTCCGAATAAATTAAGCGACGCGGTGCGGCCAAATAGTGCAGATCAGTAGATAGAAGAATGACGTAAAAAACCAGTCACCACAGGGGATCAAAACGATTAGCGATTTTCAAGTCTTTCCAGACGAATAGCGATCTCGCTCATTGTAGCAGCCAGTTCCTCGTAGGTGATTTGCGGCGACTCCTCAATAATCGCTTGCGTGTGTTGGTATCGTATAAGCGTAGTTACGCTGAAAGCAGCCTATACGAAGAAGACGGCGGCTATGAAGACTAATACACCGAATTTCCTCTTTTCGTATTTTGTCATGCCGGCGCGTTTCTTTTTCTCTTGCTGTGTATCCATCAGGGGCACCACAAGCGCTGCGTCTTGCTACGATGTACTTATTGATATTCATAATAGTCGCCGCTTTTCAGAGATCGTCAAGAAGATTCCAAGATTTCCTTGTTGATTTTAGGATTGATTTATCATTCGATTGAACTAGACTTGCAAATCCTCTATGGCCACTTAACTATGAAATCCTTGTCAACTATCAACATTGAGCAATTCCGCAGCGAGGGCTGGCTGGCGGTTGACGACTTTTGGAGCGAGCGCGAAGTGGCTGCCATGCGCGTCGAACTCGCTGGGCTGAAGACGCGTGGACTGCTGCGCAATGTCGCTACGGCCGGCGATGGAGTGACGCCCGCCCGCGACCAGGTCAATTTGCAGCTTTGCCCTATGTTCCCGCACAGCGCGCTCTTCCGCGCCATGCCCTTCGCCGACAAAGCCATCGCCGCCGTCCAACAGTTGATCGGCGACCCAGTCGTGCTGCACCTCGACCAAGTCTTCCTCAAGCCCGGCCGGCAGGGCAGCGGCACCAACTGGCATCAAGACAACGCTTATTTTCAGATCGCCGACCCGCTGGCTGGCACCGCCATGTGGACAGCTGTGCACGCGGCGACAATCGCAAACGGCACCATCCATGTCATCCCAGGCAGCTTCCGCGCTGTCTATCTACACAGCCGCGATCCCTACAGCGACCACCACATCCGCTGTTATCCGCCCGAAGACCAAGCGCTGGCTATCGAGCTGCCAGCTGGTGGCGCAGCTTTTTTCGCCTATGGAGTGGCGCATTGCACATTGGCGAATACGACCGACGCGGAACGGGCGGGCGTGGCGCTGCATTTCATCAATGGCGGGCAAGACGCCACAGCCAAAAGCGGCTTCCCACTGGGCAAGCGTCCCTATCTCAATGGCGATGGCGCCAGCGGCGGGCTGAAAGAACATGGCGAGGTCATCGCGGGCAGCTGGGAGCGCGAAGTCGCGGCGGCGCTGGCGCGAGCATGATGTCGAACTAGACGCCGTATGCCTCTCTGTCCAGCAAAATCTGCCGCAGGCGAAACATGTCGGTGCGCGATGTCATATCCAAGCTGATTGGCGTGACCGAAACTAAGCCCTCGTGCAGCAGCACATACACATCGCTGTCGGGCTCAGCCAGATTGGGGTCGGCATGATAGTGATAACCCAGCTTGGCGGGGTCGCTCAAGGCAAGACGTTCCGGGCGGGTAGGAAAATACACCCGGCGCCGTGACAGCCGCGTCAGCCGCCAGTCGGTGGCTGCGGTCGCGTCCCAGGGCACGTCGATCTTCAACGCATCGACATCATCGGGCAGCGCCGCGTGGTCGATCAACCATTCGCCAAAGCGGCGCGTCCAGACAGCGGCGGAGCGAAAGTCAACTGCGTCGCTGTGCGTCAAATGCAAGTCGGTGGGAGTCTGCAAGCTGACAGCGATGGAGAGAATACCGAAGCTCGCGCCTTCGAGCGCCGCCCCGACAGTGCCAGAAATCGTGACGCCGTTGCCGGTATTTTCACCATAATTGATGCCACTGACCAGCAGCGCCGGCTGTTGCTGGTCTGCCAGCTCGAGCACGGCATGCTGCACCGCTTGCGCCGGCGTGCCATCGACTGCATAGGCGAGGCAATCGCCAAAGTCGCCGGGCGGCGTGTATGGAAATATCCGTCCCTCGCTGTAATGGGGCATGCTGCGGCCCATGCCCGATTGCTGTTCGCGCGGGGCAGCCACCAGCAGCCTTCCACAGCCGCGGAATGCCGCCACAGCCGCCCATAGTCCCGGCGAGTCGATGCCATCGTCGTTGGTGAACAAAATCGTGGGTTGGCTCATTCAGCATCCTGCAGCGGTGTCAATAGCCTGAGGACAGGCTGGATATCAATGATTAAGGTTGTGCCTGCGCATTGCGAAGCGATGATCAGACTTGGCGACATTGCCCTGACCAAGGAGGCATTGTAACACCGATTTCGCAGCAGCTGCCAGCTTGCCTCTTAGGGAGTGGTGATTTTGGTGGGTACGCGTTGCTTTGCCCCCACCCCAAAATGAGGGAGGGGCTGCCATCCTGCGGAAGCGCTGGTAAAACCCCCTTCCCTCGTTCTGGGCGGCAAGGGGCCGGGGGATGGGGGGCTTGGTTGCCATATCCACGCATTCACCACTCCCTCTTAGGCACGTCGCGCGCGCCGGCTGCGTTCGCGCAAGCTGATGGCTTCATGCAGCGCCAGGGTGGCCAACGCCGTGACAAACACAAAGCGCGGGATGATCTCCAATCCCTGCGCCTCGGCCAACGCGCCAGCCAGCCAAGGCAGCAGCGCCATGCCGATGCTCGCGCCGGCGAATTGCAAGCCGATCGCGTTGGCCACATGCGCCCGCCCCACCCGGCTGGGCGTGTCCGAGGCCAGCATGGGGGCGAAAGGCGCGATGGCAAAGCCTAGCAAAGCCAAGCCCAGCAGACTGGCAAGCGCGCCTTGGTTCGCCGCCAGCAACCCCGCGCCCAAAAGCATGCCGAAGCCGTTCAGCCGCAAAAAGCGCGCATTGCCGATGCGCGCAATAATCATGCCCGCGGCAAAGCGGCTGATTGTCAGACTCGCCCAATACAGGCTGACCCAGCCACCGGCGGTCTTGGCGTCGATGTCGCGCGCTTCAATCAAAAAACTATTGGCGAATTGTCCCGCCACAAGCTCGACGCCTGTCGCCAGCATAAACGCGCCGACCATCAGCCAAATAATCGGCAGGCGCAGCGTCGTTGCCAGGCTCGCGTGCTGGGCGCCAGCGTCGTCTGCGCGCGCCTCGCTCAACCGCCAACGCTGCCTCGTAAGGAAAAACAGCCCGAACAGCAGCAGGCGGACAATGGTGAAAATGACATAGGCCCAGCGCCAATCCAGGCTCAGGTCGATGACGATAAAGGTAATCAGCAGTGGCCCGATGGTCGAGCCGATCCCCCAGCTGCCATGCAGCCAATTCATCTGCCGCGCCGAGAAGTGCACAGCCGCGAAGGCGTTCAAGCCAGTCGCCATCACGCCCGCGCCGAGCCCGCTGCCAAATGCCACCAGCATCACCGCCAGCCACGAGCCCGCCAGCGCAAAGCCGAGCATGCTGCCAGCGGCGATGACCAAGCCCGCCATCATCATGAAGGCGATGCCAAAGCGGTTGATTAGCGGCCCGCTGGTCGAGCTGGTCAGCAGCCGGCCCAGAGTAGCCGCAGTCACCAGCGCGCCCAAGGCGCTGAGCGTCACATTAAAATCGGCCTGCACATAGATCCAGACGACGCCGATGGCGCTGCCCGATACGCCGCCGACCATGAAGACCAGGCAAGCCAACGCGAAGAGCCAGCGCGCATCGCCGTGTCGCCCTGTCATCATCCGCCGCGCCCCAGACGCTGTCGCAGCAAGCTCCACAACCAAGCCAGCTCGCCCAGCCCCAGCCAACGCGCCACCAGCCAGAAAATGCCGCCATAACCCAAACTCGCGACCATCACCAGCAGCGCTTCATGCAGCGCAGTCTCAGCGCCGATCCAGCTTTGCAGCGCGGGCAGGCTGACCCAGGCAGCCGCGGCCATGACCAGCGAGGCAAGCAGCGCCTTTCCGCCAGTCGCCAGCAGCCTCTGCCCGCCGAATCCGCCTAGCCTGCGCCACAGCAGCGCCGCGCAGATGATGGCATGCGCGACATGTTTGAGGCTGTCCGCCAGCATCAAGCTATACAAACCCATCGGCTCGAAGAGCAGCAGCGCCGCCCCGACATACAGCGCCAGGCTCACGATGCCGACCAGCGCCGGCGTCACGGTATCCTTGCGGGCATAAAAAGCATAAACCAGCAGCAAATCCAGCGCCGCAAAGGGTAGGCCCAGCAGATACCAGCGCAGCGCCGTGCTGGTCGCCTGCGTATCGGCAGCCAGAAATGCGCCGTTTTCAAAGAGCAGCGCGATGATTGGCGTGGCCAGCGCAAACAAGCCAAAAGCGGCTGGCAAGATCAAAGCCAGCGTCAAACGCAGGCCCAAGCCCAGCGTGTCGACAAAGGCGCGCGCCGCCGCCCTGTCCAGCGCCTGCCTCGCCAAAGTGGGCAGCACCGCGGCGCTGATGGCTGTGGCCACCAAGCCCTGCGGAAACTGAATCAACGTGGTCGCCCAATTCATAATGCTGATGCTGCCGGCGCCGGCATAGCTGGCCAGGTTATAGCTGAACGGGCGGATAACCAGGGTGTCGAGAACCAGCGACAGCATGACCGGGATGTAGAGCAGTCCGATGCGCCGCAAAGCCGGCTGCCGCCAGCGCAGGCTCGGGCGCAAGCTCCGCAGCGACAAGCCCGGCAGCTGCAAGAGCATCTGCGCCAGCGAGCCCGCCAGCCAGCCCAGCGCCACCGCCACAATGCCCAAGTGCGGAGCCATGAGCAGCGTCAGCAGCACGATGCAGCCATTGAAGACCACGCCAGCGAAAGCCGGCAAGGTAAACGCGCGCAGGGCAAACAAAGCGCCACTGAACAGCGCGAACAAACTCAGCGCAAGCAAGGACGGCGCGGTGATGCGCAGCAGGTCGACAGCCAGCGTCTGCGTCTCTGGGGCTGCGCCGGCCGCGACCAGCGGCACGATTTGCGGCGCGAAGAGCTCGATCAACAGCACCAGCACAGCCAGCGCAGCCACAATCAAACTGGCCAGAGCCGAGACACTGCGCCACAGGTCGTCTTTGCCGCGGCGCGCCACAACATCGCTGAGCACAGGCACGATCGCGCCATTCACATGCCCGCCGATGAGCAAATCATAGATGGCGCGGGGCACGATGATAGCGACTTGCAAGGCATCGACCGCGTTTGTCGCGCCAAAGAGGTAGGTGATGACTGTTTCGCGCGCCAGCCCGATAATGCGGCTGCTGACATTGCCCAGCGCCAGCAAGCCGCCAGCGCCAGCGATGCGCGCGTTGGTTCGCTCTTGTTCGTCGTCAGCCGGCCCCAGCGCGGGGCTGTCTGCTGTCATCAATCTGGCTTTCGCTGTGCGCGAGAGCTTGGGTCGCCCCGCCCGCAGATTATCCCGTCCTCAGCCCAGGATGGGACCGATATAGCGCGCGCCCGCCATCAAGATTAGCGAGATCATCGCCAGCCACATGCTGACGCGGCCGTTGCGGCGGATTTTGTCTTCCATCCGCGTCAGCTCCGCTTCGTCAGCGCCAGCCGAGCGCAGCGCGCCAGCATAGCGCCCGGCCGGACGCCAAACTGCAAACAAACCATGCAAAAAAGCCAGCAAGCCAAACGAGGCACCAGCCGTCAAGGTCAAGCCGGTCGGGTTGCCCAGCGCGCCGCTATAGCCAAGCATTTCGTAGAGCAGCAAACCCGCGACAGTCGTGACGAGCGCAGACAAGGGAACGAGCCGCCGCAGGCTGGTGTCGCGGTAGAGATGACGCAGAAAACCCGCGCCCGACCCAGCCGCCATCGGTTCGATGTACATAGTCATGAGCAGCGCGGCGCCGACCCAGATCACGCTGGCGACGATATGCAGCAGGCGCAGCAATGAGACGAGCAGCGCGCCGTCTGCTGAACTGATGTCTACAGCCATCATGTCTTTCCCTTCACGATTATTGACCGGGCAAACACACAAGCAACCATCCTAAGTCATTTACGACAAAGTGAGCAAGTAGGCGACCAGATCGGCTAAATCAGCCGCTTCCAGGCTGTCCGCATAGCCGGCATACATGATGTTGGAATAACCAGCGACCAGCGCTCTGCCAGGCTGCACGATGCTCCAATACAGGTATTCAGCCGCCGATTGCCCAGCCACGCGACTGCCCGCCGCGCCAGCCAAACCCGCCAGCGAATTGCCGAGGGCGCTGTTTTCGCCCGTGATCGAGTGGCAGGCGGCGCAAGCGGGCGCGGCGTTAATGGATTGCTGGAAGAGCTTTGCCCCGCTGTCGGCGTCTGCCCGGCTAAGGTCCAGTTCGGCAAAGGCAGTTCCGGGCGCGTCGGCGCTGCACCCGCTTAAGAGCAGCAGACTCAAGGCCATGGTCAGCCATATCAACGGTCTGCTTCTCATCGCTGCCATCCAGAGCGCTGCGCTGCACTATCAAAAGCCACGCTATCTTGCCATACTATCATAATAGCGTTCGCCGTCATCGATTTCCAATTCGCCTTGCCGAGGGTATCTGCAATCATATCAACTGCCTTGCCCACGTTTCAACTGCGCCAGCTGCGGCTGCGCTGCCAATGGCTGGCGCAACGCGAAGCACGCAGCCCCGCCGAGATCGCGCGACAGCTTTGCGCCCTGCAAGCGCAGGAGTGGGCATCGGTACAGCTGGCGATGCATGCGCGGTCGGCTGGCATCATGCAGAGCGACATCAAGCAGGCACGCGAAGTCGACCGCTCCATCGTTCTCAGCTGGAGCTTGCGCGGCACTCTGCACTTGGTCGCCGCTGAAGACCTGCGCTGGCTGCTGGCTGTGTGTGGCGAAGGCGTCATCCGCTCGACCAACCGGCGCTATCAGCAGCTTGGCTTGACAGAGACCATCCGCGAAGCAGCCCTCGCAGCCATCCGCAAAATCTTGGAGCGAGAAGGCGCGCTGAATCGAGCCGAGCTGGCCGCGGCGCTGGGCGAATACGGCATCCCGGTCGCCGGCCAAGCCATCCACCATCTCGCGCGATTTGCGGCGCTGCGCGGTTTAATCTGCCATGGCCCCGAATATTCCGGCAAGTTGACCTTCGTGCTGCTCGACCAATGGCTGCCCGATACAGCGCCCGCTCCCGCCGACCCGCTGGCCGCATTGGCGCGGCGCTATTTGATTGCCAGCGCGCCAGCCACATGGAAGGATTTCGCGCAGTGGTCGGGCTTGCGCGCGGCACAGGCGCGGAAGGGCTGGGCAGCGGTTTCAGCCGACAGCAAACGAGTGGCGACCGCCGCTGGCGAGGCGCTAATGCGAGCGGACCAAGCGGCGGACAGCGCAACCGAAACGAGTTTGCGCCTGCTGCCCCGCTATGACAATTATCTGCTGGCGCACAAAGACCGCCATTTCCTCATCGCGCCAGACCATAGGCGGCAGGTGTATCCTGGCGGCGGTTTGATCCGCGCTTGCGCTGTCGTCAATGGCGAGGCGAAAGCGATCTGGAAGCTGGAAAAACGGCGCAGGAGCATTCGGATTGTCGTCGAGCCGTTCGCGGCGCTGGACAAGCCTGTCTTGCCCATGCTCGCAGCAGAAGCGGCGGCGTTAGGCAGCTTCCTGATGGCAAAAGTTGAATGGCGCATCAACCGCGGCTGACCCGCAGACAAAGGGAGATACCCGTCCGAACGAATCGCTTGACAAGCATTGAAACGCGCTTACAGTGAAGTTGGGTTCACAACAAACTCGGAGTGGCTGAAATGTTCGCAAAATCCCCTATCTATCGTGCGCTGATTGTCGGCTTGGCATTGCTGCTATTGCTTGCCGCCTTGCCCGCTGTCGCCCAGTCGGCACAGTTGGCTCGACCGCAAATTGAAAACCTGCAGTTCCTTGGCTATGGCGGAATTAACGAACAATACAGAGCAGGAATGTGGAATTTTCAGTGGGACACAGCGCCAAATGAAAGAAAGATCCAGGTAGAGGTCAAGCGAGCATTCGGCTGTTGCATCATGTGGGTGCGGACCGGCTTCGACAGCTGGCGCAAAAGCAACGGCAAGACCAGAGTGCGGGTCTATTCACATGACTGGCATCAATTGGAAATCCACATAAGGATTTCCAATCGAGCGGGTCAATGGAGCCCTTGGCAGGCGATGACAGTCAATCGCTGACGCAGGGAGAAGCATTTGGCTGCGCCGGTCTGCAAGGGTGGCGCAGCCGCGATCTATATCGTTCATCAAGGAATTTTCCCCCAACAACGACAAGGAGGCAGGAAATGACTCCCCGCCGCTTTTCGCGCATGACAATATCTTTGCTGATGATTGCTCTGCTGCTCGCATTCGCCTTGCCGCTTGTGGCGCAGATCAATGACTTCTTCCCCCCGCCGTTCGCAGAGGGGGGGCTGCGCTTTGATGGCGCTGGCGACCCGTCGACCAAGGATCTAACTTGGCGCTTCAGCTGGGCGACAGCGCCAAACGAGAGCAGCGTCGAGGCGCAGATCAAGGCGACAATGTGGGGGCAAACCATGTGGGTTACCCCTAGCAAACAGGTTCGGCGCAGCGGCGACCGCACCAAGCTGACCATTTCTGCATGGGGCGGAGCGCATTTAACCATTCGCGTACGGGTTGCCAATGCCGCCGGGCAGATCAGCCCTTGGCGGGAACTCACAGCCAGTCGCTGACGCAGGGAAGCAGACCCAAGTAAGCGACGAGCCTCTGAAATGCCCGTTTGACCCCCGCCCCAAGCCCTTCCCGCATTTTTTGGGGGAGGGCTTATATGCCGCATAATCGTTGGACAAACTCCCCTCCCTTCGTTCTGGGGCAAGAAGACGGGGGAGTTTGTTTGCCTTATCCACAGTATTCGCCACCCTCCCAGCAAGCCTGGAGCCTGCGCTTTTTCCAGTTGACTGCTACAATAGCGAATTTGAGCGAGGCTATTGATAATGGCGGCTCGCAGCGACTCACGACAGCCCACAGGAGATTTGCATGTTCAAGATAATATCTATCATGTTCGCCGCGCTGGCTTTGCTGCCTTTTGCAGCCGCGCAGGCGCAGGACAACCCCACCATCGCCATCCTGCGCTTCGGCGATCTGCCTACCTATGATGTGACCGAAGGCGCGCTGCTCGATGTTTTGGAGGCTTATGGTTTTATCAGCGCCGAGGAGAACGCCATCCTGCACACCCGGCAAGACCTGCAAGGCGAAAATATGCGCGTCGTCTTCGGCAGCGCCAACTTCGACCTGCCCACCGCCAGCCTGATGCTGGAAAACGCCTTGGATTATGAGCCAGACGCGCTGGTGACGCTCACCACCACTGTTACGCAGATGGCCGTCAACGCCACCAGCGATTTGGAAAGCCCGCCGGCGATCTTCTTCTCTTCCGTCTACGACCCCTACGAAGCGGGCATCGCGCAGTCGCCCTGCCTTAAGCCAGACCATGTGATGGGCGCGATATCGACCACGCCCTATGACGACATATTGTATTTGATGCTGGAGCATTATCCAGAGATTGAGCGCATCGCCACAATTTTTGATTCCGCAGAATCGGCGGGCGTGGCGGGCGCGGCAGAGATCAAGCGAATGGGCGAGATCCTGGGTCTGACCGTTTTGGACACTGCCGTAGCTGGCGTTGACGGAGTTCTGCTGGCGGCGAACAGCCTCATCGACCGCGGCGCGCAGGCATTTGTCATGCCGATCGACCTGCGCATGGACGCGGCGGGCTTGCCACAGATCATCAATTTGGGCAGCGAATACGGCATCCCCGTTTTCCATCCAGCGCTGTTTTCGATCGAATCGGGCGCGACCTTGAGCTTCGGCTTTTACAACTTTTATGCCCAAGGCGAAAATCTCGGGCGGATGCTGGGCGCGCATCTGAACGGCAGGTTGGACATCGCCCAGACAGGCTTGATCGTACAAAGCAGCGAAGCCATCGGCGTCAATCTGGATATGGCGGCGGAGCAAGGCATTGAGATTTCACAAGAAATCCTCGAGCAAGCCGATGCGGTGATCGAGGCTGGCGAAACAACGCTCTCGGAACTGGCGCAGTACGAGACGCGGACTGACGCTGCGCTGCCGGTGGCAGACCGGTTACTTGGCGATGAAGAATTTCTCGCTTTCCTCGCCACCCAAGTTTGCACGCCAGAGCGCATCGCCGCGGAGCAAGCCGAGTTGAACGAGCGCGTCTAGACTGCGCAACCGACCCCTTCCCGCAGAACACTTGGGAAGGGGGGGGGGGGGGGGGGGGGGGGGGGGGGGGGGGGGGGGGGGGGGGGG
>JAPOSR010000027.1:41645-50897 GCA_026709625.1 Chloroflexota bacterium
TGGCGTTCGCAGTGGTGCGTTTTATGCTGCTTTTAAACTAGGTGTTTTTAGTGATCTACCCCCCCCCGTCGGCCTTCTACTTCGGGATTTTTCACCCCCCCCCCCCCCCCCCCCAGCGATTCCACAGTGTGGAATTCAAGGCAAAAGCGCCTGACAGCGCCGATATGTAGATGGCTTTGAACCACCTAGTGAGCCAACTCCCACGACCGCGCCAAAGCCGCCACGGATGATCGAATGGGCAATGACGCGACAGGAGAATTGAAATTCGTTGGCACGAATTGCTTGACAAGCCCCAAAACTCTCGTATAGTGAAAATATCGGTCTATACATCTAAGAAAGGGTGTGAAGGATGAAGGTAAACACGGTTCGCGCAATTGTTCAGGCGGTCGCCTTGTTGCTCGTGCTGGCATTCAGCGTCGGGGGGGGGGCAGCTCAGAATGAAAGCTTGATACAAGATATGAAGAATTATCAAGCTGAGACCCACCATGGCGACGCCCATGTTGAGCGCTGGACGCGGGCTTTGGCCGCCTTCGGCGTTGGCAGTCATGCCAACCCCATGACATACGACGAAGCCAAGGGCTATTCCGACCAAGGCTGGAGCCGCTGGACTCCCGTCGCAGGTGCCTTGCAAAGCCTGCAGGAACAGTCTTCGACTTCGCAGAGTTCTGCCCCTCCTCAGGGTCAAGAAAACGCCAACTGCGCCATCCATAATTTGCAGTTGAATCTGCACTCCTACAGCGGCGATTGGATTCTGGGCTGGCGGCGCCTCGCAGGCGAGCACAGCGTGGAAGTGCACGCGAAAGGCAAGGGACTGTCTGATGTTTGGGCGCATCTGGAGATCAGGATGACGAACTCGGGCCTCCGCAGCAACGCCTACATATCTGAGCTGATCGGCATGGAAAGAAAACTGATCTTCTTGCGTGTGCGGGCTAAAGGGAACGGCTGCAACGGCGGCTTCACCCCCTGGGAACACATCCAGACGCGCTACTAAGCCTCGGAATCTGCGCTGGCGATTTATACAGTCGCCAGCTTGGCATAACTTCCTATCCACCCTCTTGCGAGCTAGGGGGTGGATTTGTGTTTATCAAAAGTGCGGGCGCGCTTGGCGCAGACCCCTAACTGAGCAAGGAGAATTCAGATGAAAAACATCCTCATCGCTTTGGCGGTTCTTGTTTTGCTGTTGCCGGTTACGGCTGCGCAAAGCCAGGACAACCCGACAATCGCGTTGCTGAGCTATGGCTCGCTGCCAACTTTTGAAGTGACGGAAGGTGCCGTCCTCGACATCCTCGAATCGTATGAGTTCATCAGCGCCGACGAGCGCGAGAGTCTGCGGTCGCGGCAAGATCTACAGGGTGAAAAACTCAATGTCATCTGGGGCAGCGCCAATTTCGACCTGCCCACCGCGAACCTGATGGTGGCAAACGTGCTGGATCAAGAGCCTGACGCGCTGGTGACCTTGACGACCACCTTGACGCAGCTGGCGATCAACGCGACCAGCGATATGGAAGAGCCGCCGGTGGTGCTCTTCGCCTCTGTGCACAATCCCTACCAAGCCGGTTTGCTCCAGTCGGCTTGCGTCAAGCCCAGCCATGTCGCTGGCTCGCTGTCGACGACGCCCTATACCGATGTATTGCAGCTGCTGCTGACGCAATACCCAGATATCGAGACCATCGGCACAATCTACAGCGCGGCGGAAGGGGCTGGCGCGGCTGGCGCGGCAGAAATCCGCCTGAATGGCGAACTGATGGGCTTGACCGTATTGACCAGCGCAGTCACGGGGCTCAGCGACCTGGGCTTGGCGGTTGACGGGCTGATCAGCAGAGGCGCCGAGGCTTTTGTGCTGCCGATCGACCGGGTCGTTGGCGAGGCGGGCACGCCGATAATCGTGAATATGGGGAATGAATACGACATTCCCGTGTTCCACCCCCTGCTGTTTGCCATCGAGAGTGGGGCGACAGTCAGCATTGGCTTTTACAACTACTATGCGCAGGGCGAAAATCTCGGGCGTTTGCTGGCGGGGCATCTGACCGGCCAGATCGACATTGCCGAGACAGCCATCATCGCGCAAGCCAGCAGCGCTATCGGGGTGAACCTGGACGAAGCGAGCCGCAAGGGCATCGAGATTGCCGAAGCTATCCTTGAGCAAGCGGAAGCGGTAGTTTCTGACGGCGAAACCGCCCTGTCCGAGCGACTCGATATCGGAATGCGCACCGGGGAGAAGATCTCGCTGGCTGAACGGCAAGAGCTCGACGAGCTGTTCTTCAGATTCCTCGAAAACCGCAAGTGCACGCCAGAGCGCATCGCCGCAGAAGAGGCTGATCTGGCCGGGCGGCTGTAATCCAGCGGATTGCGCGCCGTTTTCCAGCATTGGCCAAAACAAAAAGCCTTCCCATTTTCGGGGAGGCTTTTCGTTTTTTAGCTGCTGTCGGGGCGCTTGCGCTTGTCTGGCGCTAATCCACGCGGGGCTGGTTGTTTGCCTCGTTGCGCGGCGCTTTGCCCCCGCCGCAAACCCCTCTCCCAAAAAATGAGCGAGGGGCTACCATGCTGCGGAGGCGCTGGCACCCCCTCGCTCTGGGGGCAAGGGGCCGGGGGATGGGGGGATACTCGCCGCGCTCAGCGCCAGCCTTCAGCGCGACGAGGCGGAGTCGATATCAAACAGGTCGGAGATGTGGGCATAGCTATGGCCGACCAAGCCGCCGATGGGGCGAAATCTGTCGAAGTGAATATGGTTGTCGTCGGTGTAGACGCCTTCTTGAAAGTGCATATGCACCACGGTGCCGATGACAAGATGCCCGCCACCGCTGGTCAAGCCAATGGTGATCAGTTCGTGCAGTTTGCACTCGAAGGCGATGGGGCTTTCTGCCACGCGCGGCGGCTTCACAAGTTTTGATGGCAGCGACGTCACCCCAGCCAGCTCGAATTCATCGACGCTGGGCGCGACATCCGCCGCTGTTCTGTCCATCGCCTCTACAGTGTCCTCGTTGACAAAGTTGATGACGAATTCGCCAGAGGCGGCGATATTCCGATAGGTGTCTTTCTCCTTGAAGTCGGGGGGCTGGTAGCTGGGGCAAAAGACCACCGTCGGCGGCTTGGCGCAGACGGCGGTGAACATGCTGTACGGCGCTAGGTTGCGCGTCCCTTCCTGGTCAACCGTGCTGACCCAGCCGATAGGCCGTGGCACAATGCTGCCCGTCAGGACATTGAATAGCGCTTGTGTATCCAAGCGAGCCGGGTCAATCTCAATGTGATTTGCCATGCTTCGCTACCTGTCTTGCCCGTGCCCGAGACTCGGGGAAAAAGCCTAGCTGCTGCGGTCGTGCATGCGCGGATCGGGCGTCAATGCCTGCGCAGCGCCTCGCTCGGCGGCGGTGCCATCGATCAGCGATGCAAAGTAATCGTAAGTCGCATCGCCAATTACGCTGCAGACAGCGGCGCTGGCTTCGACCGCGGGGAAGAAGTGAACGCCTGCCCAGACGCGACTCTTGCCACAGGCGTCGGCGAATTCGCTCCAGGTGGCGATGGTGACTTGCATGTCTTGTGCCGGCGTGATGCCCGGCTCGATGCGCGACGAGCCAGCGGGAAAATCAATGACCCAGTTCAATTCATCCGTGCCAGTGTAGCGGCGCATCGCCTGCGCCTGCGCTTCGCAGAGGCAAGCCGAGGCCGAGGGGTATTCGGGATGGTCGGCTTCCTGCAAATAGCTTTGCCACTGGCTGGCGGGCATCTCCATCGTTCCCATGCCAGGTCCGCCCCAAGCCGTCACGGGTTCATCGCCATACAGGTGGCGGATCGCGCTGAATGGACGGACGGCATCCCAGCGCCACTTCTCTTGCCAGATCGGGATGGTGGCGTCGTGAATCGCCAGCATGACCAAGAAATCGGCAATGATATTCTCGGAAATCGAAAGCCCCAGGCTGCGGCTGACGACCTGGAAGGACGCGCCAAAGGCTCGCACCTTGTTATCGAATATCTCCGCCAGCATCTTCTGCTCGTCGGTCAGATTGGCAGAGATTGCCAGCACCTCGTCGGCTTGCGCTTTGTATGCCGCGGCATTCGCGGGGTCGCTGTCGGCTGGCGCGGGGACGCGGATCGCGCGCGGGTCAAAATCGGCGAAGGGTTCGACATTCGCCACCTGCGGCGTGACGAATTGCTGGGCGGTATAAATGCCGATGCCCCTGCGCACGATATCAGGCTGCCAGCGGGACGGGTCGCTCAACTCTGTCGGCGAATTGACCGGCGCATACCCAGTGGTATCGGCATAATTGCCAAGCTGGTTGTAGCCATCGTTCAGCCGTCCTGCCACCGCGCCCAGCCCCGCCAGATTGCCGATGCCTTGTGGCGTATTCGGGTCCAGGCTCGCGTCGTCTGGGTCCAAGCCCGCCGCGACCAGCATCTCGCGCCAAACCGGCTCAGAGCTTGGCACGACGCCGACAAGCGAATGATAGGCGGCATGCAGCGACGCGATATTCATATTGCGCTGTGTTCTTGCGGCTTCGGGCTGGCGCTCGAGGCGTGTATACGCGCCGACTGCCGTGGGATGATAGGGTGCCAGCGCGTCCATCATCGCCAGAATGGTCAGAGAATTGACGCGGTTGACCAGCGTTGCATCGCCCAACGACGGCGATACCTCGGCAAGCAGAACCGGGATGAGACGGGGGATAAGCGCTTCCCGCAAAGGATCGCCCGTATCTAGGTCAAATGGCGGGTAGCGCGACTCTTGGGCTGCCCCCCACCCCGTAAACAAACAGCTGCAAAGCGCCAAAAGCAGAACAATTGCTCGATACATCGGCTTCTCCTACCCTTTGCTGAATGACATCTTTGTTTCTAACTTAGCCAACAGTTTACATCATTTTACATCATTCGGCGGCAGAATTCAATCAGCAAGCGGCAAGGGGGTGTGAATCTGCTGGGTGCGCGTTGCTTTGCCTCCACCCCTACCTCTTGCAAAGCAGTTCCCTGTGGACTATACTCTGTGCTTAGTGCTATGATTCATAGAAGTAGTTGTCAGGCGCTTGCACGGCGTGAATTCAATATAAGATACGGGAGAAAGAGACAATGAAAAAAGCTGTGATTGCGTTGGTCTTGCTGGCGATGATGCTGCCGCTGGCGGCTGTCCAAGCCGAAGACAATCCTACCGTCGCCATCCTTCGCTTTGGCTCGCTGCGCACCTTTGATGTCACCGAAGGCGCGATTCTCGATGTGCTGGAATCCTATGGATGGATCAGCGCTGAAGAGAACGCCCAGCTGAGCAACCGGGAAGACCTGGAAGGCGAGAATATAAACATCATCTGGGGCAGCGCCGATTTTGATCTGCCGAGCGCCAATTTGATGCTGGAAGCCACTTTGGATCAAGAGCCTGATGTGCTGTTGACGATTACCACCGCCATCACCCAACTCGCGATTAACGCTGTCGCGGATCTGGACGACCCGCCAACGGTGCTTTTCACCTCGGTCTACAATCCGTATAAAGCGGGCATCTTAGAGTCGGCTTGCATCAAGCCGGCGCACGTCGGCGGCTCCTTGTCGTCCACTCCATACGAAGAAGTCCTTAGCCTGCTGATGGATGAGAATCCTGACATTCAGACGATCGGGACGATCTTCAATTCCGCCGAGGCGGCGGGCGTGGTCGGCGTGGCAGAGATCAAGCGCATCGCCGAAGCCCAAGGCTTGGAGGTCATAGAAGCGGCTGTGGCTGATATCAGCGACATCAGCCTGGCGGCAGAAGGGCTCATCAGCAAGGGCATAGACGCCTTTGTGATGCCGATTGACCTGCGCACGGGCGCGGCGGGCTTGCCGATCGTCGTCAACCTGGGCAACGAATATGGCATCCCCGTTTTCCACCCAATCCTCTTCTCAATCTACTATGGCGCGACTGTCAGCTCCGGGTTCTACCATTACTACGCCCAGGGCGAGAATGTCGGCGTGTTGCTGGCAGCGCATTTGAATGGCGATATCGACATCGCCACGACAGCCATCAACGAACAGACGGGCAACGCCATCGGCATCAATCTTGATATGGCGGGCCGCCAGGAGATCGAGATCTCGCAGGAACTCATTGACCAAGCCGATGCCGTGATCAGAAACGGCGAAGCGATGATATCCGACCGCGTCGGCGCCGAGCTGCGGATGCAGGGCGAGATTATGTCGATGGAAGACCGCATGATGGGCGACCAGGAATTCTTGGCGAATCTTCATTGCAGCCCAGAAAGAATCGCCGAAGAGCAAGCTGCGCTGGACGCGATGGAATCGTAGTCGCGGCACAGCCTGCATAACCAGCAAAAGGGCGACTCGGTCGAGTCGTCCTTTTTTTGTTTCTCCAATGCCGTCTATCCACGCAGAGGCGCGCCGGAACGATTTGGCTACCTTTCCCGCCCCGCCGCGTCCATCGCCGCCACCGCTGCGATCGCCACGATTTCCTCGACATCATCGCCAGCTTGCAGCACATGCACGGGCGCGCCCATGCCCAGCAGGATAGGCCCGATCGCCTCGGCATTGGTCAGGCGCGAAAGCAGTTTGTAGGAGCTGTTCGCCGCGTCCAGGTTGGGGAAGACCAGCACATTGGCATCGCGCACGCGGCTGAAGGGATAGCGTTGCTCAATGATATCGCTCACCACCGCCGTATCCGCCTGCATCTCGCCATCGACCTGGATATCATCGCGTTTGTCGCGCACCAACTGCACAGCTTGGCGCACTTTGTCGCTGTGTGGGTGCGGCGTCGCCCCGAAATTGGAAAATGACAGCATGGCCACGCGCGGCGCAAAACCCAGCGTCGCCGCAAAATCGTTGGCCAAGATAGCGATCTCGGACAAGGTCTCGGCGTCGGGATCGATGTTGACGGTCGCATCGGTGAAGAGATAGCTGCGCCCCGCGATGACCATCAGATAGACGCCAGCCGCCCGCGTCGCGCCCGCCCGCGTGCCAAAAACTTGCAGCGCCGGACGGATGACATCGGGATATTCGTAAGTCAGACCGCTGACCATGGCATCGGCATCAGCATTTTTGACCATCAGGCAGGCATAATAATTGCGCTGGCGGACGAGCGAGCGCGCCTTGCCCAGCGTCACTCCTTTGCGCCGCCGCAAAGCATAGAGCAGGTCGCGGTAGGCGTATTGATTTTCGGCGGCATAGTGATCAAAACAGAGCGGCACGTAGTTCAAGCCCAGGTTTTCGATGGTCGCTTTGACGCGCTCGGGCCGCCCGAGCAGCACTGGCTCGGCGATGCCTTCATCGCGGACTTGCATGGCGGCGCGGATGATCTTGGGCGATTCGCCCTCGGGGAAGACGATGCGCTTGAGCCGACCAGCTCGCGCCCGATTGATGATGTTCTGGCGCACTTGCCTTCCGCTGCCCTGCCGACTGATAAGCTCTTCGCGGTATTCGTCCAGGTCGATCTGCCGCCGCGCCACGCCGGTCTGCATGGCCGCTTCTGCCACAGCCGGCGCCACCCACAGCAGCGCCCGCGGGTCGAGCGGTTTGGGAATCAAATAGTCGCGCCCAAACTTGATGCTGTCTTGCCCATAGGCCATCAAGACGCTGTCGGGCACATCTTCATGAGCCAGCGCCGCCAAAGCCCGCGCAGCCGCCATCTTCATGGCTTCGTTGATGCCAGTGGCATAGACATCCAGCGCGCCGCGAAAGATGAATGGAAAGCCCAGCACATTGTTGACCTGGTTGACATAGTCGCTGCGCCCGGTGCCGATGATGGCATCAGGCCGGACTTCCATAGCCAGCTCGGGCATGATCTCCGGTGTGGGATTCGCCAGCACGAAGAGCATCGGGTCGGGCGCCATGCCCACGATCATGTCTTGCGTCACCGAACCAGCGATCGACAAGCCCACCAGCACATCCGCGCCTTGCAAGGCATCGCGCAATGTGCGCGCATGAGTCGGAATAGCAAATTCAGACTTTTGGATGTTCATGCCGGCTTCGCGCTGATGATGGATGACACCGCGCGAGTCGGCCATCAATAGGTTGTCGGCAGCCACGCCCAGCGACTTAAAGAACTTGCCAGTGGCGATCGCGCTGGCGCCTGCGCCATTGATGACGACCTTAACCTCGTCGATGCGCTTGCCGGTCACTTCAAGCGCGTTCAGCAAGGCCGCGCCCGAGATGATTGCCGTGCCATGCTGGTCATCGTGAAAGACGGGGATGTCCAACTCTGCCTTGAGTCGCTCTTCGATTTCAAAACATTCGGGCGCTTTAATATCTTCCAGGTTGATGCCCCCGAAGGTCGGCGCGAGCGCTTTGCATACCGCAATCACCTCTTCGGCTGTGTCGGCGTTGATTTCAATATCAAAGACATCGACATCGGCGAACTTCTTAAAGAGCACGCCCTTGCCTTCCATGACCGGCTTGGACGCCAGCGGACCGCGATCGCCCAAACCCAGGATGGCGCTGCCGTTGGATATCACAGCGACCAGGTTGGCGCGCGCCGTCAATTCGTAGGCTGCAAGCGGGTCGCTGTCGATTTCCAGCACGGCCTCGGCGACGCCGGGCGAATAAGCCAGAGAAAGATGCAGCTGGCTGTCGAGCGGCTTGGTAGGCGTGATCTGGATTTTGCCCGGGCGGCCGCGGCGATGATAGTCCAGCGCTTCTTGTCGCGTGAAGGCAGTCATAGCAGGATTCTCCTCGGGGAGATGGCCAGTCTACCGCGTATTCTACCGCTAGTTGAGTGGGCATGTGGGCGTTTTCAGAAAGCGTGAATGGCGCAGTGCAATTAGAATGTGCGGACTTATGCTTTTTGACAAGGAGTTAATGTGATGATTGGCTTCGCCTGCCGTGACAGCCTGATTGGTTTGCGAGACCGTTTGCCACTCCTTCCGGGAGCTCGGTATCTTGTCTTGCTGGGAATGCTGCTTAGCGCTGGCGTTGCGCAAGCCGCGGAAATCTATGTAGATGGTGTTGGCTGCCAGTTGTCAGACGCGATTGCCGCCGCGAATACAGACCAACCCATATTTGGCTGCACGGCCGGCGCTGGCACGGATACCTTGATTCTGACGCGCGACATCAAATTGCAGCCGGGCGCTTTGCCGACCATCACCAGCGACATCACCCTGGTATATGGCCTGTCGGCGTCGCAAGCGCCCGACTGTGGTGATGATCCGCCACCCAGTGATGACCCGCCACCAAGTGACGACCCGCCACCAGATGGCACTCCGCCACCAAGTGACGACCCGCCACCAAGTGACGACCCGCCACCAGATGGCAATCCACCCCCAGATGGCAATCCACCCCCAGATGGCAATCCACCCC
>JAPOSR010000038.1 GCA_026709625.1 Chloroflexota bacterium
TTGATTTATCCTGGTCAGCAGCTGCTCATCCGCGCGGCTGAGGGCTAGGGCCGGCGTTCACAAATAGATGGGCCGGTTTGGCTGCCGATTCATCGCTGTTGCTGGTTTTGCGTGCCTGCCAGGCGCAGATTGCAGACGGCGATTGCGGCGCGCGCAGCGATTCGCTACACTTGCTTTGTTCGCTAGCCACAATCCGAAAAACCTGTATGGAGGAGTTGAATCATATGAACCGCTTGTTGATCTGCCTTGCTCTGCTCGCGCTGCTGGCTGGCGCATTCACGAGCCTGGCGCAAGACGAAAAAGTGCTCGTCATCGGCCATGCCGAATCGACCGATGCCTACGACCCCGCCAACGGCTTCACGGGGACTACGCACATGGTCAACCATGTCGCCTATGACCAGCTCGTAACCTTCCCAGATACCGACGCCAGCGAAATCTTGCCGCGCCTGGCAGACAGCTGGGAAATCTCTGAAGATGGCTTGACCTATACCTTCTCGCTGAACCCCGATGCCGTCTTCGCCAATGGCGATGATGTAACCGCCAATGATGTCGTCTTCTCATTCAACCGCCTGAAGCACCGCGATGGCAACCCGTCCTTCCTGGCCGACCCGATAGCTTCTTTAGAAGCCATCGACGACGACACCGTCGCCATCACGGTGACCGAGCCGCGCCCGTCCTTCCTGTCCGAGATTACCAGCGCGGTCTTCAGCGTAACCAATGCCGATGTTGTCATGGCGAATGGCGGCACAGACGCGATGGACGCGGCTGAAACCGACTCTGCTGGTGCCTATCTGGACAGCCAGTCGGCAGGCTCGGGACCCTATGCGCTGGCGTTGTGGGAGCCGCAAATCCGCACCGAGCTGGTGCGCAACGAGAATTACTGGGGGCAAGCGCCTTACTTCGACCGCGTCATCATCATCAACATGCCCGAAGCGGCAACGCAAAAAGCCGCGCTCGAAGCGGGCGAAATCGACATCGCGCTGGATCTCTCAAGCGACAATGTCGCCTCGCTTGAGGGCAACGACAGCATCGAGATTTATCGTGGGCTTAGCAACTGGACGCACTTCATCATCATGAATACGGATGAAGAAAAGAGCGGACCATTCGCCAACCCGACAGTGCAGCTTGCCGTGCGTTATGCGCTGGATTATGAGGGCTACAAGACCCTCTGGGGCGGCGAGACGCCCGGCAGCAATATGTGGGTGGGCTTGTTCACCGCTTTTGGCGCAGACCGCGCTTTCAGCCGCGACCTGGACAAAGCCCGCGAGCTGCTGGCGGAAGCTGGCTATCCCGATGGCTTGGATGTCGTTTTGGAATATCCAGACTTTGCGCTCGGCGGCGTGAGCTTCAACACCAATGCCCAGAAAATCCAGGCCGACCTGGCTGAAGCAGGCATCAATGTCACCCTCGCGCCGGGCGAATTGCAGGTCGAGCTGGACAAATACCGCAGCGGTCAGCATGGCGTCGGCTATTGGCTCTGGGGACCAGACATCCTCGACCCCATCGACTTCACCAGCTTCTTGCCCGGCGGCAAGGTCGCGACCGAGCGCAACAACTGGCAGCTGGACGATGTGCCGGAGGACATTCAGGCGCTCATCGCGCGGGCAAAGACCGCCAGCGACCCAGCCGAGCGCATGGAAGTCTATACCGCGCTGCAAGAATTCAACCAGCAGCAGGGTCCCTTCGCGCCCTTTGTCGTGCCCGAGCAGCCTTCGGCAACCCTGGCGAACCTGGAAGGCTTCATCTTCCATCCGCATTGGACGCTGGATGTTTCGCTCTTGAGCCGGGCGGATATGTAATCGCGCGCAGTCACTGCGTCAAGTGTTCTGCAGGGGTGGGCCAGCGGCTCGCCCCTTTTGTCTTTAACCTGGAAAATAATGGGCGGCAAGGTTTTTTTGGAAGCGTTTTGGCTGTAGGCTATGGTACACTGGGGCTTGTCGATGAGCGAGCTAGCGATCCACGCCGATGAACTTTCTTCAGTATTTCCTGCGCCGCGTTCTCTTGGTGATCCCGCTTCTGCTGGGCATCACTATGATGGCTTTCCTCATCGCCAACCTCATCCCGGCCGATCCCATCATTGCCAACCTGCCCGCCAACGCCCTCAACGACGAAGACACCATCGCCGCCTTCCGCAAGAAATGGGGCTTGGACAAACCCCTGCACGAACAGTACCTGACCTACCTCGGCAACTTGCTGCAGGGCGACCTGGGCACCTCGATCAAAACGCGCAAACCCGTCAGCGAAGACATCAGCCACCGCTTGCCCGCCACCATCGAACTGGCGACATTGGGCATTATTCTGGGCATTTTTCTCGGCGTCGGGTTGGGGCTGGTCTCCGCCATCTGGCAAGATTCTTGGGCGGATAATATCGCCCGGGTCATCGCGCTCATTGGAGTGAGCTTCCCGGTCTTTCTGACCGGCCTCATCTTGCTAAATGTTTTGTACGTTCAGTTGGAGATCGCCGAAGGCCCGGGCCGCCTCGATTTCATCATGCGTCCGCCGCCCAACGTCACCGGCCTGTTCACGGTAGACGCTTTGCTGAATGGCGACAGGGAAACTTTCGTCAGCGCCTTCAACCACCTTGTTTTGCCCGCGCTGACCCTCGCGCTGTATATCAGCGGTCTGATCTCGCGCATCACCCGCTCTTCCCTGCTGGAGGTGCTGAACCAGGATTATATGCGCACCGCCCGCGCCAAAGGGCTGCGAGAGCGCTATGTCATCGGCTTCCATGGCATGCGCAACGCCTTAATCCCGATCGTGACAGTCATCGGCTTGTCCTACGGCAACCTCTTGGTCGGATCCATTCTCATTGAACAGATATTCGCCTATCCCGGCATCGGCTCCTATACATTCCGCGCCAGCACCTCGCAAGACTTCCCGGCCATCATGGGCGTCAGCCTGCTCTTCGCCTTCATCTATGTGGGAGTGAATTTTGCCGTCGATATCCTCTATTTCTTCATCGACCCCCGTATCCGCGTCGCCTAATCGAGCGCAGCGGGCGCGCTACCACCTGCGCCGCAACCCGCTGGTCGCCTTGGGGCTGGTTATCGCCGCGCTTTGGGTTGTCATCGCGATTATCGCGCCTTCGATCGCCCCTGTCGAGCCGCTGAAGCAGGACTTGGCCAACCGCCTGGCCGCGCCGGGCGAGCTCTTCCTGATGGGCTCGGACGAGCTGGGGCGAGATATCTTCAGCCGAGTGCTGTGGGGCGCGCGCATCACCATCCCGGCTGGCTTGGCGGTCATCATCATTGGCAGCAGCTTGGGCGTCATCATCGGCGCGGTCGCTGGCTATGCTGGCGGGCTGGTCGATGAGCTGCTCATGCGCTTGACCGAGCTCTTTATGGCTTTCCCCTTCATCATCTTGGCGATGGCGGTGACAGCGGCGCTGGGGCCGGATATTCAGAATGCCGTGATCGCCTTGTGTATCGTCTGGTGGCCCCGTTACGCGCGCATCCTGCGGGGGTTGGTGCTGGAGGTCAAGGCGCAGGAATATGTCGAGGCGGCGCACAGCGCTGGCGCCAGCGGCTTCTACATCCTCTTCCACACCATCTTGCCCAACTGCATTGCGCCCGCTGTCATCCTGGCCACACTGGATATCGGCACTGCGCTGATCAGCTTCGCGGCGCTGAGCTTCATCGGCTTGGGCCCAGAGCCGGCCTCGCCCGAGTGGGGGCGCATGGTCAGCATCGGCATCGCCTTCTTCGACCAGTGGTGGATGTGGCTTTTCCCGGGTCTCGCCATCGCCAGTTTGGTCATGGCCTTCAATTTCATCGGCGATGGCTTGCGGGATATTCTGGACCCGCGCCTGCGTGGAGAGTAAGCGGCTGGGATAGGCAAATGCGGACGAAACAGCGCCTCGCCCGCCACAGTTCCAAATCGCCGCCTTTCCTGTACAATCGGCGCGTGTTGGGTGGCTTTTTTCGCCCCGCAGGGAAGGGACTGCAAGCGCATGGCTGTCATCCTCGGCATCAACAGCGAGCACGCGGGGGCTTCAGCCGCGCTGGTTGTGGACGGCGTTCCTGTCGCCGCCATCGCCGAAGAGCGGCTCAACCGCGTCAAGTATTATGCCGGCTTCCCGCATCTGGCAGCGCGCTGTGTGCTGGAACAGGCTGGCTTGCGTCCCGCCGACATCGACTGCGTGGCGCTCCCGCGCGACCCAGCCGCCAACCTGCGGCGCAAAGCGGCTTTCCTCTTTGGCAACCCCGGCCGCCTGCCCACCCTGCTGCAAGCCGGCGCCAGCCAGGTGCGTCAGCTGGATGTCAAATCGCAGCTGGCGGAAACTTTCGACATCGCCCCTGCTGCCTTCAATTTCCGGCTGCTGCGCGTCGAGCATCACCTGGCGCATATCGCCAGCGCTTTTTTCAGCGGTCCCTGGGAGAGCGCCGCTGGCTTCAGCGCTGATGGCAGCGGCGACTTCGTAACCTGTATGCTGGCTCGCTGCCAAAGCGGCAAGATCGAACCGCTGCAGCGCATCCATGTCCCGCATTCGCTGGGCTCGCTCTATACGATGATCGGTCAGTTCATCGGTTATGGACGCTATGGCGATGAAGGCAAGGTGATGGGGCTGGCTCCCTATGGCGAAGACAGCTTCCGCGAGCAGTTTGACGACATGCTGCGCCTGAGCGATGAAGGCTTCCGCTTGGACAGCCGCTGGTTTTTGCCTTTTGGCGCGGAACAGGGCATTCGCATCAACGCGCGCGGCGAAATGGAGATCAGCCGTCACTATTCCGACCACATGGTGAAGACCTTTGGGCAGCCGCGCGAGCCCGGCGCAACCATCACCCAGCGGGATATGAATCTGGCGCGTGGTTTGCAGCGAACCTTCGAGCAGGTCTGGCTGCGCTTGCTGCGCCGCCTGCACGACCTCGTCCCCAGCGACCAGGTGGTCATGGCTGGTGGCTGCGCGTTGAACAGCGTAGCGAACGGCTTGATTACAGCGCAGACGCCTTTCCGAGAAACCTGGATTCATCCCGCCGCGGGCGATGACGGGCTGTCGCTGGGCGCCGCGCTCTATGCTGCCCGCACGGTGTATGGCGAGCGCGAACGCTATGTCATGGGCAGCGCTGGCTTGGGCCCGCAATTCAGCCGCTCGCAGATCCGCAGCGCGCTGGAGCAGCGGGGCATCGCAGCGCAAGAACTGGCGGAGGCGCAGCTGCTGCAAAAGACAGCGGAAGCCTTGGCGGCGGGCGAGGTGGTCGGCTGGTTTCAGGGGCGAATGGAATGGGGACCGCGCGCGCTGGGCAACCGCTCGATCCTGGCGCATCCGGGCTTGCCGCACATGAAGCAGACGCTCAACGACCGCATCAAACGCCGCGAGTGGTTTCGTCCCTTCGCGCCGGCTGTGCTAGCAGAAGCCCAATCGCGCATCTTCGAAAGCAGCCAGCCATCGCCACATATGCTGCATGTGCATCGCATCCGCGATAACTGGCGTGAGCGGCTTTGCGCGGTGGCGCATGTCGACCAGACCGGGCGCTTGCAGACTGTCCTGCGCGAGCACAATCCGCGCTATCACGCCCTGCTGCAGGCATTTGAAGCCATCACCGGCCTGCCTGTCCTCGTCAATACCAGCTTCAACGAAAATGAGCCGATCGTCTGCACGCCGCAGGAAGCCATCGATTGTTTCACCCGCACACGCATGGAGGCGCTGGTCATTGGCGACTTCTTCTGCGAGAAGCGCGGGGGCTAAGCTCTCTCGCCCGAAATCACCCGCTCAGTCTCCTCAGAAGAGCCGAGGCGCTATTTTTGCGCGTTGCAGAGTGGTGAATGCGGTGATATGGCAACCAAGCACCCAGAACGAGGGAAGGGGAGTTTTTCCTGCGCTTCCGCAGCATGCAAGCCCCTCTCTCATTTTTGGGGTGGGGGGCAAAGCAACGCGCATCCCCGCAAATTCGCCACTCCCCAATACCCGACTATTTGCTCCGCCACCCAAACTGTGCCAAACTCTCGTTCCGTCGCAATGCTTGACTGTTTTGCTGGATGTGTGTAGAGAGGACAAAGAATGAAAATCCGACTATTGCTCGTATTGTTGCTCGCGCTGGGGCTGGCTGGGCTCGCCCAGGCGCAAGACCCGGTCACCGTGACAGTGTGGATGCACAACCATGCCCCGCGCGTGGCAATTGATGAAGAACTGGTCGCCGAGTTCATGGAAGAAAATCCCGATATCATCGTCGACTATCAGGTCGTTGATGATTTCTTCACCGCCTTGCAGACGGCGATGGCTTCGGGCGCGGGACCCGATGTCTTCAATCAGTTCACGCTCTACAACGCCCAGTTCTATGCGCAGGGCATGCTGGCACCGGTTGATCCGGTCGCCATGGGCTACCAGACAATTGAAGATGTCTATGCCCACTATGGCGAAGGGCTGATCGGCGAGACCGTGCTGGCTGGCGACACCTTCAACGGCATGCTGTATGGCGTGCCCACCGAGCTGAGCAATTACGCCTGCTATGCCAACGATGACCTGTGGGCAGAAGCGGGCTTGGACCCAGCCATGGACTTCCCGACTACCTGGGAAGGCTTGGCAGAGGTCGGCGAAATGCTGACCAAGCGCGATGAAAATGGCACATTGACGCAGCGCGGCTTCGACTTCAACTGGAGCGCCAACATCTACATGATGCTGCACTTCGACCCCATGGTTACGCAGTTGGGCAACAGCATGATCGATGAAATGACCTATACCGCCGACATCAACAACGACAATGTCAAGCGCGTCATGCAATACTGGAAAGACGTCGTCGACGACAATCGCGGTGGACCGCAATTCACCGTCTCGCGCAATGCCTTCAACGCTGGCGAGCTGGCCACCGAGTGCACCTTTGGCAACTGGGGCACGCCAGCCATGGAAGAAGCCGGCATCAACTACAGCATTCACAACATCCCGCGCTGGGACGATGCCGTCAACGACCTGGGCTTCGCCACCTACGCCTTCTACCTGCAAGTCAACGCCAACTCCCCGCGCGAGGTGCAAGAGGCGGGCTGGAAGCTCATCGCCCACTTGACCAGCCAGCCCGACCGCTATCTGAACGAAGCGGCGCTCTTCCAGCCAGTCGCGTCGTATCTGGCCACGGACGACTTCGCCGACAACGCCATTATGCCCACCTTCCTGGATGAGCTGTATCGCGGAGAGTACCACCCGCGTTTCGCCGGATTTGCCGAAGTGGGCGATGCGCTGGGCCGCGCGCGCGACCGCATCATCTTGGGTGGCGAGGATATGGATGCCGTCCTGCAAGATGCTGAAAACGAGGTCAACGCCATTTTGGAACGCGCCCAAGCTGATATCGAAGCAGCTGGCGGCGCGTAACCTGCCAGGCAGGCTCGCTTCACTCCCCCTCTCCGAGCCTTTTGGAGAGGGGCTGAGCTATGCCACCCAAGCTTGGCTGTTGAAGCAGGAGAGGTCTTTTTTGATCAACCGCTTGCTGCTCCGCGATGTATCCGTCATCCGCCGCCGGCAATACTGGGGCTTGGTCTTTGTGCTGCCGGCGGTGGTTTTTTTCGCCGTCTTTTTCCTGTACCCCCTGGTCATCGGCTTCGGACTCAGCCTGACCGATTTCACGCTGCTGCGGCCGCCGGTCTGGGTGGGCTTGGACAATTACATCGACCTGCTGTCCGACCGCTTGTTCTTGAAGTCTATCAATGTGACCCTAGGCTTCGTCTTCGGCAGCACCGTGCCGACCTGGATTCTGTCACTGCTGGCGGCGCTGCTCTTTTATCAGAAATTTCCGGGCCGCGAGGGGCTGAAGCTGCTGTTCTTCTCGCCGCTGCTGCCTTCGGTGGCGGTGGTTTCGGTTATATGGGTGGTGCTGCTGCATCCCAGCGGCATCTTGACCGATATTGTTGGTCCGCTCGTGGGCAAGTCGTCGATCACCTGGCTGCACGATTTGACGCTTTCGCCCATCGTCATCGTGGTGGCGCGCATCTGGTCGGTGATTCCTTTTTATATGCTGATTTGGCTGGCTGGCTTGACGGCCATACCGCAAGAGCTGCGCGACGCCGCTTTGGTCGATGGCGCAAACCGCCGCCAGTCTTTCTTGCGCGTCGAGCTGCCGCTGCTGCGCCCGACTGCCGTGTTTGTGATGGCGGTTTCGACAATCGCGGCTTTCCAAGGCTTCACGCTGCAATTCATCATCGCTCCCAATCAAGGCGGCCCGGTGGATGTCAACACGACGCTGGGCGTGGTGATATGGAAATACGGATTTCAGTTTTATCGCATGGGCGATGCGGCGGCGGTGTCGGTCGTGCTCTTCGCCTTCATTATGATCGTAACCAGCGTCCAACTGAAATTGGGGAGCAGCGATCGCTTTTCGCTGCAATAAGGCCATGGCAAACAGTCGCCAGCACGAGAGCAACGCCGCCTTTGAGGCGCGCCTGCGCAAGCGCATCACCACATTGATCTTATTCTGCACGGCTGTGCTGGTGGCGGTTATCTTTGGCTTTCCCATGTACTTCATGGGCATCTCAGCTTTCAAAGCCGAAAGCGAGATCCTCGCCACCCCTTTCCGCTGGCTGCCCGAGACCTTTGTGGGCTTTGAACATTATGCGCGCGCCTTTGAACTGGCGCCTATCGGGCAGTGGTATCTCAACTCCGTCTTCGCGGCGGCGCTGCAAGTGAGCGTGGCAATCTTTGTGGGCGCGATGGCTGGTTATGGATTCGCCAAGTTTCGCTTCCGCGGCAAGCGCATCCTGTTCGCGCTGATCTTGAGCATCATGGCTGTGCCCTTCCAGATTTTGCTCATCCCGCTCTTCGTGCTGGTGCGGCAGTTTGGCTGGGACGACAGCTACGCGGGTTTGATTATGCCGGGCATCATCAGCGCTTTTGGCGTCTTTATGATGCGCCAATTCGCTTTTGCCATCCCCGACGAACTGCTGGATGCGGCGCGCATTGATGGCGCTGGCGAATTTCGCATCTTTTTGTTAATCGCGCTGCCGCTGCTCGCGCCGGCTGCCGCCAGCCTGGCGATCATTTTGTTTTTGTTCAGCTGGAACAATTTTCTGTGGCCCTTGGTTGTCGCGCGTGACCGGGCGCTGCTGACGCTGCCGGTGGGCATGACACAATTTTCCCAGCCCTATCGTGGCGAGCCAATTGTGGGACCGTCCATGGCCGTATCAACGCTGGCGACGCTGCCGGTGGCGCTGCTCTTTCTGTTTTTCCAGCGCTACTTCATCGAGGGCATGATGGTTTCGGGGATCAAAGGATGAATCAAACGCGACTGGAAGCCTACCGCGAAGCATATCGCCGCGAGCTATTCGATAGCGTCATTCCGTTTTGGCTGGAACATTCGCTGGATCATCAGCATGGCGGGCAATTTACCTGCCTGGACCGCGCTGGCCGGGTCTTTGATACCGACAAGGCGATGTGGCTGCAGGGACGAGCGCTGTGGATGTTTGCCAAGCTCTACAACACTGTGCAGCCGCGCGACGAGTGGCTGGCGGCGGCTCGGCATCAATATGATTTTATCATGCGTCACGGTTTCGATAGCGATGGCCGCATGTTCTTCGCCCTCACCGCCGATGGCAGACCCTTGCGCAAGCGGCGCTATCTTTTCACCGAGACATTCGCCATCATTGGCTTGGCTGAATACGCCCGCGCCACTGGCGATGCCAAAGCCCTGCAGCGCGCAGTCGCTACCTATCGCCTCGTCATCGACCTGCTGCAAGAGCCGGGGGCGCTGCCGCCCAAAGAATTGCTGCCCGAGCGCCGCGGCAAGAGTCACAGCTTGTCCATGATCTTGCTGGCGACAACGCAAGAGCTGCGCCTGGCTGCGCCGTCCGACCCGCTCTATGAGGAAATCGTTGACAAGGCGCTGCGCCAGATCATTAATCACTTCCTTGATGACTCCGCTGCCGCTGTCTTCGAGTTGCTCAGCCCCGACAATCAACGACTGGATACAGCCGCGGGACGCACAGTCACCCCGGGCCACGCCATCGAATCAGCCGCATTTATCTTGCACGAAGCGCAGACGCGTTCGGACGATTCGCTCGTCGCGCCGGCGCTCAGGATGATCGATTACTCGCTGGAGCGTGGCTGGGACGCGGAATATGGCGGCTTGCTCTACTTTGTCGATGTCGATGGCAAACCGCCGACCCAGCTGGAGTGGGATATGAAGCTCTGGTGGCCCCACAGCGAAGCGCTCTACGCCCTACTGCTAGCTTGGCGCATCAGCGGCGATGCCAAATATGCCGACTGGTTCGCGCAGATGCACGACTACACCTTTGCCCACTTCCCCGACTCCGACTATGGCGGCTGGTATGGTTATCTGCGCCGCGACGGCAGCCTGTCCACCCCGCTGAAGGGCGGCATGTGGAAAGGTTTTTTCCATACCCCGCGTTCTCTCTGGCTTTGCTGGCGCTTGCTCGGCGAGATGGCGGGCTAGGTGTATAGCTCTCGCCTGGCAACCGTCTCTGCGGCTACAGTGGCGTAGAGCGCCGCGACAATCAGGAGAACAATAAGTGGCATCGAAAACCAAAGCGACTATATTGGCGCAGCGCTGAAAAATGGCTGTCGGCTGCCCATCCCGGATGCCGCTGCGACCCGCTCTTTGAGAAGAACCAGCGCCTGTACAGGCTGCCGCGAATCGCCTGGTGGCTACAATCCTCGGCTCAGCGACCGTCTGCCGCGTTTGCTGACGATATAGCCCGGCAAAATCGAGTGTTGCAAGTTCAATCGTATGCGGATATGCTATAGTACATTTGTTCAATAATGAGCGAACAGATGAATGGCGCAATGGAACTTTTCACTTTCCAGGCTGTTTTGATGATCCGGAATCGCAGTATGGCGCTTATTGATCGGGGAAAGCCTGGCGCGGGCGCAGCCCCTCGCCCTGGAGCCAACTAGATGTCCCGCATTCGCCTGACTGGGCGCGCCACCACAGTCGTCCTAGCGCTACTGAGCGCGCTGCTGGCGGTCGTCATTGCCGTCAATAGCCCTATTCCCGTCATCG
>JAPOSR010000032.1 GCA_026709625.1 Chloroflexota bacterium
CCCCAAACCCCTCCCTGACCGCCTGTGTCTACGCGGCGCAAACATGAGGGAGGGGTTTTAAGGCTACAGAATCGCTGGTAAAGCTCCCCTTCCCTCCTTGTGAGGGCTGGGGGGGGCTTGGTTGCCATATCCACGCATTCGCTACTCCCTATTGGACGGTGTGTCTGCTTGTGTGGATGCGATATGCCCCAAGAAGCTGGACGTCTACAAGATCTCCACCTCGATTGCGCTGTGAGCCGCGAATCCGCCGGTGTTGAGCGGCACGCGCAGCAGTCCATCCGCCTGGACAAGGGTGAAAATCAGATTGGATTTGCCAAATATCGGCTCGGCCAGCCAGCCCGCATCGTTCCTATGCAGACGCACCGGCAGCCAGTCTTCGCGCCCGCTGACAGAAGCTACGCGCTGGGTCAGCCGCGCCGGCACGCGCTGTGGTTCGTTTGGCTCTTGTCCCAGCCAGGCGCTAATCAAATGAGGCAGCAGCTGCCGCGCCACCAGCAGCGCCGAGACCGGATTGCCCGGCAAGCCCAGCACCGGCGCCCCCGCGCAGACCGCGATGATGGTCGGTTTGCCTGGTTTGGTCGCCAAGCCATGCTGCAATACGCCCGGCGCGCCCAGACTGTCGACCACCGCGCGCGTATAGTCCCGCGCCGAAACCGAGCTGCCCGCGCTCAAGAGCAAAATGTCGCAGCGGGCATGGCCGTCTCGCGCCAACCGCTGGTATTCTGCGCGCTGGTCGGGGACAATGCCCAGTTGGATGGGCAGCGCGCCATGCCTGGCTGCCAACGCGCCCAGCATCCAGGCGTTTATGTCGCGCACTTGCCCGAGATCAAGCGGCTCGTCTGGCGCAACCAGCTCATCGCCGCAGCTGAGGATGCCAACGCGGGGTCTGCGCAGCGCCTTGATCTGGTCGATGCCGACCGCCAGCAGCCCGCCGATATCGGCTGGACGCAGTTGATGCCCCCGCGCCAGGACCAACCCGCCAGCCGCCACATCTTCGCCAGCCTCGATAACATGTTCACCCGGCGCAACCGCTCGCAGCGCTTCAATCTCCGCCCCGACTCCGCGCTGCGTGTGCTCGAGCATGATCACAGCGTCCGCGTCGGCCGGCAGCATGCCGCCTGTGTGAATCTGCCATGCCTCGCCCGCCGCGACCGTTACATCCGCCGCCGCGCCCATTTGCAGCTCGCCGCGCACTTGCAAGAAGGCGGGTAGGCTCTGGCTTGCGCCAAAAGTATCGCGCGCCCGCAGCGCATAGCCATCAACTGCGCTTTTGCGGAAAGCTGGCGCCTGCTCTGGCGAATGCGCGTCGGCAGCCAAGACTCGCCCCAAGCCATCGGCAGTGGCGATGATTTCGCTCGTTGGCTGGGGCTGCCAGTGCGCGTCCAGCAACTGTCGAGCCGCGTTCATTGGGATAACCTGGAAGAATTGTGGCGATGCCAAGCGATTCGCCTTTCTTGTGGCAACTTGTGTAGATTCAATCACAAAGCGGGTCAAGCCGCAAAGAACATTGCCAACGCGAAAGGAGCGCGCCCATGACGCCATTTGAAACCAGGATATTGCCCGAGGCATACGATGCGCTCGCGCCGGATGGGTCGGAGATTCGCCTTTTGCACAGCCTGGGCAAAGCGAGCGTCGTGCACTGCCGGCTGCCGGCTGGCGCGGTTTCGACCCCCGTGCGGCATCGCACAGTCGAAGAAGTATGGGTCATTTTGGCGGGCGCGGGCGAGGTCTGGCGCAGGCAGGGAAATCGTGAAGAAACGCTGGCTGTCGCGCCGGGCACGAGCTTGACCATCCCGCTGGGCACACACTTCCAGTTTCGCGCGTTGGGCGCTGCTCCGCTGGACATCCTGATTGCGACCAGCCCGCCCTGGCCCGGCGAAGATGAAGCTGTACGGCTGGAAACCGGCTGTTGGAAAGCCTGAAGCAAAAAAGAAAAAAGAAGCGCAAGGCTGATCCCTGCGCTTCCGGCAGCTTGTCGAGGGTGTTGTCCGCGCGCCTATGCCGCTGCGCTTTGCGCCGTTTCGTCGGCGGTGTGCATGCCGATGCCGTCCCAAGCGCCGAAGAATCCTCGTAGTCCGCGCCGCAACTGGCTCATCCGCTCAAAGACGCCAGAGAAGTCTTGCCCCATCGCTTTGCTAACGACGTCTTCAACCATTTCGAGGCGGGCTGAGGCTGCTGCGTTGACCTCGGCGGTGGCTTGCGTGGCCAGCGCCGATACAACCTGTGCGACATCGCCTTCGTTGGCTTCAATCAGTTGGGCAATGCTGGAGCCGTCCATCAGGGCGCTGCGCAGCTCCTGCGCATCCATGCCTGTGGCTTCCAAGACAATGCCGGTCATCGCTTCGCCAAAGGGCAAGCGCGGGGCGGGGCGGAGCCAGCGCCAATGCCACTTGTTTGCCTGCCGGCGCTCCAGCGCTCTGGTGATGCTGTTTGCCAAGCCAGCGATTCTGCTTGTGGCTTCAGTCTGGATCCGCTCGGATAGCAGCGTCGTCAGCTCGGCGCTGGTTTGTGCGGGGTCGCCACCATTGGCGGTGATCAGCTCGGCGAGGGTCTCGCCATTTCTCAGGGATTCGCGCAGCTGGGGCGCAGCGAGCCCGGTGGCTTCCAAGACGATGTCGCTGGACAGGTCGAACATGACGCCATGCTGCCCCCAGCGCAGCGTCATATGGCGCAGGCTGGGCGACTCGCTGTCGTGGGCAAAAACGCCGCCAGCCAACAGCGACAACAGAGCAAGTACGATGATGATGCCTTTGCGATTCATGACCTCGCCTCCTTGTGCTTTGGTCAACAGGGCAGCTTATTCCGCCCGCAACTGACCATAGGCTAAAGGAGATTTGTTAGCGAAGTTTGAATGCGCTGCAAACTGTTCGTAAATTGCGTCTATGCTCGCTCGCCGCAGATCCTTGTGGCGGCAAGGGGCTGGGAGACGCGAGGCTTTATGCGCCAAGCGCTTCGATGAACTTGATCATCGCCTCGATGCCATTGTAGAAGCTCTGCAAGTAGATATTTTCGTTTGGTCCGTGCGCGCGGCCGCTCTTCAGCCCATAGCTCATGATGACCACCTCATCGGCGACTTGCATGCAGCCGAAGCAGATGGGCACGCTGCCGCCCGATCGTTCATAGACTGGTTGAGCGCCCCAGGCATGCGCATAGGCTTGCGCGGCGGCGCGCATGGCCTTTCCATCGACATCCAGCAGCACGGCGCGCGCGCCAAAATCGCCGGGCATGACTTCAACGCGCACCGTCGGCGGGGCGATAGTCTCGATATGCTCGACCAGGCAGCGCATGACGCGGGCTGGATCTTGCTGCGGCACCAGCCGACAGGTGATCTTCGCCGAGGCTTTGGCGGGCAGGACTGTTTTCATGCCCGGGCCTGTGTAGCCGCCGATCATGCCATTGATCTCTAGGGTCGGGCGCGCGCCCAGCCGCTCAGGCAAGCTGTATTGTGGCTCTCCCCACTGCGCCGGCGCCGCCACCACATCATCCCATTCGGCTTGCAGGAAAGGCTCGACCTGCTCCAGCAATTGTCGGTCTTGCGGGCTTAGGGGCGCGACATCGTCATAAAAGCCGGGCACGTTCACCGCGCCGGTTTCATCGTGCAGCTGCGCCAAGATCTCGCATAGCGCCTGCAGCGGATTGTGTACGCTGCCGCCCCAATGCCCGCTGTGCAGGTCGCTGGCCGGGGCATGCACAGCCAGCTCCAGCGCCAATGCGCCGCGCAGACCATACGTCAAGCTGGGCTGCTCGGGCGCCAGGATCGCCCCATCCGAGACGACGGCGATATCAGCGGCCAGCCGCTCGGGATGCGCCGCGATGAACGCGTTGATATTCTCGGAGCCCGATTCCTCCTCGCCTTCCAGCACGACCTTGAGGTTGACGGCTGGCTTGTCGTCCGCCGCCAGCCACGCTTCAACCGCTTTCAGATTCGCCATGACATGCAACTTGCTATCGACTGCGCCGCGGCAATACAGCCGCTCGCCGATGATGGTCGGCTCGAAAGGCTCGCTGCGCCAGCCATCGGCGATTTCGGCCGGCTGGACATCGTAGTGGCTGTAGATCAACGCTGTTGGGGCATGTTCACCCGCGCCATTCCATTCGCCCAGCACCAGCGGGCAACGCCCCTGCGGCATGAGGATGACTTCGGCGCTGGTCATGCCGATGCGCAGCATCATGTCACGCAGCCACTCGGCAGCCTCCGCCACATCCTGCGCATGTTGCGGCTGCGTGCTGATGGTGCGCATGCGCAGCAACTGCTGATATTCCTCTAAAAAGCGGGCTCGGTTGGCGCGGGCAAAGGCGTAGGGCGTGCTCATGATTGTTTCCTCGTGGCTGTGGCGGGCATCTGCGCGAAAGTGTAACGCAAGCCGCGAGATTTGGCTTTGTTGAGCGCCTTTGATGAAGCGCCCTGGCGATTTTTATTTCGCATGGCGAAAGCGGGGCTTGCTGCTGGTCACAAAGCGCCTTTGTAACCGTTGCGCCATTGTGGTCAAATAGTCGCGCAGCGGCAAAGCAGCGAGGAGTGGCTACATGGTAGAATTTGGATTGGGCTTGCCAGCTGGTCCGCCGCCCGGCGACAACGCGCGCTTCGTTGACGGCTTGGCGACCACACTGGACAAGCTGGGCAACAGCGTGCGCAGCATCTGGATGACCGATCACTTCTTTTGGAATGGCGCGCCCACCTATGAAGCCTGGACTGTGCTCAGTTATTTGGCTGCGCGCTTCCCCGAATATGAAGTGGGTCCCATCGTGCTGGGACAGAGCTACCGCAATCCCGCTCTGCTGGCGCTGATGGGCGCGACCCTGCAAAACTTGTCCGGCGGCCGGTTTATTATGGGCATCGGCGCTGGCTGGAAAGAAGATGAATACCGCGCCTACAATTATCCGTATCCAGAGCCGCGCATCCGCGTCCAGCAGTTGGAAGAACAGCTGATCATCCTGAGGCGCTTGTGGGAAGAGCCTGGCAAAATAAGCTTTGCTGGCGCGCATTATCGCCTTGCCGATGCCTGGTGCGAGCCAAAGCCGCAAAAACCCATTCCCATCCTGGTCGGCGGCGGCGGCTATACCACCATGAAGCACGCGGCGAACTATGCCGATATGTGGAATCTGCCCGACAAGCCGCTGGGTCCTTATCTGGAGCGGCTGCAGGTGCTGCGCCGCCACATGGAAACCATCGACCGCGACCCAGCCAGCATGCGCTGCAGTTGGTTTGGGCGCGTGGCAATCGGCAAAACCGAAGCTGAAGCCGAAGCGCGTGGTGTCAGCCGCGCCGACAAATGGACCCGCGACAACGCCTTCGTGGGTACGCCAGCCCAGATCGCCGAGCAAATGCAGGCTTTCGTCGAGCACGGTTGCGATTATTTCCTGGTCGATGTCATCGGCGCGCCAGACGACGAAGTTTGTGGATTGTTCACCGAAGAATTGATTCCGGCGCTGAATGGGGGCTGAACAATGAAAATCAAATGGTATGGGCATGCCGCCTTTATCGTAACCGGCAGCGATGGTGCCAGCGTCATCACCGACCCCTATACGCCAGAGACATCGGGCTACCAGCCGATCCCCGATCATCCCGATATCGTCGTGACTTCGTCGCTCAACGACAGCTTCCACGACCGCAGCGACTTGATCGGCGGCGACCCCGCGCGCATCAATATGCTGGAGGTGGCGCGGGCGGGCGGCAGCGTCCAGTGCAAGGGCATAACTTTCCGAGCCATCGAATCGTCGGAAATGTACGACCACCCCGAGCACGAACCAGACAAATGCGCGATGTACCGCTGGGAAATGGATGGCATCAGCATCGGGCACATGGGCGATGTTGGCAATCCTTTCACGCCCGAGGAATACGAATTCTTCCGCGATATCGATATCCTCCTGGCGCTGGCGGGCGATGTGCCCACTATCCGCCTGCCCGACCTGAAAGACGTGGTCGACAGGCTGCGGCCGCGGCTGGTCATCCCTATGCACTTCCGCACGCTGCGCTACAAACCGCGCAACATGCAGTGGGTCAGCGCCTTTCTCAGCCACTTCGCCGATGCCGATATCGACTTCCAGTCCGACTGGGAAGTGACGCTGCGCCGCGCAGACCTGCCCGAGCCGACGCGTGTGCTGGTGCTGACGCATGCGCTGTAGCCAAATGCCAAGCACAAAGACATCTTGCCACAGAGGCGCAGAAGCAATCTCGGCGATGCCTGCGAATACAGCCCCCAGAACGAAGCAAGGGAAGTTTTTCCTGCGCTTCCGCAGCATCTAAGCCCCTCCCTCATTTTGAGGTGGGGGGGTAAAGCAACGCGTATCCACAAAAATCGCCACTCCCTCTCCAGGCTTTTTGCGGCGACCGATGGGGCTTGAGCGTTTTCGCCCATGATTGGCAAGGCAGTCAAACGCATCTTCAAACGCGAGCCCATCTATTACGGCTGGGTTATCGCGCTGGCGCTGGCTGTCACCGAGACAGTCTCATACGGCGTGATATTTTATGCGTTTTCGGTGTTTATCACGCCCATGGAAGCCGAGCTGGGCTGGTCGCGCGCGCAGCTGACCGGCGCTTTTTCCCTGTCATTGCTAATTACCGGGCTGGTCGGCGTGCCGGTTGGCTATTGGCTGGACAAGCGCGGCGGCCGCCTGTTGATGACGGCTGGGTCAATCGGCGCGACGCTGCTGGTGGCGCTGTGGTCGCAGGTGCAGACTCTGCCCGAGTTTATGCTGATTATGACATTGCTGGGTTTTTGTGGCGCGGCAGTCTTGTACGAACCGGCTTTTGCGGTCATCGCCACCTGGTTTGCCCGCCAGCGCGGCGCGGCGATGGCTGTCCTCACATTTGTCGCCGGCTTCAGCAGCACCCTGTTTGTCCCGCTCAGCGATGCGCTGCTGGTGGCGCAGGGCTGGCGAGGCGCGGTGCTGTCGCTGGCGATTCTGCTGGGCGCGGTTACAATTCCCCTGCATGCGGTCTTGTTGCGTGGCAAACCGCAGGACCTAGGCTTGCAGCCAGATGGCGCGCTGACAGCCGCCCAGCCGTCCCAGCGCCAAGCAATCGACCTGCGCGCTGTTTTGCGTTCGCGCTTCTTCTGGATTTTGACGCTGGCTTTTGCGCTTTCCACCTTGAGCATCTCGGCGGTGCGCATTCACTTCATCCCATTGCTGATCAGCGTGGGCATTCATCCGACCAGCGCGGCATGGGCGAGTGGGGCAATCGGCGTCATGCAGGTGGCGGGCAGGATGATCTTCGCGCCGGTCGAGCGCCACTTTAGCAGCAAGACCATGGTCGCGGGCGTGTTTGCCTTGCTGGCGGTCTCGCTGGGGACGCTGCTGCTAGGCAAGTCCGGCTGGCTGATCGCGCTGTTTGTCGCGCTGTTTGGGATGGCGGTCGGCACGCATACCCTGGCGCGGCCGCTGATCGTGGCGGACAGCTATGGCGCGGCGTATTATGGGCGCATCAGCAGCGCAATCGTGATCGTCTTGACGGTGATGAGCACCAGCGCGCCCTTTGCGGCCGGCGTGATTTTCGATGTCTTTGGCAATTATGACGCGATGCTGCTGTTGGCGCTTGGTTTCAGCGTGGCGTCTGTCATTTTGATCTGGCTGCTGCCGAGGCGGCCGGCGCGCTAATCGCGGGTCGTCCAGCCGGCTTGCAGCCGCGCCGCCGTTTCGTCCCAGCTGCGGACGCCGGTTGTGGCATCAGCCGCTTCGATATTGCAAGCCGCCACGGCGCAGGCCCAGCGAGCGCAATCGACCGCATTCATCCCGCGCAGCAATGCCGCCAGCAGACCGGCATAAGCCGCATCGCCCGCGCCAGTCGTGCCTGCCACACGCACCGCAAAAGCCGGCTGCCAAACCTGCGCGCCAGCCCAGCTTCGCGCCGAGCCGCCCAGCGCCGACACAAATGCCAGCCGCTCATCGTCCGCCGCAGCCCGCAAATACAAGCCGCGCTCGCCCAGCTTGAAGCCGGCGATGCCCACGCCCATCGTCAGCAGCTCGTCCGCCAGCGCCGCCAGATAATCGCCCGTCAAATTGTCCAGCAAGCTGTCTCGCCAGCGCAGCAGATCAGCGCGGCGCAGCATATACATAATCTCTTCGATGCTGGGCACAAAAATATCGACGAGTGGCAGGCAGCGGCGCAGCACCGCAGCCCAGTCGGCTCGGCCGCTGGCAGAATCGGGCGGCGGCAGCGACATATCAATAGAAATCGCCGGGCAGCGCGCTTTCACCGCAGCCAGCAGCCGCCAGAACTCCGCGCCTTCGTCGGCAAATAGACGCGGCAGCAAGGTGGGATAGCCCAGGTGAAAGAGCTTGCAGCCGTCCAGCAAGTCGTAATGGAGGCTGTCCGCGCCAAAATCGCTGTAGACGCCGGTGTGCGTCAGCAAGGTCCGGTCGTGATTTTGCGGCTCGATGACGATCGTGTAAGGGCTGGCGGCTGCAGGCGCGATTCGGATATGCTCGCTCAGCCGCTCGCCAAATCCACGCACATAGTCAATGATGGCGCGCCCGACCCAGTCATCGCCGACCACAGCTTGCAACGAAACCGCCACGCCCAGACGATGCAACGCCAAACCCGTGTTGGAAACAGCGCCGCCGGTCGAATAGGCGATGCGGCCGATCTCGTAGACCTTGCCCGCGCCGATGACCTGTTGCGGACTCAGCGCCGATAGATCTGGCAAGATATCCAGCGCGATGTGTCCGGCGACTACCGCGTCCGCTGGCATGACAAGCTCCGCTAGACGCTGGGGTGGATGCGGCCGTCGCGCAGGTTGATTACGCGGTCGGCATATTCGTCCGCGATCGGGTCGTGGCTGGAAAGGAATATCGAAACATCTTGCCGGCGCGCGAAATCACCCAACGCCGTCAGGATGTTGTGCGTGGTTTCGCTGTCGAGCTCGCTGGTCGGTTCGTCAGCCAGGATAAGCTGCGGCTGGGCGACCAGAGCGCGGGCAATGGCGATGCGCTGCTGCTGCCCGCCCGACATCTCATGCGGACGATGGTCATAATAATCCAGCAAGCCAACCAGATCCAGACACGCCAGGATGCGCTCGCGCCGTTCACCGCGCGGCACGCCCCCCAATCGCGCCATGACATCGAGATTTTCATAGGCGGAGAAGCTGGGCAGCAGCCCCATCTGCTGAAAGATGAAGCCGATGCTGCTGCGTCGCCAGCGGGTGCGCGCCGCTTCGTCCAGCTGCGAAAGTTCCTGGTCGTGAATCCAGATCTTGCCGCTGGTCGGGTCGTCCAGCCCGCCAAGGCAATTCAGCAAGGTGGTCTTGCCGCTGCCCGAGCGACCGCGCAGCACAACGAATTGCCCGCGCTTGACGACAAAGCTGACATCTTGCAGGACATGCACCGCGCCTGAATCGCTCGCATAGACGCGCCCAACCGCTTGCGCGGCGATCGCGGCGTCTGTCATGTCTGCCGCCTGCGCAACCATCGGCTTCTCTGCCCGCCTTCGCCCGCGCGGATCTCTCGCTGCAGTTGGATCTCGGCTTGCGACGAGGTGTCTTCGAGGTTTTGGGCGGGGCGGATGACGATGCCGCCATCATCGGTCATTTCCATCTCCACGCGGTTGGCAAACCCCAGTTCTTCGCGGAATTGCTTGGGGATTTGCAGACGCCCGCTGCTGTCCATGACGATGAGCTCTTCGAAACGGTCGTCCCAGCTGGTCGCGGCTGTGGCGTCAGCCGGCTGTTGATTGTCGACGCGGCGGCGGACTGTCTCGCTGGCCAGCTTGCCATCGCGGATGGCCACCACCCGCCCGACATGCTGGGCGATCTGGGGGTCGTGGCTGACGATGCAGATGGTCAAGCCGTCTTCACGATTGAGCCGCTGAAAGAGCGCATAGACCTGGTCGGATGTCGCCGAGTCCAGCTCGCCGGTGGGCTCGTCCGCCAGCAGCAGCTTGGGTTCGTTGGCCAGCGCCACGGCAATGGCAACGCGCTGCTGTTCGCCGCCCGAAAGCTGCAGCGGCTTGTGGTCGCAGCGGTTGCCGAGCTCGACCTTGTCCATGAGCTCGCGGGCGCGCCGGTCGATATCGCCGCCGGCTCGTCCCGCCAGCGTCATGGGCAGCTTGATATTGTCCAGCGCCGACAAATAGGGGATGAGGTTGCGGCTGCCCTGCTGCCAAACAAAGCCGACTTCGACTTGGCGATAGCGGGTCAGTGCGCGCGTGCTGAGCTTGAGCAGGTTTTCGCCATCGACCAGCACAGCGCCAGCCGAGGGGCGCGTCAAACCGCCCAGCACATTCATCAACGTCGTCTTGCCGCTGCCGCTTGCGCCGACAACACCCACCAGCTCGCCGTCCATGACGGTGAGGTCTAAGCCTTGCAGCGCCATGACTTCAATATCGGCGACTTTGAAGATCTTGTACAAATCTTGGCAGATAACAAAAGCGCCGTTGTCGGGCATGGCTGCGCTCGCTTTGCCGGTTGACGGAGGCAAACACAATCTATTGTACCCACACAGACCGCCGCCAGCAAAGCGAGAATTGCGCCGCGTCACAAGGCAATCGCCGCCCGACCGCGAGCCAGTAGAGGTCGACCCAACCGACTGCGCCGATGAAGT
>JAPOSR010000017.1 GCA_026709625.1 Chloroflexota bacterium
TGGGTTTTCACCCGCACGATCGTCGGGACCGCTCACATCGTGACCGGTTTTTTTTGCTTCATGCGCAGCGCCAAGAGACCGAAGCTGTGTGGCGGCAGCGTCAGTTCATTCAGATGGACGTGGCGCTCTGCGATTGTCACAGCCTCGGGCGCAGCGAATGTGTTGGTGGCCAGCGGGCTCTCGCCAGCGACCAAATACAGCCGCGCATCCTCAGCCGCTTCGATGCCAGCCAGATGGATGCGCAGGGCGCGGTCGACAGCGCAGTTAACCACGGAAATGTAGGCATAGTCGCCATTGAGGTCGGCAGTGGCGGCTGCGCTGACCAGGGGCACATCGTCAAAAGCCGGCATATTGCCCGCCGCCGGGCTGGCAAAGCTGCCGCAGTCGACCTGGCAGTCGATTGCATGCGAGCCACGCAAGCGCGTCAGCAGCTCCAGCGTCAGCGTAGACGGCATCTTGATGGTGGCTGGCGCGGCCGGCGATTCGCCAGTGTCCACCGCGACCCAGCCGCCGCCCCGCGAAAAATTGATGGCTTCCCAGCGATACAGCGGCGCGCAAACATAGCAGCCCATCACATTGACCAGGTGATAAATGGCGCTGTAGTGGATGCGGTCGGCGCGCTGCAAGCAGGCATTCATCAGCCAGCCCGTATACAGCGCGTCAGCCAGGTTGTACTCTTCAATGTAAGCGGGCGGCTTCGCCCCAACATAGGTGTTCCACTCGTCAAATGCCAGCGGCAGCCGCGGCAGGTGGCGGTCGACGACAGCCAATGTCTCGTCCAGCATCTGTTCAACCTCATAAGCAGCCGCCAGCTTGGGCAGGTAGATTTGCTCTGGCGGCGGTGGCTGCTGCCATTTTTCTGTGCGCAGCGAATAATAATGCACGCTGAGTTGGTCCATCTCCGCGCCGGCGATCCGCAATACTTCGTCATTCCAGTCGCCATACAGCTCGCCCGGCGCGCCCACGCCGATCAAAGTCAGGTCCGGGTCGACTGTTCGCATGGCTCGCGCAAAGTCCAGATAGCGGCGCGCATACGTCTGCGCATCGCAATGCCCCACCTGCCAGTTGCCAAATTGCTCGTTGCCGACAAACCACAGTCGCACATCATGCGCCGCCGGTTGGCCCTGCGCGGCGCGCAGACCGCCATAATGCGTATCGACGCCGCCATTGCAATACTCGACCCAAGCCGCCGCTTCGTCTGCGTCGCCATCGCCCAGATTCGCCGTCAACACCGGCTCGGCATCGATCAGCCGGCACAGCGCAATGAATTCGTCCGTGCCGACATCGTTGGATTCCCACTGCCACCAGGCGGGGTCGAGGTACGAGGGGCGTTTGTCGCGGTCGCCGATGCCGGCCCGCCAGTGATAAGCCGAAACAAAATTGCCGCCGGGCCAGCGCAGCTGTCGGGGCGACCAGTCTTTCAGCGCCGCCACCACATCAGGGCGGAATCCAGCTACATGGTCGGTGGGCATCAACGAAGCGCAGCCAATCCAAGCCGTGCCAGTTGTGATCGCGATGCGCAGCTGGCCCAGCGGGTCTTCGCCGGCCGCGGTGAAGATGCGCTCGACAGTCACCCAGTCGCCGGGCAAATGATCGATCGTCCAGCATTCCGCGCCCAGCCGCACCTGCATGGCTTGACCTTCGCCACGCAAGACCAGCCGCAGTTGATAGTCGCGCGCCGCTTGCAGATACAAGCCCCCTTGGCAGATGCCGCGCCACTCACCATCCGCGCGCCGTATCGACACGCGCTGCGATTGCCTGCCTGTATAAAAGACGCTGTTGTCATGCGCATAACGAAGCGCGTCAGCCGCCGGATTGTGCGCCTGCCAAGGCACCACCACGCCAGCGCCTTCATGCGCGTTGTGCAAGCCTTCGCTCATGCCGGCATACATGAGGTCGTTGCCAGCGAACTTGCGGTCGCGCAGCATCTCCGCCCAGACGCCGCCATAAATCGCCTGGCCGATGTGCTCCAGGTTCGCGCCGTACAGGTGGTCGCGCGCCTCGCCAATGATGCGGCGCGGGTTCACAGTGATGGTGGCATGATGAATCATGGCCAGATGATACCCTAGTGACAACCAGCCGACAAAACTTGCCACGCGGAAGGAGAGGGACTTGGGGCGGGGGCATAACCTGCGCTACAATAATCGCAGTGGACGCCCTGTGACGGAACGCGGCACATGCTGAACGACAGACTCATCCGGCAGTTGGCCATCGCGGTCCTGCTGGTGATCTTGGCGCTGGGCTTGTTGAGCCTGGTGTCCACCGCGCTGCAGTTGCTTGTGCCGCTGGCGCTCGTCGCTGCCGGCGGCTTCGCCTTCTACAAAATCGTGCTGGAAGGGCGTGATGAACCCGAAGCCATGGCGGACGAAATAGCTGAATCCAGCGGGGCAAGCGAGCCCTTGGCCGATGCCGATCTTCAAATCGCCGATGTCCTGGGCGAGACAGACGGTGATTTGGCGCGCGAACGGCTCAGCGCGGTAGACCGGGCGCATAGCGACTACCTCGAAGCCGCCACGCCCGCCCAGGAAGTGCTCGACCACATTCGCTCGCGCAAGCAGCGGCTGGAAAAAGGCGACGCCCCATGATGCTGCTGTCGGTGAATTTTGGGCGGTTGCGGACGATCGCTGCGAATGGACGCCAATACCAGACGGGCATCTATAAATCCGCGCAGATGGGGCAGGTCTGGCTGGGGCAGCTGGGCGCGCAAGGCGATGCCCAAGCCGACCTCAATGTCCACGGCGGACCCCACCGCGCCGTCTATTGTTATGCGCAGGAAAATTACAACTATTGGGCGGCGCAGCTGGGGCGGCGCGACTTCCGCTATGGACAATTTGGCGAAAACCTGACCACGTTGGGCATCTTGGAAAGCCGGGTTTGCATCGGCGATATCTACCGCATCGGCGGCGCGCTCATCCAAGTCTCGCAGCCGCGCGTTCCCTGCTACAAACTGGCGGACAAAATGGGCATCGAAGGCTTTGCGAAAACATTTCTGGCCGCCAACCGCCCCGGCTTTTATGCGCGCGTCTTGCAAGAGGGGCGAGTCGAGGCTGGCGAGCCAATCATGCTGGCGGAACGCGACCCCGCGCGATTGACAGTGACGCAGGTCAACGCCGCGCTCTACCTGGACCAATCTGACCGCGCTACCGCCCGACGCGCCATGAGGCTGGCAGCGCTTTCGCCGGGTTGGCGCGCCAGTTTTGAAAAGTTGCTGTCCGCCTCTGCTTGAGCCAGCGCAGCATGCGCAATCGATAGACATATAGCACGCCTTGAAGAGAGGATTTGTGGCACAGAGATTCTCGCCAGACGCCTCCGAGTGGGATTTGCGCCAAACCCTGCGACACGCCTTGCAAGCGCGGATGTTGCTGCGCAGCATTTTGGCGAGCTCGATTATCTGGCTGCTCATGGCGAGCGCAATGCCTTCATACGCTGAGCTGATCTTCGGCGGCCAGCTGTCGGGCTACTTCGCTGTCGGGCTGGCGATTGTGCTCGTCAGCGAAATCGTCGCTATTCTCATCACCGGGATCTTCAGTTCAGATCACGCCACGCAGGTCATTCAGCAAAGCCCTACGGCGGTGATTCAAGGCTTGGTCGCCGCCAGCGTGGTTGAGGCACTGCCAGCCGAGACACCGCCCGAAACACTGTTTGCCACAGTGTTTTTGGTCATCGCGCTCGCGTCCGTGCTGGCCGGTATCTTCGTGGCATTGCTGGGCGTGGCGCGCGTCGGCGATTTGATCCGCTATATTCCCTATCCCATCATCGGCGGCTTTATGGCTGGCTTGGGCTGGCTGATCTTCAATGCCGGCTTCCTGGTGCTGGATGGACTGCGGCTCAACGCGGCGTCTTTGCCCGTGTTGCTGGAAGGCGAGATACTGTCGCGTTGGCTGCCGGCGCTGGCATTTGCTTTGTCTATCCTGGCGCTGCAGATTCGCATAAAGAGCACATTGGTCATGCCTGGCGTCATCATCGCCTCTGTCAGCTTGTTTTACTTCTGGGCGACCATTATCGTCGGCGATTTGGACAGAATCACAGCGCAGGGTTGGCTGCTGCCCAATGTGTCGAACGACTTGGTCTGGACATTGCCCGATCTATCTGTCCTTAGCGAGATCAGCCCGGCAGTTTTGGCGGCGAGCGCGGGTGATGTCTTGACCCTGACTGTCGTATTGGCGCTGAATCTGTTTCTGCGAGCCAGCGCGCTCGAGATTATCGTGAACCGAGAGATCAACTTAAATCGTGAATTCATCGTGAATGGCGCGGCCAATATCGCATCATCCATATCAGGCGGTGGCGTATTAGCGTATCACGGACCCATCTCTTCTTCGTTGGTAGAAACGATGCGGGTCAATGGCCGGCTGGTGTGCTTCATCCTCGCAATCATGTTCACACTGACACTGCTGATAGGTGGCGCTCTCTTTTCTTTGATTCCGCGCTTTATCCCCGCGGGTTTGCTGATGTACTTCGGTTTACGATTTATGAAAGAGTGGCTGATCGAAAGTCGGTCAAAGCTGCCACGGCAAGATTACATCATTGTCGCAGTCATCGCGCTGGCGACGGCGCTTCTGGGCATCTTGCCTGGGATCGCGCTCGGCATGGTCGGGGCGATCATGGCTTTTGTGCTGGAATACAGCCGGATGGAGGTCATCAAACAGGAATATACCGGGCGCTTTCACCGCAGCAATCTCGACCGCTCATTCGCCCAAAATCAGCTGCTACAAAGAGAAGGCAACAAGATACTCATCTTTCGCTTGCAGGGCTTTATCTTTTTTGGCACCGCCTACCGCTTTTACGAACATGTCAAATCGCGCGTCTCGAGAGCCGATAATCTCACCCGGTTTATGATTCTCGACTTCAAATCGGTGCGCGGATTTGATGTGTCCACGATTGTCGACTTTCAAAAGCTGAAGAGGCTGACGGACGAGAGTGACATCGAGCTGCTGGTGTCGAGCGCCTTGCCGCATTTGCAGCAGTTGATGGCTGACGGTGCCATCACCGAGAGCCGCGAAGCCAAACCAGCTCTATTCGATGATCTGGATCATGCGCTTGAATGGTGCGAAAGCGCGCTCCTGAAAGAGCACAACCTGCAAGAAGTCGCGCGCGTCACTGTGGCGCAGCAGTTGGAAGAGCACACAAGCATCGCCGGACGCGGTCTGCGCAATTTGCAGAAGTACCTCGAAAGGATGGAAACTCAGTCGGGCGAAACGATCTTCAATCAGGGCGATGAGTCCGATGCCATGTACTTCATCGAATCGGGCCGCGTTGATGTGCTTTTGCAAGTCGAGGGCGAGCGCGAATTGCGCCTGCGCAGCATGACGGCTGGGGTCGTGATTGGCGAAGTCGGCTTTTATCTGGGCAAAGCGCGCTCGGCTTCCATAGTCGTGACCGAGAGCGGCGTTTTGCAGCGGCTAAGCCACGAAGCCCTGCGCCAAATGGAAACGACCGACCCGCAAACGGCTGCGGCGATTCATGTGCTCATCGCCAGCATACTGTCGGATCGGCTCGCGACGACCAATCGGCTCGTTCAAGAACTGGTGGATTGAGTCGCGTCGGCAGCGTAGGTTTCGCCCTCGGGGGCTGGCGCGTCAATTTTCATAATCTCTGCCATAGTCCATATTGGGGATGGGGCTGGCGCAGCTCCAGCCGCCATCGACCACCAGCGTCTGCCCGGTGATCTGGCTGGCTGCGGGCGCTGCCAGGAAGAGCGCCGCATTGGCGATATTGGCTGGATGGATGGCTTGCCCGGTCGGCGTCAGCGCGGACCAGGTCGCTTCATAATCGGGGTCGTCCTGCAGATTGCGCGGGGTGATGACTGCGCCCGGCGCGACGCAGTTGATGGTGATGCCATGCGGGCTTAGCTCCAACACCAGGTTGCGCGCCAGCATCTCCAGCGCAGCTTTGGTCATGCCATAGGCGCTTAGATAAGGAACAGCTTGGCGCCCGGTGACTGATGACATCAGCACGATGCGCCCGCCGCTGCCTTGCGCTCGAAATTGCCGCGCCGCAGCCTGCGCCAGGAAGTAAGCGCCGCGCAAATTGACATTGACCACGCGCTCAAAGTCGGCGGGGGCATAGTCGAAGAAGTCGCCCCAGGATGTCAGCCCGGCATTGCAGACGCAGACATCCAGCGCGCCAAATTCATCAACTGCCCGCGCCACCAGCCCGCGCGCCAAGTCAATATCGGCGATGTCGCCCGGCGCAGGCAGACAGCATCGGCCCGTCTGCTGGGCGATCGTCGTGGCGGCGGCAGCGGCGCGGTCGGGCAAGATGTCATTGAGCAGCGTCGCCGCGCCCTCCCGGCAGAATTGGCGCGCCACTTCCCAGCCGATGCCTTCCCCCGCGCCAGTTACAATGACGCTTTGATTTGAAAAACGTTGCTGCTGCATACGCTGCCTCGGCCAAGCGAATCGATGCGGCGATTGTACCCACTCAGCGCAAAGAAGGCACAAGCCTGGCCAGACGCCTAGGCCGATTCTGCGCTAGACTCATGCAAATGGAGGCGCGCATGACTAAACAAGACATCTATGGTGGCGCAGACCTGCTGCCGACGACACGCACGCGCGGGCAAGGCGCAGCAGGCAGTCTGCCCATCAGCGAAGATATGCTGCTGCACGAAGCCAGCGGCAATCTCTTCGCCATGACGCAGAATGTCGCCATGGGCTGGCACCCCGAAGAGGTCAACCGCGAGCAGTATGTCATCGTCAGCACCAAAGGCGGGCTGCGCGCAGCCGATGGCAGCCCGCTCGCGCTGGGCTATCACACCGGGCATTGGGAAATCAGCCTGCTGGTGCAAGAAGCGGCGCAAACAATCCGGCAGCAGGATGCCATTCCGTTTGCGATTTATTGCTCCGACCCCTGCGATGGGCGCTCGCAAGGCACAACCGGCATGATGGACAGCCTGGCGTATCGAAACGATGCGGCTATGGTAATGCGGCGCATGATCCGCTCTTTGCCCACTCGCGATGGCGTCATGGGAATTGCCACCTGCGACAAGGGCTTGCCCGCTGCCATGATCGCCTTGGCGGGTTGTGCCGATTTGCCCGGCATTATCGTGCCCGGCGGGGTTACCCTGCCAGCCGAAGACGCGGAAGATGCTGGCACTGTCCAGACGATCGGCGCGCGCTTCGCCCATGGGCTGATCAGTCTGGACTATGCCGCCGAGATGGGCTGCAAAGCCTGTGGATCGTCGGGTGGCGGCTGTCAATTTCTGGGCACCGCGGCGACTGCGCAGGTGGTGGCAGAAGCGCTCGGCATGAGCCTGCCGCACAGCGCGCTTGCGCCTTCGGGCGAGGCGGTCTGGCTGGACAATGCGCGCCGCTCGGCATTGGCGCTGCTGGCTATGAAAACAGCTGGCATCAACCTGGAGCGCATCATCACGCCGGCTGCGCTGGACAATGCCATGTTGGCGCATTCGGCTTTTGGCGGCTCGACCAACCTGCTGCTGCACATCCCCGCGATCGCTCATGCCGCGGGCTTGAAAGCGCCCACAGTCGCTGATTGGATTCGCGTCAATCGCAGCACAGCGCGCCTGGTCGATGCCCTGCCAAATGGGCCGCGCAATCACCCGACTGTGCAGGTTTTCATGGCGGGCGGCGTGCCCGAGGTCTTGCTGCATTTGCGCGCAGCTGGCCTGCTCGATACAGACGCCCTGACCGTCACAGGCGACAAGCTGGATGCCGTATTGGACTGGTGGGCGGAAAGCGAGCGGCGACAATTGGCGCGAAAACGCCTGCGCGCAAGCGAGGGCATCGACGCTGACGATGTCATCATGTCGCCGGACTCGGCAAAAGCGCGCGGCTTGACCAGCACAGTCGTCTTCCCGCTGGGCAATATCGCGCCGCAAGGCTCGGTCATCAAAGCCACGTCAATCGACCCCAGCGTGGTGGACGAAGACGGCGTCTATCGGTGCCGTGGCTCGGCGCGGGTCTTCACAGCAGAGCGCGCAGCGATCCGCGCGTTGAAAGGCTTGGCAGGCGCGCCGGTTCAGCCCGGCGATGTGCTGGTGCTGGCTGGCGTAGGACCCATGGGCACGGGCATGGAAGAGACGTATCAGCTGACTTCGGCGCTGAAATTCATCCCCTGGGGCAAGCATGTGCCCATCATCACCGATGCGCGCTTTTCGGGTGTTTCGACTGGCGCATGCATCGGGCATGTCGGTCCCGAGGCTTTGGCTGGCGGCAGCATCGGCAAACTGCGTGATGGCGACATCATCCAAATCACCATCGACCGGCATCAGTTGGTCGGGACAGTCGACCTCGTCGGCACAGCGGACGGCGACCTGTCGGCGGATGAGGCGGCGGCGCTGCTGGCCTCGCGCGCGCCCCACCCCGACTTGCAGCCCCACCCCGACCTGCCAGCCGATACGCGCTTGTGGGCAGCGCTGCAGGCAGTCAGTGGCGGCGTCTGGGCGGGCAGCGTCTATGATGTAGACAAGATCATCGCGGCGCTGGCGAGAAACCCACAGCGATTGTAGGAACGCCCAGCTAAGGGCGCGGCGATACAGCTAGCTGCCCAGTTCAATCGCATAGGCGCAAACATCAGGCCGGGACTGCTGTGGCGGTGCCGACAGGGTCATGCCGTCGGCATCCTGCGACCAACTGATTGCCGCATCGCAGCCCAGCATGCGCGCCCCCCGCACATCTACCACGCCGCCGCCCAGCGATGAAATGCGCGCCTGTCCTTGCGGGTAGGCCAGCAGGAAAGCGTAGAGCGTATTGCCTTTGCGCGTGAAGCGGATATCGGCCGGCGTGAAGGCATCTCGCGCCGTATCGGTGAACGCGCCTTCAGGCACGGGAGTCGGGCCTTCGCCAAAGACGCGCCAGGGGCGGGTTTCATAGATGCCTTCGCCATGCACAGCCAGCCAGCGGCCCATCTCGCGCAGCATCTGCTGTTCTCGCTCGGGGATGCTGCCATCGGCGCGCGGTCCCACATTCAGCAGCAGCGCTCCGTTCTTGCTGACAATATCGACCAAATCGGCGATTAGATCGCCCGGCTGCTTGTAATCGTGCTCTTCGATGTAGCCCCAGCTGTTCCGAGAGACCGATGTGTCGTTCTGCCAGAAGAACTTACGGATATCGCTCAGCTGCCCGCGTTCGATATCAAAGACCGCCACGCCCTCAGGATACGAATCGTATTTGTGATTGATGGCGACGCCCAGCCCCCATTCTTCGCCACGGTTGTAATAATGGGAGGCGAAGCGCTGCAAATAGGGCTCGAAGACGATTTGCTCGATCCACCAGTCGAACCAGACGACCTGCGGCTGATATTTGTCTACCAGCTCGCAGCAGCGCGCCAGCCAATCTTCCAGGAACTTGGCATCGGGGCGCGGCGTCCAGTCTTTCTGTTTCCACTCGGCGCGGTTGGTCTTGTCTTTTGAGGCTGCGACAGCGGGTCCATACAAGCCATCGTTGGCGGGGTCTTGCACATCGGACGGGAAGCCGCGGCCGCCATCGAAGAACCACCAGTGCTCGGCGCGATGCGATGAAACCGCGAAGACCATATCCTGCGCCCGCACGGCATCCGCCAGTTCGCCACAAATATCGCGCTTGGGACCCATCTTGGCGGCGCACCAGTCGGTGAGCTCGCTGGCGTACATGGGGAAGCCATCGTGATGTTCGGCGACCGGCATGACAAAGCGCGCGCCCGCCTCTTTGAAGAGCCGCGCCCATTCCGCCGCGTCAAATTTCTCAGCCGTCAGCAGCGGGATAAAATCTTTATAGCCGAACTCCGTATGCTCGCCCCAGGTCCTGCGGTGGTGCTCAAAAGCGGGGTCGTCTTGCAGGTACATGCGGCGCGGATACCATTCGTTGCCAAAGGCCGGCACGCAATACGGTCCCCAGTGGATGAAGATGCCAAACTTGGCGTCTTTGTACCATTGCGGGATCTCGTATTGCGCCAGCGACTCCCAAGTGGGTTCGTATTTCGGCATGGCGACGCTCCTACTATTGGCTGCGCAAGGCTGCATTGTAGCCCACGACACGCTGGGCGCAAAATCCCAAGCCCCTTGCCCCCAGAACGAGGGAAGGGGAGCTTTACCAGCGATTCTGTAGCCTTAAAGCCCCTCCCTCATGTTTGCGCCGCGTAGACACAGGCGGTCAGGGAGGGGTTTGGGGTGGGGGCGGCTATACATCAAACAAGGTTGTCGATGCGGTGACTTCATCCAGCAGGGCGTTGCCGCGCCATAGCTGAATGCGCACCGCTGCCCAGCCATCCCAGTTTTCGACCTTGATGGTATCGCCGTCATGCCAGTTGCAATGCAAGCCATTCGTGTCGGGGGAAACGACATTGTAGGGACTGAGGCTGCCGACATGGCATTTGTTGTCCATTTGCAGCCAATGCGTGCTCGGCGCGGGCGCAAACGCTACGTTGCCGGTCCCACTGCTGGAACCGCTGGAGCTGGAACCGCCGCCCGACCGCGAGCCAGTAGAGGTCGACCCAACCGACTGCGCCGATGAAGT
>JAPOSR010000078.1 GCA_026709625.1 Chloroflexota bacterium
GACCATGGAGGTTTTATTCAACTGGGTTCCAATCCGGATATCTGCGACATCTCCAGGTTTCATCAGGTGGGATTATCCGGATCGGAAGGAAAATTGCAAAGGATGAAACGCTTCATCCAAGAGATATATGATCAAACAATGAATTGCCAAATCTATTCAAATATATAATTCCCAAGAATTTATACTAAATGAAGGAATATGTTCTTTAAAAAGTAAATATTCATACCAAGTACATTTGTAAGTCTGTTCATCTTTCTCACTCAGTGGATGCTTACGTAACAAAGTAAAACCAAAATTTCCTGTTTTGTCATAACGTTTTGATGCAATTAGCTGGTATCTATTTGTACCACAAAATGCTATGGCTCCAGACCCTCCCATATTGTACTTTCCTTGTACAAACGGGATTTCATTTTTATTCCCTGTTAGTAGTGACAGGAATGTATCAGGAAAATTTTCAGGATGTTGTCCCTCTCCATCATCATAAATTACTAGTGAAGTGTTTTTTCTTGGACCGCTAGCTATAATTTGAATTGACTCAGCTTGTTTTGACATTTCGTTATGTAGATCCCAATTTTCCGATTTATCGAAAAAAGCGGATATTGCCTTATCAACAGATTTGGGTGCGATAGAGGATTTTGGATCAATACCCTTTTCATAACAATGTCGCATCAAAATGGCATCTATTGAGTTGGTTATTTTTTCAACAATAGCAGGTATTGGAGATGCTTGTTGATTTTCAATTACACCAAAGTTCTTTTTGTTATCTCCGTACGGACGCCAACTAAAGTTCGAATCCAAGGATTCTAATATTTTGTCCACTTTAACTTCTGTATCAGCATCATATAGATTATGGAAAAGATCATTGAGGTATTCAAAGCGTTTAGTGCTCATTAAAAACCCTGTTATTTGAATTATAAACTTTGATTTATATTTGAGATACTTTCATATCCAAACTTTTACTTACTTTTTTGGAACAACACATTAGTGTTATTTTAAAATTGTTTTCAATACACCATGATTTTTTCGGATAGTTTATTAAGAACATAGAAATTTTGTCTGTACCAATGCACAAATAATTTTACCAAATTCAATTTCATGAAATTTTTCCATATAGAGTTTAAAATCAATATCTAATCTTTGATAATTTTAGGAGTGATTGATTAATCAAACCAATACCTTCCTCGATATCTTCATATGTGGTATCAAACCCTAAACTAAAGCGGATAGATGCTTCGATATCTTCAAATGAAAGCCCTAAAGATTTCAATACATAAGAAGGCTCAATTATTCCCGAAGAACATGCTGATCCAGTAGATGCTGCAATTTTCGGTTGGAGTAGTTGCAAAATATCCTTAGCAACAAAACCCATAAAACAAAGGTTCGCATTTCCTGGATGTCGAAGATGCCCTCCCACTCCATTCAACTTTACAGGCCATGGTAATTTAACTAACTTATCTATAAATTTCTCCCTCATTTGACTTAGGTGCAAACGTTTTTGGTAAATATCTTTACTTGTTAAAAACTCAGTTGCTGCACTCATTCCAACAACCAAGGGTGTAGGAATTGTTCCAGGCCGCAAACCATTCTGTTGTCCTCCGCCATAAAATAAAGGTTCTAACAGGTTTCTTAGCTCACGACGAACAAATATAATACCGATTCCCTTAGGACCGTACATTTTATGTGCTGACAAGCTAAGTATATCAACCTTTTCGGTTAGTTCCTGAATATCCATAGCAATTGGAGCTTGTGCTGCATCACAATGGAATATTGCTCCGACATTTCTAACTAGTCTTGATATATTATCTATATCTTGAATGGTACCGATTTCGTTATTTACAGCCATGATTGATACAACCAGGACATCGTTTCCTAGCATATTTTCTAGAACGTTTAGTGAAACTCTCCCCTCTTTATTAACCGGAATATGGTCAACAGGAATTGTGAATTGATGTGATATTGCTTTACCTGCTTCTTGTACGCACTTGTGTTCAATTTCACTTAATAAAAAACGGGTTCTCTTACTTTTGGCACTAACTTTACGCGCAAGTCCAATGAGTGCCAAATTGTTTGATTCAGTTGCTCCAGAAGTAAAATAGATTTCATCAGGAAAGGCACCGATGAAGTTCGAAATTTGTTCAGTGGCTTTCTCAACTTCGTGGGCACTTTTCCAACCCAAACTATGATCAACCGAGTGAGGATTCCCAAATTTTTCATAAAAATAGGGCATCATTTTATTAACTACCTGTTCAGGAACAGGGGTTGTTGCTTGGTGATCTAAATATATACTTCCTGAAATTCTCATTGGTACAATTGGAGTGTGGGAATTGGCTTAGAAATAAGATGCCATAATTTTAAATTTTCAAATTAATTGACTATATAATTTAAGTTTTATAATATCAAACTGGAGAACTTCTCCAGTAGAGCAGTAATTTAATGAAAGTTAATAATTTAGAATATGTCAAATAGCCCACTTTTTGAACGCAACTATCGTCCTCAATTTTCAGGACACGAAACGTTTCCTCTTAGGTATGGTTGGTTAAAAAAAGCTTTTGATTGTGTTGCTGAAACAGAATCTAAACCAGAAAATAAAACTCATTGTTGGGGTGAGGAAGCGATTGCGCGTTTTGGTGTTGGAAAAAACATGGTTTCCTCAATTCGCCATTGGTCTGTTAATAGTGGAATAATCCAAGAATCAAATAAGGGAGCATCAATAAATACCACAAAATTTGGTCAGTATCTTTTTGGAGATGATGGTATAGGTGCTGATCCTTATTTGGAACACCCTTCATCACTTTGGCTGATTCATTGGAATTTAGCAACCAATGAGAAGAAAACAACTTGGTATTGGGCATTCAATCATTATTCGGCCAAAACTTTTTCACGTAACCTTTTTGTTCAAAAACTTGACCGATTTTCTCAAGATAGGAATTGGCAAAAAGTTTCATTAACAACTATAAAAAATGATGTTGCATGTTTTATTCGAACATATTCTGTACAACAGATTAAAGGAGATAAGCTGCTGGACAGTGTATTAGAATGTCCCCTTACAGAGCTAGGTATAATAAAACCTCTTGATGATAAGGATGGTTTCCGTTTTGCATATGGACCTAAACCATCATTAGGAAACGGTGTCTTCATTTATGCCATTCTAGATTTTTGGTCTCGTAGATACAGATACTCTAAAACCCTACCCTTTGAAGCTGTTGTTTATGAACCGGGCGGTCCCGGCCGCGTTTTTTCACTCGAGGAAGATGATATTAATGACCGCCTTTCTAGGATTGAATATAATACTAATGGAAAATTACGTTGGTCAGAAACTGCTGGTTTGAAACAAGTAGTGAGGTTGATTGAAATAGATGAGAATTTAAAATTCTCACACCTGATTTCCGCTTATCCCAAATACCAATAATTAGGATCATCTGATGATGTCAAACAAAAATGTCCATATTACCAACAGGTATTTGAGGTCAATACGGATAGATACAGACCTCGCAGATAATTCAAACCTAGATGGCTTTATATGTACACAAACGTACTATGAAGTTTTGAAGTCTATGTTCCGACATATCACAGAAACAAACCAAGGTGCCTTTACTTGGACAGGACCTTATGGAAGTGGGAAATCAAGCCTTGTAGTTGCTTTGTGCTCATTATTAAGTGCAGACTATACCATACGGTCTAAAGCAGAAGAGATTTTTGGTAGGGAATTAACTCAAGTTGTCCGTGAAGCATTACCACTAGGAAACAAAGGGTGGCGTATTGTACCTGTAGTAGGTGTCCGTGATGATCCAATCAAAGCTATTGGCGAGGCTGCTAGAAAGGAAAAGATAATTAAACGAAGACCACACGGTGGATGGTCCGAAAGGAACTTAATCAAGTTCCTTAAAGAAGCTGCTTCTTACAAACCAGATGATTATGGTGGGGTAGTTTTGTTAATTGATGAAATGGGGAAATTTCTTGAATCTGCTACCCGAGATGGATTTGATGTTTATATTTTCCAGCAGCTAGCAGAAATTGCATCAAGAAGTCAAAGAAGATTACTAGTTGTAGGTATTTTACACCAATCATTTGAAGAATATACCCTTCGATTATCTCACGAATCTAGGGATGAATGGGCAAAGATCCAGGGAAGATTTATTGACCTAGTAGTCAATGCAACTGGTGAGGAACAAATCGAGTTACTTTCAAGAGCTATAGTTAGTAATCAAAAAAAACCAGCAAGGATGGCTAGAATATCCAAGAAGGTTTCAAAATATTCATTTAATGGATCAAAAACCCTATCAAGTAAGCTTGTAGAATGTTGGCCCTTGCACCCTGTAGTTTCATGCTTGTTAGGATCCATTTCACGTCGACGTTTTGGTCAAAACCAACGAAGTATATTTGGGTTTTTGAATTCAGCTGAACCCAATGGTTTCCAGGATTTTTTAAAACACTCTGGCCCAAACGATCTTTACACACCTGATATGTTATGGGATTATCTCCAGACAAACCTTGAGCCTTCAATCTTGGCTTCTCCAGATGCTCATCGCTGGGCCCTTTCAGCTGAGGCATTAGAACGTTGTGAAAGTAAAGGTGGTGATGAAATCCATACCAAACTTTTGAAAATTATTGCAGTAATGGATTTGTTTAAGGAACGATCAAGAATTGGTCCCAATTTTGAATTACTTGAAACCTGCTTCGAAATATCCCGCGAAGAGTTAAAGCAAGCCCTTAAAAATTTAAACAGAGACTCATTCACTATTTTCAAAAAATTTAAAGGTGTTCATGCAATATACTCTGGGAGTGATTTTGATTTCGAACGATCATTAAAATCGGCACTTAATGGGATAGATGAAATTGATTTTGGTAAGTTAAAATTATTAACAGGGATACAACCGATTGTCGCAAAACGACATTATCACAAAACAGGTGCTTTACGTTGGTTTGATATTGAAATTTCCCCACTTAATTCACTTGATGAAACTGTAAATTATATTGAACAGAATACTGGTGCTGTAGGGAAATTCATATTGGTAATTCCTACTGAGGGTGAAAGTGAAACCGATGCAAGAAATTTATGTCAGCAAGTTGTAAATAGGATTGATTCCAACAGAGGTGTTTTATTAGGTTTATCAAAAATATCTTGGGTTATTACCTCTTTGACAAGAGAATTACTTGCATTAGAGTTAGTAAATGAAACACATTCTGAATTGTCCGGAGATCCTGTTGCACGAAGAGAAATATCTTCCAGAATTGCTGAATTAAAATCATTGCTTGAAACTGAATTATATAAATCCTTTGACAATGCAGTCTGGTTTAGCAGCACATTTGAACCTCATAGTTTGAGACAATCAGAACTCAATAATTTAGCCTCAGAATTAGCAGATAAGCGTTTCAATAAATCTCCTTTGATTCATAATGAATTATTGAATAGGCACAAACCATCTGGAAGTGCAGTGGCGGCACAAAATAATTTGCTCAGACACATGATTTTTGATGAGGGTAAACCAAGGTTAGGAATTAAGAAATTTCCTGCTGAAGCTGGGCTGTTCAAATCCATTCTAGAAAAATCTAGACTTTATCGGAAAAAAGGAGGGAAGTGGTGCTTTTCTTCCCCAAGCAATTATAAAGATAATTGTAATTTGAATCCCTTATGGAAGGCTGCAATCAAGAGAATAAAACAATCTCCTGTCTTGGTTTCAGAATTATATGATGTATGGCGTCAACCCCCTTACGGTGTTAAGGACGGTCTATTACCTATACTTGCTGTTGGTTTTATACTAACACAACGTGAAACCCTTGCTGTCTACAGGGAAGGAGTATTTAAGCCAAATTTCGACGATGTGGATGTTGATTATCTAATAAAAGATGCCGGTTCCATGCAATTAAGATGGATGGACATTTCTGGTATAGCTCGCAGGCTTTTATTAGAAATGGTTACAATTGTTCGTGATTTAGATCAAAATAACAAGCTTGAAAACCTTGAACCTATTGATGTTGCACGAGGTTTGATTTCTATTTATGATCGGTTACCCCAGTGGACAAAACGAACAATGCTCATTTCCACCAATGCTGTACAGATAAGAGATATGTTCAAACGTGCACGTGACCCAAACAAGTTCTTATTTGATGACATTCCTGAAACATTTGTGGATATTTCCCACGATTTTGATGGAGAAGCTGTAAAGAAGATTGCAGAAAATGTTCGTGATGGCCTTAAGGAATTAGATTCTGCGTACATCTCAAAGTTATATCGCATACGGGATGTTATGTTAAATGAATTAAATGTTCACAATTCTTCAACCCAATCAATATTAGAACTACAAACGCGTGCAAAAAATATTCGCCAAATATCAGGTGATTTCAAACTAGAAGCATTTATTAATAGAGTTTCACACTTTAACAATGATGAAAAGAGTATCGAAGGAATTGCTAGTCTAGCGGCTAGCAAGCCACCAAAACTATGGATTGATCTTGATTTTGATAGAACAATGATTGAGGTAGCAGAATTATCACAAAAATTTCTACGTGCTGAATCTTATGCTCGTGTGAAAGGGAGAGATGATAAACAGCATGCTATTTCTGTTGTTATAGGAATTGATGGTAAACCCACACCAGTTCATGATGAATTTACAATAAGCGATTCTGATCGTCAGATAGTTGAGAATTTAACAAAAGAAATTGATAGTATGTTGGGGACCAAAGACAACTTTAACAGAAACATCATACTAACTGCATTAGCTGAGGTGAGCGCGCATTACCTTAAGATAAAACCCGAGGAATACAAGAAAATTGATTATTAGGACAAAGCCGTATGAGCAGAGTAAATACTGAGAAACATGTACTAGGTTTATCAGGTGGTAGAGATAGTGCTGCGTTGGCAGTTTATATGCGACAACACCACCCTGAATTAGATATTGAATACTTTTTCACGGATACTGGTAAAGAATTACCCGAGGTATATGAATACCTAGGTCGTTTAGAAGGTTTTTTAGGAAAAACCATACTTCGTTTAAATCCTAAACGGGACTTTGATTTTTGGCTAAATCAATACAATAATTATCTACCCTCTCCTCAAAGTAGATGGTGTACAAGACAACTAAAGCTACGGCCCTTTGAACAATGGCTTAAACCTAGAATCAAAAACGGTGAAACCATTTACAGTTATGTAGCCATTCGTTCTGATGAAGAATATAGAGAAGGATACAACTCTAAAAACAACAAGTTAATAGTTTGCTTGCCATTTAAAGAATCTGGGATAGACAAAGAAGGGGTATTGGAAATACTTGAAAGTGCTGGTTTGGGATTGCCAGATTATTACTCTTGGCGAACACGAAGTGGATGCACTTTTTGTTTCTTTCAACAAAAAATAGAATGGGTTAGACTAAAGGAATATCATCCCGAAGCTTTTGAAGAAGCCAAAGCATATGAAAAAAACTCAGTTGAACACGGATCACCTTTCACTTGGTGTCAAGGGGAATCTTTGGATGAATTGGAAAAACCTGAAAGGGTTGAACAGATATTAAAAGATCATAAAAAACGGTTAGTTCGCATGCGTTCGAGGATTAAGCCCAATCCACTACGACCAGATGAAGACCCGCTAGATATGGATGACCTTTATGGTCAATCCAAAATGTGTTTGGCTTGTCACAAATAGATAGAATGTAATTTATTAAAACTTAACTAATCAAGCCATGGTCTCAATTTGTCCCATGCTAACGAAGCTAATCTATGGGTTCGTTTCTCAATAAATTCTTTATCCCAATTTTCAACATCCCTTATACCATCCAACATGGATAAGCGTTTTCCGTTAAGGATTAATTCTTCAGTCTTTGCATGAAATCGAAGGCCCTGTCTTTTTGCACTTTCCAATGCTGATTTTCTTTTTTTCATAGTTTCATCTGTAAGAGCAGTGTAGAAGAGATTCTTTTTTTTCCAAGAAGCCTTCCCTACAGCATTATTTTCCTTAACAGGTAGTAATACAAGGTTACCCAAAGTGTTTCTAATACGACTATTTGAATATATTTCATTATTCCATCCTTCAGGTTTATCTGAGTTTGGTGCGACATGTTCGACAGTTTTATAGTCCTCTCCATTCCAGAACTTGTAGTCAAGATAACTTCTATTATCGCTAGGCGGTATTCCCTCACGTGTTAGTAATCCAGGATTATCCTTATCCGGTGCAGTATTATGTGATGCACAGAGAAGCATAAATCTGACAATAGGTTGAGAATGTGTATAAATCGGAGTATCAATTACATGTTTGATCCATTCGTCCTTATCTTTGTATTTTACTTTACGAGATTCAAGTTTACTAACCAAAGCAGATTTTAATTCACTAACACTTAAAATTTGATTTTCGAACTTTAAACCGGTACACAAACCAAACTTGTGGCTTGAATCACCCTTTTCCATAATATCTCTAAAGCAAGTGTCAATTCCGTCTGTACCACCTGTTGCGGCCCTTCTTAGGATAAGAAATGCTGTAATGGCTTTTAGGACATTTATATAGTCAGAAAAATCATTCTTTATTTTACCAGCTATCCAATATCTCGCTAAAATTGGTAGTGTTAGATTAGTTTTTGTTGCAATAATAAGTGAACATAACAATTTGACTAGCTCAGCATCAATTTGGTTATTATGGTATTTGTTAATCTCACCAATATTATTAGGGGTCCAGTAATTGCATCGATATTCAGATACTGAAGCTAAGGCATTCATGAATTTAGTGGGGCCATTCTCTATAGTTTTGGAATTGTTAAATAATCGAAGAAGTTGTGTTCTTTGTGCATTAAGATTTAGTGAGATCTTCCTACCCTCAAGATATAGAGCAAATGTAATAACCAGATGTTTAGCTTCATCCTGTTTTTGTTTTGTTTCAGGGAAGTTATTCGCCATAATATCATCAATGGAATTGAAAGCAATTTCACAATCAGAACCGCTATATCCATGATCTCTCGATTTTGCAGTGTTAATTACATGTGGTTTCAATGTTTCGAGCGCTGTTAAAGGTTCCCCAGTAGTGTTAAGTGCATCAAATATATCAAAAGCGGCATCTTCATCATCAGTTATAACTGTGGTAACTGCTACACAGTTGCAAAAATAAGCCGCAAGCATCAATGTTCTATAAAAATTATGAATTTCTTCTGATTGAAGGATTTCAGAGATTGCCTTAGACAATTCGTTGTCATTCTCAAGAACATCATGAGCTTTTTTCCATAAGTTTCTATAACCGCCGTGAGGAAATTTGTTGGCTTCTAAAAATTGACAATCATTCTTTTCAAACCATTTGGGGTCATTTAGATCTTTACAAAATTGCTGAATATCTTGGAAATTAGTTAAAATTTTATTTGCTTCCCGGGTATTACCTAAATCAGGTGCTAAGAATTCAAGTTCCTTACTGCGGATAAATTCCACAAACTTAGTTTGGAAAATAGAAATTTCTGATTTCAATTCTTCGGTTCCAACACTATCACCCCTATAATCCTGATGACGTACTATCCTTGGAAAAGGATAACTCACATTATCGTGTTGAACTAATTGAGTACCACGGATACAAGAAGCTAATGCAAATTCAATTGAAGTTGTTTCAATTTCCAACCATTCAATGGTTTTCGATTTCAAATCAGGTAAATCCTGACGAAGAATTCTTAATCTTTCAATTAATACACATGCTAATAATGTAAGAGTAGTGAGCCTTTGTTGACCATCCACAATAGAATATGATCTTCCCTGAAATTCCGGTTCTTGTTTCTTGTCCTTCACAAGAATAAGCGTTCCAAGGAAGGTAAATGTATTAGCTCCAGTCCCTTCTGATAAACGTTCAAAGCCGGTAAAAATATCTGTCATCAGACGATGTATGTTTTCCCTTGACCAATCATATGCCCGCTGATATTCAGGGATTCGAAATCCAGCACTACCATTCCTCATGTTTGCTACTTCCCAAGGATTACGAGCTCTTGCTGAAAATAACTGACTGACTTTTTTCACAGAATTTATCCTTATATTTTTACTGATCAATCATGCAAAGCATTGTAGTTTGTTCATAATTTCACAAGTCCATATACACATGCGATTCAACTTTAGCACCTGGTTGAGTAACGGCTCCTTCTCGGGTTGGTCCAACAAGCTGGGCGTATTTCCAAAGGGCGCCGGAACTGTAGTAGGTTTTTCTGGGACCCTTCCATTCAGCCTTGCGATTTGCCAATT
>JAPOSR010000008.1 GCA_026709625.1 Chloroflexota bacterium
GTCCCCGCGCAAACCATCCGCAGTGAACTCGTCATTCGCCGGTCGCGTTTTTTGACGACTATCGCGCCAGTCGCCACCGTCGCATGCGCCCGCGACTTCCTCGCTGGCGTCCGCGCGGAAATGCCCGAAGCCAGCCATCATGTCTATGGCTTTCGCGTCGGCTTTGGCAAGACTGTCACCGAAGGCATGAGCGACGATGGCGAGCCAACCGGAACAGCCGGCCCCCCTACCCTGGCGGTGCTGCGCGGCTCGGGCATTGGCGATATTGCGCTGGTGACGACGCGCTACTTCGGCGGCGCAAAGCTGGGCACGGGCGGCTTGGTGCGCGCTTATACCGAGGCGGCGCAGTTGGCTCTGGAAGAGTTGGCAACTGAGCTGAAGGTCGAGCGGCGCGCCGTGGGCATTGAGCTGCCCTACTCGCTGTACACCATCGTTTTGCGGATGATCGCGGCGCATCATGGCAATGTGGAAGACGAAGTCTTTGACGGACAAGCGCTGCTGGTCGCTCGCTTCACGCTGGATGACCTGCAGCGCTTCACGGCAGAATTGCGCGAGCGCAGCGCTGGGCAGGTCGCGCCGGTAGAGCTGGATTAACTTTGTTGCGCCAGCGTCTGCGCCACCAGCCGCCGCACCTGATCAATCGCGGCATGCGAGGGCGAAATCGCCTCGGCCAGCGCAATATATCCCCGCGCGTCGTCCATCTGGCCGCTGACGATCAGCGCCATCGCCATCTGCGCCAGCAACGGCACATCGTTGGGGAATGCCGCCAAGCCTGCGTTTAGCTTGTCGATAGCTGCCTCGCGCTGCCCGCCCGTCCAATGCAGCTGCGCCAAGGCCAAGGCCAGCTGCGGGTCGCCACCGACCGCCGCTTCCGCTTCATCCAAGACTTCCACCGCCGTTTCGCGGTCTTGCCAACTCAGATAACAACGCGAGAGCGCCAAGCGCACATCGACCAGCAGCGGCGCGATCTTGCAGGCGCTCTCCAGCAGGTCGACGTCGCGTTCGGCGACTGCCTTTCCCGCGCTCAGTGTCAGGCGTATTTCAGCCAGCGATTCGTCAAAGCCCGGCCGGCTCATCTGCAATTCGAGGCGCTGCAGATCCAACTCCAGCGGGTCATCCGCATAAATATGCGCGCGGCATTGCGCAATCCAGCCAGCGGCGCGCTCAGTATCGCCGGCTTCCAAAGCCAGTTGCGCCAAACACGCGCTGGCGCTGGCATTCGCGTTGGCGTGACGCTGCAAGATCGCTTGCGCTGGCGAAAAGTCATCGAGATCAAGCAACCGGTCGCAGGCTTCGCCAAGAAAATCGCCATCGCGGTCGCTTTCGACCAGGCGCTCAAAATAAATCCACAGCTCCTCATCTTCGGCGTCGATCATATAACTGAGCGCCAACTGCAGCGCGCCAAGGTTGCGCGGGTTGTGGGCATGGTGCAGCTTCAGCGCATTGGCGATTTCTTGGGGGATCTGCGCGGCTTCGGCGATGTCTTCGGGGTCGATCAGCAGCACATCATCAACCTGCCAGCTTTGCGCTTCCGCTGTCATCAAGAGCTGCGCATATTGCAGGTGCAAGGCGGGGTGCTGCATACCCGCTTCCAAGGCACTCTGCGCGACATCCACCGCTGCGGCGAACTTGCCAGCGTCCGCCTGGATCGTCGCCAGACTGTGCCACAGGCTCGCGTCGGCAGCGGCGGACAAGTGATTTTCCAGCGCATGGACAGCCATATCCTGATAGCCAAGCTCTGCCAAGCCCAGGGCAATCGCCGCGATAGCCGCTGGCTTGTTCAATATCTCGGGTTCGCGCAGTTGTGGGATCAACGCATCGCCGATGTCTTCTAATCCGGCTTGCATCACCTGCTTCGCCATCATGCCCAGGCACCAGTCGCTGAATTCGCTTTTGTGATGCTCGTTGCGCGCGGCGATTTCCACAAATTGCGCGATAATATCCGCCTCGCTCCAGTCCACGCCCCAGTGCAGCAGATACACATCCAGATTCCAGTCGAAGACCAATGGCAGCAGCTCGCGCAGGCCAGCGTCTTGCGCGACCGGCGCATAACTGATGAGGGCTGGCGCGGCGGCGCTGCTGTCCAGTGCCGCGACCAGATTGGCGGCCACGCTTGGCAATCCGCTTATGGCATCCGCAAGTGAAGCAAATTCATAGTGATAATCCGCGCCGGCTTCTCCGCTGAGCAAGCTCAAATCGGCGCGCAAAGCGAGCTCGACTCGCTCGGCGACATTTAGCCTTCCCCACATCTGCACATTATCCGCCAGCCCGGCCAGTTCCCAATCGGCGGGCGCGAATTGATAATCGTCGGCGGTGATCTCGCTGCTGTCGCTGTTGCTGTCGATGCGCGCGAAGCAGCGGTAGACGCGCGTATCGGGGTATTGCTCCAGCAGATAGGCCAGGCAGGCGGCCAGTCCCATCGCGACTTCTGGCATATCGGCGCATATGATCGGATACAGGCTGATGCGCAAGCGCTCGTCGCTTTGGATCGATTGCGCCAAGCCAGCCGCGCTGCCGAAGATGGACGAAGGCGCGCCAAACTCCTGCTGCCGCGCCCCCAGCCGCCGCATTCTTTCCGCCGCGATATTCATCGCCTCTCCAATCCAAAACACCCTGCCAAAAAGACAGGGTGGATTGCTAGCGCTTGCCTACAGTGAAAACCAGCGCTGCTCAGCCGACTATGCCCAGCCCGCCGACATTTCCGCGCGTGACGACATAGTCGCCGTGCAGCCAGCCCGTTCCGAAGTCGCCTTTTGCTTGGTGCCAGACGCCATCGGCTGCTTTTCCAGTGAGCTCCAGCACAGTCCCGCCATTCACAATCGCCAGGCTGCTGTGGCTTGTGCCTGGCCCCGAGCGAATGTGCAGGCGCGCTATGTTGACGATTGCGCGTGGCGTTGCGCCGTTCAAAGGCGACGAGGCGCGGGGCACGCGTGAAAAGTCGCCGCGAGCCGCCGCATAAGACGCGTTTATCCAGCCAGGACCAGCGTTCGTCTCGATTTCATACCAGTTGCCGTTGCCCGCGCCGCCAGTGACCAGCAGCCGCGAACCGCCCGGCACAGTGAGAATGATGTCATTGCCCACGCCGGGACCCGAACGGATATTCAGGTACGCTGTATTCACAACCAGATGCGGCGCGCCACCCAATATCGCGCTGTCGCTGGCGGAATAGATATGCGGCGATATGCCAGTTTGCGGAACATCATCATAGTTGCCGCGCGTCACAGTGTACCTGTGACGCAGCCACCCAGCGCCCGCCGCTGTCTCGACCTTGTACCAGTGTCCGCCGAGCGAGATTTCTATGACTGGCAGCACTGTGCCGCCGGGCACAACACCCACAACCGGATACTCCACGCCAGGTCCTTCGCGCACATTCAGGTACGCTGTATTCACAACCACAGTGGCTGCGCCAGGCGCGACAGACGCTGCGGCGGTTGTCAAACCGCTTGGCAGGCTTGCCGCCCCGCCCGACCAGGGAATGCCCGAGAAGTCGCCGCGCCTGATCGTGTAGCTGCTGTTGACAAAGCCGACGCCGGCCGACGATTCGACCTCGTACCAAGTCAGGTTTTCCGCTCGCGAGATGACTGGCAGAGTCGTTCCACCGGGCACGACCGTGATGATATCGTAGCCTGCGCCAGGTCCAGAACGCACATTGAGGAAAGCGGTGTTGACGATAAGATGCGCTGGCGCCTGCGCAAAAGCCGCCTGCCCAAGCAGCGCAGCCATCAAGAGCAGCAAACCACACAACGCAAGCCGCTGATTATTTTTTGTCCTAAGCATATCTCCCCCGAACTCAGATACCTGGTCACAAAACCTGCCGATAAATCAGACGATAGTATAACCCGAAGCCAACAGAATGCCGCAACCCAATTTGACAGACGCGCGCAGCTGTGCTATCGTGGCGGCAATGTGCCAGAAACGAGAGGACCAGAGATGGTAATGGCAGCACAGCAAGTCGAAATCATGACAGAAACACCCGCTCTGTCTGTGACGCCGGCAGCGGTGTCCATCATCAAGAGCCTGCTGGGTCAGCGCAACATCCCGCAGCATGCTCTGCGCGTTTTTGTGACAGGCGGTGGATGTTCGGGCTTGCAGTATGGCATGGCGTTTCAAGAATCGCCTGAAATGGGTGATACGGTCATCAGTGATGGCGGTGTGCGCCTGCTTGTCGACTCGACCAGCATGATGTATCTGCGCGGCGCGACCATCGACTATGTCGATAGTTTGATTGGTGGCGGCTTCCGCATTGACAATCCGAATGCGGCATCCAGCTGCGGCTGTGGGCATTCGTTCAAATCGGACGACCAAGCCGCGGGCGAGGCGGCCGGCTGTGGCACCTGCGGAAGCTACTAAGCGCGCAAGAGGCTGATTAGCAGGCCCACGATACCCAAGCCACCCAGCGCCAATATAGGCAGGATCGGCGGCGCGCCTGACGCGAGAGAGTTCTCACTGGCGGCGATGCGCAGTTGATCGCCGATGGCGGACTGGGTGGCGGCTGGCGGCGTGAAGGTCGGCAGCGGCGAAGCGGAAAAGAGGGCTGCGCCTTGGGCGTTGTCGGCTGGCGTGGTCGCCAATGCAATTGTGCGGTCCGCAACCGGCTCTGCTTCTTCTCCCGCATCGCCAGGCTGAATCTCGGCGAAATTGTCGATCGCTGCGATTTGCGATACATCCCCCGCCAGTTCGACCAGATCGCCATATACCCAGGCGCTGCCGCTCGGCGACAGGTCATAGCGAAATTCGTACCATCGGAAATAGTTGCGCAGCACAGGATAGGCTGTGCCGTTGATAATCGTGCCCAGCAGCTCGCTGTCTACATCGGGCAGGGCGCGCACATTAACCTCGCCAGCCGACGGCAGGGCTTGCAAGCGGGCGCTCGTCAATTCGGGCGCGATTGGCTGGATGGTCGGCGCTGCTGCGACAGTGACCGGCGCGATATCGGACGCTGATGTAGCGCGCACCAGCACCACCGGCACCGGCGTGGCGCTAGCTCGCTGCGCCAGCGAATGCCCGCTCCATATCGGCAGGACGATCGCGCATAGCGTCATCCCGATCCATGCCTTCTGAAGCCGCCGCTTGCCTACCATGAGATCGCGTTGATGTCGTTGTACCGCCCCTGCTCGGCCACTACGCTGCGGTTATCGGCTTGATGCACCAGAAACCCTTGATACAGTTGGCTGTCCAAGCCGACCACTCGCCAGCCGCTCATGACGAATGGCGGGACTGTACTGCCAGTCGGGCAGCGCGCGCAGTCGGCCGGCAGCCATTCGCCATTGTAGCGCCGCGCGATATGCAAATGAGTCGCATTTGAATAGCCGCCGATGCAGGCGGGATAACCCAGCAAATTGCCCGCCGAGACCGTCTGTCCGACTTGCAGCGCATTGTGATGGTCGATATGCAGGTACAGAATCGTCCAGCCGCTGCCTTCGTTGCCATCGCCATCCAGATCCAGCACAACCAAGCCTTCCGCCAGGCGCGCTATCACACCATCCGCCACGGCTGTTGCCGCGAACGACGACTTGTAACAGCCATAAGCCGCCGCAGCTTCATCGGGAGGCGCGAAATCGATTGCCGACCAGGCGCTGCCATTGCCCCAGCCGCCATGAAACCCGCCGGTGAAGCGCCAGATCTCGCCGCGCGGGAAGGGCAATGTTAATTCGGGCTGCCGAATAGCTTGGGGCACAGTGACATGGGCATCCGCGAACGGATCGCCAAAAAGCGCGCGGTATGTCGCAGCCCAGCCTGAATCGCTGGCCGCGTCGCGCCACTCGCCGGGTGGCAGCAGCTGCGAAAGCGCATACTGCACAGCGACTGTGGCGGCATTCAGGGACGGGGAAAAGCGCAGGCTGCTGTTATCGGCAAAGCGCATCTGCGCGCCGTCGCGGTACTTCCAATCATAATATCCCTGGTTGAGCCGGTCGGCCAACCAGCTGAGCTGACTGTACAAGCCTGCGCGGTTGGCGCCGGATGCCTGCCTAAGCAAAGGATAAAGCCGCGCCTGATCATCGACATCCTGGCTGGAAAGCAACCGAGCAAAATGCTCCAGGAAAGCCAGCAAGACGCGCGCATCGACACTGTATTCTCGCGACACCCGCTCGACAACATGCGCCGCGCTGACCTGTCGCAAGCCCAGCGTGACAGCCATATCACGCAAAGCGCCCGGCTGGTCCGCAACAAAGGCGGCGACATCAAACCGTGAACTGTTTACCGACCGCACCAGCCGCGAATCGGCCAAGATGTGGATTGGATCGGTATATTCAGCATCATTGCCGACGACTTCTGGCAAGACAAGCGCTTGGCCCACCTCCAGCAAATTGGGATTGGGAAGATCGTTCACAGCCAGCAGCTCGCTCACAGAAATGTCGTAGCGCAGCGCGATGCGTGTGATTGTTTCGCCAGCTGCCACCGTATGCGTGGCCACCTGCGTTTCAGCTGGCTCGAGCGTGGCTGCCTGTGCCGCCTGAAGAGTCGGTGGCATGGTCGCGGCTGGCAAGGCAACAGTCGCTTGCGGGGTGGCGAGAGCGCTGGATCCCGCCAATTCAGCGCCGCTGTTTTGCGCCGGGCTGGCCGCGCAGCTGGCGAGCAGGCTGCCAAAAGCCAAAACAGACAGCGCTAGGGCAAGGGCGACTGGCGCGCTATACTTGTGGCGATTGCGATTGCGAATTCGTGACATCAGGAGAGCGACATGGCAGACTCGCAAGCAATACGAGCCACATTCGCGGGCATGGTCGAGCAGTTCGCGCCCGACAAAGCGGCTGGCTTGGACGCCACCATTGCCTTCAACCTCGCCGGCGACAATGGCGGGCTATTTTGGATCAAGATCGCGGATGGCGCTGCGGAGGCTGGCGCGGGCAGCATAGCCAGCGCGGATATGACCGTGAACGCCAGCGCCGATGACTGGTTCGCTGTAGCTTCTGGCGAACTCAATCCCTTGCAAGCGTTCATGACTGGCAAGCTCAAGATCCAAGGCGATATGGGTTTGGCGATGAAGATGCAATCTCTGTTTGCTGGCTGAGCCACCTTGCCGCCACCTCAATCGCTTTCATCGATTCCGGCCGGCGCGCTGAGTCCAAAGCTGAATGCCGCCGCATCCAGCGATTCGTCGATGGCCTCCGCCATGCTGTCATCGTCAGCTGCCTTGGCCAGGTCGGTCAATATGTCGAGAGCGCGGCGACCGCCTATCTCGCCCAGCGCGGCGACCGCAGCCAGTTGAATCTCGCCATCATCACTTTGCGCCAGCTCGCCGATGCGCGGCGCCGCTTGCTGCAACTGGAGTTGCCCGCAGGCGGCGATCGCCTCATAGACACATTCGTCATCTTCGCCAGTCAATTCTTGCAGCAATATATCGCCCCAGGTGCTGTTGCATGTTCGTCCCATGGCAAAGACCGCGCCGACTTTTAATTCATGACTGCCTTCTGCATAGGCTGCGCGGATTAAGCGTGGCACATGTGGATGGCTGGAATTTGCCAAAGCCTCCAGAGCCCGCCGCCGCACCAAAACTGGCTGGCGCGAATCGCTGTGCAGGCGCAAGACAATTTGCTGCGCCGCCTTTGCCAGGTCGCCAGCGATGCTGCCATATTCTCCCAGCAGCAAGAAACGCCCCAAAGCGCTGAGCGCCTTGGCGCGCACAACCGCGTCTTCGTCATCAGCGAGGCGCATAAAGCGCTGCATCGTCTCGGGCGATTCGTCAAACCACAACAAGTCGATGGCTGCGGCGCGCGCCAGGCTGCTGCTGTCTGTCAGCCCCAGCAGGGCAATCTCGCGGAAATTGAGTTCAAACAGCGCTTCGCTGGCGTCGTTAAGGGCGCGGAGAACCTGCGCCTTGAAGCTGGCTGGCAGCCGCGACCAACTGTCGGCGATGGCTCCGCGCTCGGCGGGGGATAAATCGCTCAAGCCATAAATGATCACAGACGAGACAACCGGCTGGCCGTTGGCAGCCCCCGACCGCAGCGCGACCGCTACTTCATCGGGCGAAGGCTTTTGTTTCTCCAGCGCCGCTAGCTCTTGCTCAAAGCCGTTCATCGCGAATAACTGCTCGCTTTAGCCGATGCTGGGCGGGTTGACCAGGTCATAGAGCATGATGACCACGCCCAGCAATAGCAGCAGCGATATGCCGATCATGTGAACGCGGCCTTCGACCTTGGGGTCGACAGGTTTGCCGCGCAGCATCTCGACCAGCACAAAGACAATGCGCCCGCCGTCCAGCGCGGGAATGGGCAGCAAGTTGCTGATGCCCAGAAAGATGCTGATCAGCGCGATGAAGTTCAGCATGATGCCCGGACCTTCGTTCAAGCTGCGCTGCAGGAACTCGCCGCCGATGATGCTGATGCCGATGATGCTGATGGGGCGCGCATCGCGGCCTGTGAGCGAGCCATCCAAGAGCTGCCCGGGTATGGATGCGATCATCTGGAAGACATTGGCAGTGGCGCGCAAGCTGTGCGCGATGGCATCGGGCACGCTCTGCGGGACAAGTTCTTGCTTATAGCCGCCGTTGGCAAAACGCGTGGCATCGCCCAAAGCGAACTGCGAACGGATTAACAAGCCCAGTCTGCCCTGCTCGTCTGACGGGTCGGTTAGCGGGATGAGGCTGAGCTCCAGCCATTCCGCAGTTCCATCAGCATGTTCGCGCAGGATCGTCAGCGGCAGCAGCCTGCCAGCGAAGTCTTCCGCCGCTTTGGCCAACAGGCTGGCAGGGTCGCCTGCGGATGGTATGCCGCCGCCAGCGATCTGCGCCACCAAATCACCGGGCAGAAGCCCCGCTTTTGCCGCTGGCGACTCTTCGGCCACGCCCAGCACCTGCACATAACCAGCCCGCTCGGCAAAGTCCGGCGTTGTGGCGACTGCATAGCTCGCGCCATCGTCCGCGCGGATCAGCGAAAATTCGATTTGTTCGCCCCGATAAGTTGCCAGCAGGTCATGAAATGCCGCAAAGTCGACAAAGCGCTGGCCATTGACGCGTTCGATGGCATCGCCAACTTGCACGGGTGTATTCGCAAAAATAGAGGTCGGCGGGATAGCAGCGACCTGGCTCAGACCGCCCACCGGCAGCGACAAGCCAATCAGCGCGACCAGGAAAAAGAGCAGCATGGCTGTCAAGAAGTTGGCGAATGCGCCAGCCGCCATGAAGAAAATGCGCGCCAGTGGCGGCGCTTCATTCACCGACAGCATCGTCTGCTCGTCGACGCCACGCATCCGCAGCATCTCGCGCTCCGTGACGATGCGCACCGGCCCAGAGCGCCGATGCTCGATGACAACGCGGTCGCGCTTGACCTTGTCTTCGTTGGCCGGCCCGATCATGTCTTCGCCCAAGGGCCGCACGAAGCCGCCCAGCGGTATCAGATTCAAAGTAAATTCTGTTTCGCGCCAAGTAAACAGGCGGCGAACGCGCGGCGGAAAGCCAATGCCAAATTCCAGCACATTGATGCCCACCAGCCGCGCAGCCAAAAAATGCCCCAGCTCGTGAATGATGATGGCGGGGACCAGCACCAGCGCAAAGGCGGCGATGGCAAGCAAAATATCAGTTGCGGCGGCGGGGTTGACCATCAAGATGTCCTCTGGCTCATCGTCTCATTCAATTCATTATACGCGCGGCAGGTTGTTTTGTGCAAGCAGCCGACAAAGCCAGCATTGCAAGCGAATGCCTCTAGTCTATACTGAAGATTGCGGCAGCGCCGGGCGCGAGCTGGTCGACAGCCGGCTCACGCGCCGAACCGACCGCGAGGCAGCAATCGGAAGCGCGATTTATGTCAGCCGAAAAGCGCGTCGTCAGTGGCAGCCAGCGCAAGACCGACCGCGACAATATCGCCTTGCGGCCGCGGCGTCTGGCCGACATGCTGGGCCAAGACCGCGTGCGCGAAAACCTGAGCATCTTGATTGAAGCGGCGGCGGCTCGCAGCGAACCCATCGATCATGTGCTGTTTTATGGTCCGCCCGGACTGGGCAAGACTTCGCTGGCCTATGTTATCGCCAACGAAGTGGCGGGCAACATCCGCGTCACGGCGGGACCAGCCATCGAGCGCGCGGGCGACCTGGCAGCCATTTTGACGCACCTCAAGCAAGGCGACATCCTGTTCATCGATGAAGTGCACAGGCTTGGCAAAGCAGTCGAAGAGATCTTGTATCCAGCTATGGAAGATTTCGTGCTGGATATCGTCATCGGCAAGGGCCCGGCCGCAAAGACCCTGCGCTTGAATCTGCCGCGTTTCACTGTCATCGGCGCGACGACGCGGCTGGCGCTGCTGGCGGCTCCCTTGCGCGATCGCTTTGGGGCGCGGTTTCGCCTGGATTTTTATGAGCAAAAGCCCATGCAGCGAATCGTGCTGCGGGCGGCGCGTCTGCTGAATGTCGAGATCAGCGATGACGGCGCGCAAGAGATCGCCAGGCGCGCGCGCGGCACCCCCCGCGTCGGCTTGCGTCTGTTGCGGCGCGTGCGCGATTATGCCGAGGCGCGGGCAGATGGCGTCATTACGTTGGCTGTCACGCAGGCTGCCCTGGCGCTTATGGAAATTGACACGTTGGGCTTGGACGATATTGACCGGCGCATTCTACGCATCATCATCGAGAAGTACAGCGGCGGACCCGTCGGGCTGGATACCATCGCCGCCGCCATCAGCGAAGACAGCGCCACCATCATGGATGTCTATGAACCGTACTTAATCCAACTTGGCTTTATCGACCGCACGCCGCGGGGTCGCGCCTGCACGCGCCATGCCTACCGACATCTGGGCATCTCACTGCCCGAAGCGGACGATGATGAATCACAGCGGGCGCTGCTGCTATGAACATCGCCGACTTCGATTACGACTTGCCGGCGCGTTTTATCGCGCAGACACCCGCAGACCCGCGCGATGCCGCCCGGTTGATGCGCATGGGACGCAGCAGTGGGGCGATTACGCATCACTGTTTTGCCGATGTCGCCGATATGCTCTTCCCCGGCGATGCGCTGGTGCTCAATGACACGCGCGTTATCCCGGCGCGGCTGTACGCGACCAAAGCGGAAAGCGGCGGCAAGGTCGAGATTCTGCTGCTGCGGCGCCGGGGCGAACGGCGCTGGCTGGCCCTGGTCGGCGGGCGCAATGTGCAGGCGGGCATGCGGCTGCTGCTGGCGGATGGCGCTGGCTGCACTGTCGCTGCCTGCCTCGACAAGGGCCAGCGCATCCTGGAATTTGACCAAGCGATCGACGCGCGCCTGACCGAACTGGGAGAAATGCCGCTGCCGCCGTATATTCATGCCAAACTGAACGACAGCGAGCGGTATCAAACGGTCTATAGCCGCAGCGAAGGCTCTGCAGCCGCGCCAACAGCCGGCTTGCATTTTACGCCGGCGCTGCTGGAGCGGATCGCCGCGAAGGGCGTGCGGATCGCGCGCTGCACCTTGCATATTGGCTTGGATACCTTTCAGCCTATCACAGCCGAGCGGGTGACCGAGCACAAGATTCACAGTGAATTCGCGCGGCTGGATGCAGACAATGCGCAGGCAATCAACAACGCCAAGGCGGCGGGCGGGCGGGTCATCGCGGTGGGCACGACATCGGCGCGCACTTTGGAAACAGCGGCGGCATGCGCGGACGACCAGGCCTGTGTGCGACCATTCGCTGCCGAGACTTCGCTGTTCATCTATCCCGGGTATCGCTGGCGGGCGGTCGACGCGATGATCACCAATTTTCACCTGCCCCGCTCCAGCTTGCTGCTGATGCTCAGCGCATTCATCGGACGTGGTCGGCTGTTGGCGGCTTATGAAGCTGCCAAACGCATGGGGTATCGCTTTTATTCATTTGGCGATGCCATGTTCATCGGTTAAGCGCGGGAAATTCAGGCTTGACTGGAGCCAGCTTTCGGCTAGCATACCAGGCTGTCGCGCAAAAAAATGGCGTGGCAGCCAGCATCCGATTTTCCCCGTGAGTTGAGCCGCGCTGGCTTTGGCTGCGGAGAAAACAAGCGAAAGTTGGAGGCGTCGCATGTACGCAATCATCCGCAGCGGCGGAAAGCAATATCGGGCGGAAGTCGGCGCGACCATTGATGTCGACCGCCTGCCCAATGAAATCGGCGAACGCATTGAAATCGACGATGTGCTGTTGGTTGCCGACGGCGACCAAGCGCAGATCGGCGCGCCAAGACTGGCGGGCGCGGCAGTGGCGGCCACAGTGGTCGAGCAGTTCCGCGGCAAAAAGATCATCGTCTACAAATATCGTCAGCGCACGAATTATCGGCGCAAGCAGGGTCATCGACAATACTACACGCGGCTGCGCATAGACGAGATCCGCGTATAAGCGAGCGCGAAGGAGCAAGAAGCAATGGCACACAAAAAAGGCGGCGGGTCGTCCAGCAACGGGCGCGACAGCAACGCCAAGCGACTGGGCGTGAAGCACTATGGCGGCCAGCATGTCATCTCCGGCAATATCATCGTGCGCCAGCGCGGCAGCAAGTTTCATCCCGGCGAGGGAGTCGGCATGGGCAAGGATTATACGATCTTTGCCACGCGCGAGGGCTTTGTGCACTTTGAAAAAATGCGCGGACGCAACGGTCAAAAGCGCATTTCCGTGCATGCCCAGCACGCGAAGACCGGGCAATCTTTGCAATAAAAAAACATTCCAGCATAAGTCGTTTGCGCCACCCATATCCGGAGCCGCAAGCGCGGAGGACAGCATGAAACAAGGTATCCACCCGCTTTGGCATGCAGCGCGCGTGCGTTGCATGACCTGTGGCACAACCTGGACGACCGGCTCGACTGTCGACTCGCTCACTGTCGAGATTTGCTCCAACTGCCATCCCTTCTACACGGGCGAACAGCGCATTGTCGATACCGAGGGCCGCGTCGACAAGTTTATGAAACGATTGCAGCAGCGCGACCAAATTCGCTCGCAGCAGGTTCGGCGCGAAGAAGAGCGCACACCGCTCGACCTGCCGCTGACTGAGCTGAAACTTGGTGAACGCTACACAACGATCTTGCAAGAGCACGGCATCGCTGTCGTCGCCGATGTGCTGCATCGGCTGGGCGATGAAGGCGACGACGCCAGCATTCTGGCTATCCAGGGCATTGGGCGCAAGGTCGTCAGCGATATGAAAAAGTCGCTGCGCGCGCGCGGTTACGAACTCGGCAGCTGACGCGCCCGCCAACACGCTTATGAGGCGCGAGGCTGGCCGCATTGAAGTCATCTGCGGCAGCATGTTCAGCGGCAAGTCGGAGGAATTGATCCGCCGGGTGCGCCGCGCCATTATCGCCCGCCAGACAGTCGCTGTTTTCAAACCTCGCGTCGACGATCGCTATGGCATCCAGCATATCACCAGCCACGACGGTCAGACAGTCGCCGCCATCGCTGTGGCTTCCGCGTCAGAGATTTTCGAGCGTGTCAATGGCTCGAGCACTGTGGTTGCCATCGACGAAGCGCAATTTTTCGATTGCGCGATTGTGCCGGTGGCGCAGCGCCTGGCGGACGAGCGCAACATCCGCGTGATTATCGCCGGGCTGGACACAGATTTTCGTGGCGAGCCCTTTGGACCGATGCCTCAATTGCTGAGCATCGCCGAGCGGGTGAACAAGCTGCATGCGATTTGTGTGGTTTGTGGCGGCGAGGCCAGCCGCACGCAGCGATTGGTCGATGGCGCGCCAGCCGCTTATGACGATCCGCTTATCATGGTCGGCGCGCAAGAAGCATACGAAGCCCGCTGCCGTTTTTGCCACGAGGTTTTGCCGGCGCAGAGTTAGGCAAGCAGGCTGGGTATGGCTTCGGGGTTGTTGGCGACGCGCGCGCCAGCCGCTTCCAATGCCTGGATTTTCTCGTCGGCGCTGCCTTCGCCACCATCGACAATCGCGCCGGCATGCCCCATGCGTTTGCCGGGCGGGGCGCTCCTGCCCGCGATGAAGGCCGCGACTGGTTTTGTCATGGCATTCTTGATGTAGTCCGCCGCCACGATCTCGGCGCTGCCGCCGATCTCGCCCAGCAGCGCGACCTTCTCGGTTTCGGGGTCGTTCTCAAACATTTCCAGCACATCCACAAATGTCGTGCCAATGACCGGATCGCCGCCGATGCCCACGATGGTCGATATGCCGATGCCCGCATTTTTCATCGCGAAGCCGACCTCATAGGTCAGAGTGCCGCTCTTCGACACGACGCCGACATTGCCGGGCTCGGCAACCATAGCCGGGATGATGCCCACCTTGGCTTGCCCAGGCGTCATGACGCCTGGGCAGTTAGGACCAATCAGCCGGCTGCCGCGACTTTTGCAGAATGCGACTGCTCTCATCATATCGGCGACGGGGATGTGTTCGGTCAGACAGATGATCAGCTTGATGCCGGCATCAGCCGCTTCCATAATGGCATCAGGCGCAAAACGCGCCGGCACTGTAATCAGGCTGGTATCGGCATGGGTTGTGCGCACAGCCGCCCGCATGGTATCGAAGACCGGCGCTCCCTCGAACCATTCGCCGCCTTTGCCAGGCGTGACGCCGCCCACAACCTTTGTGCCATAGGCCATCATCAGCCGCGCATGAAAGCCGCCTTGTCGTCCAGTGATGCCCTGGACCAGCACCTTGGAATTGCGGTCGATGAGAATAGCCATGTCAGGCTCGCTCCTTTGCCGCCGCGACTGCCAGCTGCGCGGCCTGCGTCAAGGTCTGGGCGCTGATGATGTTGGCAATCTGCGCCTGGCTGATGATGGCGTTGCCCTCGCTTGCGTTGGTGCCCTGCAGGCGAATGACCATGGGCACATTGGGTTTGACCTCGCTGCAAGCGGTCAAAATGCCAGCGGCGACCTCATCGCAGCGGGTGATGCCGCCGAAGATATTGATGAGTACACAGCGCACCTTGTCGTCCGACAAGATGATGCGCAATGCCGCCGCAACCTGAGCGGGCGACGCGCCACCGCCGATATCCAGAAAGTTGGCGGGGCCGATGTTGTCGGCATCGCCATAGAGCTTGGTCATGTCCATCGTGGTCATAGCCAAGCCCGCGCCATTGACCATGCAGCCGATCTGTCCATCCAGCTTGATATAGCTGATACCGGCTTCACGCGCGAGGCTTTCCGACTCGGGTTCGCCACTGGCATCGCGCTGGACAGCGAGTTTTGGTTGCCGATACAGCGCATTGTCGTCGATGATGACCTTGCCATCGACCGCCAGCAGCTCGCCCCCGCCCGTGATAACCAGGGGATTGATCTCAGCCAATTCCGCATCGCTTTCGCTGTAGCAGCGGTAGAGGCTGCGCAGGATGCTGCCAAAGCTGCGCCAGTGCGCTCGCGGCATGCCCATGGCGCTGGCGATGTGCGTCGTCTGAAAGTCGTTCAAGCCGAGAATGGGGTCGATGCGCTCGCGGATAATCGCCTCGGGGCGCGAGCGGTTAAGCTCTTCGATGTCCATGCCGCCTTCTATCGAGCTCATAATCAACGGCATGCCGGCGCTGCGATCGTTGGTGATCGCCAAATAGATTTCTTGCTGAATATCCGCGGCGGGGTCGACAAGCACCTGCTGGACGACCAAGCCTTTGATCTCCATGCCCAAAATATCCGCGGCATACCGGTGGGCTTCATCGGCATCACGAGCCAGTTTGACGCCGCCAGCCTTGCCGCGGCCGCCGACATGCACCTGCGCTTTGATAACGACCGGCGCGCCCAGCTGACTGGCGATTGCCCGCGCTTCAGCCGGGGTCTTCGCCACCTGCCCAGCTGGAATGGGGATGCCAAAGTCGCGAAACAAGAATTTTGACTGGTATTCATGCAGCTTCAAAAGGAACAAACCTCCGCTGATTTGTCTTGCGGCGCATAAACGGCAAGGCTACGCGAAAATCGGCGCTTTTTCAAGCCACATTTCCCGGTGCGAAATGCGACTATATGCTTTTGTACAGATCGCGCAATGCTTGTAGACTATTGGCAGTGTGAACCGCGACAATGGGGATGGGAATGAGCAAGCGGCTATCATTCATGATACTATTCAGCTCTTTGGCGATCTTGACGGGCATCGCCTTGGGGCAAGAGCAAGAGACGGAAGCTGTCGATCTGCTCATCAATGGCGATTTTGACGGCGAATTCATAACCCGCGAGGGTGCTGCGCCGCGCCACGTGGCGGAAGGCTGGGTGCCTTGGCATATTCCGTCCAGCGCCGCCAGCCCGTCTTTTGCCAATCACGATCCCAATTATGACCAGGAAAATGATCGTGTGCGCACACTAGGCGGCACAGCGCAGAAATACTTCACGCTCTTCGCGACGCATCAAGGCGGGTTGTACCAGCGAGTCGCCGGCCTGCGGAGCGGCACGACCTATCGCTTCAGCCTGTATGGCTATGTGTGGTCGTCCAGCTTTGAAGATGCCGACGCCAGCGAAGACCCGGGCGATGTCGAGCTGCGTGTGGGCATCGACCCAACCGGCGGCACCGACGGCGCGAGTCCGGATATCATCTGGTCGACATCCGCCACCTTTTATTATGACGCATACCGCCAATACGCCGTCATCGCCACCGCCGAAAACGACGCGATTACTGTGTTTATCGAGTCTACCGCCGGCGGACCGCGCGCCAACAATTACATCTATGTCGACGATGCCGCCCTGGATGTCGCCATCGAGGCGGTCTTCCTGGTCGATGTCACCCCAACGCCTGAGACGCTGAATTCGCCAACGCCCACGCCGACGTTGCGGGCGACCGCGACATCGGCGCCTTCGCCCACACCAACACAGCTCTCTGTGACGCATGTTGTGCAAGAAGGCGATACGGTGAGCGCGCTGGCTTTGGCATACGACACGACGATCGACGACATCGGCGCAGCCAACCAACTAAATCCGCGCAATGTCATTTTTGTCGGGCAGCGGCTGCTTGTGCCCATAAGCGACATCGAAGCGCAGTTTTCCGAAGCGCTGCCCGGCCCATCTATACCCACGCCCACGCCGACAGCGACGGCAACCGTCACGCCCAGCCCCACCAATACACCGACGCCAACCTTGACGCCGACACCCACCAATACGCCAACACCTTCGCCAACGCCCTTCACCTATCAGATTCTGCGTGGCGACACGCTCTCGTCCATCGGACAACGTTATGGCATGACAGTCGCTGAAATCGTCGCGCTAAATGGCATATTCAACCAGCACAACATTGATGTCGGGCAGGTGCTGGTTCTCGCCACGCGCACGCCGATCCCTACAGCGACGCCCTTGCCCACCAATACGCCGACGCCAACGCCCATGATCACCGGCACGCCATCCTTAGACCAAGTCAGCACCACTGGCTACATTGTGCAGGCGGGCGAAACGCTCAGCGATATTGCCGTCAAGTTCGAAACGACAGTGACTGTCTTGATCGCCTTGAATGAACTGGACAATCCGAGTCGCATTTATATCGGACAAGTGCTGCAAGTGATTGACACTAGCGAGACAAGCCAGCCGACGCCCACCCCGACGCCGACGCCTGTCTTGCACACTGTCCGTTTTGGCGATTCGCTCTATGCCATTGCGCTGAGCTATGGCGTCAATATGTACGAGATCGCCCAGCTCAATGGGCTGTTCAATGTGCATGACCTGAGTATCGGTCAGGTGCTCATCATTCCCGGATAAGTTGGCCGCGCCTGATCAATCAACCTGGTTGGCGTGGCTCGATGGCGCTGTCTGTGAATCCATTGCGCGCCGCGCCCAAGCCGCCGGCTAGCAAGCGAAGAGGCTGCTGCGTGAAAGGCCAAATGCGGTGTGTGATGAGCTGTCTGGTTGCCTGGTTGTTGACCGCGCAGGCTTCGGCGCAGACGGCAGATGCGGCATTGACCTTGCATGTGGTGCAGCGCGGCGAAAATCTTTTCCGCATCGCCTTGCAGTATGACCTTTTTGCCGAGCAGCTCGCCCAAGCCAATGGCTTGCTCCTCACCGACAGCTTGCTGCCCGGCCAGCGGCTGCTCATTCCACTGGGCACAGATGGCGCAGCGCCGACACCCATGCCAACCGCAATCAGCGACTCCACAGCTGCGCCGACCTCGTCATTGGATACCCCCTCACCGCCTATCGTGGCCAATGCGCCGCATTCTTTCGCGCGAAATGGCGAGATGCCCGAAGCCTATCTGCATACCGTAGCCGCTGGCGAAACCCTCTTTGTCATCGGCTTGCAATACAACCTGACTGTCGACACAATCGCCCGAGCCAATGACATGGACGACCCGAACCTGCTGAGCGTTGGCCAGCAACTGGCGGTGCCGGGCATTAAGCTGCCGAGTTTGACGCGCGCCCTGCCCGGCGATGTGCTGGCATTTACAGTCGATCCACTGGTGTTCAAAGAAGGCCAAACAGCGCGAATTGAGCTGTGGACGCGCGATGCCATGACCGTGACGGGAACCTTCATCGAGCAGGATCTGCAGGTTATCACGCGCGAGTCGGGCAAGCGACACAACATGCTGGTGGGCATCCCTATGTTCACGCCGACAGCGATGTATCCATTGGAATTGACGATTGCGGACGCGAATGGCAATGTGCGTTTGGTCTCCGCCAATATCCAGGTCATCAGCGGCGGCTACTTTCGGCAAAGCCTGACCATCAATGACAGCGTCCTGCTGGCGCGGGAAATCGAAGCGGCGGAGATCGCGCAGTTGGCGGAGATCGCCTCGGTTTTTAAGCCCGAGCGCGCTTGGGAAGGCTCGCTGCGCTTGCCAGCCACCGACAACATGAACGCCTATTTCGGCACCTTGCGCTCCTACAATGGCAGTCCGTTTGACCGCTATCACAGCGGCGTCGACTTCGCTGGTCCGACCGGCGCGGCGGTGCGGGCGGCTGCGGCTGGCGAAGTCAAGCTGGTTGAGCGGCTGCAGATCCGCGGCAACACTGTCATGATTGATCACGGCTGGGGGATCTACAGCCTCTATGCGCATTTGAACGAGGCGCACACCCAGGTTGGCGCGCAGGTGGCGGCTGGCGAACTCATCGGCACGATAGGCTCGACTGGGCGCAGCACGGGACCGCACCTGCACTGGGAAGTTTGGGTGAGTGGTCTCCATGTCGACCCGCTGCAATGGGTCGATGAAGCATTCCCCTAGCGGTAGGCTCCGTCCAGCGCCTCAAAGTCGGTGAACAAGAAGTGGTCGTGGTAATAATGAATCCACAAGAATGACAAAATCGCCGTGTAATAGGCGATGTCGAAGTGGCTGTTGCCATCAATGCCCGGATTGACGATGCCCGCCAGCGCATAGACCAGCGCGAATATCACCGCAGACCCAACGAGCAGCAAGGCGCTGAACCCATAGAGCGCGCGCGAATCGGCTGTCTTGCGGCTGAAGCGAGCCACCAGCGGCGCGTTGTCGTCCAGATCGCCCATCATTTGCCGGATCTTAATGATGTAGAAAGTAATTGCCAGGTACTGGAAAGAATGCCAGGTATTCAACCCTTGAAAAGCCGTATCGAGATTGGGCAGCAGCGGCGTAAAGAACGCGACAATCACTGTCAGCGTGACGAAGATAAATTTCGGCATATTTAGAATGCCCTGCCGCGCTTCATAGATCGACTTGCCGATATAAGCGACCAGCGCCGCGCAAAATATCAATGTAACCAGGATGAAAAACCAGGGATTGTCGGGCTGCTGGAAGAGGTCGGGTATGGCTTCGCCCAGGTCGTTTTGCCCGATTTCGAATGTGCCTTGGCTGATCTTCCACATGGCGATCGGGAAGAGGCTGGTCAACACGATTGCATAGTCGGTCAAACGCGCCAGCGGGCTCAAGGCGCTGTGGCGGACGAACTTGGCTTCTTTGTGGTTGTACAGCTCGACGATATAGGTAACTTGGTGCAAGACATGCAGCGATGCCCAGAAAAAGAAAAAGGTCAGCATCAAGCTCAGGTTCAGAAATGCCAGCGAAATCACGATGACGGGAATGATGATGGACGAGCGAATCAAGGTCGGATAGCGTTCTTTGAACCGCTCGTCCAAGCCTGTGCGCAGAAATGTCGACATCATGTGCGGTCCGCCGATCGCCACCGCGACAAAGGTGTTGACGAGGTTGCGGCTGATGTCGTCAGCCAGCCCAAACCGCAGGCCCAGCAGGTACATCACATAAGGCAGGGGCACGACAACCACGCTGAGCGTAATAAAGAACAGATCCCAGCGGCGGTTGCGCAGCCACAAACTGCCTTTGTCAATCTCGGCGGCGTAGGCTTGCGAGCGATTCAGCGAGATTGCGGTCGAGGCCATAGCTTGGCTCCTGATGCCGATGCTGATTGCAGTGTAGCAAAAAATACTTAGCGCTGCAAAGCAGTTTTTTTGCTTTGCCGCCAGCCGCGCTCGACCTCGCGGCGCTAGGGGATAAAGCCAAACCAGCGACAGAAGTTGGTCGGATACGCGGCGCAGTTATTGGGCGCGTCAACCAGTAGGAAGGCGAGCCCGGCGCATGCGGCCAGCGTGACTATTGCCAGCGCGCAGCCCAGCCAAGCGACCGGCCCGCCCTGCAGCAAATCCACAAACGCGCCAAGTATGCCCAGCAGCAGATCGATGATTCCGCTGAGGGCTTGCAGCACAAAGCCGATAACCAGCAGCGCCACGCACAACAGCGCGCAGCCCACGGCGATGAAGGGCAGTTGCGCCGGGTCGATTGCCGACAGCAGGTCCATCAGCGCGCTCCGCGATGCTGGCAGGCGCCGGAGCTGGTTTCGCTCAGCTTCCAGTTGTCATCCGCGCCTGGCGCATAACAATCGCAATAGCGCGCATCTTGATCGCCGCCGCTCGATTGCCACAATGCAAAGCGCACCACCGTCTGCACGCACAGCAGCGGATCTTGCGCGACGCTGTGCGATGTCTCGATGCGCAGCCCGCGTTCTCGCTGCTCGCTGATGAGCGAGATCAGCAGCAGAGGATGGGCGTGTGGCTGGGGAATATCGCCATGCTCAAGGCGGATCTCGCCATTGGAAGCCAGATAAAACAAGCCGCAGGGAAGCGACAGCAGCCCAAACCACAGCGGCAACAGCAGCAGACAGCCCAGTCGCTGCAAGGGATTGCGGCGCGCCGGCGAGTCAGTCTTCGTCATGAAAACGCAGCACGATGCTGTCCGCCTCATCATAGCTGACATGGACGCTCAGCGGCGGGGCGGCGGCATCCATCGACAAAATTCGCGGCAGCAGCTGTGGCAGGTCCTCCACAAGGTCAAGATCCGCCAGCCGCTCGCGCGGGATCCATTCCAGATCGCCTTCCGTCCCATCGTTGCGCACAGCGCGCCCCTCACTGGCGGCAGTATACACAAACAGTATAATGCCAGTTTGCTCGCCAGCGTCGATATTGTGAATGCTGCGCAGACGCAGGGACTGCACCCGCAAGCCGCTTTCTTCATATACTTCACGCAGCGCCCCCGCAGCCGGGTCTTCGTCGCGTTCGATGTGCCCGCCCAGCCCGTTGTATCGGTTGGGGAAAACGCGTCGGTGCGGCGCGCGCTTCATCATCAAAACGGCATCGCCATGCAGCACGAAGACCAACGTGCGCGGGATCGTCAGCCAACGACCGGCGACCGCTTCTGAACCCTGCTCTTGCGCCCCCATTGGTGCCTCCTCGCCGACAGCCACGATTGCCGCTGCGCCCGCTTCGTGCTAGGCTAGGCGCGCTTCTTTGTCAGTCTACTGGTACAAGCCGTGTTTGTGAATCCACACAACGCCCCGCCGCCTGATCTGCGCATTGTCGACATCGGCGCGGTGCTGCCCCACGAAACCAGCGATATTCAGCGTTCCAGCCCCTTGATAGCGCGGCTGCAAGAGGCTGACCACTTCACCAACCCGCCCCTGGTCGCGCCAGCCGCCGATGGCCGGTTCGTGCTGATGGATGGCTCCAACCGCCATGCGTCCTTGAGAGCGCTGGACTTCCCGCACATTCTCGTGCAAATCGTCGACTACGCAAGCGGCATGGTCGAGCTGGGCGTATGGCAGCATGTCGTGGCTGAATGGGCGGCGGCGAGCCTGCGGCATGGGCTGGAGAAGCTGCCGGGCGCAGAAATAACCGCTGCAGCCGACACAAGCGCCATCGCTTCGTTCAGCCTGCGCGATGGCGCTTCCTTTGGCATCCGCGCTCCTGGCGACAGCCTGCGCGAGCGAAATGCCGCATTGCGCACAGTGGTGGACACGTACCACTGCCGCGCCACGTTGTATCGCACTGCCTTGACCGAGCCGACGCGGGCGTGGGCGCTGTTTCCTAAGGCGCTGGCGCTGGTCACTTTCCCGATTTATCAGCCGCAGGACATCATCGCCGCCGCCTTGCAGCGCGCCTATCTGCCACCGGGCATCAGCCGCCATATCATCCACGGGCGGGCGCTAAACCTGCGCTATCCCATGCAGCAGCTGCGCGCCGACCTGCCGCTGCAAGCGAAAAATCGACAGCTCGCCGACTGGCTGCACGCGCAATTTGCCCGGCGCAGCGTGCGGTATTATGCCGAAGCGACTTACCAGTTTGATGAGTGAGACTAAATTGTCGCAGACCCCGGAAACAGCGCTGAGCCAAGCGAAGCTGCACAGCGATGGCTGCGTCTATCGCTTGCTGCGGCTGCCGCCCACGGCGATTACGCTGGCTGCTGGCGTTGTGGCCGAAGCCGCTATGCCGTTCAGCGCGCTGTTGGCTGACAAAGACGAAGTTACCCTGCTGCTGCCCGATGACGCATGCCAGGAATTTGCGCGCCGCCTGCGCCATGCGACCCTAAGCGAGGCGACATATCGTCTGATTGCCTTTGATATCGAGCTGGATCCTGCGCTGGTCGGCTTTATGGCGCTGGTGAGCGGGGCTTTGGCGCGGGATGGCGTCGCCATCTTGACCTATGCCGCCTTTTCGCGCGATCATGTTGTGGTGCGCGAGCGTGATTTTGACAAGGCAATGCGGACGCTCCGCCATCTGCAGCAACTGGCAAGAGGAGGCTGAGCCTATGGAAATCAACCTGTTCAACGACCCCAGCCAGGTGCCCCAGCCGCGCCACAAACTCAAGATCGAGAGCTTTCGCGCCAGCCCCTATGCCGACCGCTTTCGCGTCAAAGTCAATCTGTCGCTGACGCCTTTTCAGGAACGCCCCAATCTGGTTATCACGGCGCGCCGCAGTGATGGCTTGCTGGTCAGCGATCTGGATATCATCGCCACCATGCACTTCAATAACGAATTTACCATGCACATCCGCGGGCTGGACGACCCGACTGGCGACTATACACTGCGAGCCGAGCTGTACTTCGAGACGCGCAATCCGCCGCAAGACGCGCTGGAGATCGCTTTCCGCATCCCGCCCGAAGAGAGCTAGGCGCGCCTATGCGCATCGCTTACCCTGCCGCGCGAACGATCGTCGAGCATGCCGCCGCCCAGTCGCCATGCGAAGCCTGTGGCTTGCTGGCCGGCAAAGGCGGTTTGATTTCGCTGACGCTGCCGGTCGCCAATTCCGCAGCCATGCCCGAGCAAGCGTTCGCGCTGGCGCCCGATGAACATCTGCGCCGATTGAAACAGATTGACGAGCGCGGGCTGGATTGGCTGGGCGTGTATCACTCGCATCCAACGACGCCGCCCATTCCCTCGCAAGCCGATCGGTCAGGCGCAGCCGATAGCAGCCTGCTGCAGTTGATCGTCTCGCTGGCCTATCCCAAACCGCGTTTGAAATTGTGGCGGGTTGATGGGCTAACCGCGCTGCCGCTGGAACTGGACTTTGCCGACGCGCCAAGCATAGACGAGGCGGACGAGCTCACGCGCAGGCAGCAGATGGGCATGCTGGCTGCCGGCGCGCTGAGCTTGCTGGCGCTGTTGGTCATCGCCATAGGGCTGCTGCCACCGGTGCCATGACCATGTTGGAGGCGGCATTGGGCATAAGCGCCTTGCAAGTGGCGCTGCTGGCAGGCATCGCCGCCATTGACCTGCGGCGGCGCATCATTCATCCCGGCGCTCTGTGCGCTTTGACGGGCGTCTCCATCTTTGACGCGCTCGCAAACCAATCGCCCGCCCTGCCGTCGACTTTGGTCGGCGCGCTATTCGCTGGCGGCGCGTTTGGCTTTGCCTATCAAGGCGGCCGGCTATTCGGACGGCGGCTTAACCTGTCGTCGGCAACAGTCGTTTTTGGGCTGGGCGATGTCTGGCTGGGGGCGGCTTGTGGCCTGGCGGTCGGTTTTCCTGGCGCGCTGGCTGTGGTCTTGCTGGCTATGCTCCTTGGCGGGTTGAGCGTTGGCATCCATTGGGCAGTTTCCAACTGGCGAAGCGTCGAGTATCGACCGTTCACGGCGCTGCCCTATGGCCAGAATATCGCGGCTGCCACGGGCTTCGCGCTGCTGTTCCCCGCGCAAATCGCCCAGGCATTCGCCGGCTAGCAGTTACGTTTCGCCCGCAAACCTGGCGATGCGACCACCACCCAGACATGTATCATCGGCATACACGACCGCTGCCTGACCCGGCGTGATATCGCGCTGTGGTTCGTCAAAGCGCGTTTCGAAGCTGTCGGCGCTGGTGATGACAATGTCAGCTGGCTGGGGCTGTGCGCGGTAGCGAATCTTGACCTGGGCGCGAAACCGCGAATCGGGTGGCGCGCCACTGACCCAGTTGACGCCTTTGGCGCGCAGAAAGTCGCGGCCCAGTTGGTCGCGCGTGCCCACGATCAACGCGTTTCGCATTGGATTGGTCGCCAGCACATACAGCGGCTCGTGATGCGACAGCCCCAAGCCTTTGCGCTGCCCGATTGTGTAATTTGCCAAGCCGCCGTGCTCGCCCAGCACTTCCCCGCTGGCGGCAACGATGGGGCCGGGCTGCATGACATCTGGGGCGCGCAACCGCAAAAAGTCACGATAATCGCCCGCTCCCAAAAAACACAGGTCCTGGCTGTCCTGGCGGCTGGCCACACCCAAGCCCAGTTCCGCCGCCAACTCGCGCACCCGCGCTTTCGGATAATCGCCGACTGGAAACATGACGCGAGCAAGCTGTGTTTGCCCGAGCACGCTAAGCACATAGCTCTGGTCTTTGTTGTGATCAACCCCGCGCTTGAGCAGCCATTCGCCGCGGGGACCTCGCGCCAGGCGGGCATAATGTCCGGTCGCCAGGTAGTCGGCATCCAGCGCCAGCGCATGCTGCATCAGCCATTCAAAGCGAATGCGCCGATTGCATTCCAGGCAGGGGTTGGGCGTATCGCCGCTGCGATGACCATCAATGAAAGCCTGCACAACCACGTCACGAAAGACATCCTGCGTATCCAGCGCATAAAAGGGGATGCCAAGCTGGTCGGCGATGCGGCGAGCATCGCTCATCTGAGTCGGCGTGCAGCAGCGATTGTGCGCCGCGCCACCCTGCGCCGGGTCTGACCACAGGCGCATCATCATGCCGACTACATCATAGCCAGCGCGCACCAACAGCGCCGCAGCCACAGAGCTATCCACGCCGCCGCTCATGGCGACGACAACGCGCTCAGCTCGTTGCTTCATTCACCCTCTCAGTCAATGCCTATTCGCGATTTGGGGCGAGGCGATGACTCGTTTGCCAATCTCACTCAGCCCTAATCATACAAGGGCTTGGCCGCAAGCTGCTGGACATTTTCTCGGGCTGGCTCTTTGCTGTAGAGGCTGCGCAGCTTCTTGGCGGCATCCGCCAGCGCCTCCACGGCATAGTCGATATCGCCAGGTGTCGTGCTCATTCCGACAGACAGCCGCAAGCCGCACCTGGCTTCGGTTGGCGAATAGCCCACCGCCAGCAAGATCGCGGATGGCGCGGGGTCGCCGACCTTGCAGGCTGAGCCGCTGCTGGCAGCGATGCCGCGCATGTCCAGGTGCATCAGCAAGGCGTTGGCATCGATGCCCGGCAGCACAAAGCTGGCATGAGACGGCAGCCGCCGCTCAGGGTGTCCACTGAGCTGCGCCCCCGAAACCTCCTGCAAAACGCCAGTCACCAGTCGGTCGCGCAGCCTGGAAAAGCGCTCGGTGCGCTCGGCATGTTCTTCATGCGCCAATTCCAAGGCTTTTGCCAAGCCAACGATGCCCGCTGTATTGTGTGTGCCGGCGCGCTGTCCACGCTCATGCCCGCCGCCCGTGATGGCGCTGACGAGTTCGACGCCTTCGCGGATATACAAAATGCCCACGCCTTTGGGACCATAGAATTTGTGCGCCGACAAGCTGAGCATGTCCACACCCAGCGCGCCCACATCCAGCGTCAGCTGCCCGCCCGCCTGGACAGCGTCGCTGTGAAAAAGAACCCCTTGCCCGCGCGCGATGCGAGACAAACGCGCCAGATCGTTGATGCTGCCCAGCTCGTTGTTGGCATAAATCACGCTGGCGACCGCCCCGCCCCGCCGACAAGCCGCTGCGAATGCCGCTGCGTCCACCAAGCCCGCGCGATCGACGGGCGCAAACTCCGCCGTGAAGCCCATCAGCGAATCTAGTTGGTGGATTGTTTGCGTCACGGCGCTGTGCTCGACCGGCGAAGTGATCAATCGATCCGACCTGCCAAGCTGACGCGAGCGCCAAGCCGCGCCACGAATCGCCAGATTGTCACTCTCGCTGCCGCCACCCGTGAAGACAAGCTCCGCCGGCTGGCAATGCAGCAAGGCCGCTACCCGCTCGCGAGCAGCCTCGACAGCGCGTTCGGCAGCCCGGCCACCTTGATGCGCCGATGAGGAATTGCCATAGACATCGCTGAAAAATGGCCGCATCGCCTGCAAAACGCGGGCGTCTACGGGCGTGCTGGCCGAGTGATCCAGGTAGACTTGTCGCTGTTCGCGCATCATATCGTTTCGCAGCCGGTTAAGCGGACCTTGCTCTTGGGCGGCTATTCTACCGGATGGCTGCGCGGCAATTCAAGCGGGGAGCGCTTCAGGGTTTATTTGATGCGCGTTTGCAGTATCATGGTGCGCGCTTGGACGGCGAGAGCGACCCAGAGCGACCCCGAGCGACATGGATGATCGGCAGCTTGCACAGCGACCCGGGAGGCGCAAATCATGCCCAAAATCTGCAAAGTGGCGGCGCGCGAGGTACTCGATTCGCGTGGCAACCCAACGGTTGAAGTCGATATCGCGCTGGCTGATGGAACGCAGGGACGGGCAATCGTGCCCAGCGGCGCATCGACTGGCGAGCACGAAGCGCTGGAGATGCGCGATGGCGACCAAGCGCGCTATATGGGCAAGGGCGTCTTGAAAGCGGTTGCGGCGGTGAACGAGATCATCGCGCCAGAGATTGTCGGACAGTCGCCAACCGACCAGAAAGCGCTGGACGAACGAATGCTGGAGTTGGATGGCACGCCCACCAAGAGTCGGCTGGGCGCAAATGCGATTTTGGGTGTATCGCTGGCTTTGGCGAATGCCGCTGCCGCGAGTCTGCGCATGCCTCTATATGCGTATTTGGGCGGCGTGCACGCGCATGTTTTGCCTACGCCCATGATGAATATCATGAATGGCGGCAAGCACGCGCTGGGCAGCGCCGACTTTCAGGAATTTATGGTGATGCCGGTGGGCGCGGCAACTTTCCGCGAGGGACTGCGCTGGGGCGTCGAGATTTATCACCAACTGGGCAAGCTGCTGAACAGCAAGGGCTACCAAACGACGGTCGGCGACGAAGGTGGCTTTGCCCCCAGCCTGGGCAGCAATCAAGCCGCGCTGGATGTGATTATGGAAGCGATTGACAAGGCGGGCTATCGGGCTGGCGAAGACATCTATATCGCGCTGGACCCAGCCGCGTCCGAACTCTATCGGGACGGCATGTATCATCTTGAGATCGAAGGCAGGCAGCTTACGGGCGAAGAAATGGTCGATTTTTGGGCGGATTGGTGCGCGCGTTATCCCATCATCTCGATCGAAGATGGTCTGGAAGAGAATGACTGGGCGAACTGGACGCGGCTGACAGCTGCCATTGGCGACCGCGTGCAGGTGGTCGGCGATGACCTGCTCGTCACCAACAGCAAAAAGGTTGCCCGCGCCATCAAAGAAGCGGCGGCAAACGCGCTGCTGCTGAAAGTCAACCAGATCGGCACCTTGACCGAAGCCTTCGCGGCTGGGCAGCTTGCGCAGCGCCACAATATGACCGTGGTGACCAGCCATCGCAGTGGCGAGACCGCCGACAGCACCATCGCCGATATCGCTGTGGCTTTGAACAGCGGGCAGGTCAAAACGGGCGCGCCGGCTCGCACCGACCGTGTTGCCAAGTATAATCAATTGCTGCGTATCGAAGAGCGCCTGGGCAGCGCCGCGCAGTACGCGGGCTTGGCGGCATTTGCCAACCTGAATGCCGATGTGCGTTAAACTCGGCAACTGCAGCAGCCTGGGGACGGAGCGAGCGTGCGACTGAACCTGTACAGCAAGCATACCAAGATTGTCGCCACGATCGGTCCCGCTTCCTGCGAGCCCGGCACATTGCGCGCCATGATCCGCGCTGGCATGAATGTTGCGCGCATCAACTTTTCGCATGGCGACCATCAGACTCACGGACGGACAATTCACCACATTCGCCGCATCGCCGCCGAAGAAGGCACGGTCGTCGCCGTGCTCTGCGATATTCAGGGTCCAAAGATCCGCATCGGCGCACTGCGCGAAGAATCCATGATGCTGGCAATCGGCGACCGCGTGACGCTGACGACCGACGATGTCATCGGCGCGAACGGCATTGTCTCGCTGCCCCATCCCGAATTCGTGCGCGATATTTCGGCCGGCGCCACGCTGCTGCTGGACGATGGCAACTTGCAGTTGGCTGTCAAAGAGACTGACGGCAAGAGTCTGCGCTGCGAGGTGGTGGTGGGCGGCCCGTTGAAATCTCGCAAGGGCGTTTCTGCTCCCAATGCCCGGTTGACGCTCTCTGCCATCACGAAAAAAGACAGCAGGGATATAGAATTTGCCTTGTCAAACGATTGTGACTACATCGCGATGTCATTTGTGCGCAGCGCCAGCGACATACACGAGATCAAGGCGCTGGTAAGGCGGCTGGGCGCGCGAGTCTCTGTCATCGCCAAGATCGAAATGGGTGAGGCGCTGGAGAATATCGAAGAGATCATCGCCGTCTGCGATGGCATCATGGTAGCGCGGGGCGACCTGGGCATCGAGACGCCCGCAGAAGAAGTGCCCTATCATCAGAAGCGCATCATTGACCTGTGCAACGCAGCCGCCAAGCCTGTCATCACGGCGACGCAAATGCTCGAGTCTATGACCGAGAACCCGCGCCCCACCCGCGCCGAAGCCAGCGATGTCTATAACGCGATCCTGGACGGTACAGACGCCATCATGCTCAGCGCCGAGAGCGCCAGCGGCAAGTATCCCGTGCGCGCTGTGGAGGTGATGAGCGAGATCGCCACCATTGCCGAGAAGAACCTGCCCTACCAAGGCGGCCGAACGCAGCTGATGCAGACAAAGCGGCAGTCCGGCAGCGAACCCCGCGAAGACATGTCAGATGCCATCAGCAAAGCCACCTCAGACATATCAGAAGTCATCAAGCCCAAAGCCATCGTCACCACGACCATGTCGGGCTATACAACGCGGCGAGTCGCCAAGGAACGGCCGCGCACGCCGATATTGTGCATGACGCCCAACGCAACGACGCAGCGGCTGATGACGCTGGTCTGGGGCGTGACCGCGCTGCAAATCCCTGCGTTCACCACCATCGACGAGATGATCCGCAACATCATCCGCGCCGCGCACAACCACCATCTGGTGACAAAAGGCGACCGGCTGGTGATTATCGCGGGCGTGCCCTTTGGCGTCGATGGCCAGACGAACCTCATCAAGATTCACACAGTTGGCGAGGCTGGCGAAATCTAGCTAGTCCAGTTCTTGCGAGGCGACCCAGCGAGCGTCGATCGGCGCGGGCTCGGCCGGCTGGACATGCCGCGAACTTGTGGGGATCGTGCCATCGGAGGTTGGGGTGATCTGGCTGGTGGCGCAGCGCGGGCAGATATTCCAGGGCAGCTCCAGCAAATAGCCGCAATCGACACAGGCTTTCTTCAGCCGATGATGACAATGTGGGCAGACCTGCCAACCGGGCTGGACCCGCTGACCACAGCCGGGGCAGCTCGGACGCTCTTCGATCTCTTGCAGCAGCGCTTCTTCTTCGAGCGACCGCTCGTATACTTCCGACAACGTTTCGCGGGGCCGCAGCAGCACATAGATGAGCAAGCCCGGCAAGTTTAGGAGGAAAACCAGGCTGCCGACCAGGACAGGCGCAACCGGATCGCGCGAGCGCATGCGCATATCGCGGGATGCCCAGATGACGATCGCTAGCCAGAATGCCGCCGCCACCACCGCCGCAAAAACAAACGCGACCAGAAACATGTCATTGAGGCTTTCAGGCATCGGATCTCCTGCCGAGGTCATGCAATGTCATTTGTGTCAGCCGCCATCCCTGCCAGTGTTTGCGGAAGCGCCGACCAGCAAGATGACCTCGCCAACGACGACATCAAATTGATGGCCAGAAGCATAAAAAGTGACCGTGTCGATGCGCGATGGGCGATTGGCTTCTGAGATGAGATTCAGCAGATTGTCCGAGTCAAATGTATACCAGACAGCTTGCCGAGTGTGAATATGATCCTGGATGCAGCTGGCGCAGGTCTTTCGCGCCGCGCCGGTGACATCTTCAGCATAATAAAAGCCGCGCAGCCACGAGCCAGGATTGTTATAGCTGTCCCGATAATCGATCCTCAGCATCAGAATGCACTCGCTGGCCAAGGAGCCGCAGACACTGAGCGATTGATTTTCGGGGCTGAATGTGGCCAGGATGCGCATGGTATCGGAGTCGCTGACATCCAGCCCGCCCGGGAAACTCTGCCAGCAGCGCACTTCGCCATTGCTGCGCGCCTGGTTGACCCGCCGCAAGCGCATGCCCTGCCGCCCTTCAAAGTCAACCCGGCTGTAGGTGCCTGGCGGTGTCTGGCCGGGTGGCGCCAGGCACTCCCAACCAGGCGGCGCTGCGGCTGAATCTGCGCGTGGCACAACTGGTTCGCCCAAGCTGAAGGTTGGATGGGTTAAGACGTTTTGCAGGGTATCTTGCTGGCTGACGCTGCGGCTGCCCAGGCGCAGGACCAACTCTTGTCCAGCGCGGGCGCTGCCAGACAAGCCGGCTTCGCCGAGGAAGCGGGCTGTCCCCCGCCCCGACAGGCTCAATAGGCGCACTTCGTCTTCGCTGGCGCTCAGGCGGTATCTCCCCTTGGCAAGCAGCTGCACATGCACGCCGCCGTCATGCTCGGCAGTATAGATGTCCATTTGCAGGCTGCGCGCCCCAGCGCCAGTAACCAGAATATCCAGCGCGCCGCGCAAAGAAGCGAACTGGATGCGCTGCGAAAGCTGGCTCCAGTCAAAGCGCGGCGTATTGGCAGACTCGAAAGTGAGGAAGGTGTTGCCCCGCAGCGTGACCGCAGCCAACAAGGGCGGTTGCTCATCGTCATCAGCCAAGTCATAAAATTGCATGGTCGACTGAGACTGCGCATCGGTGCTGATGCTGGCTGCTGTGTCGGTGAGGTCGCGCCGATCCCGTTCGACAGCTTCGATCATATCAACGCCGGTGATGCCGACAGTGCCGATGGCGACTTCCAGCGATACGGGCAGCGCGACCGTCGACTGGAACAAAAATCGATACACGCCGAAGGCGATGCTGATCGTCAGCACGCAGAAACAGACAAAAGCGCCCAGCAAGACGATCCAGGCGACGCGCTCGGGATTGGCTGCATCGGCATTGGCGGCTGCCGCCGGGCTCTGGTCGGCCAAGTCCTAACCTCGTTGGGCATATCTGCGTGGCAAGCTCACTCATTATAGCATTGCGGTTTATAATGACGCGGTGACAATGCGCTATAATTATCTCAATTCGCACGGCAGACGCAGAAGGGACGCTGTCTATGTCTGGTCATAGCAAGTGGTCGACCATCAAGCGCAAGAAGGGGGCGGAAGACGCCAAGCGCGCCAAGATATTTACACGGCTGGGGCGCGACATCATGGTGGCGGCACGTGAAGGCGGCGGCGACGAAAGCGCAAACCCGCGGTTGAAACTGGCGATCGCCAAAGCCCGCGCAGCCAACATGCCCAAAGACAATATCGAACGAGCCATAAAAAAAGGCACGGGCGAAATCGCCGGCGGCGAAGTGGTCGAGGTGATCTATGAAGGCTATGGACCAGAAGGCGTCGCGTATATTGTAGAGATCTTGACCGACAATAAAAATCGCGCGCTGGCTGAGATCAAACACACGTTCAGCAAACACGAAGGCAGCCTGGCCACCAATGGCGCTGTCGCCTGGCAGTTTGACCAAAAAGGGTATATCACGCTGGCGGACGATGTCGACTTTGATGAAGTGTTCATGGAAGCCGCGGAAGCCGGCGCGGACGATGTCGTGGCTGAAGACGACCTGATCATTGTCTATACCCCACGAGACGAGTTTTCGGCTGTCGAACAAGCCTTGACACAAGCTGGCTATCAATTCGAAGACTGCGAGCTGCGCTGGTTTCCACAAAACGAACTGGATATATCCAAGAGCAAGGCGTTGCAGAATATACGCTTGATGGAGAAGCTGGAAGAATCGGACGATGTGCAGACAGTCGCCTCGAACCTCAACATCAGCGACGAAGTATTGGCTGTCTATGAGTCTTAATCGATGATCTCGCTTGGCATCGATCCCGGCACGGCGTCGCTGGGCTATGGCGTCGTGCAGGAATTGCCCGATGGCGCGCTGCAGCTGGTGGATTATGGCGTGATTCGCACCGCGGCCAGCTGGGAAATGGCGGCGCGCTTGCAGACGATCTATGCAGAATTGCGCGAAGTTATCGCGGCGCATCGGCCCGACCGCGCTGGCGTCGAGGAGTTGTTTTTTGCGCGCAATGTCACGACAGCGATCAGCGTGGCGCAGGCGCGGGGCGTGACGCTGCTGGCGCTGCATGGCGCTGGCTTGCCTATCGCCGAGCACAAGCCCAACGCGGTCAAGATGGCTGTCTGCGGCTATGGCGGCGCGGACAAAGCGCAGATGCAAGAGATGGTGCGGCTGTTGCTGAGGCTAGAAAAAACGCCGCGCCCCGATGACGCTGCCGATGCCCTGGCTGTCGCCATCGCCGACTTGCACAGCTACCGCTTGCGCGACCTGGAAATGGCTTAGGCAGCGCCGATGATCGCCACATTGGAAGGGCAGCTCGCCCAGACAGCCGCCGACAGCATGATCGTCACAGTCGGCGGGGTCGGCATCGAGGTCATCGCGCCCTACAGCACCATCGAAAAACTGGACACAGGGCGGGTGTTTCTGTATACGCGCCTGGTGGTGCGCGAAGATTCGCTGACGCTCTATGGCTTTGGCACGGTCGGCGAGCGCGAACTGTTTGACGCCGCGCTTAAGGTCAGTGGCGTCGGGCCAAAAATCGCCATCGCCATGCTGAGCACACTGACTGTCGACCATATTCGCAGCGCTGTACTGAACGACCGCCCGGAAGTCATCAGCCGCGTGCCGGGCATCGGCAAAAAGACCGCGCAGAAAGTTGTGCTGGAGCTGCAAGACAAGCTCACCCAGCGTCTGGATGCCCTGCCGCCCGACCCCGAAGATGACACAAGCGGCGAATTGATCGACGCCTTGACCGCGCTGGGCTATAGCATCGTCGAAGCGCAGACAGCCATTCAGCAGCTCCCGCCTGCTGCGCCGGCCGATTTGGAAGAGCGGCTGCGGCTGGCGCTGCAAAACCTTGGCGGGTGATATGACAAACCTGCGGAGCGAGGAGGCGCTATGGCGGCTGAGTTGATCGGCAAGCGCGTGCCGGTGCTGGACAAGGGCTGGATCGAGCTGATTGACCTGATGCCGCACCCGGCTTCGGCAGTCAGTGGCGATCTCGCCATCGTCAACGCGGCGCGCGTCAGCTTCCTCGGCGAAAGCAAAGGCGCTCAGCGAGACAAGCGGCTGCTGTTTTATCTGCTGCGCCACCGCCACACCTCGCCGTTTGAGATGGTCGAATTCAAGTTTCGCGTGCGCGCGCCACTGGTTGCCTGGTGGCAATGGGTGCGCCACCGCACCTGGAACATGAACGCGCAGTCGGGGCGCTATACGCCTTTCCAAGAAAACGACTTTTATGTGCCGGATATCTGGCGCCGGCAGAGCGCCGACAACAAGCAAGCCAGCGAAGGCCGCCTGGGCGAGCAAGCCAGCGACGAACTGACGCAAAAGCTGCTGACACATTATGAGGAAGGGTATCGCTTGTATGCGCAGGCGCTGGAACGCGGCGTGTCCAAAGAAATGGCGCGCCTCTTTCTGCCCGGCTTCAGCGTCTATTACACTTGGGTGACCAAGGTCGACGCCCACAACCTGATGCATTTCTTGCGCCTGCGCATGGCCAGCGATGCCCAGTACGAAATCCGCGTCTATGCCGAAGCCATCTACCAGCATTTCTTCGCGCCGGCGCTGCCTTGGACAGCCGAGGCATTCCAACAATTCGCTCTCGATGCCGACCAAACTTAGTCGCGGCGATTGATGAGAAATTCTGAGCTGCGGTCGAAGTATTCGCGCATTTGGCTGCGGGCGGGTTCGCCGATGTCGACGCTGTCGATTGCCGCCAGCATATGCCGCAGCCAGTGATCGCGCGCCTGCTGGTCGATTGCAAAGGGGAAATGGCGCATGCGCAAGCGTGGATGCCCGCGTTCGGCGGAATAATCGCGAGGCCCGCCGAAGAATTGCACCAGAAACAGCTGCAAATGACGGCGCGGCTCCGCTAGGTCATCGGGATACATGCAGCGCAGAACCGGATCTTTTTCGACAGCGGCATAAAAGGCATCGGTCAAGCTGTGGATGGCATCAGCCCCGATGATTTCATAGATACTCTGGGGTCGGTAGCTCATGATTCTCTGCGATGCATCGGCCGGGTCAACGAATTACGCCGTGTTCGCGGGACTTGAAGAAATCCTCTGCGCTCCACAAGCATAGCGGCAAACTATGACTTTACAATCTTATGGCTGTCGCTACAATCCTGTTTGTGCAGCGGGCAGACATCAGGGACGGCTGAGTACATGGCGATTATCACAAGATTCACGCTTTTGTTTGCGGTATTGTTGGTTGCGAGCAGCAGCCTGGCGCAAGAAAACGCGACGCTCCGTGTAATCGGCTCGAGCATCGTCAACGCGCTGGTCCGGCAGGTTGCCGATGCCAGTGGCGATGCGCTGGATATTCGCGATGCCGGCAGCGCGCGCGGCATCGACCTGTTCTGCGATGGCGATTACGACTTGGCGACCAGCGTTCGTGAAATGACGGAGGCCGAAGCGGCTGACTGCGATGCCAACGAAGTGATCTATAGCCAGTTGCTGGTCGGGCACCAAATTGTCGCATTTGCCACCCACTCGGACGCGCCCGATGCCTGCTTGTCGGCCAGCAGCCTGGACGATCTTTTTAAGCCGACAGCCAGCCATCAACTGAAAGACTGGTCCTTTGCGAGCGACGAATATGCCGATTTGCCCTTGACGTTGATCTTGCCAGCGCAGGAGCAGATTGCCTACGCCATTTTAGACGAGCTGGCGCTTGGCGATGGCCTGCGGCTGGACGGCGCGGATATTCCGGTCGACTCCGTTGGCGAGACGCCGGGCGCGCTGGCGGTTGCGCAGTGGTCGCCCGGGCTGGCGGAAGCTGGCGCAGTCAATTTGCTGAGCCTGCGCGATGCTGGCTCTGGAGAATGTTTGCCGCCATCGGTCGCAGCGGTCGAAAATGGGCAGTACGCCGCGGCGCAATCACTGTATATGTTCTTGAATCGGGCGCGGCTGGAGGCGGGCGAAACTTTGCTGCGCTTCCTGGAGTTCGCTGTCGAGCCTGCCAACGCTGGGCTGGCCGCGACAGCCGGCATTACGCCGCCCAGCGACAGCGTCTACGCGCTGAATGCGGATATTCTGGCTGATGCCGAAGCTATGCCGCTGCTCAGTGGCGATGAAGGCGCATTCCGAATCCCGCCCGAACTCGCTGGCGAGGTGCGCATTGTCGGCGCAGCCACTGCTTATCAGCCGCTCAACAACTTGCGCGAGCGGATGACGCGCAGCCACCCGCAGCTGCAAATTGATCTCGACTTCGCTGGCGGCGGCGCTGGCCTAACGGACTTGTGCGCAGCCGCCGCTGATATCGCCGCGCTGGATGCCCAGCCGACGGGCGACGAATGCGCCGACACCGAAGTGGTTGCCCTGCCCTTCCCGATTGGCGCGCTGGCGACTGTCTTGGTGGGCAATGCGGGCGATGAATTTGCCGCTTGTTTGACCACCCAACAGATCACGCAAATCTGGCGGGCGGAATCGACTGAGGCGGTTGCGCAGTGGTCGGATGTCGACGCAGCATTCCCACAATCGCCGCTGACGCTCTTCGGCTTGCGCTCGCTGGATGCGTATACAGACATTTTGCTGGGCGCGGCTGGCGACAGCATCCCGCCAGTGCGCCGTGATACCGAGCGCGACCATGACCCGAATTATCGCGCTGCCGCCGTTGCCAATGTGCCTGGTGCCTTGACATATATGACTTGGGCAGAATATGAAACTGTGCTCGCGCAAGAACAGGCGAATGCGCGCGCTGTGGCGGCAGATGCCGGCGCTGGCTGCATCGAGCCGACGACCGCCAGCATCAGCGATGGCAGCTATGCGCTTGCGCGGGGGACCAGCCTGCTGGCGCGCGAGGCGGCGCTGGCGGATGTCAATGTGCAGTCATTGCTCTGGTCTTTGTATGGCGCTGAGAATTGGCAGCAAGTGATTCGCGATGGTTTCATCGGCATGTCCGCGCTGGATCTGCCGGCGGCGCGCCGCGAATTGCAAGCTGCGTTTCACACAGCCGAAGCCGCCAATCCACCGCCAGTCGAAGCCGCCGCGGCTGAGTCTGACGAAGCTGCCTCGGAGTGAGCCGGCCTGGCGCAAACGCCTGATCGGAGTCGCGCATGCATGGCGAATATATCGCTTTTGACCTGGAAACGACGGGTCTCAATGCCGACCGCGACGAAATCATCGAGATCGGCGCGGCCCGTTTCCGCCAAGGCGAGATTATCGAGCGCTATCAAACACTGGTCAACCCTGGCAAGCCGATCCCGTCCGATATCACCCACTTGACGGGCATAGACGATGACGATGTCGCCGATGCGCCGCGCATGCACAGCTTGCTGCCCAGACTGCGCGCTTTTTTTGGGCAAAGCACAATCATTGGGCACAATGTCAGTTTTGATGTCAGCTTCATGCAAAAGTGTGGACTGCTGGCGGATCATGCCGCGATAGATACCTTTGAATTGGCATCAATTTTGTTGCCAGCCGCCGCGCGCTACAACCTCGGCAGCTTGGCCGCGCAGATGGGGGTAAGCCTGAAAAATGCCCACCGCGCGTATGATGATGCCGAAGCGACCGGGCGGCTGTATTGGCAACTGTGGCTGAAGCTGTGTCGCCTGCCCAGCAGCCTGTTGTCGGAAATCATCCAACACAGCAGCGGCATGGACTGGGCATTGCGGGGCGCATTCCAAGAGGCGCTGCGCGAGTCGCTGCGCAATGCAGAGCCAAAGCCCGCTTCACAACAGCCATTTGCAGTAGACTCGTTTTTTGGTGACCAAGCCGAGATTTCCGCTCGCCCGCTGGAACTGGCTGATGCCAGCCGCAATCCGCTGTCATTGGCAAAGGTCTCGCAAATTTTTGGCGAGCGTGGGGCGCTGGCGGCGCAGCACAACAGCTTCGAAACGCGGCCGCAGCAGAGTGACATGGCGCGCGAGGTCGCCGGCGCGCTGAATGATGGACGGCATTTGTTGATCGAGGCGGGCACGGGCACGGGCAAGTCGCTGGCCTACTTGATCCCCGCGGCGAGTTGGGCGCTGCAAAACAGCAATCGGGTCACGATCGCCACCAACACCATCAACCTGCAAGAGCAGCTGCTGCACAAGGACATTCCGCTCACCCGGCGGGTAGTCGGCAAAGGGCTGCGCGCGGCGCTGATGAAGGGCCGCGGCAATTACTTGTGTCCGCGGCGGCTGGCGAGTCTGCGCCGGCGCAGACCGACCACCCCTGAAGAATTGCGGGCTTTGGCGAAAATTCTCGTCTGGCTGCACGAAGGCGGCGCTGGCGATCGCGGCACAATCACCCTGCGCGGGGCTGACTGGCAGCTGTGGTCGCGGCTCAGCGCGCAAGACGAAAACTGCGCTTCCGCCCGCTGCGCGACCGAAATGGCTGGGATTTGTCCTTTTCATCGCGCGCGCAAGCAGGCAGAAGCCGCCCACATCGTCATCACCAACCACGCCCTGCTGGTGGCAGACGCGGCGGTCGGAAACCGCGCCTTGCCCACCTATCACAACCTGATCGTAGACGAGGCGCACCACCTCGAGGACGCCATCACCAACGGGATGAGCCGCCGCATCGACCAGCGCAAACTGACAGGGCGTTTGAACGACATCGACAAGTGCCTGACCCTCTTCCTAAGCGAGGCGCGCAAGAGCTTCCCGCCCAACGCAGCCAGCAAATTAGATGGCTTTGTGCGCGCAATCAGCCAAGTCATCGCCGAGATGCGGTTTGCTGTCCGGAGCTATTTTCGCGCGCTGTTTGACTTTGTCCTCAGCCAAAAGAGCGATCGCCACTATGGCATGCGCCTGCTGCAAAAGCATCGCGACTCGGGCAGCTTTGGCAGTGTGCAAAGCGCCTGGCGGCAGTTGGCTTCGTATTTGCTCGGCTTGACAGACGCTCTCGAACGCCTGGTCGCTGCGCTGCCACGCTATGCCCAGTTTGCCATGCCCGACTTTTCTGAATACCGCAGCGAAATTCGCGGGCATTGGCGGTTTATTGCCGATCTGCACGAGCAACTGGAAGGGTTTGCCAGCGAGCCCGATGGCAATGCCGTGTATAGCCTCAAGCCGGGCGAACGCGCCGATATGCTGCAGCTGACGATCGCGCCCCTGCATGTTGGACCCATGATGGACGAATACCTCAGCCAGCGCCTGGAGAGCATCGTGCTGACGAGCGCCACCTTGCGCGCGCAAGAACACTTCGATCACATTAAAGAGCGCCTTTATGTCGAGGCCTATCGTGAGCTGGCGCTAGGCTCACCCTTCGATTATCACTCGTCGACATTGCTTTTCGTCCCGGATGACATGCCCGAGCCCGGCAAGCGCACTGGGTATCAGCGCATGGTCGAGCGCGGCATCGTCGAGCTGGCGACAGCGCTGAACGGGCGGGTAATGGCGCTGTTCACCAGCTATGCCCATCTGCGTGAAACAGCCTTGCATATCACGCCGCGGTTGAAGCTGGGCGATATTGAAGTTTTTGACCAGAGTTTTGGCGGGGGGCGCGAGGCATTGCTGGAGAACTTCAAACGCGCCGACCGAGCTGTGCTAATGGGCGTGCGCAGTTTCTGGGAGGGCGTCGACATCCCCGGCGACGACCTGAGCGCTTTGGTCATCGCCCGCTTGCCGTTCGCCGTTCCCAGCGAACCGATCTTTGCGGCGCGCGCGGAAACCTATAGCAATTCTTTTCAGCAATTTGCCGTGCCCGATGCGATTCTGCGCTTTCGGCAAGGCTTTGGCCGGCTGATCCGCAGCCGCAGCGACCGCGGCATCGTCGCCATATTCGACAGCCGCGTCATCAGCAAAAATTATGGAGCCAGTTTTCTTGAGTCGCTGCCCGATTGCACTGTACAATTTGGCGCGCTGGACACATTGCCGCGCCTCGCCAAAGCTTGGATCAAAGACCCATGAGAACCCCAGCCGGGCGCGAATGCCCATATTATTATGCCGACTTCAACCGGCACACGCGCGATATTGAAGAATGCCGCCTCGCCAAAGCCAACCCCGACTCGCTGGATTGGCATGCCCGCGACTGCGCCAAGTGCCCCGTGCCCGATATCGCGCTTGCCAATGCCAGCCAAGACACGCGACTCGTCATCACCATCAAGAGCGGCATGTTTGGCTTGATGCGCCGGGTGCAGGTGGAAGCCATCTGTCTCAAGACAGGTGAGAAGGTCGACCCCTATATCGGCTGCCCAGATGATCATCCTGGTCTGGACATCTTTCGCCAGGCATTGGGCGGCAACGATGATTAAAGCCGTGCTGCTGGACATGGACAATACCCTGCTGCACAATCCGGATGCGCGCTTCGCCAATGCGTTTCGCCAACTGTTTGACCAGTTCTTTCGCGGCGAGCTCGCCATCAAAGGCAGCATCCACGCGCTGCGAGCCGGATTTGCCAGCCTAGGCAGCGACCTTGCCAACTGTCCCAGCAATGCCGAAGCCATGGTCAACTGTCTGGCGCGCTCGCTGTCTCTCACCCATGCCGATGCGGACCAGGCTCTGCGCCGATTTTACGCCGAGGTCTATGGCGAGCTGCAGCCGCTGGTCGCGCCGGCCGATGGCGCAGCGGCTTTAATTGAAAATCTGCTGGAACAGGGGCTGCTGGTAGCTGTCGCGACCAATCCGCTTTATCCCGAAACGGCGATCGCGCAGCGCCTCGAATGGGCGGGCTTGGGCGGGTTGGTCAGCGAATTCGCGATTGTCACGCATAGTGAAAATATGCACTTCGCCAAGCCACAGCCTGAATACATGGCTGAAACAGTGGCGCGCGTGGGCATCGAGCCCGACGAAGCGCTGATGGTCGGCGACAGCGCCGCCAATGATATGCAAGCTGCCCGAGCCATCGGCTGTTTGACCTGGCATGTGCCCACAGACGGCGGCTTGGCCGACCTGGCGCAGCATATCCAGCGCGATGCCTGGCGCGAGATCGCCCAGCCACCTGCCTTGCTGCCCGAGATGATCGCGCCACAGTATCGCGGCAATTTGGGCGCGCTGCGCGGGCTGTTGGCAGACTCATCGTCGAGCCAATGGCAAGAACGCCCCGACCCCGAAGAATGGTCGATATTGCAGATTGTTTGCCACCTGTGGCAGACCGAAGCATCGGTGCACCAAGCGCGCTTGCAGAGCATTCTGGCGGAAGACAAGCCTTTCCTGACTGCATTGCCGCCACCCGGACCGCATGTGCCGCCATGCCACGATGACGCCAATTTGGTGTGGCGGCGCTTCAGCCGCGATCGGCGCGCGACGCTGTCGATCTTGGACGGTTTGACACCAGAACAATGGAGGCGGCCAGCGCGGCACAGCATATTTGGCTTGACCACATTATTGGAAATGGCTTATTTTACGGCGCAGCACGACCGACTGCATATCACGCAGTTGTGCCAGACGCTCGGCAAGTGCGTGGACGAGGCGGCTTTGAGTTGACTATATCGACCGCGACAGTACAATATGTGTAGAAAGTTCTGAACATCACAGCTGATGAATTGGAGTGCGCGATGAGCGGCGCAGCGCCACCCCAACTAGCGCTTAGGCAAACGGTCGACGAAGGACTGACGGCGGTCGAGGCGGCCATGCGCACAGTCACTGCCAGTCAGGTCGATGTCCTGCGCGATGCCAGCCGGCATATCCTCGGCGCCGGCGGCAAGCGGATGCGCCCGCGGCTGCTGTTGCTGAGTTATCTGGCTATGGGTGGTGACGATATGTCACATGCCGCCAAGCCGGCCGCGGCTGTCGAGCTGATGCACACAGCCAGCGTCGTGCACGACGACATCAACGACCATGGCGTGCTGCGCCGTGGCAAACCGGCTGTCAATGCCATCTGGGGGCGTACATTTGCGCTCTTGACTGGCGATTTTCTGTTCACCGCCGTTTACGAATTGATGGCGCCGTATGGCGATTTGAACATTGACTTGGCGCAGGCGGCGACCGCGCTGGTCGAAGGCGAAACCCTGCAAGCCAGCGCTGTCAAGAACAATCACTTCAACCGCGAAGTTTATGGACGCATCATCGCTTTGAAGACAGCCGCGCTCTTCCGCGCTGCCGGCGCAATCGGCGCGAAATTGGCAGGAGCGGCACAGCCCGAAACCAGCGCGCTGGCTGATTTTAGCTTCAACCTGGGGCTGGCTTTTCAAATTGTTGACGACATTCTTGATCTCGTTGCCGACGAAGCAAAACTGGGCAAGACCAGTGGCATCGACATTGGGCAGGGGCGCGGCTTCGCTGTCGCGCTGAGCGAGGGCAGCAGCAACGGCAATGCGCCGCCGAGCGACTCGCTGGACTCGATCAAGCGCAGAATGCTGGAAGGCGACACCATCGACAAAGCGAGAGATCGCGCCAATCTTCTGGTGCGCAGCGCTATTGCCAGCCTGGACATTTTGCCGCATTCGCCCGCCAAAGAAGCGCTGGTGGAACTCGCGCAGCAGGTCATCGCGCGAGAAAGCTGAACCTGGCAAAAGGCAGAAACATCGCGCCGTTGCTCATCCAGTCTTGTGATCGAAGCGGCAGGCAAACCTCATGGCACCCAAAGTAGCCAGCGCAAAACAAGCGCGGCAGATCGAAGCAGCGGCTGATCAACACGGTCTCAGCTATGCGCGGATGATGCAAAATGCCGGCGCAGCCGCCTGCCAGTTGCTGCTCGCGCGCGTGGCTGTCGCGGAATCGACGCGCGTGTTGTTTTTGATCGGCAAAGGCAACAATGGCGGCGATGGCCTGGTCATGGCGCGGCAGCTGGCGCAAAGCAGCGAAGCCGCGATTCATTTGCTGCTGATCGAAGCGCGGTCAGCCGATGACGAAGTCTTCCGCGCGGCGACAGCGGCGGGGTTGCCGTGGACAGTGGCTGCCGACAGCGAGTCCGACCCGGCTCTGCGCGAGCTGGCTGGCAAAGCGGATGTAATTGTCGATGCGCTGCTGGGCATTGGTGGACGCCCGCCCCTGCGCGCCAGGCTCAAAACAATCTTGACAAGCATTCGAAACGCAACCCGTCAGACAAATCCTTATGTGCTGGCGATTGATTGTCCCAGCGGCATCGACTGCGACAGCGGCGAGATCGACAACGCCGCCTTGTCAGCAAATGCCACCATCAGCTTTATCGCCGCCAAACCAGGCTTGCTCACTTTTCCGGCGGCAGCGGCTGTGGGCGAACTGGTCGTGTCGCAGATTGGCATAGCCGACGAACTGGACGAGTGGCAGCGGGTCTCCGTCACGCTCATGGATGCGCCGCTGGCAAGATCTCTGCTGCCGGCGCGTCCGCTGGATGGGCACAAAGGCACATTTGGCAAAGCCATGGTGGTGGCTGGCTGCGCGAATTATATCGGAGCGGCTGCTTTGGCTGGCGAAGCCGCCTATCGCTCGGGCGCGGGCTTGGTGACCGTGGCGACGACTCGCCAACTCATTGACAATATCGCCAGCAGCCTGCGCGAGCCAACCTGGCTGCCTCTGGCGTCTGTGGATGGCTGCATTGCCCACGAAGCCGCGCAAACTGTGCTTGTCAACGCGCGCGCATATCAGTCGCTGCTGGTGGGCTGCGGCTTGGGCTTGCACGCCAGCACACAGGCTTTTGTGCGCAGCCTGCTGGACGCAGACCTGCCGCCGCTGCTGTTGGATGCCGACGCGCTAAACAGCCTAAGCCAGCTGCGCGACTGGTGGGAGCGCCTGCCCGCCAATACCATCATCACGCCGCATATTGGTGAAATGGCTCGCTTGACGGGGCGCTCGACCGCCGAGATTGCCGCCGACCGCTGGAGCTTCGCCCGCCGCTATGCCAAACAGTGGCAGGTGGTGGTGCTGCTGAAAGGCGCGCACACGCTCATCGCCGCGCCCGATGGGCAGACAAGCGTGATTCCAGTTAAGACCGACGCGCTGGGAACAGCCGGCACGGGCGATGTGCTGGCGGGCTTGATCAGTGGATTGCGCGCGCAGGGCCTCGCGGCATTCGACAGCGCGCGACTCGGCGCGTATATTCATGCGCTGGCGGGCACGATCGCGGCGCAAGCGGTGGGCAGCAGCCGCAGTGTCATCGCCACCGATGTGCTGACAGCGCTGGGGTCCGCATTCGCCGCAACCGAAGTCGGCTAACTTTCGCCGGGCATCCGCGAGCGCGCTTCGCTTTTGGCAGCTTGCAGCGCGTCTTCGATCTCAATTTCGCCACTGGCGCCACCAAACTCCAGCAGGTCGCGCCGCCGCGTCACGCCTCGTCGATCGATGCGCAGCTGCGCAAAAAATCCGCCCAGCAAGATGCCCAGCAAGATGCCGACAAAGACCGCGTCATCGTCCAGTTTAGGGCGCGTCCGCTTCATCAAGAGTCTCGCTCGTGGCATCGTCAGAGGTCAGCAGCCCGCGAATGCGCATCAACTCGCGCAGGAATGCCAGCAGCCCAGCCAGAAAGCTCTTAAACTGGATCAGCGGGGCGACAGCGTTGTCATTCACAAAAGTGGCGGTCGCTTTGCCCAGCCGCGCGGTCTCGCGGACGTTTTCAAGAACCGGCTTGATTTCTGCGCGCAGCATGACAAAGAAGCCAGCGAGTTGCAGCATCAGAATGGCCAAAGCGGCAATCAGCAGCGCCGACTCCAGCAGCAGAATGAGCAGCATGACATCGCGAACTATGCGGATAACTGGACCCCAGGTATCGGCTGCCGCAAGCGCCATAACGACAGCCGCGGCCATCAACCCCAAGATGAGCAAGATGCCAAGCGCGGCGCCCAGCTTGATGAAGCGGCTGATATTGCCCGCGCCACGAGCGGTCTGGTTGTCTTCTGGCGCTGTCTCGCTGCTTTGCATGGCTCAGCGCCGCGTCACCGGCGTTGACGGGCGCGAGGTTAGCAGATGCGCAAAGACCAGCAGCGCGAATGCCCCAAAGGTCGCAGGCAGCAAATAGATTGTGCCGATGCGCAAGATGTCGCTCTGGATGCTGCCGCCGATGTATTGACCCAGCAAAAAACCAACCCAACTGGTGACGACGAAGAGCACCAGCCGGCGCGCATCGCCACCGGTCAGGACATAAAATGCCAGCCCATACATGGTGGCGATGATGCAAGCGAATGCGAATACGGGGTTGGGCATGATAGTTGCGCTTCGCGCGTCCATTGGTAAAATGTTTCACAAGTGTAGCATAGAACTCATCATTGGCATACTGTCGCGAATCTGCGCATGAGCGTCATCGATCTGGAGATTTTGATCCCGGCTTCGCCCGAGTTTATCTGGCGTTTCCTGGGCGATTTGCAGCAGATCGCCCGCTGGCAAACAGGCGTGGAGTCTGTCACATTCTTGTCGACGCAGCACGAAGGCCGGGGCACGCGCTGGCGGCAGACTATGAGCAGCGGGCCCGACCGCGTTGTCGAGGTGAGCGCCTGGTATGAAACGCTGGGATACAATTACCAGGTGGTGGCTGGCGTGGCGCATGGTAAAAACAGTGGGCAAATTAAGCTGCGTGAAGTGCCCGAAGGCACGCTGGTGCGCTGGACATTCCAATACGAGCCCGGCGGCATGTTGGGCGGCTTGCGCAATGCAGTTGGGCTCAAGGGCAGCATCAGCAGTCAGATCCAAGCCAGCCTGCGAAATCTTCACCAGTTAATCAGCCAGCAGTCGGGCGGCATTTCTACACACGAAGCCAAAGCGACCATGCAAGAAGCGCCCGATGTCAGCGCGCGCTCGAGCTATGAGCCGCGACATCCCTCGACCTATCAAGATTCTCGGCAAGACGACGCATCCACCGAAATCTTTCCTGTGGATGGCGATGAGAATCCCTTTGCCTTCGATTACGGCAAGGTGCCCATTCCAGCCAGCGAAGAGGGCGATACCAAGCCAAATCCAGTCGCGCTGGCGGGCTTCATCAGCCCCACTGACGATGCAAAGCTGGACGATACACAGCCAATGGAAATCGCTGTGCCAGCCGCCGATCCGCGCCCGACTTTCGCTGATGATGCGCCCCGTTTGCCCCTTGAAGAGCCACCAGCGACAACGGCGCCGCCGCGCAGCAAAGATACCGATGCCGCCAATATGAGCGTCTTTGAGATCTTCGGTCTGCAAAGACCCAGCAAGGCGCTGCTGGGCGCAGAGCCACCAGCGCAGGCGATCGACAACGAAGGCGAACACAGAGACAATGCACCGCAGCAGACTGCCAGCGCCCCCGCCGGCGAACTCCCCAAGGCCGCGCCACAGACAGAAGCGAAGTCCGGCTGGCGGGCTGTCCATGGCGCTCGCCGAGTTGCGCGCCGCCGCGCTATCCGTGGGCGCTCGCAATAAGCAAGCCGTCCACAAAGAAAAACGCCCACACGAAGTGGGCACCGCTGGGTGGATGAAGGGACTTGAACCCTCAACCGCCTGAACCACAATCAGGTGCTCTGCCGTTGAGCTACATCCACCACATGCTTTTCATTTTAACAGCTTTGCGGTGGAAAATCCAGTGCGGGCTTGCGCGGTTTTGTCAGAATGATCAGCTGCGCCGAGCTGCCAGCCAACTGGATTACAGGCGCTTGCGCAACGAATCCGGTTTCGCCAAACCAGCCGCGCAGGTCGCTGCCGCTGGCGAGGGGCTGTCCCTGCTCCGTCAAGCGATACAAGAAGCGAATCATGCTGCGCAGCGGGCCGCGCCCGGCCAGTTCTCCCGCCACGACGATGCATGCGGACGCGCCGGGCTGCAAGACGCGCCGCAGCTCGTAGAGGGTCTGCTGGCGGAAGATGAAGGCGGTGGGAAAGGTGCAGACGACCGCCACGACCACCGCGGACGGCAGGGGCAAGCGCATGGCATCGCCGCGGACGAGATTGGCGCGCAAGCCGACGCGCCGCAATTTTTTCTGCGCCAGCTTGTTCATATTGGGCGACAAATCCAGCGCCAGGCAGCGATACCCAGCCTGTTGCAAGTCAATTTGCATATCGCCGCTGCCATGCGCCAGCTCGAGCACGATGCCAGCGTCGGGCGGCGGCAGGAATCGCATCGCGCTGCGCTGCCAAGCCCTCCAGCGCCCCAGCGAAATTGCGCGACTGACATGATCGTAGCTGAAGGCGCATTGGTTGTAGAGCAAGTGAAAGCCAAAGCGCCAAAGCCGATTCAGCATAGCGCCAGCGCTGCCAAGATCGCCGCGGGCTGATCAGTGATGATGCTGTTGACGCCCAGCGCCTTCAACTCGCA
>JAPOSR010000064.1:0-113004 GCA_026709625.1 Chloroflexota bacterium
CGCCGGCATCGGTCCAACTGTTGAGCGCGCCGCCATTGACCTCGTAGGTTGTCGCCCCGGCTGATTTCGTCCAGTTCAGGGTGATGGCGGTCTGGCTGATGCCGCTGGTGGTCAAGCTGGTCGGCGCATCTGGCGCGGCGGGGAGCCCAACCAGCGTGCGTGCGCTGACAGAGGCGGCTGCGGAGTCGCCGCCGTTGTTGCTGGCGCGCACTTGCAGGGTATAAGCGGTATCAGCCGTCAAGCCCGTGAAGGTGTATGTGGCGACATCGCCAACATCCGTCCACTCAGTAAGCGCGCCGCCATTGACTTCGTAGCTGGTTGTCGCGCCGGTCAGTTTTGTCCAGTTCAGGGTGATGGCGGTTTGGGTGATGCCACTGGTCGTCAAGCCCGTTGGCGCGGTGGCCAAGGTTGTCGCAGTGATTGCTCTGTCGGCGCCACAAGAGAGGATTTCGCCGCTTTTCGCGCGCACATTCAGCCTGTACGCGGTATTGCTACTCAGGTTTGTGAAACTATGGGTGAGGTCGCTGCCCGAATCGACCCAGGTCGCGCCGCCATCAGAAGTGACATCATACGAAGAGACTGTATCGGTCGAGCTGGCGTCCCAAGCCAAATCGACGGAGTTGTTCGTGAGGTTGCTGATCCGCAAACTTCTCGGCGCATTAATATGCGTCGAGGCGGTGGTTAGCTGCAGACTTGCCTCGGGACCGTAAACGGTTGTTGAGGACTGAACAAACAGGGCGCGAACCCGAATTGTATAGGCGGTATTGAGGCTCAGTCCAAGGCGTACGGCTCGCGCAGTATGTCGAGATCCCCAAAAGTTTTCGATGATGCCAGAGACCTGATAATTGATTGTGAGTCCTTGGCCTGCCGCTTGGCCGGTTAAATCTGGGCTGTCCCAAGCGACGAGCGCCTCTGTGCCGGCCACACAAATGGCGCGCAGATTTCTCGGCGCTGTTGGCGTTGTATAGGCAGTTGCTGTAAAAGACCAGGCTGATTTCGAGCCGCTGAAGACAGTGCGCATCCGGAATCCATAGAGAGTAGCGGGCCCCAGTCCGCTAATTGTGACGGACGATGTGCCCCCGCCCGCAACCGCCACAGGGCTTGAAAATCTAGGAAGTACTTGTTCGTATTCATAGCCTGTCGCCTCGTTGACCACATTCCAGGAGAGCACAAGGCTGGCCGCGGTGGGGCTGGAAAGCTGTATATTGCTCGGGGCACTTTGCGCCGATACGCCGAAGGGCAGCGCCAGCAGGCTCAAGAGAACGGCAATCAGCCATACGACAAGTCTATTCGACAAGAGCTTCTTGAATATCATATTGCCACCTAGTCTATGCAGCACCATCCAGATTAACACCGATTATATTTGCAAGCGCTCGTGGCGCAATTCAATTTGTGAAAGATTTTGATGACTCGCGGTTCATCTCTACGATGTCGCTTCAAACCATTTTTACCGCCGAGCGCGCAGCCGGCTGGTTATGTGGACATGACAGCCAAGCTCCCCCTTGCCCGATCAGCGCTTTGCGGCGTGTAAAATGGCGTGTAACATGCGGACAGTCGATACGAGGGAAAGGCGCTTATTTATGGAGGTCTGGCAAGCCATCCACAGCAAACGAGCCATCCGTGAATTTCGCGACGAGCCGCTGCAGCCCGCGCATATCGAGCGCATCTTGCGGGCGGCGCGGCGCGCGCAAAGCTCAAAGAACAGCCAGCCCTGGCATTTTATCGCCGTGCAAGACCGCGCGCGACTGCGCAAGCTCGCTCAAACTGGCGGCGGGATGGGGCATGTGGCTGGCGCGGCGCTGTGCGTCGTCATCGCCGTCCCTGCGCAGAACGAGCGCACCCTGTGGCATTTCTTCGACTCGGGACAGAGCGCGGCGTATATGCAGCTGGCTGCCACCGAACTGGGCATTGGCTCGTGTCTGGGCACGATCTATGAACCCGACGAAGCGCGCGAGCTGCTGGGTATGCCGGCCGATATGCAGACTCGCCTGGTCATTTCTTTCGGGTATCCGGCTGATGCCGCCAGCGCAGCCAAACCTCTCCAGGCTGGTGGGCGCAACCATTTTGATGACATTGTGCATTGGGAGACTTGGTGAGCCTGGTCAACCGTCCGCGCCGCCTGCGCTTGACTCCGGCTATCCGCCGCCTGGTGCGCGAAACGACTCTGCAGCCCGCCGATTTGATCTATCCGCTCTTCGTTCGTCACGGCGCGGGGCTGCGCCTCCCCATCGATTCCATGCCGGGGCAGGCGCAACTGACGATCGACTTGCTGGCGGACGAAGCGCGCGAAATCTCGCGGCTGGGCGTCCTGGCGGTGATCTTGTTTGGCGTCCCGGCGCAAAAAGACGCCATCGGCAGCGACAATTTTCATGACGATGGCATCGTTCCCAGCGCCATCCGCGCCATAAAAAAAGCCGCGCCCGATCTGCTGGTCATCAGCGATATGTGCTTTTGCGAATATACCGATCATGGGCATTGCGGTCTCGTCAACAGGCCTGGGCACGAGCGCTACAATCCGCAGCTGCCGGCTGGCTATCTGCTTAATGACGCCACACTAGAGCTGCTGGGACGGGCGTCCGTGGCGCATGCTCGCGCCGGGTCCGATATAATCGCGCCTTCGGGCATGCTGGATGGGATGGTCGCTGCGATACGCGCGGCGCTGGATGCAGAGGGCTTCGCGCATACCGCCATCATGAGTTATGCCGCCAAAGCCGCCAGCGTCTTTTATGGACCGTTTCGTGACGCCGCCGAAAGCCCGCCCGGTTTTGGCGACCGCGCCCAATATCAGATCGACCCAGCGAATCGGCGCGAGGCGCAAAAAGAGATTGCCTTGGATATCGAGCAGGGCGCTGACATGCTGCTCATCAAGCCGGCGCTGCCCAGCCTTGACATCATCCGCGATGCCCGCGAAAGCTGCCATCTGCCGCTGGCCGCCTACCAGGTGAGTGGTGAATACGCCATGCTGCGCGCGGCGGCGGCGATGGGCTGGCTGGGGCTGCGCGACGCGGCGCTGGAAAGCCTCATCAGCATCAAACGAGCCGGCGCCGACATGATCATCAGCTACTTCGCCAAAGACGTTGCGAACTGGCTGGAAAGCAGCTAATGCGCAAGCGGCTGCCGGCTACACTGTGGCGCATTGTGCAAGTCGCGCGCGCGCACTGGCTGTTTCTCATCGCCGCGCCCATCGCCATTATCGTCATGACGCACCCGAGCCTGGCGCTCGTCGGCGATGTGAGCGCCACCCGCGTGCCAACTGGACCCAGCGACATCTTCATGAAATACTGGGATGCCTGGTATGGCGAAGAAATGCTGCTGGGCCGCGCCGCATTCTTTCATACCGATTTGCTTTTTTCCCCCACTGAATTGTCGTTGGTCTTTCACAATTTCAGCTTGCCGCACATGCTGGTCTTTGGCTCGCTGCAGAAAGTCTTGCCACCTGTCAACGCCTATGTGTTGACTTATTTGTTGATCATCGCCGCCAACCTGCTAGCGGCCTATATGTTTTTGCTGCGGTTGGTTGCTCGCCCGGCTGTCGCCTGCGCCGGCGCCTTCGTCTTTGGGATGAGCACCTTTGTGCTGAAACATCAACCGCATCCTGATTTGGCGTTGATGGCCACCATCCCCCTGGCGCTTTATGGCTTGCATCGGGCTGTGCATGCGAGACAGTGGCGCTGGTGTCTCTTTGCTGGCATCGCCGCGGGTTTCACAGCCTTCATCGGCATGTATATCTTCATCTGCCTGATGATGACGCTGGGCATATACACGCTGTTCCTGGCGCTGACTCGCTGGCGCGATGCGCGCTTTTGGCAGATGGCGCTCTTGCTGCTGCTGGTCGCCGGCGCAATCAGCATGACTCGCCTGTATCCCATGCTGGCCGACCGCGCTCTGCTGGACGAGGCGCTGGACAAAAAAAGCGGCGCGGAACGCAACAACGACTTGCTGATGCTCTTTGTCAATACCGACCATCCGCTGATGTGGCGGGTCAAGGCGCGGCTCTTTGACGGCGGCAAGCTGTGGAACTATGCCGATGGTTATCTGGGTTACCTGCCTATCGCGCTGGTCAGCCTGTGCTTGCTGCGCAGTCGGCGGCGAAAACAGCTGCTGCCCTGGTTGGCTGCGGCGCTGTTCTTTATATGCTTGCGGCTGGGCAGCTTTCTGACCATTGGTGGCGCACAGTTCACCGACATACCGCTGCCCAAGTATGCGCTGGACAAGTTGCTGCCTCCGGTCTTCGAGGCATTCTGGGCTGTCTCCCACTTTCAAATCGGCATCCTGCTGCCTTGGGCGGCGCTGGTCTGTCTCAGCCTGGATTGGCTGCTGGGCGCTGCCTCTCCTCGCAAACGGAGCGCCGCCGCCGTGGGCATTCTGTTGGCGATTTGCTTTGAAAATTACAGCCATACCACCTGGCACTATTCATCTGATCCCGAGCGGCTGGATTGGATAGCCTGGCTGGAGGGTGAAGACAACTTCGCAGACATCCAGCTGATTCACCTGCCCATGGGCAGAAATAATTCCAAGCAATATGGCTACTTCCAGACCTTCAATCGCATCCCACATGCAGAAGGGCTGGCATCGCGCACGCCTTCGCAAGCCTATGCGACGATCAACAGCAATTTGCTTTTGCGCACATGGCGGAACAAGACATCTTTGACATGCACACCTGAGAATCGGGAGGCGTACCTGGGCGCTGTGGACGAACTGCGCGAGCTGGGCTTCACGCATATCATTCATCACCGCCAGATACTGACCTCGCTGCGGGTATTCGACAGTTTTTCCCAGGTGCCGTCGGCATTTGATGACCGCTTTGCAACCATTTTTCTGGTTGAAGACCTGCTTCTTGCCTGCAACTGGCAAGCGCCCATATCCGCCGCAAGCGAGGCGCAAAAGCAGCTGCTGACAGACTACCCAACGCTTAGATCGGGTCCCGGCCTAACGACAATCATCGCGCACAGCGAGTCGCTGGTCACGATGAGCGCGCTGCACAGCCCAATGCGCATTGACCTGGCCGCCCCAGCCCGCCGCGCCCATGCCGAAAAACTGCTGGCTGACCAGGCTGGAGCGCTCTTGTTGAGCGGCGGACAACAACCCGCAGACCTGCCGCAAGCCTATCGCAATTGGCTGGCGGACAACTTCGCGCTTTGCGATACGCTGTCGGCTGGCAGCACCTGGCGGCTGGCGGTCTGGGCGCGGCCCGGCTTTCCCTGCGCGCTGCTCCTCGACCAGTCGCCAGTTCGCGCCGACTATGAAAATGGTTTGCGCCTGTCCAACCGAGCGCTGGTGAAAGACGGAGACACGCTCGACCTGTACTTCTTGTGGCGCGGCTTCCCCGACGACCGGCATTCATTCTCGCTGCAGTTGGTCAACGAAGCGGGCGAGCGGGCGTTCGGCTTCGACAGAGTGATCTACGATGACGAGATCGTCCATCACCAGATTGATTTGCCGCCGCTTCCGTCAGGCGACTACCGGGCGAAGCTGATCGTCTACAACTTTGCGACGCGCGCCAGCGTTCCCGGTGTCCTCGTAGAGTCGCAGACTCCATTTAAGCGCGAGGTCGATATCGGCGCGCTACGGATCGACTAAGCGGGCGAGCGTCCATTGGCGGCTTTTGCCACGAGGGCGTCAAAGAGCGCTTGCTGGGTTTGGTCCTGCGCCGCGGTGACTTCGGGGTGCCACTGCACAGCCAGCAGCCAGGCATATTCCGGCATTTCCAGCGCCTCGACAATGCCGTCAGTGGCGCGGCAGACGACCCGCAGCCCCGCTCCGACTGTTTTCACCGCCTGGTGATGCCCGGAAACCGTGCGCAAGGCTGTCGTGTCCATCACCTTTGCCAGCAGGCTGTCTGGCTCGACGCGCAAGTCTTGCATCGTCCAAAGATCGCTGCTGCGGTGGATGTCTGGCGCGAGAATATCGGGGATATGTTCATGCAATGTGCCGCCCCTCGCCACATTCAAGACCTGCAAGCCGCGGCAGATGCACAGGAGCGGCATCTGCCCTTCGTCCAGCAAGCGCCGCGCCAGCGTCATTTCGCTGTAGTCGCGCTCGCGATCGCCTGGCAGCAGCGCGGGGTTGGCGCGGTCGCCGCCATATTCAACCGGGTCGATATCGGTGCCGCCTGTGACAATAATGCCATCCAACAGCGGCAGGACCGACTCCCAGTCGCTGACGGCAGCTGGAACGATCAAGGGAATGCCGCCCGCCCGCAGCACCGCATCGATATAAGGCGCGGGCACGCTGAAGTAGCCGTCATAATACGGCGCTTTTTCATAACCTTCGCTGCGTCCGCCGCTGGTGATGCCGATGACCGGTTTCTGCATGAGACGGTCGAGCCTGCTACTCTCGAAGAATGGCGTCTACTATAAACGATGCCCCAAGCAGCGGCAAGCCTCCCCAAGGGCGGGAGTGGTGAATGCCTGGATATGGCAACCAAGCCCCCCATCCCCCGGCCGCTTGCCCCCAGAACGAGTGAAGGGGAGTTTTGCCAGCGCCTTCGTAGCATGGTAGCCCCTCCCGCATTTTTGGGGTGGGGGCAAAGCAATGCGTACCCACCAAAATCGCCACTCCCCCCAACCGCAGCCAATGCTGGGACGAGACATTGGAACGCCCGCGAATTTCGGCGCTTCTCCCCGCTGCGACAAGCCGCGCCACTGTGCCGATTCACTGGCAACATAGTCGCGCGCATCGGCTACAATGAGCGGGTCAGCCAATGCAGCCGACCACCAGAGAGGTTACCGCGATGATGCACCGTCTTCGTTTTTATGTCATGTATGCCCTGCGCAATATCCAGCGGGGCGGGCGCTGGACGACTCTCGCTGTCTTGTGCATCACGGCGGGTGTGGCGACAGTCGTGGCGCTGCGCTCGCTGGGCTTGGCTGTCGGCGATACATTGACCAACAATGTGCGCATCGAGATCAAAGGCGACCTGCTCATCCGCAACGATACGATAATTGGCGGCTTCGGCAGCAACGACCCCAACGCCTTCACAGCCGCCGAGCTCGAGGCTTTGCTGGCTTGGGCAGAGGGCGCGGGCGCGCAGGCAACCGCCTATATGAGCGGGCGCAACATGCAGCTGACGCCAGTGGACGCCAGCCAGTTTGGGCGCCCCAGCTTCATTGGCAGCAATTTTATCGACCCGCAGACCTACCCGCCGACTCACACCATCCGCGCGCTCGACCCGCCCGATGCGCCATTGGCGACGCTCTTTACAGGCGGCAACGATGTGGTCATCAGCGACAACCTGGCTGCGGCAAGCGACCTTGCTGTTGGCGATTCTGTGCGTGTCAGCGGCACAGAAGAAATCTTCACGGTGCGCGGCATCGTCTCTGTCGCCGAAGAAAGCAGCGTCACCAACTTTCTCAATGCTTTTTTTGGCTTTGCCTACTTCGATTTGGCGAATGCCCAGGTTGCGATCAACGCCGAGTTCGCCCCCAACCGCATCGGCGCGCTCTTCCCGGGTGGAGTCGGCGACGAGGAATTGGCCGCCTACAGCGCGGACATCAAGGCTTTGGCGCCGGGCGCGCAAACGACCGTGATCGCCGACTTCCTGGAACGTTACGAGGTGATCTCTCAATACCTCAGCGACTTTGTGGTGGTGATGGGCTTGGGCGCGCTGTTGATCGGCGGCGTCGGCATCATGAATACCATGCTGGTCTTGGTGCGGCGGCGCACAGCCGAGATCGCGGCAGTCAAGACATTTGGTTTGCAGGCGCGCCAAGTGGCTGCGCTCTTTTTGACTGAGGGCTTGTTGCTGGGCGCGCTGGGCAGCCTGCTGGGCATGCTCTTGGGCATCGGTTTGAGCGTCATTGTCAACCAGTATGGATCCGTCGCGCTGCGCCAGCCGCTGGTTTGGCGGGTTTATCCCGAAGCGCTGGCATTTGGTTTTGTGCTGGGCATGGTCGTGACGGCGATATTCGGCGTCGCGCCGGTGTTGACAGCGGTGCGAGTCCGCCCCAGCATCATCCTGCGCCCCAACGAAAGTCATCTGGTTACGCTGGGTTTGCTGCAATCCGCCGCGCTGCTGGTCTTCGTCATCGTCAGCTTGGGCTTGGTGACCGGGCAGATCGTGCGTCCGTCCTTTGAACTGACCGCCGAGCGCCTGACAGAGCGTGCCGAAGCGCCAGAAAGCGATGATGAATTTGCTGGGCAGCGGCGTTTTGGGGGCGCGCAAGAGCCGCGGGCGGATGAACTGCCATCGCCGTATTTGGTGGGCGTGGTGGGTGTCAGCGTGGTCTTTGTCCTCTTCGCTGTGATGATCGGACTGCTCTGGCTGGTCGTTTTTGTGATAGGCAAGCTGCCCACCCTGGGCATCGTTACGGCTCGGCTGGCTTTGCGCAACTTGTCGACCAACCGCCTGCGCACCGCCATCACCCTGCTGGCGCTCAGCGCGGGCATGATGGCGCTCAGCAGCATCGCCTTCGTGGGCGAAGGCACGCGCGAGCTGTTGAACCTGCAGCTGAGCCGCAGCTTCGGCGGCAATGTGCTGGTTTTCGCTTTTCCGGGCTTGCCACAGAGTCTCGTTGCCAACGGCATCAACAATGCCTTGGCCGATGTGCCAGTCGACTATCGCACCACAATCCAAAATTATGAAGCCGAGCCGCGCGCGATCAACGGCGAGCTGATCAACGCCGCCAGTCCAGTGGATTTCGCCGTTTGGGACTCGGACAAACCCGATATCTACAGCGGTCAGCCGGCTGTGCTCTCTGGGCGCATGTTGACTCAAGCCGACCGCGGCGAGCCGCTGATTGTGCTGCCCACAGAAAGCGCCGACCAACTGGGCATCCGCGTCGGCGACCGCGTCACGCTGGATATTGCCGGCGACCGCGAATGGGAAGTGGTCGGCATCATTGCGGCGGCTGACGGCTTTGGTTTTGGTGGCGAAAGCGCTTTGATCCCGCCCGATGCCCTGCCAGCCAGCGCCGCGTCGTCATTCACGCTCTACAGCTTCCAGATCCCCGGCGAATTTTTGAACGAGGCCTTGGCTGAGCTGTCGGCGCTGATCTTTGCGCTGGCGGTCGATGTGCAATTCATCGATGGGCTGATCGGCCGGCTCATCGACCAATTCGCCGCCATCCCGACCATCGTGGGCATTCTTTCGCTGTTTGCCGCCGCGGTGATCATGGCGAACACAGTGGCGCTCTCGACGCTGGAGCGCCGCCGACAGATCGGCATATTAAAAGCCATCGGCCTGAAGTCGCGGCGGGTGCTTTCGGTGATGTTCATCGAATCGAGCCTGATTGGTCTGCTCAGCGCGGCGATTGGCATCGGCTTGAGCGCGGCAGCCATCACCAGCTTGGGCGCGACTGGCGGCATCGTCATCCCGCTGCCCGCCGATGCCCAGCTGGTCGCGGCTGGGCTGTTGGTCGCGGCGGTGCTGATCGGCTGGACAGCGACCTTTCTCAGCGCGCGCGTCGCCCTCAGAGAGCGGGTGATGAATGTGCTGCGCTATGACTGAGCGCGCCGGAGTCCCGTTGTGATTCGCGCCAAATTGTGCTATATTGCCGCCAGCAGCATTCGGTTTTCGTTCTCAACGCAGACTCGCCGCAGGAGTAGTCTCATGGTAAAGCAATCACGAGGCAAAGAAGGGCAAGGCTTGGTCGAATACGCCTTGATTCTGGTGCTGGTTGCCGTCGTCGTCATCGTCATTCTGTTGCTTCTGGGTCCGTCTATTTCCAACATCTTCACAGAATTTGTCGACTCGATCAACGGCACCGCCACGGTTGCCCCCGCCGCCACCGCCACCTCGCCTGCCACGGCCACTCCCGCCGCCACCGCTATACCGAGTTCCTAAGTTAGAGGGGCAAACCCACACAGCACAAGGCGCAGCGATGATCTTGAAAAACCTCTCAAATGCCATTGGCCTAAGCGGTGAAGAAGACGAAGTTCGCCATCTGTTGATCAAAGCAGTCCGCAGCCACGCCGATGACCTGCTGGTCGATGCGCTGGGGAATCTGATCGTTTTTCAGCGCGGCACAAGCCATCCCGCCTGTACGGTGATGGTCGCCGCGCACATGGACGAAGTCGGCTTGATGGTCACGGCTGTCGACAACAACGGTTTGCTGCAATTCACCAATGTCGGCGGCATTGATGCGCGCATCTTGCCGGGCTTGCGAGTCAAAGTGGGCGCAGACCGCAAAAATGGCGTCGTCTTGTGGAAGCCCATCCACATGGGGCGCGACATGAAAACTGTGGAGATGGACAGCCTGCGCATTGATGTCGGCGCGACAGACAGCAATGCCGCCGGGCTTGGCGAGCGCATCGCTTTTGACGCCGAGTTCAAAAAACTGAGCGAGACGGTTGTGCGCGGCAAGGCGCTTGACGACCGCGTCGGCTGTTCGCTGTTGGTGGATATTCTGGCGGGCGGACCCTATCCAGTCACCGTGGCCGCCGCCTTCACAGCGCAAGAAGAGATCGGGCTGCGTGGCGCGACCGTAGCGGCGCGGCGCATCAACCCCGATGCAGCTGTCGTGCTGGAAGGCACTCCCGCGTTTGATGTGCCCGACCCGACGCGCGAAGCCGCCGCTGGCGACCTGCCCGGCAATCCAGCCACGCGAATGGGCGCTGGCGTCGTGCTGACCCTGGCTGATGCCAGCATGGTATCCGACCCGCGTGTCATCCGTTTTTTGCAAGAGACTGCCGATGCGCAGACTATCCCCTATCAGATGAAGACAGTCGGCGGCGGCGGCACCGACGGCGGCGCGATTCACACCGCGCAGACCGGCGTGCCCACCATGACCCTTTCTGTTCCCTGCCGCTATATCCATTCGCCCAGCGCCCTGCTGGACTTAAATGACTATGACAGCGCCCTGCGGCTCTCGCAAGCTGTGCTGCGGCGCATTGACAGCGCGACCTTCCAGCGCGGCTAACCGGGCAGCAGCAGTTCTTGTCCGACGCTCAGTTGGTCGGGGTTGGTCAAATTATTAAGCTCGATGATCGCATTGACATCGGCGCGATAACGCAGCGAAATGCTTTCCAGTGTTTCACCAGACGAAACCACATGAATGGGCGGTCCCGAGTCGGGCAGAAGCGGCTGGGGGATCGCGGTCACTGTCGGCGGCATGGTCGGCTCGGGCGAAGGCGCGGGAGTCGGCGTCGAGAATACGCAGCCGGGTATCCGCAGCAGCTGCCCCAGCGAAAGCACATCTACATTGTCCAGATCGTTCAGGTCGGCCACCTCGTCCATGGTTGTATTCCAGTTGAGCGACAAGCGGAAAATGCTGTCGCCGCCCCGCACTGTATGGACGCAGGGACTTTCGGGGTCGAGCTCGTCTGGAACAGGCTCTGTGGGAATGCTGGTGGCAGGCAGCGTTGAACCCAGCGGCGGCAGCGTCAACGTGCTGACCTCTGTGCTCGCAGCCGGCAAGACAGTCGGCTGTTCGACCTGTCCTGGCACCGTCTCGGGCGTGATATAGGGTTGGCGCGTCTCGATGCCCGTTTCATCCTCGCTGACCGCGATAATGTCTTGCAGGCTGGTCGGCGTCGCTTCGCTAACCACGACAGCGCTGTCGACCTGCTGAAAAGTCTCTTCCGCCTGGCGATAACAGCCGGCCAACAGCAGCGCGCACAGCAGCAAGGGGACGAGCAGTCTCGGCTTCATGCGGGCAGAACCCTCTCGCATACAATTTCGCTGGCTGCATTATAGGGCAGGCGCAACAAACGCGATAGCCAGCCAGGCGCATATTTGTCCCGCAGCTGCCTTGCGCAGAGGGTCTGGTTGTTCGCTGGCGCAGCTTATTGTCGACTCGCCGGCAGCAGCAGCCAGTTCGTCTCCAATACCGCGCCGACTTGATTGATGATGTTGGCGTCGCGCAGAGCCGCTTCGGGGATGCGTTCCAACACTTGGGCGCTGTCGCTTTGGCTGTCATAGGCCACGATGATCACCCGGTCATAGGCGATTGTTTCGTATGGATCGAGCGGCGATATGATGCCCGCTGCGGTCAATTTCAGGCTGCCCATAGACGGATACTTCGCGGCGTGATCATGCAGCAGCGCATCGGCTCGGAAGTCGCGGATGCCATAACGCAGCGCAAACAGATAAGGAAAGCGCACATCGCCCGGGTGCAGCGCCAGTTCGCTCTGCGGGTCGGCATCGCTGACGAGAAGCAGGTAGGGTTGGGCGTCCGGCGCGAATTCCGGAATCGCGGCGACGATAGCGTCAATCACGCGGCGGCTGGCTGCGTCTTCTTCGCGCAGAATCGCCTGCTGATCGTAAAGAAAAGCGACGCCCGTCGCCAGCGTAAACACCAGATAGCCCACGATCAGCGCGCCGCCAACCCGCCGATGCCGCGCATGCAGCCAGGCGAGCCCCCCCAAAATCAGCATAGCGCTGCCGATTGACGAGGCATAGAGCAGCCGCTCGTGAACACGGAAGACCCAGTGCGTCGGCGCAGTGCCAGCGATGTTCAAGATGGTCAGCAGCAAGCCAAAAACCGCTAGCCAACCCGGCGTCCAGGCAGCCGCAGCGGTTCGCGGCGCAAAGCGCAAGCTGCTGCTGAATATCCCCGCCACAGCCAGCGCCAGCAGAATCAGCAGCCAGCTTTGGCTCAGCGCGGCAGCGGCGCCGAGTCGACCAACATAGTTCGCCGGACTGAACAGCAAAACCAGCCCGTCAGCGAATTGCCGCAGGATATGCTCGGGGCGAAGCACGAGGTTGGAATTGCCGCCCGGAAAGAGAATCAGCAGCAGATAAATGTACACGCCAGCAAAAGCCACATGCAAAGCCGCATCGCGCGCAAGCAGCCAGGCATAACTTCGCGAAGCGCGCAATGCGCCCAGTCGGCGGTCTTCAATCCAAGCGATCAGCGGCTGCAGCAGAAAAAAGAAGATCGACTGCTCATAGATCATCAGCGCCGCGCCGAAGCAGGCGATGTTCAGGCTGTACCAAGTCAGCTGCCGCCGTCGGCCGCGCACGAAGCGGAGGTACGCCCACAGCGCCAGCAGCGCCAGCAGCAGCGCCGCTTTGCGATGTGTGCCAGTGGCGAAGCCCAGCGTGGACGGCGTCTGCAACGGATCGAAGACGAAAAGCAGGCTGATGCCCAGCGCCAGCCAGCGCCGCTCGCCGCTCTGCAGCGCGTCTACCAGCAAAAAGACCGTCAAGCCAACAGCGAAGTGCGCCGCCAGCGCCAGCGCATACCACAGATCATAGCGGTCGGGCGCCAGCGCATGCAGCGGGGCAGAAAATAGCGCGCCCAGCAAATGCCGCTGCCAGTGCTCGCTCACCAGCCAATTCATCCCGCCGATGATGCCGTCAAAATGATAATGGTAATGATAGGCGAGCACATCGCTGTAAAATCCCAGCGCAAAGCCTCGCGCTGCCAGCGCAGCAAAAGCGGCGCCATACACAAGAATCAGGGCGAGCCAAGGAGTCCAGCCCGACTCCAGCGCCCGCGCGAAGCGGCCGGCCACAGCCGGCATCAGCGCTGTCCGCAGCCGCGCATGTCGCTAGCCAACCTGCGGGAGCTCGGCCATGGCGCGGTCGATGGCCGCCTGCGGGTATTCATAGTCGCTCAGCTGTCCGCCCAGGTAGGCATCGTAGGCGCTCATATCGAAATGTCCATGCCCACACAGATTGAACAGGATGACCCGTTTTTCGCCAGCTTCTTTGGCAGCCAGCGCCTCGCGGATTGCTCCGGCGATACCGTGCGCCGCCTCTGGCGCGGCGATTATGCCCTCGGCTTTGGCAAAGGTGATGGCAGCGCCAAATGTTTCCATCTGCGGGATAGCGCGCATCTCGATAAGGTCTTGGTCCCACAGCTCGCAAATAATGGAAGCCATGCCGTGATAGCGCAAGCCACCGGCGTGCAGCGGCGGCGGCACAAAGCTGTGTCCCAGCGTATACATTTTCACCAGCGGCGTCATGCCGACTGTGTCGCCAAAGTCGTAGGCATATTGCCCGCGCGTCAAACTGGGGCAGGCGGCTGGCTCGACCCCCAGCAAGCGCGTCGTCTTGCCCGCGCTGAGGTTTTGCTGCAAAAAAGGCAGGGCGATGCCAGCGAAATTGCTGCCGCCCCCCGTGGGTCCCACCACCACATCGGGATACGCGCCAGCCAATTCCATCTGCTGCAAGGCTTCTTGCCCGATGATTGTCTGGTGCATCAGCACATGATTGAGCACGCTGCCCAAGGCGTATTTGTATTTGCCCTCGCTGGCGGCGGCGGCTTCTACCGCTTCGCTGATGGCGATTCCCAGCGAGCCGGTGCTGTCGGCATCTTGCTCGAGGATGGCGCGCCCGGCCTGGGTGGCTTCGCTGGGGCTGGCGGTTACGCTCGCGCCGAAACTCTGCATAATGGCGCGTCGATAGGGCTTCTGCTCATAGCTGATGCGCACCATATAGACGACGCACTCCATGTCGAAAAAGCTGCAAGCCTGCGCCAAAGCCGTGCCCCACTGTCCGGCGCCGGTCTCGGTGGTCAGCCCGGCAATGCCTTCCTGCTTGTTGTACCAGGCTTGGGCGGTGGCGGTATTGAGCTTGTGGCTGCCCGATGGCGATACGCCTTCGTACTTGTAATAAATATGCGCCGGCGTATCCAGCGCTTTTTCCAGCCGGCGCGCGCGCAGCAACGGCGTCGGCCGCCACAGCTTGTAGATCTCGCGCACCGCTTCGGGGATTTCGATGTAGCGCTCTTGGCTGACTTCTTGCAGGATCAGCCCCATGGGAAATAGCGGCGCAAGGTCGTCTGGTCCCACTGGCTGATGCGTGCCAGGATGCAGCACCGGCGGCAGCGGGCGCGGCAGGTCGGCTTGGATATTGTACCAGTGTGTGGGGATGGCGCTCTGAGGCAGGTCGAAGCGGATCGTGCCGGTCATGGCTTTCCTCCATGCGCTTGGGCAATGCGGCAATTATGTACATAAATCCGCAAGCGCGCAAAGGTCTAGCCGCCCGCCTCATCAGTGTCGACGGCTATCAGCGCCTGTTTCTTCTCCGCTAACAATATCAACTCGGACGCATTGATGTCTAAGGCTTGCGCAATCGCGACAATTGCCCGCAAGGAAGGCGACTTCTGCCCTCTTTCGATTTCGCTGATGTAGGTGCGGTGCAGTCCCGACAAAAAACCCAGGCTTTCCTGGGACAAACCCAGTCTCCGCCTGCGCTTCTTGACGACTTTCCCAAAGATGCTTTCGAACCGACGCATAGCGCATTGTCCCGACCGCTGCGTCGATTCTCTACAGACTATTGACTGAATATCATTTGTGTTGATACAATTTGCATACTATAGTATTCAATCTGTCAATTTGCCTTGCGCCAGCTATCTCGGTGGGCGCCTGGGAGGACAAAAGATGAGAATGGCGTTTGCAAACCTTCTGGCTGTTCTGTGTTTCACGCTGCTGCTGTCGCTTGGCGCGCCATTTTCGACGGCGCAGGGCGCGGACACCAGTGGCGAGGTTACGATTACCTGGGACGCGCATGGCGGTTTCACAGATACCTCGCTGCAAATCTGGTATGTCGGCTCTCTCTTGGTGGACGAAAGCAGATCAAATGATTTCGCCGGCTGGGAAACCCGGCTTACGCAAGCCCTCACCCTGACATACAGCGGGCTTGAGGCTGGCAATCGCTATGTTTTCCAACGTTGGGTTCTCGGCTGCACCGCCAGCCAGGTATCGGGCGTCGTTGATGGCGCTGCCACGCAGCTGGAGCCCAGTTGCTCCGAGCGCGTTTTTGGCGGTCAAAGCTCTGTCCTTGCCGTGGCGGCGGCAACTGACGACAGCGACGACAGCGATGACAGCGACAGCGAGGGCGATGCAGCTTGCACCCAGGCCTACAGCGGCGACGGCGGCACGGGCTCAATTTCATTTTCATGGACTGCCAAGACGCTTGCGGACGACGATACCGGCGTGGCCTGGTATTGCGTTACCACATTGTATGAAGCCAAGGCGACAAGCCAGACCTCGGCGACATTTGTCGGGCTGTCGCCAGGCGAGGAATACAGCTGGACTGTGGAGTCTTTTTCATGCGGCACATCGGAATCGCTGACGGAAGGCACTTGCACGATGCTGTCGACCGAAGAGTCGCATGCTGCGGGCAGCGCCATTGCCAGCGGCCGCCGGGCGAGATCCACCGGAAGCCGAACCCCTGACCAAGGCCGTGTTGGCTCCAGCGGCAGCTCCAGCAACTCTAGCTCCAGCGGTGGCGGCAGCAGCGAATCCAGCGCCATCAGCAAACCGCCGGTTGTGTATCTTGACCACAACGTGACGGTCAGCGGCGCCGCGAACTTCCAGGCGGTCACAGGCGGCGGCATTGGCAATCCAGCCGTCATCGAGCAAGGCGTCGTTTCGGCGACCGATGTGTGGGGCAATGTGCCGTCTGGCACGCGAGTCTGCTTCATCGACCGCAGCGGTGGCGGTGTCATGTTCCTGGACGCGGCGACTTCGCCACGGGCGCTGTCTTGGCTGTCCCATAGCGTCGTCGGCAGCGATACCTGTGTCAGCCTGCCGGGCGCGGGAACGGTGGTTTTGATTAGTGGCGGCGCAGCTGTCATCAATGCAGTCACGCCGACAGCCGCAGAAGAGCCGCCTCCTCGCTCGCCGATCTGCCAAATCAAACTGGAAGAGACGCTTTTCCTGCGTGATAGCCCCCAGGGATCCATCACTGATTTGGTCTGGCTCAATACCGAAGTGTGGGTCTATGCGGTTGAAGGGCGTTGGTATCTGGTCGAGTTTGAAGGGCAGTACGGGTATATCAGCAGCCATTACAGCCGCGTGCTGAGTGGCGCTTGCTGAGGCGGGAGGCAGCGGTGATTTACCTCCACCCCCAAAATGAGGGAGGGGCTAGCATGCTGCGGAAGCACAGGAAAAGCTCCCCTTTCCTCATTTTTGAGAGCAAGGAGCCGAGGGATAGGGGCTTGGTTGCCATATCCAGGCATTCACCACTCCCCCGACAGACCATCTTGACGTCTACACCCTGCGCCGCTACACTGCTTTGCAATCGCGCTCGCTCGTGATGATGAGCCAGGAAACCTGCGGCAGTAGCTTCCGCACCGGGGCAGGGCGTAACGGCCGCAGCACAAAGGAAAACCGCGGGGTGTCTTGTGGTTTCCTGGCTCATCATCACGAGCGAGCGCGTGCTTGTCCCCCCCCCCCCTGACGCAATGCGAACAATGGCACATAGAGCGCCAGTTCATTTCAGGCGCTCAAGCCACGCTTGAGCATCGTCTTAGTCTATGAGGAGAAAACAATGAAAAGCACGCTGGTCGGTCTTGTCGCTCTTATTTTCTTGGCGTCGCTGCCGCTTGGGCAATTGCTCGCTCAGAACCCAGACGCGCATAAGATTTGCGCTAAGTTCTATAATTCGATAGAGAATGAGCAGGGTGGCATAAAAGACGGAACTTCGGAATTAGCTCAAGATATTGCCTACAGCAAGTATTCCAAATGTATGGGAGATCACGGGCATGCAGGTTATGAAGACGGTATCATCGTCACACTTACCCCAGTGCCGATACCCTCCGAGCTGCCGCCCATTGATCCCGCGCCAGGCGTGTCTCCGATCATAAATGTCCCGGACCCGGGCAATAACATCGTTGCCCGTCGCCTTGGCGAAAGCGGCAGGGATGCCGTTTTCTATGCGCCCAGCCAACCCAGTCAGGTCGCTGTACGGCGCGCGTCGGCGCATTATCATTTCGATAGCCATGTCACTGTTTCGGGACCTGCCAACACGCAGTCATTGACGATCGCGGGCATCGGCAATATGGCTGTTGTCGGCTATGGCGTTGTTTCGGCGGTTGATGTGTGGGGCAATGTCCCGTACAACACGCTCGTCTGCTTCATCGGACGCGGCGGCGGCGGCGGCGGCGTCATTTTCCTGGACGCGGCTACGAATCCGCGCGCGTTGTCTTGGTTGCCCCATTTCATCATTGGCAGCGATACCTGCGTGGATATTCCTGGCGCTGGCGCAGTCGTTTTGGTCAGGCATGCCGGCCCCTATGCCCCATTGCCCGACCCCAACGCGTCGGCGAGCAGCGCCGTGCCCCTAACGGACTGCCAGCTGCTCACCCGCGACGTGGTCAATCTGCGCGCCAGCGAATGGGGCGATGTGGTCGATACCATCCCCTTTGAAACAACGCTGACCGCTACTGAATCCAGCCAAGAATTCTTCAAAGTGAGCTTTGATGGGACAAGCGGCTGGGTGCATCGCGATTATGTGACCATCACAGACGGCGACTGCCCCCGCCCAGCCGCGTCAGTGCGCGCTGCGGCGTCAGGCTGTCAGCTGCTCACCCGCGCCATGGTCAATCTGCGCGCCAGCGAATGGGGCGATGTCGTGGCTATCATCCCCTTTGAAACAGCGCTGACCGCTACTGAATCCAGCCAAGAATTCTTCAAAGTGAGCTTTGATGGGACAAGCGGCTGGGTGCATCGCGATTGGGTGACCATCACACAGGGCGACTGCTAGCGCAGAGTCGCCACAGTGATGACTTCGTCGAACTGTCGGCAATAGATGACAGCGGATTGATAGATCGTCAGGTCGTGTCCAGCCGGCAGCAGGTAGTTTTGGTCGCCGATATTGCCTTTGAGCCGCCCCAGGTCGAGGAAGTCCGCGCCGATCTGGGCTGGCTCGAGCGGTTGTGGGTCGCGGGCGAGGTACATGCGCATATCGCCGCCGCGCGCCGACTCGAAGTTGCGCAGCTGCAGGGTGCGGCGTCCGTCTGCCCATTCATAGATGGTCGCGGCGCCAGCGCCCCAGCGCAGCGCGTTCAACTGGATGAAGTCGCCGCTGGCCAGCGCTCTCGCTTCATTTTGGGCATCGCCAAGGCTGGCATCGCGCGGCGCTAATTCTGGCTCGCTGATGGCGACTCGCACCATAGCCAGCGCTTTGGCGGGGTCTTCCGCATGTTCAGCCAGCAGCTCTTCGCGTTGGTCGCGGGGCAGCGCCAGATAGTCGTCTTGCAAATCTATCTGCAAGCCGGGGAAGCCGCCACGCAGCGACGGCGGCTGCAAGCGGCCACGCCAGGCGGGAAAGCTCCAGACAGCCACCGCGACCAAAGCCACCAAAGTCAGCAGAATCAGGCGCAGTCGCAGGTCCATCGCAGTGTCCAGCCAAGCGTCAGTATGGACGGCATTGTGGCAGAGGCGCGCGCTGGGGGCAAGCTGGCGGCGAGGTCTGCGCAATCGCCCCCTGTCAGCGACGGCTTCTGGCTAGAGGGCTTCTTTTCGCGTTTGGGCTGTGGGCAGCGCCAGGATCAGCGGCAGCGACAGCAGGGATATGAGCGCAGCCAGGATGAATGCGGTCTGCAAGCCAAACAAGTCGCCCAATACACCAGCGATCATCACATTCACCGCGCGGACTCCGAAGGCATACAACATGAAGATGCCATTGGCGGTGGCGCGGCTGTCGGGCAGTTGGTCTTGCACCAGCGCCAGGAAGACCGGCGAAACGGACAGCGCTGTCAAGCCCAGCCCGACCAGCAGCGGCAGCATCAGCGCGCCTTCCACATGCACAAACACCAGCATCAGCAGCGCCGAAAGCAGCGTCGCGCCAGCCACCATCCTGCGCCGTCCCAAGCGGTCGCTCAAGGTGCCGCCAGCCAGCGCCCCGCCCACGCCCGAAAATTCGTACAGCGCGAGCGCGCTCGTCGCCAGCGTCAAGTCATAGCCGCGCGCATCCACCAGATAGACGACCATGAATATGCCCAGGCAGCTGACTGTCATATTGCGCAGCAGCATCACCCCCAGCAGCGGCGCAAAGACCCGCGCAAACCGCCGCAGCATCGGTTTGCCAGCGCGCTTGCGTCGGTCGCGCCTGGCGGATACATCGCGCAGCCGCCACCACAGCACAGCGCTCGCCAGCCAGCCGAAGACCATCAGCCGCCACAAGCCTTCCATGCCCCATTGCGCCACGCCAAAACCGACCAGCAGCGGCCCCACCGAGCGCGCCAGTTCGCCGCCCGCCATGAAGAAACTCATGCCGCGGCCGACTCTGCCGCCAGACATATGCGCGATCATGGCTGGCGCCGGCGCATGAAAAGCCATGATGCTGACGCCAACGCCAAATAGCAGCAGCGCCGCCGTGCCATAACTGGGCATAAAACCGATCAGCGATGCCATGGTCGCGGTGGCCGCCGGCGCAAAAATGACCAGGTAGCGCAGGCTGAAGCGGTCGGCCAGCCAGCCGATCACCGGACCCAGCAGCGAAGGCATCTGCATAAACACGGGCAGCGACCCAGCCATGGCCAGCGACAGGCCCAACTTGTCGATCAACAGCGGCAGCAGCGGCGCGATAAATGCCGAAAAGACATCGTGCACGAAGTGGCCGCCGCAGATCAAGACAATGCGGCTTGTCTGGAATACGCCGCGCTTTTGGGGCTGGCCGGGCAGGCTTGCCGCGTTTGCCGTCATGGGCTGGTCGTCTCGCTACTGTCTTGGCTCTGCTTGCGGCTGCTTAAGAAGTGTTGATGATTTGGATAATGGCCGCCGCTATGGCAGCAGACAGCCACGGACCAATGCCGCGATGATAGGCTGCCGGCGATCGGGATAGTTGGGATCGCCCATCGGATTGAAGCGATCGTACTGGGGGTTTGGTTTCATCCAATCAGCGATTTTTTCCAACCACAGCGCAAGTATCCGCAGAGCCTAGCGCATCACCAGCCATCTGTCATTATGAAAATGCGTATTGTCTGCTAAGATGATGGCATGAACAATTCACTCCCACCTTTCACCAACCGCCGTTATCTGGACGCCATTGACGACCATATTGTCGTGTTCGACGGCGCGATGGGCACCAGCATCCAGCAATTTCCCCTGTCGCCAGCCGATTTCGGTGGCGAAGCCTATCAGGACTGCCTCGACTACTTGGTCATCACCCGTCCCGATATCATCCGCGCCATTCACGATTCGTTTTTGCAAGTTGGCGCAGAGGCAGTCGTAACCAACACCTTCCGCGCCAACCGCCGCACACTGGCTGAGCATGGTCTGGGCGCGCGCGCATTGGAGATCAACCGCGCCGCCGCCGAGATCGCTCGCGCAGCCTGTGATGCCGCCGAAGCCGCAACGAGCCTCCCGCGCTTTGTCGCTGGCAGCCTTGGTCCCAGCGGCATGCTGCCTTCCGGGGACGACCCCGACCTCAGCGACATCACGTTTGACGAGCTCGCCGCGCTCTTCGAAGAGCAGGCGCAGGGGTTGGTCGAAGGTGGCGCGGACTTGCTGCTGCTGGAAACCAGCCAGGACATCCTCGAGGTCAAGGCGGCGATTCATGGCATGAGCTGCTGCTTCGCAAAATTGGGCAGGCGCATCCCGCTGCAAGCGCAGATCACCCTGGATGTCAGCGGGCGCATGCTTTTTGGCACGGATATTGCCGGCGCGCTGGCCACCCTGCAGCCGCTGCCGATTGATCTGCTGGGCATGAATTGTTCGACTGGTCCGGAATATATGCGCCAGCCCGTCCAGTATTTGCTGGAACGCTCGCCATTCCCGATCAGCGTCGTGCCCAATGCCGGCTTGCCCATCAATGTCGATGGCGAGGCGGTCTATCCTATGCAGCCAGCGCCCTTCGCTGAAATGGTGAGCGAATTCGCGCGCTGGGGCGTGAATGCGGTGGGTGGCTGCTGCGGCACGACGCCCGAACACATCGCCGAGCTCTTCGCGGCTGTGCACGGCTGCTCCTACGCCGATGCGCTGGACGGCAACAAAGAGCGCCGCGCGCCAAGCCCCAGGCAGCCCCTGCGCGAGCCACAAGCCTCCAGCGGCATGACAGCCGCCCGCATGCTGCAAGATCCAGGCCCGACCTTGATTGGCGAGCGCGTCAACAGCCAAGGCAGCCGCAGAGTCAAGCGATTGTTGTTGGCGGACGATTATGACAGCATCGTGGAGATCGCCGTCGGGCAGGTCGAGGGCGGCGCGCATATGCTTGATGTCTGCGTCGCCTTGACCGAGCGCGACGACGAACTGGCGCAGATGCAACGAGTCGTCAAAAAGCTGTCGATGGCGATTGAAGCGCCGCTGATTATCGATACCACCGAAGCGGCCGTCGCCGAAGCAGCGCTGGCGCTGTATCCTGGGCGCGGCATCATCAATGGCAACAACCTCGAAAACGGACGCGAGCGCATCGACAGCATCTTGCCAATCGCTCGCAAACATGGCGCGGCCGTCCTGTCCATGACCATCGACGAAGCAGGCATGGCGCACACCCGCCAGCACAAATTCGCAATCGCCCAGCGCATCTGCGAAATCGCAGCCGACGAATATGGCATGCAAGCCGAAGACCTCATCTTCGACGCGCTGACCTTCCCGCTGACGACCGGGCAAGCAGAACTGCGCAATGACGCTGTTGAGACCCTGGAAGGCATACGGTTGATCAAGCAGCGCATCCCCGGCGTGATGACGGCGCTGGGCATATCCAATGTCAGCTTTGGAGTCGGGGCGGCGGCGCGCGGCGTATTGAACAGCGTCTTTTTGTATCATGCAGTCAAAGCCGGGTTGGATATGGCAATCGTCAACCCCGCGCATATCACGCCCTATGCCGAGATCCCCGCCGACCAGCGCCAGGTCGCCGAAGACTTGATCTTCAACAGCGATGCCGATGCCCTGCCGCGTTTCATCCAATACTTCGAAGACAACGAAGTGCAGCTGGCGGGCGCAGAGGTCATCGACCCTACCGCCGACATGACCAGCGAAGAAGCGCTGCATTGGCAGATTGCGCATCGCAAAAAAGATGGCGTGGAAGCGCTCATCGACGACATCTTGACGCGCATGGACGCTGTCGGCGCGCTGAACAATGTGCTGCTGCCAGCCATGAAAGAAGTCGGCGACAAGTTCGGTGCCGGCGAATTGATCTTGCCGTTTGTGCTGCAATCGGCGGAGGTGATGAAAAAGTCAGTCGCCTATCTCGAACAATTTATGGAAGTGGTCGAAGGCAGCAGCAAAGGCATCGTTGTGCTGGCGACAGTCTATGGCGATGTGCACGATATCGGCAAGAACCTGGTCAAAACCATCCTCAGCAACAACGGCTACACCGTGCACGACTTGGGCAAGCAGGTGCCCGCCAACACCATTATCGAAAAAGCCTTGGAATATGGCGCGGACGCCATCGGCTTGTCGGCGCTGCTGGTCAGCACTTCGCGGCAGATGCCCCTCATCGTCAACGAACTGGCGCGCCGCGAGCTGAGCATACCGGTCCTGGTGGGCGGGGCAGCCATCAACCGGCGCTTTGGCTCGCGCATCCTGTTCCTGGATGATAGCGGCGAACCGTACGAAGCCGGCGTCTTCTATTGCCGCGATGCCTTCGAGGGGCTGGCGGTGGTCGACCAGTTGCTGGATGCCGAGCGCCACGACCAATTCCTGGACGAAGTCTTCAGCCAAGCCTATGCCGAGGTGAATCGCAAGCCCCGCCGCCGCCGCGCAAGCCGCGCCGCCAGCCGCAAGACAGTCGCCGCGCCCGAGAAAATCCCCACGCCGCCTTTTTGGGGCGCGCGCGTCGTGCGCGAGATGCCGCTGCCAATCGTCTTGCAGCATCTGCATAAACCCGAGCTGTATCGCTTGTCCTGGGGCGCAAAGAACAAACAAGGCGCGGAATGGCGGCAGCTGCAGGCCGAGTTTGAAGCGCGCTTGGAAGAGATGTCGCGCGATGCCCAGCGCCGCCGCACAATCCAGCCACAAGCTGTGTATGCCTTCCTGCCCGCCAACAGCGCCGGCGATGAGCTTGTCATCTGGGATTCCGAGAGCTTTGCAGCCCGTGGCGACTTGGAAGAAGCAGCGCGTTTTCACTTTCCACGCCAGCCCGATGGCGAATACCTGTGCATCAGCGACTACTTCGCGCCTATCGATGGCGGCCAGGTGGATGTAGCGACGCTGCAAGCGGTGACCGTGGGCGAGGCGGCGACAGCAGAATTCGAGCGGCTGCAAGCGGCTGACGAATACAGCGAAGCCTATTTTTTTCATGGGCTGGCTGTGCAGGCTGCCGAAGCGACCGCCAATTACCTGACGCAGCTGGCGCAAGGCCAGCTGAGCATCGCCGCGGCGCAGGGCAAACGCTATAGCTGGGGCTATCCCGCCTGCCCGGAATTGCGCGACCATGAAATCGTGCTGCGTCTGCTGCCGCAGCTGGAATCAGAGCTGGGCATGGGGCTGACCGAGTCGTGGCAGTGGCTGCCCGAGCAGAGCACCGCCGCCCTCTTCACGCACCATCCTGATGCGAAGTATTACAGCGTGGCGGGTTTTGATAGAGTGGAGCGGATATTGTATCCCTAGCGTCTCTACAGATGAATATACAAAGTCTACGCAATTTATAGTATGTTTGTTCTATCACTAAAGCTAGGTTTCATAGTTGTCTCGCAGAATTTGATGTGATATTGTGTAGAAATCGTAGAAGATATGGTAGGAGATTGAGAAATGGCAGATTTCCCATATGCTGCAGTACCCAACAAGCTCTCGACATTGCTCGATAAAATCCAAACGGTAGGTGTGCCAGCAAAGGCTGATACCAGTTGGCTAAAGACACACGGCTTCAAGTCGTCCAACGACCCGTCGGCGCTGCGAGTGTTAGAGTTTATAGGATTCATTGATTCGACTAAGCAGCCAACCGACAAGTGGAAGGGTTACCGTCATAAGGCCAAAGCTAACGGTGTGCTTGGCGCTGCAATCAAGGAAGGTTATTCTGTGCTGTACGACGCTCTACCCGAAGCGCATCGGCGCAATGAGGACGATCTTGAGAACTTTTTTCGCGTCCAGTCTCCTAAAGTTGGAGACCAAGCAATCTCGCGTACGGTAAAGACGTTTCAGGCTCTGTGTTTGTTGGCAGATTTCAGTGGAACGCCAACAAATGGAGCAGTCACGAGCAACAATGGGCACATGGTATCAGCAAGTACGACTAAACCATTGGTCGCTCCACTGCAAGAGGTCGAATCAGCCATCCCCACGCTTCACATTGACTTTCAGGTGCATATTGCAGCCGATGCACCTCCGGAACAGATTGACAAGATATTCGAAAGCATGGCGAAACATCTCTACGGTAAAGTCGCTGAATAAGCCGCATGAGACGGTTCGCAAGAGATGTTCTAAGTGCCTTTGAGCAACTGCAACAGAGTGCGCAAGAATCGACGCAACCTCCGCTTGAAGGCACAAAGCCCAAGACAGCAAGAGTCATTGACCCCTCAACAGTTGCTGGGACTAGAGGTTACTTGGAGAAAGTAGCTGATCAAATCAATGGAACATATGAAAATGGCTGGTATGATGCTTGTGCTGTGATGCTAAGGCGATTTGTCGAGACTCTAATTATTGAGACGTACATCGCTAAAGAAATCCAGGGAAGGATCAAAGACGACGATGGCGACTTCTTTTCTCTCCAGATTTTGATTGATAAGGCTCGCAGCGATCCATACCTAAATCTGAGCCGCAATACCAAGAAAGTACTTTTGCGGCTCAAGAAACTGGGTGATCTATCCGCCCACAATCGAAGATTTGTTGCCAAACGCAGCTACTTCGACGAGCTGTTTGAAGATTTGCACTTGGATATGCAAACCTTGATTGAGGATTTTGTACACGAGGCTGGCTTCAAGTAAATTAGTGGTGCGAATAGCCCCATGACCCACACCATCACGCGCATCGGTTTCGCTTCGACAGTCAAAATCGCCGCGGTTGTCTCGGCGTTGGCGGCGGCGCTGCCTGTGGGACTGTTGCTGCTCTTCAACAACCTGTTCCAATTCTGGGATGTTTTTGTGCCGCCCGATGTGCTGGCTCCCTGGCTGGCGCAGATGGCGGCTCTGGGCGCATTGGCTGGCGGCATCTCCACCGCTTTCACCGTGTTGGCCTACAACTTGTGCGCGCCCCTCTTCGGTGGTGTTGCGCTGCGCTTGAAACCCCTGCATCCGCCGCGCAAACAGAAGGCGGATGTCGATAGCGTCTGATACAGTCGATTTCACTTGACATTTGTCCACCGACTGCCCAAACTATGCGCCACTTGATTAGGCCAACAGCGAGGCACTCATGAATAGAGGACTGCGCCAGGAATATGATGAAAATGGCTATGTTATCGTCCGCCACGCCATCGATGCCGATTTAGCCAAAGAAACCGCCGAGCATGTGCATTGGCTTGCGGAGCGCAACCCCGGCGTCCGACCAGAAAAGTTTGGCCATGACATGTTGGTCAGGGACCCATTCATGCACCGGCTGGTCGGCGACCCGCGGCTTGTCGATATCGCAGAGGAATTTTTGGGCCCAAATATCGCCATGTGGGCAGCGCATTATATCGCCAAGCCGCCAAAACACGGGCAGAAAGTGCTCTGGCATCAAGATGGCAGCTATTGGCCCCTAGAACCGATGGAGGTGGCGACCATCTGGCTGGCGGCGACCGCTTCAACCCGCGAGAACGGCTGTTTGCGCGTCCTGCCCGGCACACAAAACAACCGGCTGCTTTCGCGCAGCGAAATGCAGGATGTCCCCGATGGCAAAAATGTCCTCGCGTCGGGCATTCATCCCTCGCAAATTGACGATTCGCATGTTGTCGACCTGGAGTTGCAGCCGGGCGATGTCTCGGTTCATAACCCGCTCATTATCCATGGCAGCCACAGCAACACATCGGACACTTGGCGCATCGGGCTGACTCTGCGCTACATCCCGACTTCAACCCGGGTCAAGCGCGAAAGCGACCGAGCCATCCTGGTGCGCGGCAACCCCGACTCCAGAAACAGCAACCAATATGCGGCTCGTCCCAGCTATGACAGCGCAGTGCACATGCCCTTCCGCGGCATGGACGCCTGGATGCCCGCCTAAAATTGCGTCTGGCCTTGGTTTTTCGGGGGCATCAATAGGAACTGGGGACGAGTCGCCGCGCCCCGGCCAGACCGCAACTCAGGCATTTGGCAGACTTGCCAGCCCCCGCTTGCTGCAGACTGGACGGCCACCGTGCAAAGACCGAACATCCTCTACATTCATTCGCACGACACCGGGCGTTATATCAGCCCCTATGGCCACGCCATCGCCACGCCCAATTTGCAGCGACTGGCGCAGCAGGGCGCGCTCTTCCGCCGTGCCTATTGCGCAGCGCCCACCTGCTCGCCCAGCCGCGCCGCCTTGCTGACCGGGCAATCACCGCACAGCGCTGGCATGTTGGGCTTGGCGAATCGTGGCTTTCAGCTGCGAGACTTTCGCCAGCACATCATCCATACCTTGAAAGCGGCTGGCTACACATCGGCATTGGCTGGCATCCAGCATCTCAACCCTGCTTGGCGGCACAAAGCCGCATACGAAGTCGGCTATGACCGCGTTTTGACCGACCAGCACAGCCAAGCGCACACAGCCGCGGTTGACTTTCTGCGCAGCAAGCCGCCCGAGCCATTTTGGCTGACTGTTGGCTTCTATGAGACGCACCGCGAGTTTCCACTGGAAAACGATGTCGACCCAGCTTATGTGCTGCCGCCCGCGCCATTGCCCGATACGCCAGCCGGCCGCCAGGACATGGCCAACTTCATCGCCATGGCGCAGATCCTCGATGACAAAATCGGGCAGACGCTGCGCGCGTTGGGCGAAAGCGGTTTGCGCGACGCTACCCTGGTCATCTATACGACCGATCACGGCTTGGCATTCCCTGGCATGAAATGCAGCTTGACCGACCATGGCATCGGCGTCTCGCTGATTATGCATGGGGCGGGGCTTTTCGTCGGCGGCCGTGTCATCGACGCCATGATCAGCCATATCGACATCTTTCCCACCATCTGCGACCTGCTGGATATCGAAGCCCCCAACTGGCTGCAAGGAACCTCCATGCTGCCGCTGCTGCGTGGCGAAGTCGACTCGATACGCGATGAGCTCTTCGCCGAAGTCAGCTATCACGCCGCTTATGAACCCAAACGGGCTGTGCGCAGCGACCGCTACAAATACATCCGCCGCTATGACCAGCGCCAGACGCCCGTGTTGAGCAATGTCGATGATGGCTTCACCAAATCCGAACAGGTTGCCGCGGGTTTCGGCGAGCGTCCGCCCGCGCCAGAACAGCTCTATGACACACTGCTGGATCCTGTCGAGCGCAATAATCTCATCGGTGACGCGGCTTATGCGCCAGCGCTGGCTGACATGCGCGCGCGACTCGACCGCTGGATGCGCGCAACAGATGACCCGCTGCTGCAGGGCGGTGTGCCCGCGCCGCCTGGCAGCTTCTTCAACAGCCCGGACGCCGCTTCGCCCGGCGAGCCGACTCAACCAGCCCAGATCGGCAGCATGCCATGACCACGCGCTTGCAACGACAGATCGAGTATTATCGCGCCCGCGCGCCAGAATATGACGAGTGGTTCTATCGAAAAGGGCGCTATGACCGCGGCCCGGCGCACACAAAGCAATGGCAGCGAGAAGTGGGTATCGTGCGCCGCCAACTGCACAGCGGGGCGCGCTGCGAGCATATCCTGGAACTTGCGCCGGGCACAGGCATCTGGACACAGGAGTTGGCGCAGCTGGGCGAGCGAGTCAGGGCGCTGGACGCATCGCCAGAGATGATCGCCATCAATCGCGCTAAACTGGCCGCCGACCATGTTGACTATGAATTGTGCGATTTGTTTCAGTGGCAGCCGCAGCGTCAAGTCGACATGGTCTTCTTTGGCTTCTGGCTGTCGCATGTGCCAGCCGACAAGCTGTCGGGGTTTTTGCGGGCAGTGCGGACGGCGCTGAAGCCGGGCGGACGCTTGTTTCTTGTGGATTCGCTTGCGCCAGATTCGTCCAATCCGCGCGCGGGCACACAGTCGCTGGGGGCAGACCGGCAGCAGCGCCAACTCAAAGACGGGCGGCAATACGAAATTGTCAAAATTTATTATGAGCCACGAGCGCTTTCGGCGATCTTGCGCGAGCACGGCTTCAACATCACAGCGCAAGCCACCCAAAACTTCTTTCTGTATGCCGATGGCGTCCGCTCAGCCTAGCGCCGCCTGATACAGCTTGCTCACCTGCGCGGCGACCGACTGCCATGTCTGTGTTTGCGCATGTTTTTTGCCAGCTGCGCCCATTGCCGCCGCCCGCGCTGGGTCGCTCAACAGCTTGACAAGCGCCTGTGGCAGCTCGCGCGCAAGCTGTTTCTGCGCGACGATGAGGCCCGTTTCACCATGGATGATGGCATCCGCCACGCCACAGTTGTCCGTGCCGACGACCGCTGTGCCCGCCGCGCCAGCCTCCAGCAGCGCCAGCCCAAAGCCCTCAAAAAACAAGCCATCGTTCACAGCGGGCAGCGCCACCACATCAGCCGCAGCCAACCATGCGCGCATAATCGCCTCGTCGACGAAGCCCAGGATGCGCACATGGCCGGCGAGGTCGAGTTCATCGATGCGCCGCCGCAGCCGAGTCGTGTAGACGCTGCCATCGCCAGGATCGCCCAGGATCACGCATTGCGCCGCCGGCAGGGTTTCCCGCGCCACCGCCATCGCCTCGACCAGTTGCAATGTGCCTTTGCGTGGCTTGATGCCGCCTGTGGTCAGCACAGTTGGCGCTTGCTTGTCGACTTCTGGGGCAGGGCTGGCAAAACGCGCGGCGTCTACGCCATTGTTGATGACAGCTGTACTGACGCCGGGCAGCAATGCTTCCGCAACGTTTGCGGTGTGCCGGCTGACGCAAATCAGCCGCGCTCGCTGCATGGCGCGCCGATACAGCGAGCCCATAGGAAAGCGGCGCATGCGCGGCAGGTTGATATAGCTGCCGTGGGCGGTGATGAAGAGGGGTCGTTTTCCCGCCAGCGCAGCAGCCAAAATCGCGTAGGGTTCGGCTGTTGCGTGAATCACATCGCAGCCGCGGAATATCGTCCGCAGGCGCGGCAGCCACCGCAATGAACGAGCCAAACTGTGGCTGTCGGGCGGCGTCAAGGTCGGCAGCAGAGGCTGCGTTTTAATTGAAGTCGCCGGGCTGTTCCTGGCGCTGGCGACGATTGTTTGAATGCCCAGAGCCTGCAAGCCCTCGACCAGGTTGGCGCTGTAAGTCGCCCAGCCGTTCGCGCGGTTCAGCTCGGCGGTCAACAGCCCAATGCGCATGGGGCGAGGTCAGGCGTCGCTGGCTTCGGCAGAGCGTTGGCTGCTTTGGGCGCGCGCGCGCCAAGCCAGCACAGCCGGCGAATCGGTCGCCGCGATTTCGCTTTCATGTTCTTCGCGCGTGCCGATGCGCATAACCGCCAGCAGCAGCAAGATATTCAGCGCGATAATCACTGCCATCACCGCGATTGCCATATTTGCGCTCCTGTCCTTACTTAGCGTTGGGATTATGTACGCGATTAGCCGCGATTGCCAGCCTGTTTTCGTACAGCAGCCCCGACAGCGAGGCGCAGAGTCGGCATCATCCTGCTTCATCATTCGCTCTTTTTGCTGGCGCTGCGAGTCGCTTCCAATCGGCCGGTTGTTGTCGCAGCCGCCACAGCCTGCCAGATGGATACCCCAGCATCTTCGCCACATCGCCGGCGAAACGCAGCAGGGGGATCAAGGCGATGCAAGACAGCCGGGCTGCCAGTGAGCTGGTGTTCGCAGCTTCTAGCAAGACAGGCAAACGCCGATAAGGACGATAAAGATAGAGTATGCCGCCGATCAACCAGCCAGCCCACAACAGCGGGTGCGCCAGCAAGCCAGCGCTGCCGATAGCCGGCGCAAGCAGCAAATAAGCCGCATAGCGGACGAAGTGCCGTTTGCGCCACAGGTCGGCTTTGCCATCGCCGCGCGCATACAAATAATACTGGCGGAAGTAGCTGCGCAGGCTCACACGCGGGCGAAAATGCGCGACAGCCCCCGGCACAAAGACGAAGCGCTCGCCAGCCAGCCGCAAGCGCAGGTCAAAAACCAGGTCTTCGCAATAATCCAGCCACTCAGGATAGCCGCCGATGTTCTGCGCCGCCCGTTTGCGAAAAGCGATGCTGCGGCTGCTGGGCAAAAAGCTGTCTGCGTCGATTTCGTCCACGATCGGCAAGGTGACAGCCCCCAAGGCGGTCTCAAAAGGCGTCTGCGGGTCGGCGCGGAAAAAGCCAGCTGCCACCCCCAGCGTATGATCATCCAGCAGCGGCGCGGTAATCGTCTCTAGCCAATGCGCAGCCAGCCGCACGCCGGCATCGGTCGCGGCGATGATGTCACCGCGGGCTTCGGCGATGGCAGCATTGCGCCCCTGGCTGATGTTGCAGCCCGCTGCGACCAACAGGCGCAATGGCAGTCTCTCGCCATAGCCACGCAGAATCTCGACGGTGTTGTCGACGCTGCCGCCATCGACAATCACGACCTCATCTGGCAGTCGCGTCTGTTCGGCGATTGAATCGAGCAGCAGCCGGATGTTGTCGCCTTCATTAAGCACTGTGACAATCAAGCTGATCATGACTGTGTCGGGTCGATATCGGGGATATTATGCGCGACCAGCATGTGATTGCGAAAGGCGTGCACATGGGCGTCGCCGCGCTCCGTCAAGACAGCGCTGCCAGCCTCGAGGCTCACAAAACCCAGCGCGCGCAGGCGCATCAAAACGCGGCTCATTTTCTGCGGCGTCCAGCGGAAGTGCTGGTGCAGGGTGGCGGCTCGCAGCTCAATCGCCTGGCTGGGCGTGTCTTGGTGATTGTGTATATGCGCCAAGACGACCTGATCTTCAAAACGGCGGCGGCTGTTGGCGCGGCGCAGCCCCGAAGCGACCAATCCATAACGCGGCGACAGAATCCACGCCAGCAGGAAGATCACAAACATCGTCAGCACCACAGAGGCGCTGATGGAAGAATCCCAGGCTTCGGGCAGTTGCAAGCCAAAGAGCCGATTGAGCGCGGCGATGCCTTCGGCCAACGGGAAGATGCCAAAGAGCCAGCCACGCGCCAGGTCATAGCCGAAGAATGCGCCCGCGCCGCCAAGTATCGGGCCGAGCAGCAGCATGCCCGACAAGCGGTCGGTCAACAAATAGGCTGTCGCTGGCGGTATGATAAAAAAAGCGACCACTAAGATCGATCCCACCGCGTCAAATGCGCCCACCGCCACCAGGCTGACCAAGATCATCAGCGCATAGGTAAGCGCGACCGGGCGGAATCCCAGCGACTTCGCCAGCGCGGCATCGAATGCTGTCAGTTTAAGCTCTTTATAAAAGAGCGCGACGAATCCAGCTGTCAATGCTGTCAGCGCCAGCATAACGGTGATGGACTTGGGGAAGAAGACCAGCGCCGGCGCTTCATCCAGCAAGCCGGCGCTCCAGGCTTGGGCTGGGGTATAAACGCCGCAATTGCCGCACACTTCGATGAATTCGGCGCGTTCGTCGCGGGGGCTGATATTCAGCTCGCGGCAGTTGACGCAATGTCGCGTCTGTTGAGCGGCGGGATCTTCGGGCCTGATGCGCAGCGACTCGCAGCGCGCAAAGCAATGGCTGTTGGTATTCGCCCAAGCCAAGCCAATCTCGCCAACCAGCACGGCGTCATCGTCCAGATGCACATCATCAACAAAGCGCGAGACGAGGATGACAGCGATGGCGAAGAGCAGCGGAAATGCCAAGCCCAGCGCCGCGTCTTGCCGAACCAGCCCCGAACGTTGCAGCGCCTCGGTCAGCGCGACTGTGCCCACGCCAGCCGCCGCCGCGCCCACGATCAGCCAGGGCGAAGCCGTATCGCCTTCCAGCCCAGCGCCCGTCATCAGCATAAAAGCCAGCACGATGCCCAGCAAGACAGTGTGGCTGATGGCATCGCTGGTCAGCGACAAGCCGCGCAGCAGCAGGAATGTGCCCAGCAGCGCCCCGCATACGGCGATCAAGCAGCCGACCAAAGTGGCAGTGTGCTGTGGCGAGCGCAAGAAAGCATTCAAGTCTTCACGGGTGATGAAGTGCAGCAGCAGCTCGATCAGCGCTCGCTCCAGCCCCATCATGCGCCCGACTCCACTCGGCGAGAACGAAGATGCCGGCGGTTTTCGCGTTGACGCTGTTGCTGCCACAGCATGCCGCGCCCCGGTGCCAATGTGATCGACAGCGCAACCAGCGCGAAAGCCACCACGATAATCATCGGTCCAGTGGGAATATCGCTGTCCAGCGCGCTGATGACTGCGCCGCTGCCACCTGCGAAAGCCCCCAGCGCCGCAGCCAAGGCGACCATCTGCTCCAGCGAATGCGTCCATTGCCGGGCGGCGATGGCTGGCGCGATCAACATACCCACCATCAGAATCACGCCAGCCAGCTGCAAGCCCAGGACGATGGTGATGACGATAAGCGTCGAAAGCAGCGCGCCGACCAAGCCGCTGCGCAAGCCACTCGCGCTGGCGAAATCGGCATCGAAGGTGAGCAGCTTGAATTCTTTCCAAAACAGCGCCAGGGCGACCACCACAGCCAAGCCAACGCCGCCCAGCAGCGCGATATCGCTTTGGATGATGGCGGCAGCCTGCCCAAAGATGAAGCTGTCCAAACCAGCCTGACTGGCATCGGGCAGCGATTGAATATAGGTTAGCAAAGCGATGCCCGCCGCAAAAAAACTCGCCAGCACGATGCCCAGCGCCGCGTCTTGCTTGAGGCGCGTCGTCTGCAAGATGGCCGCCACAAGCCGCAAACCCAGCCAACTGGCGATGCCCGCGCCGACCAGCAATGCGCCCAGCTGGCGGCCCGCCAGCAAAAACCCAATCGCCACGCCGGGCAGCGCCGCATGCGAAAGCGCATCGCCCAACAGACTTTCGCGCCGCAGCACCGCGAAGCAGCCCAGCGCGCCACTCAATGCGCCCAGCAGCGCGCCGCCCAGCGCCACGACGCGCACCGTATACGTGAGCCGCAAGCCCAAAAACGCCTGACTCAGCGGCAGCAGCCCGACGCCCAGCGCCACCAGCGCCACGATCATCAGCCAGACACGCCGCTGGGCCATGCTCAGCCGCCCGCCGCCAGCACCTGCCCGCCATGCAGGCTGGTCACGCGCCCGCCGTATGCCTTTTGCAGGTTTTCCAGCGTAAAAACCTGTTCGGTGCGCCCCGCGGCAACGACCTCGACATTCAGCAGAGTCAGCCAGTCAAAGTATGCCGGCACGGTCTGCAAATCATGATGCACGACCAGCACAGTGCATCCGCGTTTGTTCAGCTCGCGCAGGATATTGACGATGGCGGCTTCGGTTATGGCATCGACCGCGGCAAAGGGCTCGTCCATGAAATAGATCTGCGCGTCTTGCACCAATGCCCGCGCCAGGAAGGTGCGCTGCTGCTGCCCGCCAGAAAGCTGGCTGATCTGCCGCCCGGCAAACTCGACCAAACCGACCTGTTCCAGCGCCGCCAAGGCCTTTGCGCGTTCACGCCGACCGGGCCGCCGCAGCCAGCCCAGCTTGCCATACAGCCCCATGGTCACGACATCCAGCACCGAGGTGGGAAAGTCCCAGTCGACGCTGCCGCGCTGTGGCACATAACCGACCAAGCGCCGCGCCGCTTCGTAGGGCTGTCCATAAAAGAGCACCGAGCCAGCCGCCCGCGGGATCAGGTTCAGAGCCGCTTTGATCAAGGTGCTCTTCCCAGCGCCATTGGGGCCTACAATCGCCATCAGCGCGCCTTGCGGCACCTCGAGATCAATATCCCAGATAACGGGCTTCTGGTCATAGGCGACAGTCAGATCGTCGATGACCAGCGCCAGTTCGCCTGACTCAGGCATGGCAATTGGCATTCCACAATTCGTCTGGCGGCTCTGGCAGCAAGTCGGCGGGCCAGTCGGGGATAGTCGCTATTGCGCCCATACACGCATAAGACTGCATGATCGTTAGGGCATTCTGCGCCAGCATGCCGATGTAAGCGCCGCCGAAGCTGTCGGGAGCGTCCATGGCATCGCCGTACAATTCACGAATGCCGATGCGGGTTTCATGCCCCTGCGCGCGCAATGCCGCCACCACCGCTTCGATGGTATCGGGCGGCACGCTGCTCTCGACGAAGAGCACAGGGATATCGTGCTCCAAGACAAAGTCGACAGTCGCCTGGATGTCGCCGACGCCAGCCTCGTCCTCAGTGCTGATCCCTTGAATGGCTTGCATCTGCCAGCCGAATGCCGCGCCAAAATACTGGAACGCATCGTGCGAGGTCACCAAGTAGCGCTGCCTCTCTTCAACAGAAAGCAAACCAGCTTCAGCCCAAGCGAATAGCTGTTGCAGCTGCGTGCTGTACGCATCGGCATTGGCTTGGTAGGCAGTGGCATTGACGGGGTCGAGCCTTGCCAAGCGCTCGGCCAGTCCCTGCGCAGCCAGTTGCCAGTTGCGCGGGTCGAACCAAAAGTGCGGGTCATCCACATCCGTCAGTTCATCCGACAGGGCGAAGCCGCCGATGACGAAGCCAGCCGATTTAACCGGCGCGCTGAGAGCATAAACTGAGACGCCTTGCTCAGCCAGCGCCGCGAAGACCGTATCGAATTGCCCTTCCAGCCGCAAGCCATTATAGATGACCATCTGCGCCCGGTTCATGGCGGCAATGTCCGATTCAGTCGGTTGATACAGGTGCGGATCCACGCCCGCGCCCATGAGTGGGGTGATATGCACGCCATCGACGCCCGCGCCGAGCACCTGCGCCAGGTCGGCGGCTTGCGTGGTGGTGGCGACGATATGCAGCGAGGCGTCCACTGCCAAGCTGGGCGCGGCAAGCAGTAGCCAGCACCACGCCAAAAGCCAACGATGTTGCGACATGAAAAAGCTCCTCGATTGATTTCAGCGATTCTAATTATATTTTTAGACCAGCTTAAATATCATGTCAAGCGGGAAACCAAGCATAGGCCCGGGCAATCGCAAAACACTTTTGTCGTTGAGTGGGGAGCGGCTTGTTGTATGGATATGGCAATCAAGCCTCCGTGCCCCTTGCCCTCATGTTGCGCCGTGGAGACACAGGCGGTCGGGGAGAGGTTTGGGGCAAAGCAACGCGCATCCAGCAGATTCGCCACTAGCTGATTCTTGGGCAAAGCGGCGTCACATCTTTGGGGACAAAATCCGCCCAGTTCACCACAGCTTCCAACGGCGTTTTTGGGGGCGGGGCGCGCCATGAGTCAGGGTGGTCAATCCACCGCCATAGGCGCAGAACAAAGGGCGCTGTTCGGCAAAGAGCGTCTCGATGCCGCGTGGTGGCTGGTGGCGATTGACCATCTCATAAAATGCGCCTTCGCGCCGCAGCGCCGCCTCGGTCTGCGCCCGCGTCAAGCCTTCTCCCCAAGGCCAGCGCTCAGGAAACCAGTAATAGTAGTGGGTGTAGGCGGCGGCGGTATGGATGCTGACAGCGCGATTGTCGTATGCCCAGAGGTCGATATTGCGTTGTGAAGCCATTTCCGCGATCAAAACAAGCGCGCAGGTGGCGGAAAGCTGCCGTTGGTAGCCATGCGGCTCGGTCTGCTTGTGCTCCATATCGACCACCCCTCTGATATAGCCTTCGGGATGGATATGCTGGTCGATTGCTTGGCGATAGCTAGCGGTGGCTCGGTCGATATGCGCATCGTCATCTCGCAGGCAGCCAACCGCCATTGCGACCACAGCCGCCCAGTACGTCGCCAGCGCATCGCCTTGGGGCGAGGCAAGCGGCAGCTGCGCGATTTCCACCTCAAGCGCCGCTTCGCCACCTGGCAGATCCCGCAGCATCGCCAGAGTCGACAGCCTGCTCATCGCTTGTTGATGCGCAGCATTTCGCGCATCGCTAGCGGTCGATTCAAGCTCGCGGATGGCCGTTAGCGCCGCCGCGCCAGCTTCACGCTCCCCGCGCAGGATATGCCGCAGCGCCAGAATTTGCGCCTTTGCCAATGGCTCGGCGGGTGGCGAATCCAGCATAGTCAAAGCGCTTTTGACTGGTTCGCGCTGGAGGTTTTCGCGCGCTAGTTGCAAATCGGCGGTCGAAAAGAAGAGGCTGGGAGCCCGCGTCATGTTTATTTCTCCTCACGGTCGCCTCGAAAAACCAGGCGAGGTATGCGCGTGGATTTTGTTGCCAGCAGCGCCAAGGTCGCCGCAGCCAACAGCAAAGCCGTGGCGAATGCGCCAGCCGCCAGCAGCAGGTCAACTGTCGCGCCGTCTGTGTTCTCCAGGCTGCGCGCCTGGACGAGCGAGTCGGCAAAGATCGGGATGACGCCGATATCGACGCGTGGCGGCGGCTCGCCCAGGACCACAGCCGCGCTCCCGTTTATGTTCGTCGTGGCGGCATAGGCTGCGCTGGTCAGCCGCAGTCGATAATCGCCCGCCGCCAATTGGTCGAAGCAAAGCAAGCCATCGTCCGCAAAAGGCGAATCGACCAACAGCCGGCTGGCAACCGTGATGCCGCGCGCATTCAGCAGATCTGCGCCAATGCCCTGGCTCAGGCTGGGCTCATCCAGACCGCGCGCGCCATTTTCGTCCCAGTCCACATAGGCAAGCAAGCAAGCCTGCCCAAGGTCCTGCGCGCTCAACACGGGGAGGCCGAGCAGAAAGCCAGCCAGCGCCAAAAGCCGCAAATGGCTCATCAGCGCGTCCGAACAAACAGCGCCAACCCAAAGCCGCAGACCAGCGTCAAGCCAGCCAGCGCCAAAAGCAGCAAACCGCTCAAGCGATATAGCAGGCTCGGCTCTTCGATTGATGGGAGGGGAGGCGCTTCGGCGACAGAAACGCCAGGCGCAAGCGCAGACAATGCTTGGCGACCCTGCCTTGCGCCGATTTCCAGGTCGAGGCGGCGGCCGGCTTGCAGCTGAATCTGCCATTGCGCGGGCGTTGTCAAGCCATAGCCGGGCGGCGGGCTGATGAGAAGCTGATAACCGCTCGGCGACAGATCGCGCTGGCAAAATGGCGAAGCGACACTGATGATGCGCTGCTGCTCGAGGCCAGCGGTATCCAGCAGCCGGATTGACGCATTTGCCAAGGGAGTCTCGCCAGGGTCCAGCATGCCATTTTCGTTGCCGTCATCATACACAACCAAGCAGAGCGCGGCGCGCTGCTCAGACAGATCAACCTTGGGCGCGGCAGCCGGCGTCAGTGGCGCGGCCGCTAAGATTTCTGCTGATAATCCCGCGCCAAGAGCGACCGAAGCTGCTTCGCCAGGAGTGGCTGTGGGGCTGGTTTCTGCCCGCTGCCTGCGTTCTTCCGCTGTGAAGATGAGCAGGCGCTCGCCGACCGACAAAATGTCCGGGTTGTCCAGACTGTTGCGGCTGATCAATTCTGACACCGCGATGCCATAGGCCTCGGCGATGAAGGTGAGGGTTTCGTTGGCAGCGACGATATGCACAAGGTCATCGCCAGCGCTGTCTTGCCCGCGCAAGAGCCCGCCACCGCCCAGCATCCACAGGGCGACCAGGCAATAGCGGAATGCAGGCAGCCACTTCCAATTCACGAGAGCAAGCATAGCAAGCGCATTATATCATGAGCGCGCACCGCCAGCCGGCCTAAGCAAAGTGGGCTACAATAAGCGGCATGACAACGATAATCCCTGCGCTGATTCTGAGTTTGCTGATGCCGTTGGCCGGCTTGGCGCAGGCCGGCGACCTGCCCGCAGACGCGGCCGGCATCAGTCAGAATGGCAGCATCCGCGGGCAGCTGGACGATGCCAATCCGCGCGATGTGTATTTCCTGGATGGTCTGCGCGGCGAAGTCATCGACCTTGAGTTGAGCGCCATCAGCGGCGACCTGGATCTCGTGCTCAGCGTCTTTGACGAAACGGGCGAGCTGGCGCTGTGGCAGGATGACTCGGCGGGCGGGCTGGGCGCGCAGACTGACCTCGCGATCGCGCGCACCGGGCGCTATTTCATCATCGTCGGCCGCTTTGGATACCAACTGGGCAAGGGCATCGGCGAATATCGGCTGCGGCTGAACCGCAAAGGCGTGCTGTCGGAACGCGGCAGCGCCCTGCGTTATGGCGACTCGGTCATCGGCACCATCAGCGATGCCAGCCCAGAGGTCTATTACACATTCCAAGCGCAGCAAGGCGACATTCTGACGATTTCCATGCAGCGTTCGTCGGGCGCGCTTGATCCCTACCTGCAAATCGTCGATGGCGACCGTTTTGTCATCGCCCAAAATGACGACCAAATCGGCGCAGACACGCGCAACGCCCACATCGACGCGCTGATCATCAACCGCAGCGGCACCTATATCATCGTAGCCACACGCTATGACAACAGCGCCGGCAGCTTCGTGCTCGCGCTGGAAGAAACAGCCGACAGCGGCCGCGGTAGCACGCGCCTGGCTCCTTTGCCGCTTGCCTATGGCGAAAGCGCAATCGGCAGCCTGGACAGCCAGCAGGTCGCGCGTTATTACAGCTTCGCGGCGCAAGCGGGCGAGCTGGTCACCATTGATCTGGAACGTGGCGATACTGGCGACCTCGATGCTTATGTCACGCTGGCGGATGGCGAGTTCCAATCGCTGATCGAAGATGATGACAGCGGCGAAGGCCAAAACGCGCGCATCGCCGATTATCGCATCCCCGCAGATGGGCGCTATCACATCATTGCCACCCGCTATGAAGGCGCAGCCGGCGCAACCAGCGGCGAATATCGGCTGACGCTGGATATTTTGGACAGTACGCTTGCCGACTTGCCGCCCGACACAGCCACACTGACTTATGGCACCAGCGTAACCGGCGAGATCAACGCCAACAATCCAGCCGACCTGTATGCCTTCTATGGGCGCGCCGGCGAAATCGTGTCTATTTCTATGACGCGCGTCGATGGCAATCTGGATGCCTTTTTGGAGTTGCTGAACAATGCGCAGGAAGTGGTGGCGGGCAACGATGATGGCGGCAACAACCAGAATGCGCTGATCGCCAACTACTCGCTGCCCGGCACCGGCATGTACACCATCCGCGCGCGGCGCTTCAGCGGCAGCGAAGGCAATCCCAATACAGCCGGCGGGTATGTGCTGGTGCTGGCGGAGCGGCAAAGTTAGCGGGCGCTGCGCTGGCTTTCGCTTTCGTCATCTTGAAAAGCCAGAAGGTCATCCAACGACATTTTGCCCGGTCTCGACTCGCCAATCGCCGCTTGCATCTCGGCATTGATTTCGCCGTCTTCGCCCAGGTGCCTGCGGATGCTGGCGCTGGTGGCTTCGGCGTATTCAAAGCGATGCTCGGCGATGTCGACGCCATCAGCCACGATGCGCAATGTCCATTTGCCATCCAGCTCCATCTGGTCGTGCAGGGGCATGCGCGTATTCGGCGTCAAAAAGTTGCGCCCACGCCGCAGTTGAAAGCCATCTTCATGGATATACACAGGCGCGCCCCGCGCATCGAGGATCTCGAAGCGGATATTGCCCACCGCTTCGATCGGCACGCGCAGCTGGACAAAAGGCTGGATGTAGTCGATGTCATCGGGCAGCGACCAGGTGCGATAGACCTGCGGCTCGCCGTCGCCCCGCGTCGTGAGCAAGCCGATATCGACCGCCAGCACTTCGGTTTCGTCTGGATTCAAGCCGACGCGCATCACCGAATCGAGGGCATGGCGATAAACGCGCTGCTCGGCGCTGGCGGGCTGCTGATGAAATATCTCGTAATCGTCGCCGTCTTCCTCTTCTTCATAGCCATAGCTGTAATCGTAGCGGTCGGCGGCGCTGCTGCTCAGGTTGCTGCTGCTGTCGTCGTTGTCGAACTGGCGCACCAAAAAGAGCAAACCCAGCAGCACCAGGATGACGGGAAAGCTGTTGCCCAGCAAAGCCACCGCGCCCAATGCCATTAAGATAAAAGCGAGAAACCAGGTGTTGCGGTTGTCCGACATGCGCCTGCCTTTGTTGATATCTAACGTCCACGCAGCGAGCGGCGTCTGGCTGGGCTGGTCTGCTGCTGTAGCAAGTCTTTGAGTTGAGCAGTCTGTGGCTGTTCGGGTTCTTCGACGATGACGGCATCAGCCAGATTGCGGCGGCGGGCGGGCTGTTCGGCGCCGGCTTCCGCCTCGCCACTCAAGCGGCGGCGGCGTTCGGTCACCGAGGGCGCCAGCATCAGGTTATGCATGCCGATGAGGCTGTTGTCGACATAAACGCGCAGGTCCCAGTCGCCATTGCCATCCACGCCATGATTGCCCGCCAGCGGCAGGTGATGGTCGGCCAGCAGGCTCAGCTCGCCTTCGCGCAGATAAGTTTTCATCTCGTGCACATATTGCTCTTCGCCGAGGTGATTATAGATTTCATAGCGAATCACAGCTTGGCGTTCGGCTTCTTCGGGCATGACAAAAAGCGTGATAAAAGGCCGCGCGCCATCATCGTCTTTGGAAATGTTGCGCGTGCGGCGCATCGCCATGCCTTCCGCACCCGCCTGCATGGCGATTAACCCAATATCCAACATGACGATGCCGCTGCGGTTGAAGTAACCGGCGCGCGCGGCTGCTCGTTCGGCTGCTTCACGCGCCTGGGGTGTAATGCGGCGGCGGACCGGCGCCCGATTCAGCACTTGCAGCAAGGTCTCGCGCTCGGGACCCAGCTCAACCATGGAAGCGAGCACCGCAACCGCCAGCGCGCCAATCAGCGAAAGCTGGACAGCAGCCGATACCGGCGCCGCCAGCAGCGCCAAGCCAATGATCATTGCCATCACAATCAGCCAGGCGGTGTTGCGTCGTTTGAGGCGAATCATGCCCATTCCATTGCTAGCTGCCTGTACAATGGATTGTAGCACCGTTGCCGCCGCGTATGTAGACAGCAAACTGACTGGGATGGTGATTTTTGTATAAGAATCGCTCTTTCGACCTCATCACCCGCAGATCAGAACCGGGCTTTGCCGCCTCACAAAATCCTTGCGCTCAACGGTCGTGAAGGAACTTTCACCAGTTCTGAGCGCCACATCTCTGCGTATGCGAGCAAACAGGGCACAAAATTGAGTTTGCGGAATCAGCGCGATGCTCGCTGGCGCAGGTATTCCGCTTCGTCGACCAACTCGCCATCATCGCTCAGCCGGCGATGCTTGGCTTCAACGCGACTCGAGTCATAGACGCGCGTGTCGGCATAGCCGCTGTCTTCATCGTCGTCAAGCATCTCGCCACGATCGCGCGCCAAGCGTCGCTGTCGGATAACTTCTCGCTCGATGTCGGCTTCGCGCCATTCCGCGCCCTTGCCATGCTTGAAATAGTAATCAGCCAGGTGGCTGACTATGCCGATGCCCCAGCCGCCGCTGACGAACAGCGGCCAAGGAAACTCCTGCCATGTCGCCAGATAGATCGTCCACAGAAACAGATTAACCAAGATGTAGCTGAGCAAGTGCTGCACGAGTTCGCGCCGCGCCGATAATTTCTTTCGCGCCCGCTTGCGCAATTCGTCTTCCGTAACAAAGCCATGTTTCTGCTTCACGCGCCGTTCCTTTCTCAGGGCGCCGCCAGATCTTGCGCCGGCCGCGCTAGCTCGTGCCAAAGCTCAAGCCGAGCTCGTTCAGCCAGCGGCGATAGGCGATAGCCGTCTTGTCGCTGCGCAGGTGCAGCTCGGCTTGCAGATCCAGCGGCAGCAACTCGGGTCGTTGCGATTCGACAATGGGCAGGTCTTGCATGGCGATCTCGTCTTGAAAGGCGCGCAGGCTGTCGTCTGTGCTGTCGGCTTGCGTCATGACCATCCACATCCACATCAGCGAGCGCACTTCCTCGATGGGCGTAACCATCAGCAGGATAGCGAATTTTTCGGCGGCTTCTTTGCGAAAATAGGCGACCAGCGGACGATAGACCTTGTAGGTGTAGCTAACCCAGTTGGGAATATGCGAGCCGTCTGGGTTGGGCTGGAAGACGCGGATATCGCTGGCGGTGATGCCATTTTCGTCGGTGACAACTTGATAGTCGGGGATCTCGGGGCGCTGCTGCGTGCCCAGGATATTCTCGTGCACGAAAGGGAAGTGCGCGACATCCAGGAAGTTTTCCACCATGCGCGGTCCAGCCGCCTGGAACTCGTAGGCGCCACACAAGATCTTGCGATAGGCGCTGTCGTCCCACTCCGCAAATTCAGGGATGGCATAGGCTGGCTCGCCCAGACAAACCCATACAAAATCGTAGGCGATAGCCGCATGATAGGTAAAGGCGCGAGCTTTGGTCGGCGGCTTTTGTTCAGGATGCGCCGGAATGCGCACACAAGCGCCGCTTTCATCATAGGTCCAGCCATGGTAAGGGCATTGCAGCGTATGGTCGGGCAAAACTTCGCCTAGAGACAAACGCGTGCCGCGGTGCAGGCACAGGTCTTTCCAAGCGCGGATGTGCTCGCCAGCGCGCCAAATGACGATATCTTCGCCCAGCAGGCGCGCGCCAGCCACATTGTTTTGCGCCGCAAGCGCCGACAGCGGCAGCACGGCGTGCCAGTCATTAAGCAGAACGGGGTCGTTAATCATGGGCAAACCTTGCGATATGACCTTGCCGCCGCCATTGTAGCACAGTTGCGCAGGCGGCAGAATTGCCCGAGTCCAGCGCCAGCCTGTGGAATTTTAAGGATAATGTGAATAGCGCTTGACATCGAGTTAAGCTAGTGACGACATAGGAGAGAAGAATGCCTAACGCCGAAACCTTCTACCAGAGAGTGCTGGAAAAGAACACTTTCTATCACTTTGATGAAGAAGTCGAAGACGTATACGACGCTGGCTATATTAACGCGGTTACCTCGATCTTGGTTAATCTTCGGGAAGAGGTGCGCGCGGAAGGTGTGAGACGAGCGCTATTTGAAGATGTGTTGAAAAAAGAGAATGGACTGACCGCTATCTTGGCGTTGAATGGTTTATCGCTTGAGAGTCTTAAGCGGTTAATGACTGTAGCGCGCGCGGCGAATGATCCGAGTTTAAATTCGCTCCTTAATCGCGATAACTGGGAGGTCAAAGAAACAGGAAAACGAAACGATATTTCGGAATGGAGTACATCTAGAATTGATAAGTTGGCTCGCACAGATCCGGCATTTCGTTCCGGACTGGTGAACCTTTTCTTTGAAGGCATCTCAAACAGTTATTTGAAGCGCTACTTCCCGCCTTTTCATCTCAGGAAGCTGTCAGTTCAAAAGCTGAATTTCAATGTCGATGCGATATTGGATACACTGGTAAGGTATAAGGAAGGTGGCTCGCACTCTGGGCAAAAGGGTACAAATGCGGATAGAATTATTGTCAGGATATTGGACGAATTTGGACTGTCGTACTTAACAAGCGTCGTGCCAACGCGGTTGCAGGCGATAAATGTTGACACTGACCGCACGATGGACTTCGTAATTCCAAATCAAGATGATCCAAGAATCATCATAGAGAGTTCTTTTGTCGCTACGACCAGTTCTGGCATGGGGGATAAAGCCAAAACTACAATCACAAACAGCCAGCATATTCGCTCACGCTATCCACTGGCGCTTTTCGTGGGCTTTGTTGATGGCATCGGCTGGTATGTGCGCAAACGTGACCTGCGCCGAATAACATCAGCATTCCATGATGTTTTTACTTTTCACGAAGAAGAACTGAAACGATTCCAACAGCTAATGAAAGACACATTTGCGCTATGAAACTAAACAGCATCCTGCGCGGCGACTGCATTAAGCTGTTGCGCAATATCCCTGACGAGAGCGTAGACATTGCATTCGCCGACCCGCCATTTAATCTCAAGAAACGGTATAGTTCGTATCGTGACAATCTGGAACTGTCACAATATATTGAGTGGTGCAACCTATGGCTGCGCGAGCTTGTGCGAGTTACAAAGCCCACAGGCAGCATTTTCATTCACAACATACCAAAATGGCTTGCCTACTTCAGCGCTGAACTGAATAAAATTGCTGACTTCAAGCATTGGATTGCTTGGGATGCCATGAGTACGCCACTAGGGAAGACGCTACTTCCCACGCACTACGGGATACTCTATTACGCAAAGGATGCGACGAAACTCAAGTTCTATGATATTCGCTATCCACATCACAGGTGTCGCAAATGCGGGGTATTAAGGAAAGATTACGGCGGCAAGAAAAGTAGGCTGCATCCATTTGGGCCAATCGTCTCAGATGTTTGGACGGACCTGCACCGAATAAAACACAATAAGCGGCGTGATAGGCATCCCTGCCAACTCCCCATCCATTTGCTTGAACGTTTGCTGCTTCTCAGCACCGATGAAGGCGATGTCGTTTTGGATCCATTTATGGGCACAGGGACGACAGCCGTGGCTGCAAAAAGACTGGGCAGAAATTTCATCGGCATTGAAATAGATGAGAATTATGTGCAGATTGCAAACGACAACTTGGCAGACACAAATGAGAAAACAAAGATTGGAGCATCTTGGGTCAGTTTGTACCTCAATCAAGTTGCGACATTGCGAGATGTTGATTGGCGCGACATCAAAAAATACTTTGAAATCCCGGCGCCGATAAAAAGAATTGACTCCGTATCAATAAAGTATTCAAACGGCAAGCAACAAGCAGAGGAACAAGATATTGACGAGATCCCTCCTGAACATAAAGAGCTTTGGGACCTGCAAGTATAACTGCCGCTATAGAATTCTTGGCAGCGTTCACTGAGTAACTGATGCGACCTCGCGATTGTATTCCGCTCTTATCGAATAAGAGCTTGTGGCTGTTTGCGCCAGCGCCGATATAATTGCAAAGATGCCGCTCAATCTGCTTTATTATAACGATCTTGTGACACGCTTTGCTGCGATCACCGCTTCTGTGGCAAACATAGGAGGAGAATGCGAATGGCTGAACACTACCTGGACGACAGCGTCACCCAGCCTTTTTGGGACAACTCTGTCATGCCGCGGCTGATCATCGCGCCCGGCGACACAGTCATCATGGAATGCGCCGAGCCAGTCGGGCAGCTTTCTCCCGCTTCCACCGCCGACGACCTGGCGAACATCGATTTCAGCCTGGTGCACGCGCTGACCGGCTCCATCGCCATCGCCGGCGCAACAATCGGCGACACGCTGGAGGTCGAGATATTGGATATGCAGCACAAAGGCTGGGGCTGGACGGGGCATATCCCCGGCTTCGGCTTGCTGCAAGACGACTTCGACTTCGCCTACATCCACCACTGGCAGCTGGCGGGCGAGCAATGTCATTTTGGCGTGGGTGATATCGTATTGCCTTTTGAGCCATTCCCAGGCTGCGTTGGCGTTGCGCCGGCCGAGCCCGGCCGCCTGAACACCATCCCGCCCCGTTTCAATGGCGGCAATGTCGATATCCGCGATCTGGTCGTGGGCAGTGTTTTCTGGCTGCCCGTGCTGGCGGATGGCGCGCTCTTTGCCACGGGCGATTGTCATGCGGCGCAGGGGCAGGGCGAGGTCAGCGGCACCGGCATCGAATCGCCCATGACCGTGACCATGCGCTTCAACCTGCGGCGCGAGCTGGCTGTGCGCGAGCTGCAGCTGCGGCGTCCCAGCCCTATGACCAAGACCGACAGCGCCGGCTGGCACATCACCACCGCGCATGGACCCGACCTGATGCAAAATGCCCAGAACGCCGTGCGCTACATGCTCGAATGGCTGACGCGAAACCGCAGCCTGACGGACAGTCAAGCCTACTGTCTGTGCAGCGTGGCTGGCGACCTCAAAATCAGCGAGATTGTCGATGCGCCCAACTGGGTCGTCAGCTTCCACATGCCACTCAGCATCTTTGCATAGCGCGCAGCTGGCAAAAACACGATGACTCAGCGCGAAATCTCTATAGCTTTCCAGACTGACAAACGCGCAGCCGACTATATTGCGCTGGCAAAGTTGGTCGATGATTACGCGTTTGACGCCGTCACCGTCTATTGCGATGCGCCTTATCACCCTAGTTTTGGTCCGCTGCTGCTGATGGCTCCATATATTGAGCGGGCGCGCATTGGTCCAGCTGGCATTTCGCCATCGCGCATGCACCCGCTGGATATCGCGGCTGGGGCGGCGCTGCTGGCGGATGTGGCGCGGGCGGGCGTTTATCTGGGGCTGGTGCGCGGCGGCTGGCTGGCCGACCACGGCATCCGCGAACTGAAGCCCCCGCTGACAGCTATGCGCGAAAGCATCCACATCATCCGCAAGCTGCTGGCGGGCGAAGCGGCTGGGATAGACGGCCGCGTCTTCCAAATCGCCGAGCATGTGCGCGCGCCTTATCCCTTGCCCAAGCGGCGCATCCCGCTGCAGGTCGGCACCTGGGGGGCACAGATGGCGGCGCTGGCTGGCGAACTGGCGGACGAAGTCAAAATCGGCGGCTCGGCGAATCCAGCGCTGATTGCCTGGATGGCGGAACAGATCGCCCGTGGCGAAGAACGAGCCAATCGACCGCGCGGCACAGTCAAGATCGTCATCGGTGCCGTATCGGTGGTGGATGACGATCGCCAGGCGGCGCGTTGGATGGCGCGCAAAGCAGTGGCGCTCTACCTGCCCATCGTATCCAAGCTGGATCCCACGACAGAAATCGAGCTGGAGTTAATGCGTCGGGTGCAGGTCGCTGTCAACGCGGGCGATGCCGAGGGCGCGGCGCGGCTTGTCCCTGACGAGATCCTGGATCGCTTCGCATTTGCTGGCGATGTGGCGGATATCATCCAGCAATGCGAGCGACTCTTTGACGCGGGCGCGCAACGGATTGAACTGGGCACGCCGCACGGAGTCGCCAACTCTGCGCGCGGCATTCGGCTCATCGGCGGGCAGGTATTATCGGCTCTGGCTTCGGACTTTTCGTGATAAGCGATGCAAAGACTTCAATCGCCTGAGACAGCGTGCCGCCGTAGGGCGACAGCCAGTCATGTACTCTGGTGGGGCAAACTTCAAGCCAAGCCGTGTCTGTAGCGTCCGATCCGCCATGCTGGCCGCCTAAGCCGGGTACATTGCCCCAGTTGCACATTATTGTTTCTTTAGGCAGAACCCAGCAGTGAGCATCAAATGGGCTGATTCCCAAGCATATCGCTATATTATAATTCTGGTCTCTAAGTTGTTGGAACTTAGAGATTCCATTTTCCCAAAGCGTGGAAAACTTTATTTCGACTCTTACATTCTCGATAATTCGATCCGCTTCTCTATCTGGAGATTTCACAACATCAAAACCCTTTTCCGCAAAATATCTCGCTACTATTTCCTCCGATATTTTGCCTTTTCTAGCAGGGGGGATGCCCAGCTTCAGCCATCCGAACGGGCTATCCGCCCACTGCTCAAAGTTGTCTTCATCGGGCTTTAGGTCAGTGGCAATCGCAATAAGTAGGCTGACTTCAGAGTCTCGCACTTTGAAATCACTCACTACAACAACCTCCCTGTGTTGCTCAACCGCTGCTTGATAATCTCAATCGCCTCAGGGTTATTGTCACAGAGCCAGTAACGTCGCCCGAGGCTGGCGGCCGCCACGCCAGTTGTGCCGCTGCCCGCAAAGAAATCGACCACCAGGTCATTCGGGTTGCTGTGAACTTTGATGATCCGCTCGAGGATGCCCAAGGGCTTTTGCGACGGGTAGCCAGTTTTCTCTTTACCATTTGTCGGCACGATGGTATGCCACCAGACATCGGTGGGCGTCTTGCCGCGCGCCGCTTTTTCCTTCCCGACCAGCCCCGGCACCATATAGGGGATTCTGTCAATCTCATCATAATTAAAGATGTAGCCTTTTGGATCCTTCGCGTACCAGAAGATCGTATCGTGCTTGGCGGGCCAGCGCCGTTTTGACCGGCCGCCAAAGTCATACGCCCAGATAATCTCATTCATAAAGGAGCTTCTGCCAAACACTTCGTCCAACAGGATTTTGCAATAATGCGCTTCCCGATAATCGATGTGAAAAAACAACGAGCCGTCGTCGGTCAAAATGCGCCTGGTTTCTTGCAAACGCGGCGCTAGGAAACCCAGAAAGTCATCAAACTGATCGTCATGCTGGATTGTCGAGACCGCTATGCTTCGATAGCGATTTCCGCCGAATCCGACACGGTCGCCTTGGTCATCGCGAATCGCGCGAATCTGTTTGCGTGTCCGCTTTGCTCCCGTGTTGAAAGGCGGGTCTATGTAGACAAGCGCCGCGCATTTCTCTGGCAATGCCCGCAGCGCCGGCAGGTTGTCCGACAGTACAATTTGCTGGCGCGCTTCCACATTCCAGTCCCCATCAGAGATGACGCCAAGAAAGCAATGCAAATACTTCCACAGAGTTTATTGATCTCGTTGCGAGAAAACAAGTTTTTCTCTGTTTTTCTAGGTGTCTCTGTGGTGAACCCTTTACCCCTTCACCGCGCCAAAGGTCAAGCCGCGCACGATGAATCGCTGCACCATCAAGGACAGGATGACCGGCACAGTTACGGCGATGAGCATGCGCGTCGTCACGAAGCCGAAATCGATGCCGCGGACGGTATCGCTACCCGCCACCAGCATCGGGTAGGGCTTCCAATCGCGGTTGGCGAGCACGCTGGCAAACAGGAATTCATTCCATGAAAAAGCAAAGCAGATCAATGTCGAGGCGACCAGGGCCGGGCGCGCCAATGGCAAGGCGATGCGCAAAAAAGTCGTGAATTCGCCCGCGCCATCCACCAGCGCCGCTTCACGCATTTCTGGCGGCAGATCAGCAAAGTAGTCGCGCATGATCAGCACGGCGAACGGCAACGTAAAGGTGGCGTTGACGATGACCATGCCCGCCAGCGTATCCAGCAGTTTTAGGTCGCGGAACATCAAGACAAACGGAATCAAGGTCGCGACCGGCGGCAAGAAGCGCTGCGACAAAAACCACGAGACCAGGTTGCGGTTGCCGATGCCATATTTGAAGCGCGCCAACCCATAGCCGGCCAGGGTGCCCAGCGTAGTCGCCACCAGCGTCGCGCCCAGCGAAATCAAGCTGCTGTTGCGCAAGGCTTTCATTGTTTCTGCGCCGCCACTGCCGAATTCTTGCTGCCAGTTCAGCAAATTGGGTTCGAATTGCAGAAAGGGGATGATGTCGCCGCTCTTCCATTCCGATTTCAGCGAGGTCAAAATCGCGTATCCAAACGGCGAAAACGCGATGAAAGTGCAGACGAGCGCCAGCGTGATGATGACATAATCGCCATAGCTTCGGCGCTGCGGAATGTTTTTGACGACTGGGGCTTGAAGCGCTGCGCTGTTGTCTTGCATGCTCGCCTCCGTGGTGTTTTTATTCGAAGCGCTCACGCACGCGATAGAAGTAAATAGATGAGATCACAATCGCCACGATCACCAGCAGATAAGCCAGCGCCGCCGCCTCGCCCAGTTGAAAGCTGCCGACCAAACCCGTCTCGTAGGCATAATACACATAGGTCTGGGTGACTGAGCCCGGCCCGCCGCGCGTCAAACTGTAGGGGATATCGATGATCTTCAGCGACTCCACCATGCGCAGCAGCATCACCGTGCCCAAAGCCGGCGCGATCATAGGAAAAGTGATGGACCGAAACAACTGCCAGTTGGACTTGGTATCGAGCCGCGCCGATTCATACAGATCATCCGGGATCGCTTGCATGGAGGCGAGGATGATGATGAAGACAAAGGGCGTCCACTGCCAGACATCCGTAAACATGACAGCCAAACGCGCCGGCATGGGTTCGATAAACCAGTTGACGCGCCCCAAACCCAGCCCTTCCAGCACATTGTTGATTGGCCCCGATTGCTCGTTGAAAATCACCACGCCCAGCCAGCCGACAGCGATCGGCGCGGCGAACAGCGGCATGGTGACGATGGCTCGCATTTGTCGTAAAAAGGGCAGGCTGTGGTTAAACACCCAGGCGACAAAGGTGCCAAAAAACAATGTCGAGGCTGTGCTGCCCAAAAATAAAAAAGCGCTGAAGCTGGCGGTGCTGACAGCTTTCTTGTCGACTTTCTCATCGCCGATGCCCAGGATCTCCGCATAATTCTCGAAGCCGATGTATTTGGGATTGCGCCCCAGCCGATAATTCGTCAGGCTCAATCCGAAAGAATAGAGCAGTGGAAAGAGCGTGAAAGCCAGAATCCAAATCACGCCTGGCATCAAAAAAAGGTACTTGGCTCGGTTGTTGGTCATGGATATTCCCCCGGCCCCTTCCCCCAAAATGAGGGAAGGAGAGGTTTTTCGACTTTCGTGAACTTACGAAGCCCCTCCCTCTTTATGGGGGGAGGGGTATGGGGTAGGGGTCACATCCCGCCCATGTAGCCGATGGCCTGCTGATAGATCTCCAACTGGCTGTCGGTATCGAGGTCGTCGGTGATTTCTTCCCAGTCTTCAGCGGTGTTATCCAAGGCTTCCTGTGCCGATGATTGCCCGGTCATCGCCTCGGACAAGCGGATGTCCAGCGTCTCCTGGATGTATTCCAACGTGCCCGGGATGCGCAGGTAGGTCACCGAAGTCGGTTTGTCATAAACATTGGAGCCATAGGCGTTGATGTAGCGTTCCATGTCCGCCGCATCGAAGCCAACCGCCGTATAATCTTCCGAAGCCGCCGTGCCGCGCGGGGCATAGAGCTGGTAGGTGCAGCAGGGGTCGACACCCTGCCAGCCGGTGGTGGCGTTGTAGAAGTTGACAGACGGGTTGGCGATCATCGCCATGTAGAAGTAGGTCAGCTCTGGGTTTTCGCTGAATGACGACATGGTGGGGTGCCAGCTGCCGCCAGTGGTATTGCCGACGCAGTTGGGATTTTCGGCATCCACGACCACTTCACCAATCTCGCGGTCATACCATTCGCTGGAACAGGGAATGACATCCGCGCCCAGGCTGCCACGGATGGTCGACCGGTCGGTATTCTGCGAAAGCGAGCCGACATCGCCCCAGCTGAAAGTGGCGATGGCGTTGCCGCCGAGGAAGTTGTCCCAAGCCTCGCCCAGCTGCCAGCCAAACTGCGCTTCTTGCCCGGTCGCGGCCAGTTCTTGCAAGAATTCCAGCGCCATGACATGGCCCGGCTCGTTGATCAGTGGCGTCATGTCATCGGGGTCGAACCAGAAGACATTGTCATACTTGCTGACAGCGCGTGGGTCATCGCCTTCGGCCGGCGTTACAGCGAACGAAGCCGCCAACGTGGCGAAGTGGAAGTGACCCTGCCCGCCGGGCGCGAGATGAAGGCTGATGCCGTCATCAGGATCGCCATCGCCATTCCAGTCCTTGCCGTTGAAGAAGCTGGTGATGGCCAGCAGATCTTGCCAGGTCGCGATGGGATAGGGCATAGGCGAGCCGACTTCGGCTTCATATGCCGCTTGCCATTCGGGGTCGCTCAGGATGTCATGGCGATAATAGAGCAGCTGCGCATCGCCGTCCATCTGGCTGCCGTATGTTTCGCCGCCCCATTGCAGCAGGGCGCGGAAAGCTGGCGCTGTGTCTTCGGGCGACCACTGGGCGAAGCGCTCATCGCCGATCCATTGGTCAATCGGTTGGATCCAGCCATTGCTGATCCAGTCGCCATATTGCCAGGCTGCGCCGATGAAGACATCGTAGGTGTATTGCCCGGTCAAGAAGTCAGCGGGAATGGTCGTGCCCAACTGGTTGTAGGGGATCTCAACGATCTCCAAGGTTGCGCCAGTCGCTGCCTCGAAGGCGTTGCGATAGAAATAAATGGTGCCGCTGATGCCGCCGCGCGAGCCCTGACCCAGCACGCCAAAGGTGATCGTCTTGCCTTCGCCCAGCGCGCGACCATCGGGGATATTCGCCGCCAGCAGCGCTTCAAAAGCCAGCGTCTGCTCCAGCTCGGTCTCGGCGACTTCAGGGATAGGGAAGATCTCGTCAGCCGTCTTGCCAAAGAATGTGTCTTGCGCCGCGACGCCCAAAACGCCAGTGAGAAGGACAAAGATGGATATGAGAATGCCGAATTTCACTTTCATCGAAGACTCCTGTCATATTGGAAGCAGGTTGCGCCTCAATTCTTGAAACAGGCGCGAGCCAACTATAACAAGTCTGGCAGACAATGCAAAAAATGACATGCGGGGGAGTGATGAATGCGTGGATATGGCAACCAAGCCCCCCATCCCCCGGCCCCTTGCCCCCAGAACGAGGGAAGGGGAGTTTTTCCGGCGCTTCCGCAGCATGGCAGCCCCTCTCTCATTTTGGGGGAGGGGTTTGGGGCGGGGGAGGTGGCAACTTGTTGGATGCCCAGTTATTCAGCTGGTCGCCCGCGCTTCCAGATATGGTTTTCGGACGATTTGATACACTGCCCCTATAGTTTGTCGCCGGTTGATTTTGGCTGCGCGAGTTGGCGGCAATCCACCCGTAGCTTGCCTTTGATTCGGTTGCATGCGCCACAGAGCAACTGCAAGTTTTCCAGAGTCGAGCGTCCACCGCGCGCGATTGGCAGCACATGATCCAGCGTCAGCGATTTGGCTGAGCCGCAGTTTGCGCAGCGTTCGCCATATTTTTCGACGAGCGTCGTCTGCCAAGCCGCATAGTTGGCGCGCAAAATGGCTCGTTCGCGCCGCTTCACCTGTGGCGGCACCGCCCAACGCGTCCGTTCCCTTAGGTGTTGAGGCGAATATTCGCGTCCGCCACGCGTCAGGAATCGGCGCAGCTGGCTTTCTGGCGCGGCACAGCGGCAACGATGCGCCAGCCGACCGCAATAGACGCAGTTCACAGCGTTTGATGCACGACTTCGCCACCCAGCACAGTCGTCTGGACACCCGCGGCCTCGTCCCACAGCACGATATCCGCATCTGCGCCGACTCGCAGCGAGCCTTTGCGCGGGTAGAGGCCGACGCTGCGCGCCGGGACGCGCGTCAACATAGGCAGCGCCTGCTCGAGTGTCAGGCTGCAGAAGCGCATCAGGTTGCGTAGCGCCCCGGGCATGGTCAGTGTGCTGCCCGCCAAGCCGCCATGCGCCGCCCGCGCCACGCCACCCAGCGTCGTCACCGTGACATCGCCCAGCCCATAGATGCCATCCGCCAGCCCAGTCGCGCGCATGGCATCGGTGATCGCCAAGACCCGTTCGCGCCCCGCCAGCCGCAGCAGCAAGCGCAGCACCGCCGGATGCACATGCACGCCATCGGCGATGATCTGAAAAGTAACTTGTGGATTTTCGATGGCCGCGGTCAAGATGCCTGGCGCGCGATGATGCAGCCCGGGCATGCCATTGAAGGTATGCGTGATTTGGCTGATGCCGGCGCGGAAAAAATCGCCGGCGGCGGCATAATCGGCGGCGCTGTGCCCGATTGATACATGGATGCCGCGCGCGACTGCCTCAGCCAGCAGGTCCGCGCCACCAGCCAGCTCGGGTGCCAAGGTAATCAGCTTGATGACGCCGCTATCCAGCCAGGGGCGATACTCGGCGGGTTCGGGCGAGCGCAAATGTTGGGCGGGCTGGCTGCCACGGTAGTCCGCGTTCAGGTATGGACCTTCCAGATGCGCGCCGACAAAGGGACTGCGCTGCGCATTGATGTGCTCGCGCAGGGTATCCAGCGCCCGGCTGATGCGCGCGCGGCTGTCCGCCATGGTTGTGCCCAGGCAGGTGGTAACGCCCTGCCGCAGCAAGAACGCGCCCAGATTGCCCAGCAGCCCGGGCCTGGCGTCCATCACATCGCAGCCGTCGCTGCCATGCAGGTGCAGGTCGACGAAGCCGGGCAGGGCATAGCAGCCGCGCGCGTCCAGCCGGCGGTCGCCCGGCTCTGGCGTGATTTCGCCGGCGCGGGCGATGGCGCGAATGCCGCCGCCCTCAATGAGCAGGCAGCGTCCGTCCAAAAAACGGTCTTCTTGCCAGATGCGGCTGTTAGTGATGAGCAAGCGTGACATGGCGCTTAGTTTACCACTGCTGCGTGCCGAGTCTCGACCTTGATTGTCTGGACAAACACATCCAGTTGCATGGCATTATTTCCGGCTGCGGCGCTGGCCTAAGTCTGCATTGCTCACGGTCTTGCCGCTTCTCTGGGGATTTGCCCAACTCGATTAGACAAATCTCTTGGCGACAAAAGCGGATAAGATCAGCTTTTCACAAAATACCGGGCAGGACGAGGGCACCGTTTCTGTTACAATGATAGTATGAATGTTGGACAGCACACCCTGCGCGAAATCCTCAGCCAGCCCGCGGCTTGGTCGGCGGCATTGCGCGCTTTTGAACAGAGCCAAAGCGAGACGCTGGACCTGTGGGCGACCGCCGACTTCGACCAGGTGATCGTAACCGGCTGCGGATCGACCTATTATCTTTCGCTGGCTGCGGCGCAACTGCTGCGGCAGAGCGGTGTGCATGCCAGCGCGGTGCCAGCCAGTGAATTGCTGCTGCGCCGCGAAGCTGTTTGCCTGCCCGGCGCGCGCTATCTGCTGCTGACTATCTCGCGCAGCGGCACGACCACCGAAACACTGCGCGCCCAGGAGAATTTCGCGAAAGCTGGCGGGCGCGTCATCTGCATTACCTGCGACAGCGCCAGCCCCTTGGCGCAGTCCGCCGACCTGGCGATCGCCGTTGATGCCGCCCAAGAACGCAGCGTCGCCCAGACACGCTCGTTCAGCAGCATGTTGGTGGCTGCGCAGCTCTTGGCGGGCGCGTTGAGTGGGCAATCCGCCAGCGTCGGCGCGGGGTTGCCCGGCGCCTGCGTCGCTCTGCTCGATTCCTGCGCCGATTCGATGCGGCTGCTCGGACAAGATGAGCGTCTGTGCCGCTTCTTCTTCTTGGGGGCGGGCGCGCTTTATGGCATCGCCTGCGAAGCCATGCTGAAGATGAAAGAGATGGCGCTGGCTCACAGCGAGGCATTTCATCCGCTGGAATTTCGGCATGGGCCCATGTCGCTGGTGGGCGCGGACAGTCTGGTCATCGGCTTGGTTTCGCCCGCCGCGGCGCAGCACGAATTGCGCGTCTTGCAAGAGATGCGAGTCATGGGCGCGACTGTGCTGGTCATCAGCCAAAGCCACAGCGAATTCGCGCATCACATCGCGCTGCCAGCCGACCCGCCTGCTGCCTGTGCGCCCGCGCTGCACCTGCCGCCCCTGCAGCTGCTGGCATATTGGCGCGCGCTGAAAAATGGCTGCGACCCCGACCAGCCGCGCCACCTAAGCGCAGTAATTTCGCTGGACGACATCTAACCGCTTCGCTATAAAGGACAAGGCGCATGGCTGATATCACGCTTTTCCCGCAACCAGCTCGACTCGAACGCATCGGCGCAGATTTTTCGCTTGCCGCCGACGCGCGCATCATCGCTCACGACCGCGCCTTGGGCGAGATCTTGGCGAGCTATCTGCGCCCAGCCACCGGGTTCGCCCTGCCTGTGCAAGAGACCGAGAGCAGCGAACCGGCCGCGGATGCCAATGTCATCATTCTCGAAAAGATGGTGGCGGGCGACTCGCCAGAAGCCTATTCGCTCGTGGCTGGCGGGACGGCGCTGCGCTTGCAAGCGGCTGATCGGCGCGGTTTCCTGCATGGCTTTCAGACGATCCGCCAACTCCTGCCGAGGCAGATCCTCGCGGGCGAAGTCGCGCCGGGCGTCGACTGGCGCATACCCGGGCTGGAACTGGATGATGAGCCGGCTTTTGGCTGGCGGGGCTTGCATCTGGATGTCGGGCGGCACTTCTTCCCGCTGGATTTCATCAAACAATTCATCGACATGCTGGCTTTCTATAAATTCAACATCTTCCACTGGCACCTCACTGAAGACCAGGGCTGGCGCATCGAGATACAAAAGTACCCGCTTCTGACTGAAATTGGCGGCTTCCGCAGCGAGACGATCGTCGGCAACAACATGAACGCAAACGAATACGATGGTCAGCCCTATGGCGGTTTTTATACGCAGGCTGAGATCCGCGAGGCAGTTGACTATGCCGGCGCGCGCGGCATCACCATCGTGCCCGAAATCGAGATGCCCGGGCATGCAGTGGCGGCGCTGACTGCCTATCCAGCCTTGGGCTGTCGTGGCGAAGGCTACGAAGTGCGCCGCAAATGGGGCATCGCCAAAGACATCTTTTGCGCGGGCAATGACGAAGTCTTTGTCTTCCTGGAAAATGTGCTGGACGAGGTCTTGGCGCTCTTCCCGTCCGAATACATTCACATCGGCGGCGACGAAGCGCCCAAAGACCGCTGGAAAGCGTGCCAAGCCTGTCAAGCGCGCATCCAGGCGGAAGGGCTGGCTGATGAGCGCGAACTGCAAAGCTGGTTCATTCGCCGCATCGAAAGCTGGCTCAACGCGCGGGGACGCAAGATGCTGGGCTGGGACGAAATCCTAGAAGGCGGCCTCGCGCCCAATGCCACCGTGATGAGCTGGCGCGGCAGTGAAGGCGGCATCGCGGCTGCCAACGCCGGGCACGATGTCGTCATGACCCCGAATACCTATTGCTACCTCGACTATTATCAGTCGGTCGATACGCAGAGCGAACCACTGGCTATCCCGTCCATTCTGCCCCTGCGGCAGGTATGGGATTATGTGGTGATACCACCGCAGATCGACAAGGAAAAGCGGCACCATATCCTGGGCGGGCAAGGCAATATCTGGACGGAATACATGCCCAACAGCGACCATGTCGAATACATGATGTTTCCGCGCGCCATCGCCATCGCCGATGTGCTGTGGCATCATCCGCAAGAGCGCGATTATGCGGCGCTGGTCGAGCGGCTGCAGCGGCATCTGCCCAGCCTCGATACACTGGGAGTCAACTACCGTCGGCTAGACGAGGCAGACAGCGCATGAGCCAACTGCAAAAAGAAATTGCTGAACAGCCAGGCGTCATCGGGCGTTTGCTGGATGATGCCTGGGCGGACACCGAGCGGGCCGCCGCGACGATTCGCGCGTTTAATCCGCCTTTTGTCTGCATCGCCGCCCGTGGCACATCGGATAATGCCGCCCGCTATGCGCAGTATCTTTTTGGACATGCGCTGGGGCTGCCGGTCATGCTGGCTACGCCATCGTTGCACACGCTCTACAAGCGGCCTGCCGATTTGTCCCGGTCGCTGGTCATCGGCATTTCCCAATCGGGCGCGGCGGAAGATGTGCGGCAAGTGCTGGCTGACGCGCGCAAACAAGGCGCGTTGACGCTCGCTATCACCAATATCGCGGATTCGCCTTTGGGCGCGACAGCCGAAACCACCCTGCTGCTGCGCGCGGGGCAAGAGCTTTCGGTGGCGGCAAGCAAGACCTATACCTCCCAGCTGACGGTCGTGGCCATGCTGACTGCGGCGCTGGCGGATGACCCGGCGATGCGCGGCGACCTGGCGCGGTTGCCCAAGCTGGCGGAGAAGACACTGGAGCTTTCTGAGGCGATCGGCGGCTGGTCAAGCCGCTACCAAAAAATTGCGCGACTGGTGGCGCTGGGACGCGGCTTCAACTATGCGACCGCCTGCGAGATCGCGCTCAAGATCAAAGAGCTGATTTACATCGCCAGCGAAGGCTACAGCGAAGCCGACTTCTGGCATGGGCCCATCGCCGCGATCGATGCGCTGCATCCGGTCGTGCTGGTCGCGCCCAGCGGGCCTACGCTGGATTCGCTGCGCACTATGCAAGCCGACCTGGTAAAGCGTGGCGCTGATCTGCTCGTCATCAGCGATGATGAGCAAACGTTGGCGGACGCGACCACCCCGCTGCCGGTGCCAGCAGCGCCCGAGTGGCTCAGCCCGATTACCTGCGTAATGCCGGGGCAGATCTTTGGCATGCAGCAGGCGCTCGCGCGGGGCTACGCCGTCGACAAACCGCGCGGCCTGTCCAAGGTGACAGTAACCGAATAAATCAGGCAAGCGTTAAGCCACCGGCGATTGGCGCAGGCGAGAGGCGGCGCCTCGCCGGCAGCTCAACGTTGTTGGCGAGCGCCAATGGCTTGCCCACACCCCAAACCCCCCAGCAAAAATGAGGGAGGGCTTACATATTGCGAAAGCGCAGGGAAACTTCCTTTCCCCCGTCCTGGGGGCAAGGGACCGGGGGAAGGGGGCTTGGTTCCAGGCATTCACCACTCCTGTCTTCGCGCCTTTGTGTGGCGCTGCGCCCGCTGTGGGTACACTATCCTGCCTGCGTATCTACCCAAACCAAGGAGCTAGCCCATGTCCAGCGACCGCTTGCAGCAATTTCAATCTATCTTGGACCAGCATGCCGACCTCGCCTTCTTTCCCATCTCGTCCGATCTGCAATACCTGACCGGCGTCCCGCGCGACTTTCCCAATTATGGCCACACCATCCACCCTGGCGATTGGCTGCAGGGCGCTTGGATCAGTCCATCTCGTCCGCCCGTCTTGCCGCTGCCGCGCATGACAGCCGAATTTGGCGGATTAAGCCGCTTGCAGGATATCGACATCCGCGTGCTGGGCGATTGGGACGAGCCCGCCAGGCTGCTGCGGAGCATCTTGGACGACTTCGACCTGCCCGACAAGCCGCGCGTTGCCATCAGCGACTTCGCCACTGGCGAGACAGTATCCCAGCTGCAGCGACTTCTGCCCGGGGCAATTTGGCTGTCGGCGACGGCGCTGCTGCGTCGTCTGCGCGTCATCAAATCGGCGGACGATATTGAGCTGATGAAGCAGGCTGGCCGTATCACCGAAGCCGCCTTTGCCGATACGCTGGCGCAGATGCGGCATGGCATGACCGAGCTGCAGATAGTCGAAGAAGTCAATTATCAGCTGCGCAAGCACGGCTCGCTGGGGCAGTCATTCACCACATCGCTCTACAATTCCGCGCCGAGCCTGCCGCTGATCTTTGGCGACCGCATGAAAAGCTGGCCGCGCGCGCTGGAACCGCCAGTGGCGATCTTGTTTGACTTTGGCGGCATCTATGAAGGCTGGTGTTATGACTTTGGTCGGACGGTCTTCTTTGGCGAGCCACCTGCCGAAGCCCAGCGCGTCTATGACCTGGTTATGGCTTCGCAGGCGGCTGGCATCGCAGCCTTGAGAGCGGACACAGCCACCACCAGCGATGCCGATCGCGCCGCGCGAGATGTCATCGCGGCGGCTGGCTATGGCGAGGCATTCCGGCATCGCCTCGGGCATGGCATCGGCATGGATGTGCACGAGCCACCATTCCTCACGCGCGGGGATGAAACGCCCCTGCAAGATGGCATGCTCTTCACCATCGAGCCGAGCATCATGCAGTTCAACGATTATTCAGCGCGGGTCGAAGATGTCGTGGTGGCGCGCCCGGGCGGCGGCGAGAAGCTGACGAATGGCTGGCAGGAGCTGGTTGTGATTGAGTAGATGCCGAGCGGTGGTCAGCATTTGCCTCATGCCACGATAGTATGCGACTGTTCGCGCATATACTGCTGCAAGTAATACCAGCTGCCAGCTGCTTTGCCGCTGCCGGTGCTGCCTTTCCAGCCGCCGAAAGCCTGATAGCCGGGCCAAGCGCCGGTGGTCGCTCCGCTCGCGCGATTGACATAGAGCACGCCGGCTTCGATATTGTCCAAAAACCACTGCGCTTCGTCTGCGTCTTCGCTGTAGAAGCCCGCTGTCAAGCCCAGCGCGGCATCGTTGGCCAGCCGCATGGCTTCGTCGTTGTCTGCCACTGCGCGCACCGCCACGATCGGCGCGAACATCTCGTGCCGCCACAAGCGATGCGCATCGGGCAGGCGCGCCACGACTGTCGGCGCGACGAAGTAGCCCTTGCCCAGCGGCAACGTGCGCCCGCCCGACAAGATCTGCCCCGCGCCCAGCTCGTCCACATACTGCTGGTAGGCCGCATAGGCTTGCTGGCTGATGATGGGACCCATGTAGGTATCGGCATTGGTGGGGTCGCCCACAGCGACTTCGTCCGCCAGAGCGACCAGCTTGTTCACGAAATCGTCATGCACAGCCGCATCGACATACACCCGCGAGCAAGCCGAGCACTTCTGCCCGGTCAAGCCAAATGCCGAGCGCATCACGCCCAGCGCCGCTTTGTCGAGGTCGGCTTTTTCGGTGATGATGGTCGGGTTTTTGCCACCCATCTCAGCGATGACGGGCCGATAATAGCCAGACGCGGTGCTGAAGGACTGGATGATGCGCATGCCCACTTCATAACTACCGGTGAAGGTCAAGCCGCCCAGCGCCGGCTCGCCAACCAGGGCTTTGCCGGGCGCGTCGCCGCCATAGACCATGTTGAAGACGCCGGCTGGCAAGCCCGCGTCTTGCAGGCACTGGGCGATTAAGTAGGCGGTCAGCGAACCTTCGGCGGCTGGTTTCAGCACGACTGTGTTGCCGGCGATCAATGCCGCGCCGCTGGGGCCTGCGGTCAGCGCCGCCGGAAAGTTGAAGGGGCCGATCACCCCCCAAACACCGTAGGGTTTGAGTACGCTGCGGTTGTGATGCCGCGCCGATTCGCTGAGCAGCTGGCGGTCGAAGCCGGCATTTTCGCGCATGGCTTCGGCGCAATAGCGGATGAGGTCGGCGGCTTCTTCGACCTCGCCGATGGCTTCCAGGCGATTCTTGCCGACCTCCAGGCTGACTGCCGCCGAGATCTCGAACAAACGCTGGCTGATAAGCTCGGCGGCGCGCTCCAGCAGGGCAACGCGCTCTTGCCAGGGGGTAGCCCGCCAGACGGGGAAAGCGGCTTGCGCGGCGGCAACGGCGGCAGCGACATGTTCGTCCGTCGCCCGCGCGAACTTACCCAGCAGCCAGTCGCGGTTGATTGGCGAACGCCCCTCGAAGCTGCCCGACCCCGCCTGCCATTGTCCGTTGATCAGCAGCGGATATTCGCGCCCGAGATTCTGCTTCAGCGCGGCGACATCTTCGTCAAAGTATTCGTGCAGCAGCGGGTCGGGGCTACCGAGCGTGGAGTAGGTTACTTTGATGCGCTTGCGCTGCTTGGTCATGCATTCGTCTCCTGTTTTTTTGATGCCGATATCGCTACCCGCACCCGAAAGATTGATGCAGGGGCGTGGCGATGTCTCGCCCGCAAAGCTCGCGCGGTCTTGCCACTCAAGTCAGCGTATCGCTGTCCATAATGCGTTTGTTGACGCGCTCAATGCGCATAATCAGGCGTTCGTCGACATCCGGGCAGGCGGCGACGGTATCGCGCGTCATCCAGTCGTTTTCGCTGAGTTGACGCTGCTTCGCCGCCAGCAAAGGCAGCACTGCCGAAAGCGCATAGATGCAGAAGTGCTTGCCAGCCGGGAGGCGCAATTTGGCGCTTTCCGTCAGTTCAAAATAGTCGCCGACCTGCAAACCGCAGACGCTGCGCCCTTCGATGCGCTCGACTGTCACGCGTAGATCATACAGCGCAAAGGGGCGCTGCATGCTTAGCCGCCACCCAGTACGCGCAGGCAGGCATCGCGCACGATGATCTCTTCGCCGCGATTCAGTGTCATGGGGTTGAGATGGAACTGCGCCTCGTTGAATGGCGAGACCGCGATGGCTGGTTCACCCGCCAAGAAAGCCCTCACAGCGGCGTCCGCCGTCATGCCCAGCGCAGCGGCATCGATCGTCACGCGGCACCAGGGCAGCGGTTGATTGGCTTCGTTGGGGAAGGCGCGTTCTGCGCGGACACCCGCCAGTGGATTCAGCGCCGCCAGCCACAGCGCCACGCAATCTTCACAATAGCTTGCGCGGGCGGCATGGTCCAACCCCAGATAGCGCTCCACCGCCGCCAGCAATCCCATCAGCTCTTCCTTGCCGACCTTCAGCGGCCGTCCCAAACCATGATTGGGGCTGCTGATTGGGCGAATGCGCTCGATCAGCTCGCGGCGTCCCAGCATCAGTCCAGTTGGCTGGGGACCGCGCAGGTCTTTGCCGCCACTGAACAGCGCCAGGGCTGCGCCCAGCTGGGTATAGCGCCACAGATTGTCCACCGGCGGCAGTTGGGCGGCCGCATCCACGATGACAGGGATGTCCTGCGCCGCGGCAACTTCGATCAACTGTGGCAGCGGAATATCGTCGGGACTGTTCATCGTGCCGGCGAACCAGAAGATGCAGGCGGTGCGTTGGTTAATCGCCGCGCGCAGGCTGTCCAGGCAAGGGTCGATTTCGATGAAGCGCATGCCGATGGCTTGCACGCCGAAGTCATACCCATTGCGATGGTGGCGCTGCAAGATGGCTTCGTGAGGCATGTCGTCCAACTGTGGGAAGGTCTTGGCGGCTTCGGGGCATTTGCGCAAGACGCTGGCCGCCGCCGCCAGCAGCACGCCAGCCGCCGCCCCCGATGTCACATAAGCCGCTTCGTTGCGCGTCAACTCGGCGATGCGCGCGCCCACCGACCGCTGCAATGCCGCCAGGTCGACAAAGCTGTTTGCCGCCGCGGTCATGGCAGCCAAGACTTCGGGCGGCATCAGCGACCCGCCATACTTCGTCACAGTGGCATAGGCATTGATGACCGGGCGCAAGCCCAGTTCTTCATAACTTGTCATGGCTCATAGCTGCCTGTCGGTAAGCGAATTTTCCAGTAGGCCTCGGGCGCAACCGTCCAATCGGGCGCGGCGCGTCCATTCAGATCATACACGACCTCGCCCGCGCGGATGGTCATCTCGCAGCCGAGCCGCTGTCCCCCAGCCATGCGCGCGCCACCGCAATCCACATAGCCGAAGCTGCCTTCGTCCAGCCTCAGCAGCGCCACATCAGCCTCTGCGCCGATGCTCAACGTGCCCAGCTCGGCATGTCCGATTTCGCGGGCGGGCGTCACGGTCGATCGATAGATGACTTCGCTCAGCGGCATACCCATGCACAGCAGCTTGGACATGGTGTGCAGCATGTCGTGCACGACGCCGTTGACATTGCCGACGTGCAGGTCGGTGCTGATGCTGTCGGGGCCAAAACCGCCCTGCAAAGCCGGGATAGCCTGGCGGAACCAAAAGCTGCCCGCGCCGTGCCCCAGGTCGAAGACAATGCCGCGTTCGCGCGCCTCGAATAGAAAGTCGGCGGGTTGGTTGTCGGCGTTTAAGATAGGAAACTGCTGCGCATAGACATGCGTGTGGATGTCGCCCGGCTGCATCTTGGTCAGCAATTCCTGATAGGTGCGCCCTTTGCGATGCCAAAAGTCGACCATCAGCGGCTTGCCACAGATGGCGGAGGCTGCCAGCGCGCGGTCGACAGCCGCCCAGGGTGGATGCGCATCATCAAATGGCTCGCCAACCCAGTAATGCGCGGTTTTGATGCCCACGCAATCTTCAGGATATGCCAGGACAATCGAAGCCGCCAGCTCGGCATCCATCTCGGCGATGTCCTGCTCAAAAGGACCTATCATACCTGATTTGACGATGTTGATAAAGGCGAAGATGCGTGTGCGCGCCCGGTCAATGACAGTGCGTTTGAAGTGCAAAAAGTGTTTTGCGCCGGCTGTGCCTGTATCCACGACTGTCGTCACGCCTGAGCGGAAACTGTGATGATCGGCGATGACGCTCAGTGTTTCTGGTTCGCGCGTGTGATAGACATGAACATGGATGTCGATGAGCCCAGGCGCGATGATCAAGCCGCTGGCGTCGATGGTCTGGGCGGCTTCGCTGCTGGCGATATCGGGCGCGACAGCCGCGATCTTCCCATCTGCGATGGCCACATCCATAGGCGCGTCGATGCTGTTGGCAGGGTCGATCGTATGGCCGTTTTTGAGCAAGAGCGTGTACTGTGGCATCATGCCGCTCGTTTCATTTATCTATCGTCTATCTGTCGTCGCGCCGGTTAGGATGAACCTTTTGTTGCCTTCGGCATCCAGCCCAGCAGTAGCCGAGCTTTGTGCATATTTAGCACAGTATGGCGCGCATCGCCACCAATCATAAAGGTCTGAAAACGCCCTTGAAAGCGTAGCGCAGCCGCGAGCGCCGCAGCGACATCGCTGGCTGCTGTGGCCAGGCGGCGTTGCTCGGGCTTGATCGCTGTCAGTCGCGCATCGGGCGTGGGGAAGCACAAGCGCAGCGCATTGATGTGCATGTCCCAGTTGCGCGCGGCATTTTGACAGACTTGCTCGCCCAGATACTTGGTAAAGCCATACAGTTCGTGCGCATCGGGCGCGACATGCTCATCGGTGAAAGCGCGCCCATCCAGATCTGCGTAGATTGACATGCTGCTGGTATAGACCGCCTGCTTGATGCCGGCTGCCTGCGCCGCATGCAGCGCCAGGTGCAGGCCCTTGACATTGATGTCGTAGGCGCTGTGTATGCCCGTCAGGCTGTCCCAATCTTCGCTGCCCATCGCCATATAAATCAGCGCTTGCTGCCCCGAAACAGCCTGAGCCAACGCCGCATAATCGCAAATGTCGCCCTGTATGCTGGGCAAACTGCTGTCCGCCGCTGGCTGCCGGTCGAATATAGTCAGGCTGTGCTCGCCTTTGAGATAGGGCGCTGTCATGCTGCCGACTCGGCCCGCGCCACCGATAATCAATACGCGCATGCTGCCTCCTCGCAGGATATGTACAAGCGCCACGCCGTAATGATAGACCCGCCCGCATTGAAAACAGAGCCAGCATCACCCAGGTCAATAACAGTCATTTGTTTGCACTCGCCGCGCGAATAAATGCCTTGGGGTCATGCCAATAGCAGCCGATGCAAGTGCCATTGTACTGGCCATTGCCTTTGAACTGAGCGATTGGAAACCCTAGCCTTTTCGCATCATATCGCTGTCCAGTATCACGGCATGTCTTGCAATGCTGGCGCTTGGCATTATTCGCCGCTTTTGACAGAGGTTGAAAGTCATCAAGCGTAACCGATGCTGTATCGCTAAGCCGTGGGTCATCGCGCCGTCCGTCTTTATGGTCTATCTCTACTTTGCTTGTGTCCAAGACCACACAGCGCTCATTTTTAAGCCGTTCTCTTATCCACTCAGGTATCGGCTTCTCAATGGCGATTTTCTTGAAGCCCTGCAACTCTATAGCTACGATTCTGCTGCCTGCCTTCCGCCTGCGGATGTTGTATTTGCGAGCGAGCGGACCATCATCACGACACCAAGAGCCACCATTGCCCAACTGCAATCTCTGGTATTCGCCAACAAATTCTTCGATGCCAACACTACGGCTAAACCCCAGTTCATCAGGCTGCGCTAGCTTCAGGAACAAAGCCGCCATAGACCCCCCGCGCGGCTTCCAGTCGTGCCGAGCAATCATTGCAGCCGCTCCAGCACCCGATCAACATAACCGCAATCAATATCGCAACCTGCGAAGCGGCGCTGCTGCGATATTGCAGCCACAGCAGTCGTCCCCCCTCCCAGAAATGGATCGACAACCAGGTCGCCGGCGTGACTGTGTAGCTGCACAAGCTCGGCGAAGAGGTCGTCTGGTTTCTGAGTCGGATGTATACGGTTGCCATTGTGTCGCGGGATGGGATAGTGATAAACGCCATTGTGATATTCGGCATTGAAAGTCGGCTTGCCAACCTTGACACCGACAACAGCAATTTCACGGCTGTTTGACAAATAGGTTCGCTTCGAGTTAAGAGGAACTGGATTGGTCTTCTGCCATATTATGAGCCGTATCATTACGAAGCCAGCCATTTCTAAGGCGGCTTTCAGGCTTTCGATCTTCCAAATATCATAGAACGCGATGAGTGTGCCGCCCCTGCGCAACTTGGCATAGCACTTTGCAGCCAGTGCATCCAAATCAATTTCTTGGTGGTCCCACTCGCCAAAGTCCATTGAGACAGCGAAGCGCTTGACACTTCGCTTGCCAAGCGATTGAAATCCCGTCTTGCGGCTAATGGCGTATGGAGGATCTGTGAGAATGAGATCCACAAATCCGCTGCCGAGGCTGTCGAGAAAGTCGCGGTAATCCGCGCACTCAATGTTTACGCTACACTGTGGGTGCATCAACATTTGCTTGCGCGACATTAAAATATGCCTTGGTACGTTGCTGATGTGTATCGCCATTTTCTAACGACTAGGACAGTCAGCAACTAGGTCACCCGATGACAGCTCACAAAGTGCTTGGGCAGCACCTCGACCAGCGGCGGGTCGGGATCTTGGTAGCAGAGGTCAAATGCCACCGGGCAGCGCGTGTTGAAGTTGCAGCCGGTCGGCGGATTGGCTGGGCTGGGCAGGTCGCCACTGATGATGATGCGCTGGCGGCTCTCTTCGACTGCTGGGTCGGGCACGGGCACAGCCGACAGCAGCGCCTGCGTGTAGGGGTGCTGCGGATTGTCATAGACCGCGTCGACCGGGCCTAGCTCGACGATTTTTCCCAGGTACATCACAGCCACGCGGTCGCAGATATGCCGAACCATGCTCAGGTCGTGGGCGATGAAGAGGTAAGTCAGGTTTAGTTCGTCTTGCAGCTCTTCCATCAGGTTGACGACCTGCGCCTGAATCGATACATCCAGCGCCGAGATGGGCTCGTCGGCCACGATGAAGCTGGGCTCTAGAGCCAGCGCGCGGGCGATGCCGATTCGCTGCCGCTGACCGCCGCTGAATTCGTGCGGATACCGATTGATGAAGTAGGGGTTCAGCCCCACCTTTTCCATGAGCTGTTCGACATATTGTTGGCGCTCTTTTCTGTTGCTGTAGATGTTGTGGATTTGCAGCGGCTCGCTGACGATGCTGCCCACAGTCATGCGCGGGTTGAGCGAGGCAAACGGGTCTTGAAAGATGATCTGCATACGCCGGCGCATCTGGCGCAGGTCGTTGCCAGACATGGTAGAAAGTTCTTGCCCTTCAAACTTGACGGTGCCTTCAGTCGGGCGATACAGCTGCAAAATGGTGCGCCCGGTCGTGCTTTTGCCACAGCCCGATTCGCCGACCAAGCCCAGCGTCTCGCCACGCAAGACATCGAAGCTGATGCCATCAACAGCGCGCACCGCGCCGACTTGGCGCTGGAAGACGATGCCAGACGAGATCGGGAAGTGCTTCTTCAAGCCCTTGACTTCGAGGATGACCTCGCCATCGGCTTGGTGATTGCGAGTTGTGTGTTCCATCACTTGACTAGACATGTTCGGCTACCCCTTCGCGGATATCAGCCCAGCAGGACATGACATGTTGAACAGCGCCACTGGCATCGGGAACGGTCTCCAGCGGCGGTCGTTGGTCCCAGCATTTGTCCAGCTGCAGCATTTCGCGCGTGTCGCAGCGCGGCGCAAAGGGACAGCCCTCGGGCTCGCTGCGCATATCGGGCGGCGACCCTTCAATCTGCGTCAGTTTTTCTTCGCCACTGGAATCCAAGCGCGGCAGCGAACCCAGCAGCCCGACCGTATAGGGATGGCGGCTGTCGCCAAAAACCTCATGCGAAGCGCCAGATTCCATGATGCGCCCGCCATACATCACCTGAATGCGGTCGGCGATGCCAGCGACCACGCCCAGATCGTGGGTGATCCATATCATCGCCATGTTGAATTCGTCTTTTAGCTGCTTGACCAACTCGATAATCTGCGCCTGGATCGTTACATCGAGGGCGGTGGTCGGCTCGTCGGCGATCAACAGTTTGGGATTGCACGACAAGCCCATGGCGATCATCACGCGCTGGCGCATGCCCCCAGAGAATTGATGCGGATAATCGTCCAGGCGGCGATAGGCATCCGGAATGCCCACCATGTCCAGCAGGTCGGCCGCGCGCTTGCGAGATTGCGAGGTGTTCATGCCTTCATGCAGCTTCAGCGATTCAGTAATCTGCGTGCCAATCGTCAAGACCGGGTTCAGCGAGGTCATCGGGTCCTGGAAGATCATGGCGATCTCTTTGCCACGGATGAGACGCATCTGGTCGGACTTCAGCTGCAGCAAGTCGCGCCCTTCAAACATGACCGTGCCCGATTCGACCTTGCCGGGCGGGCTGGGGATCAAGCCCATCAGCGCGAGCGAGCTGACACTTTTGCCGCTGCCGCTTTCGCCAACGATGCCCAGGGTCTCGCCTTCGTCCAGGTCGAAGGACACGCCATTGACCGCAAAGACAGTGCCTTCTTGCGTATAGAACCTGACGACCAGGTCCCTGACTTCCAGTAGTACGCTCAAAGTGACACCCCCCTTGCGCGACGCTGACGCTCGGTTCCGGTTTGGTTCGCAGACGCGACAAACAAATACTAGCAGATGTGGCGAGAGTATAGCAAATATTGATCAAGTCGACCAAACGGCGCAACTGGCGCGAGTGGCTAGTTGCGTGGATATGGCAACCAAGCCCCCAGAACCAGGGAAGGGGAGGCTTCCCAGCGCCTCCGCAGCATGGTGACCCCTCCCTCATTTTTTGGGGTGGGGGCAAAGCAACGCGTATCCACAAAAATCGCCACTCCCAGATTGCGTCCCGGAGTTGCAACTTAGAAAATAGCGAGTCTCCGCAGCGCCGCCATATCCAGCTGCGCTTCGACAATATCTGCGATTCGATCGATATCTTCATCCAACGAACGCTGGACGCTGTTATGCGTCTGCCAGCCCAGTGAACCAAGCCATGCCCGGCGCAACGCGGCATTGTGAAAGAGCCCGTGGATATAGCAGCCCCAAACGCGCCCATCCGCGCGCATCGCCCCATCGAATTGTCCGGCGCTGCCCAGCTCGAGCCAGGGCGAGTGGCTTGTGCTTTGTCCACAATGTATTTCGTATCCGCTGACCGCGCTGCCCACCAGTGGCGCCAGCCAGGCGCTTTTGCTGATGATCCGCGCCGAAATCTGCGAAGTTATTTTGCTTGGGAAAAATGTGGTCTCCAAAGGCAACAGGGCGAGCGCCGCCAAAACCCCTTCTGTGGACTCAACTGCCTGCGGGTCGTGAATGCGCCAGCCCAACATCTGATAGCCGCCACAAATACCCACGACCGCTCCTCCTTGTTCGGCAAATTTGCGAATGCGGACATCAAAGCCCCGCTCTGCCAGCCAGCGATAATCCGCCAGCGTATTCTTTGTGCCCGGAATCACAACTGCGCTCGCCGCCGCCAGCTGCTGTGGATCCACCACATACCGCACACTGACGCCTGGCTCTGCTCTAAGAGGGTCAAAGTCATCAAAGTTTGCAATCCGCGGCAAGGCGATTATGGCGATGTCGATTGCCGCTTCATCGCTTGGCAGGCGAGCGGGACTTTCGACCGGCACGCTGTCTTCATCGGGGATAAAATGATTGAAAATGTACGGAATCGTCCCCAGAACCGGCAGATTGCTGCGCCGCTGCAAGATGTTGATGCCTTCATCAAACAAGCTGGGATCTCCGCGAAACTTGTTGACAATCATGCCGCGAACCAATGCTCGCTCTGTCGGCGCGAGCAGCATCAAAGTCCCCAATAGCTGCGCAAAGATCCCTCCTCGGTCGATGTCTCCGACCAAAATGACAGCAGCCTGACAATATGCTGCGACCGCCATGTTCACCAGATCGCTCTGCCGCAGGTTCAATTCTGCCGGGCTGCCAGCCCCTTCAATAATGACCAGCTGGTTCTCTGCCAGCAACTGGTCGATCGACTCGCTGACTTTTGACCACAAGAACGATTTGTGGTCGTAATAGCCGCGCGCCGACAATGTCTTCCACACGCGTCCCTGGACGATTACCTGCGAGCGCGCATCTGCCTCTGGCTTGAGCAAAATCGGGTTCATGTTCACAGTCGCTTCAACGCCACACGCTTGCGCCTGTGTAAACTGCGCCCGGCCGATTTCCCCGCCATCCGCGCAGACTGCGGCGTTGTTGCTCATGTTTTGCGCTTTGAATGGGACAACCCTGACGCCCATCCTCGCAAATATCCGACACAGCGCAGTGACCAGAAAGCTTTTGCCCACTGAAGACATAGCGCCTTGAATCATGAGCGCTTTTGCCGTCACCATCACCTCCCTGGCGAATACATTCCGCAGATGACATTTCACGCTTGCGCGGCGTTGAAAAAATCACCCTCATTATAATGATAATGGATTGCCTCTTTGCGCAAAGTCTAGCTGCCTGTCTCGAGAGCCGCTTAAGCAAAAAAATGAAAAAACTGCAAGTTTGGGTATGGTCAGTCGCATTCGCGCGCCTATAATCCTCGCATTGCCCCGCAAACGAGTTCATTTCATCTAGGAGGAAGCCACATGTCAATCGATGACAAAGCCAAGGCGCTGGGCATCGACCTTAGCGACTTCACGCCTTCGGGCACGCTTGCGCCAGCCACGCGCATCGGCAATACAATTTATGTTTCCGGGCATGTCTCCACTGGCTATATCGGCAAGCTGGGGCGCGACCTGGATGTAGAGACCGGCAAGCAAGCCGCCCGCGTCTGCGCCATCGACCTGCTCAAAGCCGCCTATACCATCACCGGCACGCTCAATACCCTGCGTCCGCGCAAGCTGCTGGGCGCTGTCAATTCCCTGCCCGAATTCACCGACCAGCACTTGGTCATCAACGGTGCCAGCGAATTGCTTTGGGAGCTGTATGATGGCGAGCTTCACGCCCGCAGCGCCTTGGGTTTTGCCTCGCTGCCCAATGGATTCGCAGTCGAGATCGAAGCTGTATTCGAGGCGCTCGACTAAGACGCCCCTCGCATGGTATCCGCCGGTGATCAGACGCGCGCTCCACACAATTGGACAGCTTAATCCGCAGGCGCGGCTCTACTTCCTGGTTCTCGTCGGCATGTCATCGGTCGTTGATGGCGTCTACAACGTTCTGCTCAATCTGTACCTGCTGCGCCTCGATTATGGCACGGAATTCATCGGCTTGGTCAATGCGGTCGGCTTGCTGACCTTTGGCTGCGCCAGTTTGCCGGCTGGCATCCTCGGGGCGCGCTATTCCAATACGTTGCTGATGAAGAGCGGCGGCGCGCTGAGCGTAGCTGGCGGCCTGCTGTTGCCACAGGTCCAACTGCTGCCGCCTGGCTTGCGCGAAGGCAGCCTTGTCATCCTCTTTGCCATGATATTGACCGGCTTCTCGTTTTTCTTCGTCAACAGCGCGCCCTATTTGATCAATGTGGTCGACCCGGAACACAAGCATCTCGCTTTTTCGCTGAATACGGCGCATTGGGCTTTGGCAAGTTTCGGCGGCAGCCTGCTGGGCGGCGTGCTGCCTGGCTTGTTTGCCGACCTGCAAGCCACCACCCTTGCCGACGCCGCGCCATACCGCCTCACCTTGACACTGGCCGGGTTCGTCATGGCATTCGCGCTCTTGCTGCTGCTGCGTTTGCGCCCATTGCCGGTCGATAGCCAGCTGGCCAAAGCCGATGCAGCCGCCGCGCCAGCCGATACACGCGTCTGGACAGCCGCTTTTGTCAGCCTCATCGCCATCATGACCCTGATTCGTCTGTTTCAAGTCGCTGGCTCGGCGACGGTGCTGGTCTTTTTCAATGTCTACATGGACAGGCAGCTGGCGATCTCCACCGCCGCAATCGGCGCCATTGCCGCGGTCGGGCGTTTGACTGGCGTTCCCACCGCGCTTCTCACACCGGCGCTGATTAAGCGAGTCGGCATCGTGAAGGTGGTGCTATGGTCCTCGCTGCTCACCTCGGTCTTCCTGCTGCCGATGGCGATGATCGAACATTGGCTGGCGGCCGCCATCGGTTTCATCGGCGCGCTCGCGGTTATGTCCGTCCGCTTCACAGCCATGACCGTCTTCATCCTTGATCTTGTGCCCAAGGTCCAGCAGTCCATCATGGCTGGCAGCGGCGAGACGGCAGCCGGCTTGAGCTTCGCCATCATGTCGCTCGGCGGCGGCATCCTGCTTTCCTTCTTCGGCTTCCGCGAACTTTTCCTGCTTGGCGCGCTGCTTTCTTTTATCGGCGCGCTGCTCTTTTGGCTCTATGCCCAAAGCGCCAAGACCAAGCGCGCGCTCAAGCCAGAGCTCTGACCAGAGCAAGCTTCGCAATGCAATTTTCTGGCTGGGCAGAGGGCAGCCGCTGGTCCGCTCGCAGCGCCCGACCTCGATATGCAAGGGCGAGGAAGCGCTGGCAAAACCCCCTTCCCTCGCTCTGGGGGCAAGGGGCCGGGGATGGGGGGCTTGTTTGCCATATCCACGCATTCACCACCCCCGCTCCTTTCCCCCATCGCGCATGGCGGGGCTTTGTGGCACAATCGTCAGTATGCGACACGACATCAACATTGACGATCCGCGCGCGCCAGAGATGGCGGAAGCGATAGAAAAATGCGTGCACTGCGGCTTCTGTCTGGCGGCTTGCCCCACCTACAAGCTGCTGGGCGAAGAGATGGATTCGCCGCGTGGACGGATCTACCTGATGAAGACCGCGCTGGAGGGCCGCATCGACCCCGCCGATGCCCAGCCGTATATCGACCGCTGCCTCGGCTGCATGGCTTGTGTGCCGGCTTGCCCGTCTGAGGTGGCGTATGGCGATTTGCTGGTGGGGTATCGCGCCCGGCAAGAAAGCCAACGCGAGCGCCCGCCGCTAGATGCCATGACGCGCAAGATGGTTATCGAGACCTTGCCGTATCCGCGGCGTTTTCGGCTGGCTGCGCGCGCCGGCAAGCTGGGCAAGTGGCTGGCGCCGGCGCTGCCACCCACATTTTCCGCCATGCTCGACCTGCTGCCATCTGACCTGCCGCCATCACAAGCTCTGCCTGAAACGCTGCCTGCGCAGGGCAAGCGGCGTGGGGTTGTGGCGCTGCTGCCCGGCTGCGCGCAGCAGGTCTTGGCGCCGGGCATCAACCATGCGGCTGCGCGTCTGCTGGCGGCGAATGGCGTGGACGTGCATGTTCCGCGAGCGGCTGGCTGCTGTGGTTCGATCCTGCTGCACATCGGCGCGGAGCAAGAAGCGCAGGCTTTGGCGCGCCGCAACTTTGCCGCGATTGCCGACGATGTCGATGCCATCATCACCACGGCGGCTGGCTGTGGCAGCGGCATCAAAGATTATCCACTGCTTTTTAAGAACCAGCCAGAGGCCGCGGCCGCGCAGTCATTCGCGGCCAAAACAATGGACTTCAGCGCCTATCTGGCTGGCATCGGACTGCGCGCGCCCATGCAGCTCCCGACCGATACCCGCGTCGTCTACCAAGATGCCTGCCACTTGCTGCACGCGCAGGGACACAAGGCAGAGCCGCGCGCGCTGCTGAGAGAAGTGGGCAATTTGCAGTTGCTAGAGATCGCCGATGCGGACACGTGCTGCGGCTCGGCGGGCACATACAACATTGACCAGCCAGAGATCGCCAGCCAACTGGGCGCGCGCAAGGCCGCGGCGATACTGTCGGCGCAGCCGGATGTGGTTGTCTCGGGCAATATCGGCTGCATTACGCAGATCCGCCAGCAGCTTGCGCAGCATACAGGCGCTCCGCCCGTCCGGCACATCGCCCAACTGCTGCACAGCGCGTTGCCCTAGCGCCCAAAAAAAACCGCAGAGCCCCCGCCATTTGACGAGGGCTCTTGGGCATCTTCCCGTTGTGGATGCGGGAACTGCATGGCGGCTGCGATGGTTGCTTATTCGCTGGGTACGATGACCGCATCTATCACATGGATGACGCCATTGCTTGCTGGTATATCCACCAAGTCTAACAGGATGTTGGCATTGTCGATCATAACGCCCGCATCGCTGATGGATATTGATGCTTCGCTGCCATTTGCCATGCTGATGGCAGCCATTCCCATGTCGTCCACGATGCCGCCAAGCTGGAAGCTGTAGACCGTGCCCGGCAAGACATGGTATTGCAGCACCGCGGTGAGCAGCGCTGTGTCTGCGATGATATCGTCCAGGTTTTCGACCGCAGCGAAAGCCGCGTCAATCGGCGCGAAGACAGTTACAGCCGCGCCGGGATCTGCCAGCAGCTCAAGCACAGCCGGGTCAGCCGCTTGCACAGCCGCCAGCAGGGTTGTGAATTGCGGCGATTCTGCCCCGGCTGCCTCGACAACGATTTCAGCAATGCTGCGCAATTCGGGGACGATAACCGCGTCGATGACATGGATCACGCCATTGCTGGCGCTGATATCAACCATTTCGAGGACGAGCCCGGCTTCGTCGATTTGGATGCCGGCGCTCAGGTCGAGCCCGTCTTCGCCCATCGTGCCCGACACCTCAAGTGTCTGTCCGCTCAGTGTGCCGACTGGCAAGCTGACATGCCCCATGTCGTCGGCCATGGCCGATTCCAGCGCGCCGACGACATCGGCAGAGCCAATCGCGCCAGCCAAGACATGATAAAGCAAGATTTCGTTCAGGCGGGGCGTGCCTTCTTCGGTGAGGATCTCGCCGAAGGCTTCTTCGCCCAGCGCTTCTGCCAAGGCGGCAAAGGCGGCGTCAGTCGGCGCGAAGACGGTCAATTCGGCTTCTGGATCGGCAAGGGTTGTGAGGATGGCGGGGTCGGCGGCGCTGACGGCAGCCAACAAGGTGGCAAATTCCGCTTCTTCTGCCGCAGCCGAAGCAACAACGATATCGGCAATGGTTGATTCATGGCCATCCGCCATGGCGGGCAAAGCAACGAGCAGGGCAAGCAGCGCGATGACTGCAAGGGCGATGCGGTGTGACATGCGTACAACTCCTGTCTGGTGTATTGTGTGTTCAAAACTTACTAAAACTAATGATAGCACAAGGATCCTGCCGAACTGTTTGCAGAGTGTAAATAAACTGTAAAAGTCAGGCGGTGGGCTGTCGCCGCGTTGGGGGGCAGCGCCTTGCTGTTCCGCTTTGTTGCATCAGCCACAGCCAGCGACCTCGGCGACATGCTAGCCGCCCAGCCGGCCAGTTTGTCCCTGGTGATCAACATGATGCCAATTCGATGGGACTGCACATCCAGCGCCCAAAAAACCGCAGAACCCCCGCCATTTGACGAGGGCTCTCGGGCATATTCCGGCGATGGTTGCTTAGTCGCTGGGGATAAGGACCGCATCAATCGCATGGATGATGCCGTTGCTTGCTGGTATATCCAACATGTCGAGCAGGATGTTGGCATTGTCAATCGTGTAGAAATCGGCGCTGCGGGCTAATGTTGCAGCGGTGGCCTGTGCATCTGCCCTGTCTAAAGCCAGGTCGTGGTGAAATTGGGAGCTGTAGACCGTGCCCAGCACGATATGATGCTTCAGCACCTTGGTGAGCAGCGCTGTGTCAGCGAGGATATCGCCCAGATTTTCGACCGCAGCGAAAGCCTCGTCAGTCGGCGCGAAGACAGTCAAACGCTGGTCGGGATCTGTCATCAGATCGAGCAGAGCCGGGTCGGCCGCCTGCACAGCCGCCAGCAGAGTCGTGAATTGCGGCCATTCTGCCTTGGCTTCGCGGGCAATGGCTCCAGCGACGTTGTTGCTGGATTCGGGCATGATGACCGCGTCGATGGCATGGATTACGCCGTTTCTGGCTGTGAGATCAACCATTCCGGGCACGAGACCAGCTGTTTCGTTGATTTGGATGCCGGCGCTCAGGTCGAGTCCGTCTTCGCCCATCGTGCCCGACAGCGTAAGGAAATTGACATACTTGTTCATCAGGGGAGCCCTCAATGTGGCCGACTCCCTGCCGTGGGTCAGTTCGTCTTCCAGTACCTCGATTAGAGTGGCATAGCGAACGGCGTTGTCGTCAACCAAGATATGCTGGCGCAAGATTTGGTTCAGGCGTGGCGTGCCTCTTTCGGTGAGGATCTCGCTGAAGGTTGCTTCGCCCAGCTCTTCTGCCAAGGCGGCAAAGGCGGCATCAGTCGGCGCGAAAAGGGTCCATCCTCTTGTTCGGTCGGCAATGGCTGCGAGGATATCGGGGTCGGCGGCGCTGAGGGCAGCCAACAAGCTGGTAAATTCAGCTTCTTCTGCCACAGCCGAAGTAACGAGGATATCGACAATGGATGCTTCGCTACCATCCGCCATGGCGGGCAAAGCAACGAGCAGGGCAAGCAGCGCGATGACTGAAAGGGCAATGCGGTGGGACATGGGTACAACTCCTGTCTGTGTGTATTGTGCGTTCAAAACTTGCTAAAAATACGCTAACACTAGATTCCTGATGAGTGGTTTGCAGCGTGTAACTGGCTTGTAAAGGCCAGACGCTGGTCTGCCGCCCCGTTTTGTTGCGTCAGTCACAGCCAGCGACCTCGGCGACATACTTGCCACCCAGCCAGCCAGTTTGTCCCTGGCGCTCGACCTGGTGCCAATTCGCTCGTTGCGCGAGGCGGGTTGCCTGTGCGCCGCGCGGCACATAACCCAGTCGCGCGCCAGAAAGACTGGGGCGGTCGCGCAAGACCAGGTTGCCGGTTGTGACGATGGTGCAGGCGGCTGGCTGCGCAGGCTTGGGTTTTGGCTTGGGAGCGGCGTGGGTGGGTTGTCCATGCACCAGCGCCACTGTGCCTGCCGACGCGATCGCTACGCAGACCGTATTGTCCACAGCGGTAGAGTCCAACCTGCTCAGCGCGCGCGGAGCCGTAGCCGCATCTAGGAACATGACCGCGCCCAGTCTGGGGAAGCAGACCTGTACGCCTGGCTGGACATTGCCCCAAATATCGACCGCGTCCAGCAAGCCGGCGTCTATCACAGCCGAATTGCCCACGCCTCTGGCATCCAAACGCTGGCACTGGATGCCCGTGCTCAAGCCGCCTGGCGCTGTCACTGTCGCGCTGTTCGGCGGCAGGTTCTGGCAGGTTTGCGGTGGTGGCGCGGCTCTGAATGTGGCGGTGTGCGAGCCTTGTATGATCTGGTCGTCGGGCAAGCCACAGATGTCCCAAGCGCCTGACAAGGTCGTGTGGCTGCGAATCTGCTCCACGCCGATTTCGCAGTTGCTGATGCGGCTGTTCTGGATCAACAACTGCCCATCCTTGACTCGGATTGCCCTGCGGTCGCGGGGTCGCAGGTATTTCATGCGCAGGTCTGTGATTGTCAGCGCGCCGTTCTTCTTGACTTCGAAGGCGGGGTCGCCCTTGTTGATGCGGTATTCAAAGTTGTTGCCTTGAATGACGATTCGGGAGCGAATCGAGGGCAGTTCACCATTGGGGCGGACATGGCGCGTCAAGATGATCGTATCCGCGCCTTTGCCAGCCGCGCAGCCGCCGCGGGCTTTGTCTTCGTTGGCTGATTTAATTGCCGATGAAAAGCCGCAATCGCCCGCCACGCGGATATCGGCAGCGTATGCGAGGGAGGCTGCCAATGCGAATGGCATGATCAAAACCAGAAACTTCAATCCAAAGCGCCTGTGGATGACTGGATTGCTCATCATGCTGCTTCCCGCCGATTGACTGCTCTTGTGCCCTCTATACACAAGGGGCTTGGCCTATCCTCACCACCCGTCCAATCGGAAACCTTGGCGCAGATCGGCAATTAACCAAGCGGCTGTTTTGGCGTATAGTTCGCTGGGTACAGACGAACAGAGAAATGAGACGAATCATGACCTACCGCCTCACTTATGATGAATTGGAAGCGCGCTGGGCAGACGAAAGCCCATCGCCGGCTGATGATGGCGCTGTCGAGTTGATTGTTCGCCGCCCTGCGCCTGACGAGCGTCAAGAATTGTCCCGCGCCAATTTCAGCGCCGCGGGCGGCTTGGAGAGCGATGACTGGCTGCGCCGCAGTGGCAAAGCCGATGCCCAGATCACGCTCATGAACAGCCGCGTCATCCAGCTGCTGGCGGGTGACAAGGCGCGCTGGGCAGAATCGGGCGACCAGTTGTTCGTCGACCTGGATCTCAGCGAAGACAACCTGCCGCCGGGCACACAGCTGCAGATCGGCGGCGTCTTGATGGAAGTCACGCCGCTGCCGCACACAGGCTGCAACAAGTTCGCTCGGCGCTTTGGCTCGCCCGCGCGCAAATGGGTCATGTCTGACGAAGGCAAACGCGCCCGCCGCCGTGGGCTGTATACGCGCGTCGTGCAAGATGGCGAGATCGCCGTGGGCGACCGCATCCGCAAGGTCTAATGGTCTCTGCGCAATTGATGGCGAACACAATTTTGGGCGAGCGCCCCGATGCAACCCCACCGGTTTTTGGAGGCTGGCATGATAGACGGCACATTGATTCATCCGCAGATATTGCAGACGCTTGGCACAGCTGGCCACGGCGCGACCATCCTCATTCCCGATGGCAACTATCCGTTTGCCACCCACGCTCATCCACGTGCCCAGCGCGTCTACCTGAATTTGGCGCCGGGCATCTGCACAGTCACCGATGTCCTGCGCGCTGTCCTCAGCTGCACGCCAGTCGAAGCCGCCCAGGTTATGCGCCGCGACGATGGCGCAGAGCCCAGCATCTACGCTGACTTTCGCAAGCTGCTGCCCGCTGATGTGCCGCTGCAGCCCCTGGAGCGCTTTGCCTTCTATGCAGCCGCCAAACAAGACAACTGCTGCTTGGTCGTCGCGACTGGCGAGCAGCGCATATTTGCCAATATCCTGTTGACCATCGGCGTCGTCCAGCCGCCAGACGCGATGGTGGTCTAGGACTATGGCGGTTGAAGCCATCATCTATGATATGGACGGCGTGCTGGTCGACAGCGAGGTGTATTGGGACCAAGCGCGGGTTGACTTTGCGGCAGAACGCGGTTTGCGCTGGACAGACGCCATGCAACGGCAGGCGATGGGACGCAGCACGGTCGGCTGGGCGGGTATCATGCGCGAGCAGTTGACGCTGGATATGTCGCTGGACGCGATCATCGCCGAGATGAAAACGCGCGTCATCGCCCAGTACGAGCGGCGCATGCCAACACGACCCGGCGCGCTGGAGTCGGTGGCGGCTATGCAGGCGCAGTATCGCATCGGCTTGGCGTCGGGTTCGCCAACCGAGATCATCAAAGCCGTCTTGCGCATCACCGGGCTGGATCAGCAATTCGAGGTGATGATCTATGGCGATGGAGTGGACAAAGGCAAACCAGCGCCCGACATCTACCTGGAAGCGCTGCGGCAAATGGGGGTGTCGCCGGCGCGCGCGCTGGGTATCGAAGATTCCGCCAATGGCTTGCGCGCATTGAAAGCGGCGGGCATGTTCGCTGTGGCCGCGCCCAGCCTCGCTTATCCCCTGCCGGCAGAGTCCCTGGCGTTGGCCGACGCGCATATCACGACGCTGGCAGCGTTCACGGTTGATCTGGTGCGGAGCGTTGAGCGGGGCGGTCGGCTCTGACAAGCGCCAAAGCCGACGCATAGCTACCCGTTAGTCGTTGTCTATGATTCTGAATGTGCGGCTGGTGGCGTAAGACAGCATGTAATAACCGTTGGGGAAGCGGTTGCCGCTATCCTCCGACATGGTTACGGTGACTGTTTCGGTGGGCTCGTCGTCCGAGTCATTCAACGGTACGATATAGAACACGCTACGATCGGCTCCACTGGAGATCCTCTCTGTGGCACAATTCCCGCTGGGGCTTAGGTATCCGCGCTCTGCGCGTACCCGATAGTCCACTCCCAGGGTTGCGCTGCCGCTGAAGCAGAGCCGGAAATGCGCTTCATGGCCATAACCGGCGCCAAGCGACACGCGGTTCACAAAAAATGCCGCTGTGTCACCGACATAGCCGCCGAGGCCGGCTTCGCCTTCCGATGCGTTCCCGGAACCATGACTCCACAGAAAGATGACCATGTTCATGCCCTGCGCCTGGACAACGGGCAAGGCGACTCCAGCCAAAACGAAGAACAAAAGCAGGATGACTAAACGACTAATGCGGGGGGGGGGGGGTAAATTTACGAGACATCATACACCTCACTTATTTTTTTTCTTATTCGCAACTGTAGCCGGCAAGATAGCGCTTGTCAAGAAAAGCGAATGCGCTCGCGCCCCAGCAGTTGGGATTGGCGATTTTTGTGGATGCGCGTTGCTTTGCCCCCACCCCAAACTCCTCCCCAGTCCGTGGGCGAATTGACAGTCGGCGTGGCTGCGGCGAGAATCGCATTTTACACATCGGAAGCGATGCTATGCAAATGCGCTTGTCCGCCAATGCCGCCAGCCGCGGCTTGCAGCGCCAGAAGACCTCGTGACAGCGGCGCATGTCATCGCCATTGACCTTGGCGCGACATCCGGGCGTGTCATGGATGCCGCTTTTGATGGCGCGCAGCTGAAATTGCGCGAGGCGCACCGCTTTCCCAATATCCCCGTGCAGACGCCGACCAGCCTGCATTGGGATGTCCTGCGGCTTTGGCGCGAAATGACTGTTGGGATAGGCGCCGTTGCGGACGCAGAATCCATCGGCTTGGATTGCTGGGGCGTCGACTACGCTCTGCTCGACAGCGCCGGCGAATTGTTGGCCAATCCCTATCATTACCGCGACCCACGCACTGACGGCGCGATGGAATGGGTCTTCGAGCGCATGCCGCGCCGCGAGATATTTGCGCGCACGGGCATCCAGTTCATGCCGCTGAACAGCCTCTATCAGTTGGCGGCGGGACTTCGCGATGGCAGCCCGCAACTGGACAATGCCGCCACCCTGTTGACCATCGCCGACTTGTTCAATTATTGGCTGACGGGCAGCAAAACCTGCGAATTCACCGAGGCGACCACCATGCAGCTGGTGAATGCGCGGCGGGGCGATTGGGACCGCGACTTGCTGCGCGCTGTGGGCATCCCGACCGACATCCTCGCGCCAATCGTGATGCCGGGCACGCGACTGGGCAGTTATGCGGGCATTGATGTCGTTGCGCCGGCCTGCCACGACACGGGCAGCGCGGTTGTCGCCGTGCCAGCCACCCAGCCCAATATCGCCTATCTCAGCAGCGGCACCTGGAGTCTGTTGGGGCTGGAGCTGGCTGCGCCGATATTGAGCGATGCCGCCTATGCGGCCAATCTCACCAATGAAGGCGGCTATGGCGGCAGTTGGCGCTTCTTGAAGAATATCATGGGCTTGTGGGTGGCCGACCAATGCCGCGCGACCTGGGCGGCGCAGGGGCGTGGATACAGCTTCAGCCAGTTGACGGCGATGGTAGACTCTGCGCCGTATTTCCGCAGTTTTATCGATCCGGATGATGCCGTCTTCCTCGCATCGGGCGATATGCCGCAGCGCATCAGCGACTATTGCGCGCGCTCAGGGCAAGCCAAGCCCGAAAGCGATGCTGAGATTATCGCAGTCGTTTATGCCAGCCTGGCTTACAAATATCGCTATGTGCTCGAGCAGCTGTCGGCGGCGAGCGGCCGGACTGTCGAGGCGCTGCATATCATCGGCGGCGGCTCGCGCAATGCCACCCTCAACCAGATGACGGCGGACGCGACTGGGCGGGTGGTCATCGCCGGGCCGGCGGAAGCGACTGCGGCTGGCAACGCGATCGCGCAGTTGATCGCCCTGGGCGAGCTGGGCAGCGTGGGCGAGGCGCGCGCCATGTTGAGCGAATCGGCGAGACTGCGTCGCTATGAACCGCGCGCCGCCGCAGCCTGGGACGAGCGCTATCCGCGTTTTTGCGCCTTGTTGGGATAGACGGGTTATAATGCGGCGCGTTCGGCTGGCAAAGAATTGCGCTCGCGGCCACACGCGCAGGACACAACAATGAGCGACATGCTGCTGCGGATGCAGGGCATCAACAAGAATTTTCCGGGCGTGCAAGCGCTGAAAAACGCGCATTTCGAAGTGCGGCGTGGCGAAGTGCATGCGCTCATCGGCGAAAACGGCGCTGGCAAATCCACCATGATCAAAATCGTGTCTGGCGTTTATCAGCCCGACAGCGGCGATATCCAGATCGCTGGCCAGGCAGCCCACTTCGGCAACCCGCGTGAAGCGCACCTGGCTGGCATCGCCACCATTTATCAGGAACTTGGCTTGTACCCGGAACTGTCTGTGGCAGAGAATATCTTCATGGGTCATGCGCCGATGAAAACGCGCCTGGGCTTGCGCACCATCGACTGGGAACGCATGGAAAGCGGCGCGGAAGACCTGCTGGCTGAGTTGAATATCCACGACCTGGATGTCGGCGCGAAGGTGGGGGCGCTCAATGTGGGCAACCGGCAGCGCGTAGAGATCGCCAAGGCGCTGTCGCTCGATGCGCAGATCTTGATCATGGACGAGCCGACCGCCGCCCTGACCGAAAGCGATGTCGAGCAGCTTTTCAGCATTGTGCGGCTGCTGCGCCAACGCGGAGTCAGCATCATTTATATCAGCCACCGTCTCAATGAAATCTTTGATCTAGCCGACCGTGTCACTGTGCTGCGGGATGGCGAGACGATCGGCACGCAGCAGGTCGCAGACACCAGCGAAGCCGAGTTAATCCGCATGATGGTGGGACGCAAGATCGAAACTCTCTTCCCCAAGCAGATGGCGCAGATCGGCGCTGTGGCGCTTGAGCTGCGCAACCTGCATCGCCCGCCGCTCACGCGTGATATATCCTTATCGGTGCGCGCGGGCGAGATCGTGGGGCTGGCGGGTCTGGTGGGCAGCGGCCGCAGCGAGACAGCGCAGGTCATCTTTGGCGTGCTGCCAGCCGATTCGGGCGAGATCATCATCAATGGCGCGCCGGTGACAATCAACAAACCATCGGAAGCGGTGGCGCAGGGCATCGGCTATGTGCCAGAAGACCGCGGACGCCAAGGACTCATCCGCGAGATGACCATCCGCGAAAACACCTCCATGGCTGTTTTGGAGTCTGTGTCTCGCTATACATTTATCAATCGCGCCCAAGAACAGTCGCTCGCCAGTCAATCGATTGAGCAATTGAGCATCCGCGCCACTGGCACAGAGCAGACCACCAACAAGCTGAGCGGCGGCAATCAGCAAAAAGTTGTCGTCAGCAAGTGGCTGGCCAGCAAACCCAAAGTGCTGATCATGGACGAGCCAACGCGGGGAATCGATGTCGGCGCAAAAGCTGAAATCCACCGCCTGATGAGCCGACTGGCTGCCGAACAGGGCTTGGCCATCTTGATGATATCCAGCGAGCTGCCCGAGATTCTGGCGATGAGCGACCGCATCCTGGTTATGCGCGAGGGTCGGCTGGTTGGTGAATTCAGCCGCGATGAAGCCACGCAAGAGGCAGTCGCCCATGCCATGATGAGCGAAGCCGCCCGCCAAGCCGCGAGCGCCGCGCCATGAAAAAAGACAAAGCCGCGCCCGCGCCACGCCACACGCTGGATTTCTTGGGCATCGCGCTGGCTGTGGTCATCATCGGCGCTTATTTTCTGCTGCCGTTTATTACCCAGCCGGGGCGTGGCCCATCGACCGTCGCCGTGCTGACAGAAAGCAAAAAAGCCAACGAGCTGGGGATATTCAAGACGGGGCTGGAGGTCCTGCCGCTGGCTGCGTTGGGCATGCTGCTCTTGGGCATCTGGAATGTGCTTGTTCCCGGCGCCGCGCGCGCTATTTCCTTGCTGCTGGCGCTGGCTGGCCTGCTGGCGCTGGTTTATTACATCAACTTCTTCCGCGATACCCCCTTGGTCTCCCCAGCGAATGGGGGAGAGGGGACGGTCATGGGCAGCCTTGGCATGGCTTTTTGGATCATGCTGGGCGCATCGGCGGTGGCTGTCCTGCAAGCGCTGATTCCCCGCGCTGTGCCCGCGCCGCGTTATCGGTTGGCCAAGCTCTTTGGCAACCAGGAGAGCGTGATTCTCTTTGGCTTGCTGCTGCTGGTGATCGTGGTCGGGCTGGCGAATCCGCGTTATTTGCAAGAGCGCAACATCAGCGACAACCTGGCAGGCAACGCCTATATTGCGGTGGCGGCGCTGGGCATGACCATGGTGATCATCACCGGCAATATCGACATTTCGGTGGGCTCGCTGGTGGGTTTGCTGGCGGTGGTCAGCGGCCGGCTGGCGGTGGCTGGCGCGCCCGCGCCACTCGCTTGGCTGGTGCCGCTGGTGGTCGGCGGCGGCTTCGGCGCTCTGATTGGATTCTTGGTGGCATACCTGCGGATTCCTTCGATTGTGGTGACGCTGGGCATGCTGAGCATCATCAAAGGCATCTTGATTATTTGGGTGCAGGGCGAGCGCGTCACCGATATGCCAGCCGGCTATTTCTTGTCGCAGATGCGGCCACTGGGCATTCCTATGCCCATCATTATTATGGTTGTTCTGACGATCGGCGTGGCGCTGTGGATGCGCTACAGCGCGACCGGGCGGGCATTTTATGCGCTGGGGGGCAATGCCGAAGCCGCGCGTCTGTCTGGCTTGTCGCGCCGCCGCCTGGTGATGACTGTCTTCGTTCTTAACGGCGTATTCGTGGGCGTGGCCAGCGTGATGTATTCCACACAATTCAACATCATCCAGGCGACGCCGCCGCCAGCGCTGGAATTGTCGGTGATTACTGCATCGGTGGTGGGCGGCGTCAGCATCCTCGGTGGCACGGGCACGGTTGTCGGCTCGACTATGGCAACGCTGCTGCTGAATTTCATCCGCTCGGCGATGATCTTCATCAATATATCACCGTTCTGGCTGAAGGCGGTGCAGGGCTTGTTGATTTTGGCGACAGTGCTGGCCGATTTGCTGCGTCGGCGTCGGCAGCGGCTCTAGGGGAAACTAACGTGCAATCCGCACCGCGCAATCCGACAAGGGTAGACAAGCTGCGCCACTACCTCATCAGCCAAGAGGGCGTGCTCTTCTTCATCATGCTGGTCTCGGTGCTCTTGCTTGCCACGCGCACCGATAAATTTCTGACGGTCGACAACCTGCTGCAGCAGGGACGTTTCATGACCGAAGTCGGGCTGATCGCCATCCCCATGACCTACATCATCATCACGGGCGGCATCGACTTGTCGGTGGGCTCAATTATGGGACTGGCGGCGATCGTGCTGGGCTGGAGTTGGCAAACGCTTGGCTTCCCGCTGGAGCTGGCCATCATCACTGGCGTCTTGAGCGGGACGCTGGCTGGCTTCGTCAATGGACTTTTCATCGTGCGTGTCGGCGTGCCACCGCTGATTATGACATTGGCGACTCTGGCGCTGTTTCGCGGGCTGGCCGAGGGCATCAGCCAGGCGCGATCGGCGCGCGGCTATCCGGAGTGGTTTTACCAGCTGGGGCAGGGCGAGCTGCTGGGCATCCCGACGCAGCTGTGGCTTTTGATTGTAACGGTGGCGGTATTTGGCATCGTGCTGGCGCGGACGCAGCTGGGGCGGGCGCTGTATGCAATCGGCAACAACGAGACGGGCGCTCGCTTCAGCGGGCTGACGGTCAACCGCTATCTGCTGTTGATCTACACATTCAGCGGCTTCATGGCGGGCGTGGCTGGCTATATTTTTGTTTCGCGGGTGAGCACGACGCGCTCGGACATGGGCGCTGGCATTGAGCTGGATGTGATCGCGGCGGTGGTGCTGGGCGGGACGAGCATCTTTGGCGGCACGGGCTCTATCCTCGGCACGACGATCGGCGTGGTATTGATCCAACTGCTGAAGAACGGCTTAACGCTCTCGGGACTAACAAGCGACGCCACGATTGTTGTTATCGGCAGCGTGCTGATATTTGCTATACTGGTCAACAACTTTATTCTGTCCAGGCGGGGCAACAGCTAAACCCGCAAAGGAGGCGCGCCAGGGGACCATAGAGAACAGGAACAATATCAATTCCGTAAACCCAAGCAACCATGTGGAGAAAACAATATGAAGAAGGGATTTGCACTTGCCGTGATTTTGGCGCTGCTGGTTATGGTCGGACTGCCGCTGAGCGCTGACGGGCACGAGCGCTGGGATGGCGCTGACGACCTGGCTGTCAACCCGCTCGCCTGTGGCATGGGCGACGCGATGATGGAAGACGACAGCGACGCGATGATGGATGGTGACGCCGGCGAAGATATGGGCATGGTGGAGTACGATGGCGGCCAGCCAGCCATGATGGACATGGATATGGCGGGCATGGACATCACGTTGGTGGATGTGCCCAAGCTGGTCGGCATCGGCTACTTCGCCGCCACCACCCTCGGGCAGAAGCAAGCCGCCGAAGAGCTGGGCAATGTCAACGTGACGACCGACGCGCCCACCGAAGCCAATATCGATGACCAGATTCAAGTTATCGATACCTATATCACCCAGGGCGTGGACGGCATTCTCTTCGCCGCCAACGACCCGGTCGCCATCGCGCCCGTTCTGCGCAAGGCGCTCGAAGCCGGCATCCATGTGGTCGGCTATGACGCCAACAGCGAGCCCGATGCCCGCGAATGGTTCGTCAACCAAGCCGAGTTCAATGGCATCGCCAAAGCTTTGGTCGACAGCCTGGCCGACCAGATGGGCGCGGATGCTGCCTTTGGCATCGTCACCTCGACCTTCACCACGCCCAACCAAGCGCGATGGATCGCCGAGATGTGGGCTTATGCCAGCGAATGCTATCCTGATCTGACCTGGCTGGAGACACTTGAGGCTCAGGAAGACGCCGTGCTCAGCTTCCAGCAGGCGCAGACCCTCATCAACAAGTATGGCGAAGACATGGACGGCATCTTCGCGATGACCTCAGTGGCCACGCCCAACAGCGCTGATGCGGTGCAGCAGGCTGGCTTGTGTGGGGATATTGCTGTCGTTGGCTTGGCGACACCCAACGGCATGAAGCCCTATGTTAATGACGGCTGCGTGCGCGATGTGGTCTTGTGGAACCCGGTCGACCTGGGCTATGCGGCGGTCTATGTGACGCGCGCTGTTGTCGATGGCGAACTTATGCCTGGCGATAGCTCGGTCATGGCGGGACGCCTGGGCGAACTGATGGTCGTCAATGGCAGTGAAGTTTTGCTTGGCCCCCCATTCGTCTTCAATGCCGACAACATCAATGACTTCGACTTCTAGCTGGGACTAACCTCCCAGCCCCTAGCCCCCTCCCTAAAAACACGGGGAGGGGGAACTTGGTGGCGATGCCGAAAAAATGCCCACAGCGCTCGACAGCCTCATCAACTTAACGCGTGACTTGGGCGACCCAGCGCGGGATTATGTCATCGTTGGCGAGGGCAACACCTCCATGCGCCGCGATGCCGAAAGCTTCGTGGTCAAAGCCAGCGGGCATCAACTGTGCGAAATCTGCGCCGATGGCTTCCTAAGGCTGCGCCTCAAGCCCATACTGGAACTGTTGGACGACCCGCCAGCCACACTCAGCGAAGAGAAAGCGCGCACCCAAGCGGCTGTGCTCGATGGGCGCGTTGGGCTGAACGCCTCTGTCGAAGCCAGCTTCCATGGCATGCTGCTGCACGAATGTGGCGCGCGCTACATTGGGCATACGCACCCCACTGCCGTCAACCAGTTGTTATGCAGTGAATACGCCGCCGATTTCGCTCTGCAACGCCGCTTTCCTGACGAGGTCGTGCTCTGCGGCCCGCAGTCGGCGCTGGTGCCGTATGCCGATCCAGGCTTGCCACTGGCGCTCATCATGCGGCAGCGCGTTCGTGAATTTATGGCGAAGTATGGCGAAGCGCCCAAGCTGATCTTGTTGGTGAATCATGGGCTGATCGCGCTGGGGCAGACGCCAGCCGAAGTGCTGAACATCACCGCTATGGCTGTCAAAGCGGCGCGGATTTATCATGGCGCGCTGCTTACGGGTGCGCCGACTCACCTGCCCGCGGACGAAGTCGCGCATGTCTACCAGCGCCCTGATGAGATCTATCGCCGCCAGCTTTTTGTTAAGAAAACATGAATCTCCTTTGTTTTTAGCACCGTAATACGATACAATCAACGCAACCTTCAGGAGAGAACCATGAAGAAGATCGCATTGCTGTTCGTATTCGCCAGTTTGTTTATACTGCTGGCTGGGCCGGCTTTGGCGCAAAGCAATGTCATGCGCGTCAAAGTGCGCAAAGGTGAGCCTTTTACAGTCAAATTGAAAAAGAACAGCACCTACATCGTCAATCCTTTCCCCAATATCTTGATGCCCGAAGCGGAAGTCGCCAGTGGCGGCGGCTGCATCGTCAACGCTAGCCCCTATGACGATTACTTTATGCAGCACAGCATTTTTCAAACGAACTCGCGCAACTGCAAAGTGACGCTGAATGTGGTGTGGGACGAAGTCGGCAGCAGCGGCGTAGTGACCTTCATCCGCGTGAAAAATATAAAGAACATTGACCTGACGGCGGACTGGCAGCCCGTTACCTTGGGCAAAGGCACCTTTGCGGTATGGGGCGAAGGACCTTTGATGGTGGCTGAGATAGCTGGCCAATCGGCGGGCTGCCGTGAAGCGCACAGCGGCAGGAACAACCGTCTGGGCATCGCGGATATTGTTCACTCGCATATTGATGAAGACAACACGGCAATTGATGGCGCGACGCAAGAGCAAAGACCCGGGATCAACAGTTGGCACACATGGTTCAGAGTCTTGCCCAAGCGCTGCGAGCTGCAAATGCGTTCAATCTTGAACGGAGATGGGCAGGCTGGCCGGCTCACTTTGCTGAAATTGTCTTCTCAGCCGATTCGCCCGCGCGGCTGACCGCGGAGAGACGCAATGCCCACCAATGGCGCGCTCACCTGGCTCGTCCCTGATGCCTACCTGGCCGAGCCAGCCGATGCCGACCCTGTCAACAAAAATCATGAATCGATATGCGTCCTCAATGTCACGCCCGATGACGCCAACATCCTGCTGGATTTCTATTTTGAAGACCGCCCACCTGTGGAAGGCATCGCCGTGGTCGTGCCAGCCAAACGGTGCCCGCACCTGCGCCTCGACAAGCCTGAGCAGATCGGCGGCTTGGTGATTCCTTTTGATGTGCCCTATGGCCTGCGCCTGCGCAGTGATGTGCCGATTGTCGTGCAATACTCGCGCATGTATGCCAGCGGCGGCAAAATCGACAGCCTCATCACCACTATGGCGTATCCGGTTGATTAGGGCGATTCACTTGCGCGGCGCAGAGTCAGGGCAGTCCTGCGGTCGCTCATGCCCCCGCATTTTCTCGATGGGGAGTGGCGATTTTGGTGGATACGCTTTGCTTTGCCCCCACCCCAAACCCCTCCCCCAAAAATGAGGGAGGGGCTTACATACTGTGGAAGCGCAGGAGAAACTCCCCTTCCCTCGTTCTGGGGGCAAGGGGCCGGGGGATGGGGGCTTGGCTGCCATATCCACGCATTCATCACTCCCCTCGATGCGCCAGCTTGACCGGGCAGGCGATGCCATGTCCGCCGCCTTCGACCACCAGTTGCTGACCGACATAGCCATCCGCTGCGGGCTGTAGACGGTAGCTGATGATATAGCCGATTTCGCGGCCATCAGCCGGCATGGGCGCGATGAAGCTGGCGCTGCCCGTGTAGTGGCCAGTCTCATCACGCAGCAGGCGGAAGTCGTCAAAAGCAATTTTCTGCTCGTCAAGGCGCGTGATTTGGATTGCATCGGGCTCTCGCGCCTGGCAGTCGCCCGCATACTCCAGCGTCCAGCTGCCTGTGCCTGGCGTAGGTGTGGGCATCGCCATGTTGCCGCAGCCGGATAGCAGCAAACACAGCAGGACTATGCGCAGGCGATGGGGGCGCATGTGCGATTTTTCGCGCAATTTCCACAGATAGGCGCGCGCCATTCGTTCGCCCTTCAGGTTCGGTAACAGCGTATGGGCGAGACAACTGCCTCGCCCCTGTATGTCGGCTTTGGGCGGGGTTACAGCAAAACTTCCTGCCCGCTGGCTTCGCTTTCATAGATGGCGTTGAGCACCTGCATGACTTGCAGAGACTGCTCGGCTGGCACGGGCGAAGGCGCGCCGTCCAGGATGGCTTGCGCGAACTCGATGCACTCCTGCGCATGCGGCTCAGCCTGGTCGCGCGTCAGCTTCAAGCTGCGGTTGATAAGCTGCTTGGTATCATAATTCGTCTGGTAGATCTCGCAGCGGGGCCAATGCGAGCCGCCTTTGTCGCCATAGAGCCACATCTGCATGTCTTCGCTGTCGGTGTTGTGGTGCAGCATCCAGGAGACTTCGAGCACCAGCGTCGCGCCGTTTTCGAAGCGCACAAAAGCCAGCGCCAGCTCTTCGACATCCATCTCGGGCGGCACGGTGTTCAGGTTGTCCCACAGACCAAAGGCTTTGGGATTTTTCGCCAGGCGCTTGCTGGCGACGCCGGTCACCGACACCGGGCGCGGATTGCCCATAAACCACAGCGTTAGGTCGAGAATGTGCACGCCGATATCAATGGTCGCGCCACCGCCACTATGCTGTTTGAGCAAGAAGCCCGGCCGGGTGGGGATAGCCGTGCGGCGCAGCATCCAACTGCGCGCGTGATACACATCGCCCAGCGCGCCGGCGTCAATCTCGGCTTTCAGCGCTTTTGATTTGCCACTGAAGCGGAAATGCTGGGCGGTCATCAGCAGTTTGCCGCTGCGATCGCGGGCGTCGATCATGCGTTGGACATCGGCGGGCGTTGGCGCGAGCGGCTTCTCGCAGATGACATGCTTGCCAGCCTCCAGCGCGGCAATCGACAGATCGGCATGGTACATATTGGGCGTGCAAACATCGATAATGTCAATATCGGGGGCCTTGATGAGCTCGGCGCTGTCGCTGTACAGGCGGCTGACACCATGATTCGCGCCCCAGCTTTCTAGCGCGGCTGGCGACAGGTCTGCGCCGGCGACGACTTCGGTATTGGGCGATTCTGCCCAGCCCGGCATGTGCGCGCGCGCGATACCGCCGACGCCGATGACACCCACTTTCAAACGGCTCATGTTCTTGCTCCTTATGGTATTTGGGGTTTTACCCAGGCATTTGTATTTGCAGCTTGATACAAGGATTGCATGACGGCGCTGCGGTCCGCCGCTTCTTTCGCGCTGATCAATGGCGCAGATTCCCCCAGCAGCGCCTCTAAAAACAGGACGAAGGCGTGGGGCAGGGCATCTGGCAAATCTGTCCATTCGCCACCATCCGCACCATCCAGATTATCCGACTTTATGAACAATTTGCCACTGTCAACATAGGCGATGCCGCCAGTGCCGCTGATGAAAGCTGGCTGCGGATTTAGCATATCCACCCAGCCAGCCGCCAAGGAAGCGATTGCGCCACTTTTGAAACGCAGCAGCCCTTCGCCATATTCATCGCAATTGTAGCGCCCCAGCAGCCGGTCGACCTGCGCTGTTACGCATTCGACATCGCCGAGCAGCCACATCAACAAATCCAGCGAGTGCGCGCCTAGATCGCCAAAGCCGCCACAGCCCGCGCGCTCTAGATCTGCCATCCAGTGGAAGCCGTCTTCGTACCAGCCGAGCCCGGGGTCGAACCAGCCCGCCAATGCGCCGTGGTGAACATTGCTGTGGCGCGCCCGCGTAATCGTGCCCAATGCGCCATCATCAAGCCAGATTTTCAACTGACGGCTGATTGGATAGCTGCGCATAAAATGGCCGATCTGGAAGAGCACGCCAGCCTCATCAATGGCGCGCTGCATGGCATAGGCATCGGCGGCGCTCGCGGCCAACGGTTTCTCGACGAAGACATGCTTGCGGGCGGCGCAGGCGGCTTCGACCAGTTCGCGGTGCAGGTTGGTCTCGGAGCAGACAATGACAGCATCGACAGCTTCATCACGCAGGATATCGCGGTAGTCGCTGACGGCAAGGCAGCTGCTGTGCCCGGCGGCGATTGTGGCGCGCGCTGGGTCGCTGTCCCATAGCGACTGGATGGTGAAGCGCGTCGGGCGCTCCAAAATGGACTGGATGAACGACGGCGTGTGAATGTGCGCCACGCCCAAGAAAGCGAGTGTTTTCATGCCGACTCCTCAGTAGAAGCAAGTGAGTAGTAGAATCCAGCGACAACGTACACTGGGAATACAGAATGGATAGAGCTTGTTCGCCACAGAGACACCGAAACAAGCGCAAGCGGGGCGGTCATCGCCGCTTGCCTGCGCCAAACTGTGGCAAAATCCTTGTTTCTTGGCTCAGTTTTCCAGGTCAAAGTCCACTTCAAAGCGCCGCCGCCAGGGCAGCCGCACATTGGCTACGCGCCAGCCAAGCAGGTCGGGCAGGCGGTCGATTTCCGCTTGCAGGCTCTGCGCTGCCAACGTTGTCATCTCGCGCTCAGCCGCGGCGGAATAAAGCGTGGCGCTGTCATCCAGGCGTGGGCGCACACATTGCATATAACAGTGATCTTCCACAAAACGGCGCGCTAGGAAATGCTGCGCTGCCGCCGCATCCACCAGGTGCATATGCGCGATGCCCTGCGCCAGCGCCACGCCAATCGTGTTGCCAGCGGTATTCCAAGCCCCATAAGCCGCCAGCGACAAGAGCGGAACATGTCGTTGCAGCGCCTCGATCAGCACGGGGTCGCTGCCATTGGGGTAGGCGACATCGCAGACGATGACGCGCTTGCCAGCTGCCGTCCAGTCCGCAATCTGCGCGGCGAAAGATTCAACTGCTTCTGCGCGGTAGGCGCGGTCGCTGGCGGCCTGAGCGGGATTATAGAAATCGCTGCCGCTGGGGACAGGCGTGTTGAGCGCGACCAGCAGGTCGGCGTGGTCGATATTGTCCACCGGCTCGCCACCAACCGCGCGGATCTGTCGCTGGAGTGTGAGCCGCACCGGCCCGTCTTCGAAAGGCGCGATACGCTCGGCATCGGCGGGGATGGCGCAATGTACAAAGAAGCGCGGTTTTTTGCCCAGCGCCGCCAGAAACGCCCGCGCCAGCAATGCGCTGCCCACTTCGTCTGCGCCGGGATACATCAAAAGCCGCGGGTCATCGCCGCGCCGCCGCGCCCATTCGCGCAGCCAGGCTTTCTCGCGCGTGCCAAAGCCATATTCGCTGGTATCGTCCGAGCTGATGACCAGCAGGTCGAAGATGTCATCCGCCAGCAGATCGAGCGTCGCCAGGTTGACAAGATGATTGCGCGCGCGCCGCCGCAGCATGTCTTGCAGGTGCGCCGCGTATGGACTGTGTGATGGCGCGGGCTTTCCGCCGAAGTGGTGCGCATCGTACCGCTGGGAATAACCGTAAAGCTCGGGTCCCGATTCGCGCCAATAGTCAGGCTCTTCGACGCTGGCGCGGTTTTTGGATATGCGAGTCACCAGCCCAAAGGCGTAGATGGGCAATTTTGGGTGGCGGCGCTTAAGCTCGCGCAGGGTGTCCAAGCGGCGCAGCGCGTCCAGTGGCCTGTCGTCAGTGATGCGCGATGGCACCAGCCCGCCATAGACCAGCATCTCCAGCGACACAACCAGCGCGTCCATGTCGGCGGCGTGACGCAGCAGCCAGTCGCCCAGCGCGACGCAATCGGCGGGCTTGCGGAAGCGGCTTTGCAAACCAGGCGGCGGCAGCGCGACATCCAGTCCGGCGATCTCGCCGATCATGCGCGGGAAGCGCGTGTTCACCGGGCGCTCGTCCAGCGGGATAAGTCCGATTTTCATGCGACCTCCTGTTTGCTCGCGCTATCTGCGCAGAGCGCGGGCTGGCCACAAGGGCATTTTGTTATAAAGACGCAGGGACAGGTTCAGGAAAGTTGCCAAACGCTGAATGCCGATTTCACTGCTAGCCCAAAGCCCTCTCCCTCACGAAAGGCGAGGGCTTTAATTCCACTGAATGCGTCTGCAAAACACCCTTGCCCTGTTCTGGAAGACGGGGCTGGACTGGGGGATGAGGGCTTAGCGTGAACACTTGGTCAGGATTGCTTCAGCAATTCCTCTTTGCCGCGGCGTTCGCGGTAGCCGTTCACGATCAAGCCAGGCCGGCCCAGGCTCTGCCCATCCCATTGGTCGTTGTGCGGGTCGCGAAAGCCCATGCGCACCATGCGGCGCGGATCGCTGGTCTGGTTGATATAGCTGCCATGGATGCAATACAGATGAAAGACCACCACATCGCCACGCTTGGCTGGCACAGGCACGGTGTCTTCCAACTGGTATTTGTTCGCATCGAGATGTGGCGAACAAGGCGTGCCATCGGCATTTTGCAGCACATGGGGGATTTTGCCGCGCTTGTGCGAGCCCGCCAGAAAGCGGATCTCGCCATTTTCATGGAAGGTGTCGTCCAGGTGCACCAGCACATCGACATAGCGCCCGTCGGCATGCTCATAGAAGGGATAATCCTGATGCATGGGGAAGGGGTGTCCGGTCTGTGGCGGTTTAATGTGCATGGTGGTGTGGTGCAGCTCAACGCTGGAGGCCAATAATTGCGAGAGCGCCTCGCCGAGCTTGGCGTTTGTCACGGCGCGCATCCAAGCGTCGGAATACAGGTGCAGGTCGTGCATGGCGGTCAGCTTGACCTGCTTTTCCAGATCTTCGTCAAAATAGACATCGCGCCAGGGGCCCGACCAGCCGGGACTGGTGATCGCCCAATCTTCGATCAAGCGGTCGAGGCTGTCAGAAAGCGCGCCGATCTCGTCTTCATCAAAGACCTGGGGGATGCGCAAAAAGCCATTTTCGTGGAAGAAGTCGATCTGTTCCTGGGTCAGCATAGTGCGTTTTCCTCGCTACATGTTGTTTGATTTCGCGGCGCACAGTATACGCCCATCAGCGGCGGGCGCAAGACTTTGCTATCTCCAAAAAAAGCGCGCTTGTCAACCGTCTGCGGCTGTGATGGTGATGGTGTAGGCATCGACGCCGCGCCCACGACCATCCGCGCCCAGCAGCACCTCGTAGGTGCCGGTCGCGCCGAAAGTGAGGGTGCCGCGGTTGCTGCGGCGGGCGCTGTCGAAGGCAAAGACGATGCTGCCGTCGGGCGCATAGATGGTAGCCAGCGGGGCGAAGAAGCCAGTGCCGCTCAAACCGCGTCCGCCGGTGATTAGTTTGATCTCGACTGTTGTGCCGGCGATGCCTTCTAGGCGATAGTTGTGGCGATCGTCGGCGCTTTGGATTTCGTCGACCGTATCTTCGCCCAAGACGATGTCGCCCTTCGCCACCGCGCCTTCTCGCTCAATGACGAAGTCGGGCGGAGCGATGGTGGGAATGGCGGTCGGCTCGGGCAGGTCGCCGGCGATGCTGATGGTATAGGCATCGACGCCGCGCCCACGATCATCCGCGCCCAGCAGCACCTCGTAGGTGCCGGTCGCGCCAAAAGTGAGCGCGCCACTGTTGCTGCGGCGGGCGCTGTCGAAGGCAAAGACGATGCTGCCGTCGGGCGCGTAGATGGTAGCCAGCGGGGAAAAGAAGCCGGTGCCGCTCAAGCCGCGCCCACCAGTAATCAGCTTGATGTCGACGGTCGCGCCTTCGATGCCCGCCAAGGTATAGCGATGCCGGTCGTCGGCTGTTTCAATCTCGCCGATTGTATCTTCATTCCAAAGGATGCTGCCTTTGTCGATCGCGCCGGCTCGTTCGATAACGAACTTTGGCTCGACGGCGCTGGCTGTGGCGGGTTCTGGCTCGGCAACTGCTGTCGGAATAGCTGTTGCTGTGGCTGGCGCCGCTTCTGGCGTCACGATGGCGGTCACGACTACAGTTTCGACGACAGTCTGCACTTCAATTTCCGGTTCGCGGTTTAGCGCGATGATGACGCCCAGCGCAAAGCCAAGGATAATCAGCGCGGCTGCGGCGATGCGCTCGCGGCTGCGACTGCGGCTGGATGCGGCTGCGGCGATGCTCTTGGGGCGATTTTCTACCAAAGACAATTCTTGTGGCGCTACATCACGCTCGTCATACAGATAGCAAGCGGCTTCATGTTTGGATTTCTCCATCATGAAGAGCGGCGGCTGTTTTTCCAGGCATTTGTCCATGCGGTGCGGGCAGCGTGGATAATACCGACAGCCTTGGGCGGCGGCTGTGCGCATTTCTTCTTCGCTGGGCAGCGAGATATCGACATCCCACTTGTCGGTCGGGTCGGGCACGGGCACGCTGTCGATCAGCAGCTGCACATAGGGGTGCTGGGGGGCATCGATGACGTCGACAGCGGTTCCGCGCTCGGCTGTGGTGCCTTGGTAGAGCATATAGATTTCATCACCGATTTGATAGGCGGTGCTGAGGTCGTGCGTGATATACAAGAAAGAAATGCCGTGCTCATCACGCAGGCGCAGCATGGCATCCAGGATAGATGCGCGCAGGCTGGCGTCGACCATAGAAACGGGTTCGTCGGCGACGATCAACTTGGGCTTAATCATATAGGCGCGCGCCATCATGATGCGCTGACGCTGCCCGCCGCTGAGCTGGTGCGGGTATTTGCGCAGCACATCTTCGCCATACAAGCCGACCACATTCAAGCCAGCCTCGACCATGTCGCGGTATTCGCTTTGGTTGTCAGACAAGCTGAAATGGCGGTTGACCAGATCAAAGACATGGTCGATGCGATAAAAAGGATTGTAAACGCCGAATGGGTCCTGGAATACCGCTTGCACATTGCGGCGATAGGCTTTCAGCTGCTCGCTGTCCATATCGGTAATATCTTCGCCATCGAAGATAATCCGCCCTGATGTCAGCTTGATAAAGCCCAACACGAGGTTGGCCAGCGTGGTTTTGCCGCTGCCGCTTTCGCCAGCGATCGTGGTGATGGTCGCTGGCGAGCCACTGATGGTCATATTGAAGTTGTCCAGCGCGACTACTGACTTCTTCTCGCCAAGGAAGCCGCCGCTGGAATAGATTTTTGTTGCGTCACGAATTTGCAATAGTGGCGAGGGCATTGGCTCTCCTCTCAGCAAACTGCTCATCGTAAAGATGACAGGCGACTTCATGCAGGTCTTCTATCATTATCTGCGGCGGCTCGACTTCGGCGCAATGCTGCCAGGCAAAGGGGCAGCGCAGGCGAAAGATGCAGCCAGAGGGCGGGTTGCGCGGGTCATGCGTGATGCCTTCGGTGATCTTCAGCGGCTTGCGTTCTTTGATCGAGGGGATCGAGTCGATCAGCAGCTGCGTGTAGGGGTGGAGAGGCTTGGCATAGACATTGTTTACCGGGGCGATTTCGACCATTTTGCCAGCGTACATGACAGCGATGCGGTCGACGATCTGCGCCAGCAAGCCCATATCGTGCCCGATGACGATCAAGGATACGCCGATTTCGTCTTTCACCTTGATCAATGTCTGGGCGACGATGCGCTGAACAACGACATCCAGCGCGCTGGTGGCTTCATCCGCGATGACCACGGTGGGGTGCAGCGCCACCCCCATGGCGATGCAAACGCGCTGCTTCATCCCGCCGCTCAGTTCGTGCGGATACATGTTGTAGATGCGGTTGGGCAAGCCAACATTTTGGAAGAGCTCGAAGATCCGCTCACGCAGCGCCTCGCGGTCTCGCTGCCGGCCCTCGTGCGATTCGATCACATCAATGATCTGGTCTTTGACGCGCATAGTCGGGTTCAGCGAGTTCATCGCGCCCTGCGGGATTAGTGACAAGCCGGTCCAGCGGAACTTGCGCAGATCTTCTTCGCCCAGATTCAGCACTTCGGTGCCATCGACCTCGATGCTGCCATTCACGATGTAACCGGGCGGCTGCACGAGCTGCAAGATGCCATAGGCGGTGGTCGACTTGCCACAGCCGCTTTCGCCGACCAGCCCCAGCGTCTCGCCTTCATAGAGATTGAAGCTGATGTCGCTGACGGCGATGACATCGCCCTGGGGCGTGGCGTAGTGGATGCGCAGCTTTTCGACCTTGAGGACGGTGCGGCTGCCGCTGCCGTTTCGCTTTTCACTCATGTGATTTCAGGCTCTCCCCCTAGTTGGCTTTGCGCAGGCGCGGGTTGGCGACTTCGTCCAAGCCCAGGTTGATCAACAGCAGGGCGACAAAAACGACCGACAAAGTGATCGTCGGGATGCCCCACCACCACCACATGTTGCGGAAGAGCGCGCCCGCCTCGATAGCGAAGAAGATCGCCACGCCCAGCGAGGGGATGCGCTGCGGGCCAAAGCCCAGCACTTCCAAGCCGACCGCCGAGATGATCGCGCCCTGCATATTGCCGATGTAGCTGGCGCCGAGATATGGCAAGAGGTTGGGCATGATCTCCCTGAACATGATATCGCGCACGGGCACGCCTGATAGCCGCGCCATCTGCACATAACCGCTTTCGCGCATGGACAGCACCTGGGCGCGGATATAGCGCGTGGGCGTCGCCCAAGAGAATAAGGAGATTAGCAGCGCCATCGTCAGCAAATCCACCGTGCCTAAGACCGCCTGGATGACGATAAGGTATAGTAGCGAAGGCTGGGTGATGGCGATATCGACGGCCAATCGAATCACATCGTCGAATGTCCCGCCTAAGAATCCCGCCATGAAACCCAAGATGATGCCGACGATCATGCCGACTGTGGCGGCGATCACACCCACGAAGATGGTGCGCGGCGTCCCGACGATCCACAGCGCCAACATATCGCGGCCGCTGTTTTCTGTGCCTAGCGGATGTTCGGGAATGCCTTCTTGCCCGCGCCAGTTTTCAAAACCGACTGGCGGCAGGTTCAACGGCGCGCGCGCGGACAAAGCCAAGTCGGTATCCCACAATTGATAACCGAGGAAGATCAGGAAGAACAGGCAGCCAAGCATGCCAGTGCCGCTTAGAAACTTCCAATTCAACCAGGGGTTGTCAAAGCGGTTGAGAAAGCCCGCCTCTTTTGTGCCGCCGGCGACGGGAGCGTCTTGCGTGTTGTTGTCTTCAGCCATGTTTATCTCCCCTCCAGGCTAATCCGCGGGTCAATCAGCGGGTAACTCAGGTCGATGATCAGCACCGCCAGGGCGCTGGTCGTAATCAAGATGAACGCTGTGCCTTGGATAAGCCCGAAATCTTGCTCGCGCAGGGCAGTGACGATGAGGGTGCCCATACCGTTGTAGTTGAAGATGACTTCCACCAGCACCACGCCGTTGACGAGGGTGCCGATGGAGACCGCCAGCGCCGTCATCTGCGGCAGGATGGCGTTGCGGATCATGTAGCGATAGAGGACATAGAAGGGCTTCAAGCCTTTTGCCTGCGCCAGGATCATATAATCCTCGCCCTCGATAGTGACCATCATGCCGCGCATGCCCAGCGCCCAATAGCCGAATGTAACCAGCACGATCGCCATGGCTGGCAGTGTGCCGTGATGAATCACATTCAGGATGAATTCCAAATTCAAGGCTGGCGTCATGCCAAAGCCATAAGAATAGGACTGTGGGAACCAGCCTAGCAGGAAGGCGAAGGTGTAGCTAAGCAGCAAGCCGGCTAACAGAGGCGGGATGGACGTGAAGATCATCGACATGGGGATAACCACTTTGGCCAGCCGCGGCGTCCGCTTCCAAGCCAGCAGCGCCCCGCAGAGGTTGCCGACGACGAAGAAAATGACGGTGGAGATACCGACCAAGCCGATCGTCCAGGGCAGAGCGCGGCCGACTAGCTCAGTCACCGTAGCCGGAAAACGAGCCATCGAATAGCCGAGATCGCCCTGCAGCAGCCCACCCAGAAAGCGCACATACTGCACATAAACGGGGTCGTTCAAGCCGAACCGCTCTTTCCAGCCTTCAATGATGGCGTTGGAATTTTCCACAAAACCAGCTTGATAGGACAAGCGCGCGACCATCGCGGCAATGGGATCGCCCGGCGCCAGGCGCGGGATGATGAAGATCAACGTGGCCGCCACCCATAGCGTGAGGAAAAATACCAATAGTCGGCGGACCAGGTAATTTAGAGATATTCCTCCCATGCCAGCGCCCCTTTTTGTGCTTAGCGATGCCAAACAAATAAAACTGCAACCTGCTCAAATCAAGAAAATGAGAGTCAATTGTTGACCACCGCTGGCAAATCAAGAGGTTGGGACAAGCGTCCCAACCTCAGCGCTTGCCTGGTCAATTACATTCCAGCTTTGGTGATTTCCTGGAAGAATTGATGCGTCGATTGCCACCAGGTGGCCGGGTGGTTCCAGTTGTTCTCGCTGGTTGGCCAGCCTTCCCAGTAGGTGCTGTTGAAGGGGATCAGCTTGGTCGCCTGGTTCAGCGGGATGAAGGGCAGGTCTTCGTAGAGGTAGCGGTAAGCTTCCACGACCATGCCGATGGCATCCGGGTGGCCCAAGGGCAGGGAACCGAGCTCGGATACGATTTCACTGTAGGCAGCGTTGTTTTCGCCATCCCAGCGAACGTGATTGTTGCCGCCGCTGTTTGGCTCGCCAACCGGCACCCACCATTGGCTGGTGTAGCGCTGGAGCGACGCCCAAGGCTCGTTGATGGAGCCGCAGGCATCCCAGTCGGTGGTGGCTTCGTAGTTGCCGAAACGCTTGTTATCGCCCCAGGTCGCGCCAGCGATGACCGCGGCCGAAGCCTCGATGCCGAAGGTCTGCAGCTGCTCAACCAGGTTGGTGGTGATGCGGCGCTTCTCGACGAAACCTTCGTGCACCTGGATTTGCAGGCTGAGCGCCTCGCCGTCCATATCGACCCAGCGGCCGTCGTCATTGCGCGAATAGCCATTTTTCTCGAGCAGCGCGGCGGCGGCGTCCAGGTCGGCTTCGGTGTTGAAGGTCATGCCAGCTTCTTCGATGGCATCGATGTAGGGGAACATGCCGCCATACTCGACGTACAGGGTGCGCGAGGGGATGGTCACGCCTTCATACGCGATGTCGATGACTTGCTGGCGACTGATGGCGTGGTTGATCGCCCAACGCATTTCGGGGTTGTCCCAAGGCGCGACCTGCGTCTGGAAGGACAACTGGCGCGGGCAGGGATCCAGCCATACAAAGGGCATGCCTTCGACCCAGGCGAAGATATTGTCGTTCTGCGCCTGCATGGCTTCGAAAGCGCCCAAGGTGACATCCATGATGCTGTCGAGCTCGTTGGCGACAGCCATGGTGGTGCGGATCTGGTCATTGCCAGTCACGACCCAGACGGCGCGCTGTGGTTCGGGCAGCTTGAAGACGCCGGTCTTGGCGCCCCACCAGTCTTCATTGAGGTCGTAGACCCAGCTGGTCTCGTTGGCGGAAGTGATGACATAGGGACCCGTGCCGAGCGGCCAGCCTTTTTCAAGGTCGAAGTGCTTGAAGGTGAAGGGATCCTTGTCGCGCCAGACATGCTCGGCGATAATGTTGTAGCTGCCCCAGATGCGCACCGAGAAGTTGTCCAACTGGAAGCGCGGATTCGGCCGAGTCAAGTTGAATACGACTGTATGGTCGTCAATCGCCTCAACGCTTTCGACCCAATCTTGCATGCTTGCCGCGCCACCCAGCGCTTGTGTCTCATCATTCAGCAGCAATTCCATAGTGAAGACGACATCTTCGGAATTGAAAGCCTCGCCGTCAGACCATTCCGCGCCTTCGCGCAGGTTGAGTGTCCAAACATCCAGCGTATCGTTGGGCACCATGCTCTCAGCCAGCCACGGCATGATCTCGCCGGTCTCGTAGTTGAGGATGAAGAGCGGCTCGTTAACGGCTTGATGCAAGCCCTTGTTGCGATGGTTGTGGGGCAGCATCCAGTTCATCTGGTCATAGTTGGCGACCGCGCCGGCCGGACCGTCAATATCAAAGATGACGGTGTCTTCGCGCGCGACATCCTGGGCGGCAGCCGTGAAGCTGAACGCCGCGATACCCGCGACCAGAAGGACGAACAGAAGAGTTCTCGCTTTCATGTGTTTTACTCCTACAGCAATTGAATAGATGGTTTGCATTGCCAACTCCTGCACGGGTTTGTCATGCATTGACTGAATGACGGGCGCGCCGGCGGCACCCTGGATTGCCAAAACATCAGGTTAGACCGCGTCGATAGCGCCTCCTTTCGCGTATAGGGGTGTTTGAGATGACTTGCGGAAAATCTGCCAGGCAGAGCGGCGCGCCGAGTTCAGAAGCGCTTTGGGAACGCTCTTATGTAGCGGCGCGGGGGGAGGATGCACCTGTCGATTCATTACCGTCATGAAACCCTGTGCAGCAAGCAAATAGAGCCAGTAGCGTGTACATACAGCAATAATTCATATGCCAATCTAACACAGCTTGTGACAATTTGCAAAGGCGAGTTGTGGTGAATTTGGCCTGCGCAGAATGCTTGCCCCCTCGCTCATTTTTTGGAAAAGGGCTTGGGGCGGGGGACGGCGCGAAATACCCTACACAGCCAAGCCAACGCTCGACTATACTGCCCACAAATCACCTGCGAGGCGCCAGCGATTTGTACCAGCCAAACCAAAAACCCACCCCATTGCCCAAGCTGATCCTCATCCTCGTCGGCTCGTCGGTGGCGATGATCGCCTTGATCTTGCTGCTGGCTGATGTCAAATGCCATTATGACATCGAGAATTGGTGGGCGGCACCGTATCCCGACGCTGAAACAGTGGATTTGCAATACGATCTGTTTCGACCGCGCGCGCTGGGCGAGACGCGCTGGGTCCTGGAAACTGCTGACGATGAAGACACCGTTCGCAAGTTCTATCAAGACTTAACCCTGGAGATATTGAACTCTGGCCGGACGCGCGGGCTGGCTTGGGCTGAACGTTTTATCCAATCAATTGAAAAGCCCGACGGCAGCAAGGCGACGCGCATCGTGCTGTTCAGCGCCTGCGGCACCTGATCGCCAGTTTGCTGAGTCCGCATGAAGATCGCCGCCTTCCCCAAATGCTACCTGGAAGCCATCGCCGCTGGCGACATGACCGTCTTCGCGTGGATTGAGATGGCTCGTCAGCTGCCCGCCGAGGGCTTGGAGATGTACGAGGGCTTCTTCACCAGCCTCGCCGACAGCTATATCAACAGCGTGGGAGAGGCCATCGCCGCGGCTGGCTTCGCTATGCCCATGCTCTGTTGTTCGCCCGATTTCACCAACCCTGACAAAGCGGCTCGGCAACGGGCTATCGACCGCGAAATCCGCATGATTCGCATTACGCGCCTGCTGGGCGGGCAAGGCGCGGTCTGCCGCGTGCTCAGCGGCCAGCGCTATCCCGAGGTCTCCCGCCAGCAGGGCATCGAATGGGTCGTCGAGTGCATCGAGCAGGTCCTCCCCGCCGCGCGCGAGCAGGGTGTCGTGCTGGGCTTGGAAAATCACTACAAAGACGGCTTTTGGCGCTATCCCGAGTTCGCCCAGAAAATGGATGTCTTCCTGGAATTGCTGGATGCCATCCCCGAGCGCGAGTATTTTGGCGTGCAATACGATCCGTCCAACGCCATTGTGGCTGGTGATGATCCCTTGGAGCTGCTGCGGGCGGTGGCGGGGCGGGTCGTCAGCATGCACGCCAGCGACCGCTTTCTTGCGCTGGGCGCGAGTTTGGAGTCCCTGCGCAGCAGCGATGGCACGATCGGTTATGCGCCAGAATTGCAGCATGGCGTCACCGGGCGCGGCTTGAACGATTACGATGCCATCTTCGCCATCCTGCGCGATGCCGGCTACAGTGGCTGGGTCAGCATCGAAGATGGCATGAACGGCTTGGACGAAATGCGTGAATCGCTGCTTTTTTTGCATACAATGCGCGACAGACATTTTTCATAATGGGCAGATCGCTCGCGCGACCGCGAAGGGACGGGACATGCAAGCGCTGATCAAATATGGACGCGCCGACAAAAATGTGGAATTGCGCGAGATCTCCCAGCCAGCCGACCCCGCGCCCGGTCATGTCATCGTGCAGGTGCGGGCGGCCGGGGTCTGTGGCAGCGACCTGCACATGTGGCGCGAACAACAAAGCTGGGAGGTCAAGCTGCCGCTTGTGCTGGGCCACGAATTTTGTGGCACGATCGCGGCGATTGGCGATGGCGTGCGCGGCTTTGCCGAGGGCGACCGCGTGGCGGTAGAGACGGCGGCGAAAGTCTGCGGCGTCTGCGCCTACTGCCACAGCGGCAATTATAACCAGTGCCCGGGGCGGCTGGGCTATGGCGCGCTCTATGACGGCGCGTTCACGCAGTTTGTCTGCGCTCGCCAGCAGATTTTGCATCATATCCCGGACAATGTGCCTTTCGAGCATGCCTCGCTGACCGAGCCGATCTGCGTGGCCTACAACGCGCTGGTGGAAAAAACGCCGGTTGTGAAGCCGGGCGACCGGGTGGTCATTCAAGGCCCAGGCCCCATCGGCATGATGGCGCTGCTGGTGGCTAAGCTGCGCGGCGCGGGCGAGCTCATTATGCTGGGCACGCGGCGCGACAAACGGCGTCTGGTTGTGGCGGCTGCAATCGGCGCGACGCACACGCTTGATATCGATGAGCGCGACCCGCTGGAATTGATCCGCGAGTTGGGCGATGGTTTTGGTGCCGACCTGGTGGTCGATTGCAGCGGCGTTTCTGTCGCGCTTCGCCAAGCGATGCAGTTGGCGCGCCCCAACGGCATCATCACCAAGATCGGCTGGGGACCGCAGCCACTGGGTTTCTCGCTGGATCCGCTGGTGCAAAAGGCGGTGACCTTGCAAGGCAGCTTCAGCCATTTGCACAGCACCTGGGAGCGGGCGCTGGGCTTATTGAGCAGCGGGCAGATCGACCTAGCGCCCATCATCGGCGGCGTGTATCCGCTGGCGGATTGGCAAGCGGCTTTTGAGCGGATGGAAGCCGGCGGCAATGTGAAGTCGGTGCTGCTGCCCAGCTAGTCAAAGCGCAGTCGACAGCCCCAGCTCGCCCAGCGCCCGCCGCAGCGCCTCCAGCGGCAACCCAACCACATTGCTGTAACTGCCTTCGATGCGCGCCACGGGGTGAAATTTTGTGTTTTGGATGGCATAGCCGCCAGCTTTGTCAAATGGATCGCCACTGGCGATGTATGTGGCGATTTCGCCTTCGCTGTAATCGCGCATGTGCACGGTGGTGCGGGCATGACGGGTGATGATGCGCGGGAAATCGCCAACCCGCCGCACGGTGAAGCCGCTGATGACGGTGTGCGCTTGCCCGCGCAGACGCAGCAGCATGGCTTGGGCGACTCGGGCATCCGGTGGCTTGCCGAGCAGATCGCCATGCTGTTCGACGATGGTATCCGCAGCGATGATGAGGCTGGGCTGGGGGTTGATATGCGCCAGGACGGCGGCGGCTTTTTGTCTGCTGAGGCGCTGCGCATACTCGACCAGGTCTTCGGCAGGCAGCCGTGATTCGTCGATGGCGGGCACGATGATGTCAAAGCGCAATCCCAGGCGGGCGAGCAGCTGTTTGCGGCGAGGCGATGAAGAAGCGAGGATGATGCGCATGGGCGCCATGTTACCCGCAGGCACCTTGTTCGCCCACTTCGAAACGAGGGCGAGGCTCGGCGAGCAAGAAGTAAGAAGCGCGTAAATTCGACCAGACGCGCCACCGCTGCGGCGATTTTTCGTTATAATTCACATCAGGAATCGCAATATAGCCTTGTCGCGCAGCGATATTGGGCTTAGGAGGCAGGCACATGTATATGGGAAGCGATGGATTTATGATTGACGCGCAAAAGAGCAAGGGCAAGCCGCTGGCCGGCGCGCAGCTGAATGCGGTGATGCGCAATGTCTATGGCTGGATGACCATGGGCTTGCTGGTGACGGCGGCCATCGCGCTGGGCGTCAGCAACAGCGGCATGATACCCAGCCAGACGGTGATGCTGGTCGCGGTCTTTGCGCAGCTGGGCATCGTCTTTGGTTTGAGTTTTGCCATCAAACGCATATCGGCGACGGCGGCGGGCATGCTTTTCTTCGTATACTCGGCGCTGACGGGGCTGACGCTTTCGATCATATTCGTGGCGTTCACACTGGGCTCGATTGCGGCGGCTTTCTTCAGCACGGCTGGCGTCTTCGCGGCGATGACCCTAGTCGGGCTGACGACCAATGTCGATCTGAGCAAGTACAGCGCCTACTTTATGATGGGCTTGCTGGGCTTGATCATCGCCAGCCTAGTCAACCTCTTCCTGGGCAGCACGATGATCGAATTTGTCATCAGCATCTTTGGCGTGCTGCTGTTCACAGGTTTGACAGCCTATGATACCCAGCGCATCGCGGCGATGGCGGCTGATCCGCGCATGATGGTGGATGCCGAAAGCACGCTGAAGTTCAGCATCATGGGGGCGCTCACGCTGTATCTCGACTTCATCAACCTGTTCATCTTTATGCTGCGTCTCTTCGGCGGCAGTCGAGAATAACTCTCTGCAAACCGCCCTCCCAGCCCTTGTCGGGGCGACTCTTGGGGTCGCCCGCTGTTTCCTGCCTGGCTCTGCCGGGGCTCAGCGCGTCTTGCGTCTGCGATAGCTGAGCAGAACCAGGGTGGCGAACAGGCCGCTGGCCGCCCACAGCAGAAAAGGCACATTCAGCGCTAGGGTTGAAAACGCATTGCCCAGCGCTGGCGTGACGGATGTGCCGAGGTTTTGCCAGATGCCGCCGAAGCCCAGCGCGCTGCCCATCAAGGCGATATCCAAGCCCTCGACCTCGGTGATCGAGGCGCCTTTCAGCGCCATGAAGCTGTCAAAGCAGCAGCCTGCCAAAGCCATCGCCAGCAGCACGCCCCAATAACTATCGCCCACCAAGAACATCAGCGCTGTGCCGATGCTCATCATAGTCGTGCAAAATGCCATGACCAGTTTGCGATTGCCCAGCCGGTCGGACAAATGCGAAAGCGGCACGACACTGACCAGGCTGCAAAAGAAGAAGACCGTGATGGCTGTATCCGCCTCGACCGCGCTCCAGCCGATTTCGCGCAGGTAGGTGGGCACATAGCCGACCAAGCCGCGCATCAAGCCCAGCACGCCAAACACCGCCAGCGCGATCACCCACAGTTCGCGGAAGCGCGCCACCATCCGCAGGCTGCGCAGTATCCCGCGCAGGTCGAGTGGCTGGGTGGGACGGCGCGCTCGGTTGGGTGGATGCACAAAATACCACAGCGCCGCCATCGCAACCGCGCAAATGCCCAGAGCGATCAGCACATTGCGCCAGCCACCCAGCAGCGGCGAAAGCGTTGTGGCGCTCAAACGCGAACCCAGCATCAATCCGGTGGCGAACCCGGCCGACATGACGCCCGACGCGAAGCCCAGCTGGCGCGAGGCAAACCACTCGCGGTTCAGTTTGACGAAGTTCATGGGCAAAATGGGCTGTACCATGCCAAACAAAAATGAGGTGATAAACAGCGACCAAAAATCCACCGCAAAGCCACGCAGCGCGCCGCTGACCCCCGTGGCGAGGCACAGCAGCACCAAGGTGCGCCGCGTGCCGAAGTAGTCGATGAAGCCGCCGCCCAGCACCGATGTGAAGATGCCCATCACCGAGCCGACGCCCCAGATCATGCCAATCTGCACCAGATCCAGCCCCAGCGACTCGGCGACCTCGCTGAACATGGCCGACAAGCCAGTTGTGGGGAAGCCCATGACGATGAAGCCAGACAAAGTGACCATAGCCAGAATCACCCAGCGGTAAGGCGAGTCGGTGCGATGAGCTTGGTCGAGGGGCGGCGACATGTTGCATCCAGCAGCTTGTCAACAGTGTCGCAATCGTAACGCGCGCGGCGTGAAAATGATACGGCGCTTGTGCAACTGCGCGCGATGTGTTCCAATCCCTTCCTGTCAGGCAGCATTGGGAGGGGTAGCGCCATGTCTTATCTATCGCGGCGAGCCAAAGAAAAAGACATGCGGGCGGCGGGCCGGCTGCCGGACGGACAGTCGCTGACCGAAAAATTTCCTGTGCTGACCTATGGTCCCACACCGTCTTTTGAGCCAGCCAGTTGGGATCTGCGCGTGTTTGGCGCGGTGGAACAGCCACGGCGCTGGACTTGGGGCGAGTTCGCCCAGCTGCCGCGCGGCGAGATCACTTGTGACATCCATTGCGTCACGCGCTGGAGCAAGTTCGATACGCAATGGGAGGGCGTCTTCTTCCGCGACTTCCTGCGCGAGCTGCGGTTGACGAGCGAGGCGCGCTATGTCATCGCCCACTGCGAATATGGCTATACGACCAACTTGCCGCTTTCGGTCATGGACGATGACGATGTTATGCTGGCGGTCAAATACGAAGGTCGCTGGCTGCATGAGCCAGACTTGATCGAGCATGGCGGGCCGCTGCGCACGTTGGTGCCCAAACGGTACTTTTGGAAGAGCGCCAAGTTTCTGCGCGCGCTGGAATTCAGCCCCGTAGACAAGCCGGGCTTCTGGGAGCAAGGCGGCTACCACAACGAAGGCGACCCTTTCCAGGAGCAGCGCATGCGCCGCCGCAGATGGTAGACTGGGGAGCCCTCGAATAGGCGGGGGGAGTGGCGATTTTTGTGGATACGCGTTGCTTTGCCCCCCGTCCCAAACCGCTCCCCGACCGCCTGTGTCTACGCGGCGCAAAATGAGGGAGGGGCTACCATGCTGCGGAAGCGCAGGAAAAACTCCCCTTCCCTCGTTCTGGGGGCAAGGGGCCGGGGGATGGGGGTTGCCATATCCACGCATTCACCACTCGCCAGCCGTGACTCGCTTTGTGATTTCACGTGAATTGTGGCAGAATCTTCCGCAGCGCAAGCTGAAGACGAAAGCGAAATGCCATGCAGATGCAAGCCGCGATTTTGACCGCAGCGCACAGTCCTTTTCGCATCGAGACAGTCGAAATCGCTGCGCCACAAGCTGGCGAAGTCCGCGTAAAGATGGCGGCGGCTGGCGTCTGCCACAGCGACTGGCATGTTGTCGAAGGCAATACGCAATACCCGATGCCCATCATCTGCGGGCATGAAGGCGCGGGATTGGTCGAGTCAGTTGGCGCAGGCGTCGCCAGCGTCAAGCCCGGCGACCGCGTTACGCTCAGCTTCCGTCCCGATTGCGGCGAGTGTTTTTATTGCTTAAACGACAAGCCGGTGCTCTGCGAGACCTTTACGCCTCAGCTGCGCGCGGGCACGCAAGCCGATGGCAGCAGCCGCTTGCGTTGGCGAGGTGCGCCCCTCTATATCTTCACTGGCTTGGGCTGCTTTGCCGAATATGTGGTCGTGCCCGAGCAGAGCTGCGTGCCGATCCGCGCCGATGTGCCGCTGGAGGTGGCGGCGCTGGTGGGCTGCGCGGTGTCGACGGGCGTGGGCGCGGCGCTGTATACAGCCGAAGTGCGCGCTGGGCAGAGCGTGGCGGTGTATGGCGCGGGCGGCGTCGGCTTGAATATCATCCAGGGCGCGGCGCTGGCGGGCGCGCATCCCATCATCGCGATCGATACCAACAGCAGCAAAATGGAGATCGCCCGCGAGTTCGGCGCGACGCACACGCTGTATTCAGATGATAGCGTCGTGAATGGCATCCAAGAACTGACCGGCGGACGCGGCGCGGACCATGTCTTCGAGTCGGTGGGCTTGACGGCGCTGCAAGAGGCGGCTTTGGCAGCGACGCGACCGGGCGGGATGTTGACGCTGGTGGGCTTGTCGCCGATGGGCAGCGGCACGAACCTGCCCGGCGCCATCATCACGCGCACTGAGAAGACCATCCGCGGCAGCTATTATGGCAGCGTGCAGCCTCGCCGTGATTTCCCGCGCTTCTTGGACTGGTACGCTGAGGGACGGCTGAAGCTGGATGAGCTGGTCACGCGCCGCTACCGACTGGACGAGATCAACGAAGCCTATGCGTCCATGCTGACCGGCGCGGTGGCAAGGGGCGTGATTGTGTTTTAAGGATTTGCCTAATATGATGCAGGTTTCCAATGTAGCGTTATAAAAAGAGATAGTAGCGAAGCGCTGTCTCAGCAACTTCTTTGAGAATGTGAAACATTTCCTCCCGAGTCCATTCAGGTTCTCTGAAGTACATCGATACCGGAGAAAAGTGATTCTTGTCTGAAGAGCCATCTTTCTTAAAGACATAAGTTCTGTTAAGAGGATAGAACTCGTTCATCATCAAGACCTTCGCCATGACGAATGAGTCTTTTCCATAGTCTTGCTCAAAGTCGGATCCCCAGCCGAAGCATACAAAGGGTGTCAAGGGCTCATGATTCATAGCTGCGCGAATGCCTATCAGGTTTTTGCCCAGTCTTTCTATCGCGTTACCTTGCGCCTGTTTCGGCAGTCCTTCTTTCATTCGCGCTTTATTTGTTCCTTGTTTCTTAACCTCTGACACCAAGACAAGACGACGAAAATCCTTGTCATAATTTTTAAGCAGCCAAATTACTCCGCCATCTGGTTTTATAGTTCTATTGCTAAACACATGGTCAAATTCATTTCTGGTTTGCGAAGCCCGAATCAAATTAACGAGTTGACCGAACGAAAGCGAAACATCGTATTCAAGACTAAATCCCCGCAAGTGCTCTGCCATTCTCTCTTGTAAATACGCGATGCAATCTTCCATGGCAAGACGAATCGCTTTGTCGCTGCGCTTGGATTCGCGGTTTTTTGGGCATGTGCTGAGCTGTATTCCGCCTTAATTCCTCTGAACTAGCCATTGTAGAAATAATGCCCTTCTAAACCATCGACATTGAAGATGAGCACTTCACTATGAAACAAGACACCATCGTATATGTTTTTTGGCAAGGAAACGATTGACCGAATCTTAGGATAGAAGCCGTGCGTAAATCGTACCCAGCGCTTGCTCTTTGTCGTCTGATTCAAGCGAAGTCCATAAGGCGCGAACAAGACCAGTGGAACATCCACCCCCCATAGCTGGATCGATTTGTCCAGCCACACCTCTGGCAAAAGAGGCCGTCGACCGAATGTTTTTGCAACGAGCGACTTGGTCTTTTCATCAATGTTGAAGGGTGGGTTCGCGATAACCAAGGCAGGGTTAGGCACTTCACCAACAGAAAACGAGAGAAAGTCGCGCGCAATCGTGCCAGGAAATCCCTGATATTCAATGTCTATGCCAACGGTTCGGTACCCAGCCTCTCGAAAAGGCGCTAACAAGGAGCCTTGCCCCACGCAAGGATCCAGGATCGTACCTGCCCGATCGACCTTGTCATGCAGTATCTGAAACAAAAACTTGCTTACGCCTCTTGGCGTATACACCGTCGCGTTCTTCTGCGCATCATAAAAGTTGTTGCGATCTACGCGATACATGGCTGCACGTTTTCGTCTTTTGGGCTGACGAGTTCAAACGGCGCGATCTCTTCCCAGCGAACTCCGGCGGAGAACACGCGGTCACTGTCACCGTAGAACATAATAACTATACAGTAAACGACTTTCGCGTGCAAGACCCGCTTGTTCGCAGTAATTTGTCCATGCTTCGTCCCCTACATCCGATTGCCATAAGCCTGCCCGACCGCGCTACAAGCTTTCCTAGCCGCCCGCCTCGCGGATGATCAGCCGTTGCCCGGGATAAATCCAACGTCCCATGTGCTCCAGCTGGTTGGCCATGATGATTTCCAGCTGATGGGTGCGATAGGCGACGGCGATGGCGCTGATGGTATCGCCCGGTTGCACGACATGGATGATGGAGCCGTCGGGCTGTGGCGGCTTGGGCTGAACCGGCTGGGCGTAGACTGGCGCGGACGTTGGCAAGGCTCTTGCCTGGGACACATGCTCGGCGGGCTGGCGCTTGACGCAATCGCTGGCAGGAGGCTCGTCGCCAATTGTAGTTACAATGCCGAAGACCTGCCCTTCAAGGGTATTTTCCAGCACCACATGATGCGTCTTGCCCTCGAATGTAGGACCCTTGGAGAAGACGATGTAGCGGCGCGGGATCTTCAGTTGCGCTGCGTATTTGGGGCTTAGCTCAAAGATATGGCGGATTTCTGCGGACAGCCCCGCGCGCACGGCCACGCGACCGTCGTCGCTGCAGGTGACAAAGCCTTCAGCGACCGCTTGCACCTGCGGCTGATCCACCGCTAACACGAAAGTGCCTACTGCGGGCAGATTCGCGCCCTCGCGGTTGGGGCGGATCCGCCAGACTTCGGCGGCCGGCGGCTGTCCTCCCGAGCGGCAGATGATGCCGATGGCGCCCAATTTTATGTTGCAATTTTCCTGCCCCGGGACCGGCTGCCCAGCGCCCTGCGGGTTGTACAAGTCCTCCGAATCATCGGAGCTGTCGTCGGAAGGCGGCTGATTTGGCGTCACCAGCGTCACCGGATTGATGATCGTTGTGTCGCAATTGGGGTCGCGGTTGTCGGTCACCACACCGCCCCTGCCGGGGTAGACATATGTGTCGACCGGACTGTTGTTCTCGAAATTGATGCAGCCGTTCAGCTCGATCGTGGCACCAAAGGTCGCCAGAACGCCCAATCCACCACTATTGTTGCGAAAAGCGACATCGGTGAAGCTGGCGAAACCTGATTGGTAACTGTTCCATGTGAGCATCACCGACCGGCCACCTGCGGAAGCGGTGGCATTGTCCTCGAAAAGAGCGTTGGTGACGCGCGCTTCGCCCAGGTTAAGCAAGACGCCGCCGTTGGTAGCGGAGACTTTGACGCGTTCGGCGCTGAAAATGCCCCAGTTGTAGAAGCGAATGCCTTCCAAAGCGACATTCTCCAGCTGCAGGCGGCTAGTGGCGGCGGTGAAAAAACTGTAACCGGTTCGGCTGCTGCGGATCGATCGACCGTTGCCGATGATGCGGATGCTGACGTCTTCCGAGATATCGTAGGCGCCAGTCAAGGCGCAGTCAGCGGTCAAGGTGTAAGTCGCCGATACATCCAGATTGCCGGCCGCGGGGAAGCCGCAGGCCATCAGCGCGGGCGCCGCGATGGCGGCTTGGCTGCCATTGCCGATTGTGCCGCTGCAGGCTCCAGTACTGTTGTCAGTCCAGGTTCCGCTACCTTCATAGATGTCATAAGGAATGTTTCCACTGAGCGTCAGGCAGCCGTTGGTGGTAAAGGTCGCGCCAGTCTGCAACAAGACCGCGCCGCCACCGCCGAAATTATTGCGAAATACGGCATTGGTCAGGGTATGGCTAGTGTTGGCATTGGCCTGAATGGCGCTGGCAGTTCCGCCCAAGCTGAGAGGTCGGTTTCGATTCCCCGCGAAGTACACATTCGTCAGCGTCGCTTGATTCGCTAGGATCATCGTCCCACCGCCGTTATTGGTGAATGAGACATTGTTGGCTGTTAACGTTCCCGCTCTGATGGCGCCTCCTGCATGGCTCTTAAAGTTGCCGTTGATGGTGACATTGTTCAGATTCAGGATGGCGCGGGGTCCCGAAATAATTGATAATTCATCGCCGTCCATGCGGATGGTATGTCCGCCGCCATTGATGGTCACAGTAAACGGCGGAATTCTGGTGGCGATGGTAAGCCTGCCAGTTTGTACGCAGTCCGCTGTTAACGTGTATGTCGCGGTCCGAATCGCCCCACTGGCCGGCAAACCGCAGGCGGGGATTGTTTGGGCCAGCGCGGGCGGGACGAGCAAAAACAAGAGCGGCAGAAACAGCCTGAAGCGCTTCATCAGCCACACAGCCAGTCCGGTCGTCGATTCAGATTTGCGGGGGGGGGGGGGGGGGGGAGGAAAAAAAAGCACAAACCAACAATTTCGG
>JAPOSR010000064.1:113014-126383 GCA_026709625.1 Chloroflexota bacterium
CCCCCCCCCCCCCCCCCCCCCCCCCCCCCCCCCCCCCCCCCCCCCCCCCCCAAGGAGAACATAGCACTATCCGACATTTTCGGAGAAGTATAGCGCAATATTATAGCTTTGTCAAATCGCTTACCGAATTCTTTGCTGATCAGCGCAGACTGACGTTGATGCGAACGCCCTGTATCTGGCGGCATAGCCCTTCGCCTTTGAGTGATGAGGACAGGGATGACAAATGAAAAAGCTGAGTTTCAACCGCCGAGTGGCGCGTATGGCTTGGGAACCGGGTCTGTGAGGCAGCTCGTCACATCCGATTCCCATAAGCCTGCCCGACAGCGCTGGCTTGCGAGCTGACGACGCGGATTAGCTCTTCGTTGTTGTCGCGCAGAAAAGCCCGCAGCTCCTGGATATCGCGCACGCCCAAATCAGCCAATGCCCGCGCCGCATAATGCTTGAATGTGTTGATGTAGAAGACCATGGAATTGGCTTTTTCTTCGAAGAAGCGGTAGCCGGCTTTGCCTTCGACATTGCGCGTGCGCCCGCCGGGCCGCAGTCGCTGTCTTGCCAGCGCCGGGTTGGCGCTTTCGATGATCATAGTCGGGGCGGAGGCGCTGCCATGATAAGGCATGCAGACCTTGCCGCTCTTATGCTCGAAGAAAATATCGCCTTGTTCAATGACACAGCGCGCCAGCTGCTGGTTGTAAGAAATCAGGTCGACCCCCAGCATAAAGAGATGCCCCATGGAGCTGCCGATGCCGCCTTCGACCGCGATCGTAACCTGGTTGAAGCGCGGGTCGGTGGTGACGCTGTAGACTTCTTCTAGCGTCGTCACCGCCATGCCATTGGTGGCGCTGGTGCATTGGCGTCCGCCGCCATGTCCAAAAAACAAGCCATCGGCGCGCACTGACGGGGCGATTAGTTGCAGGCATTGCTGTTTGTCGCTGACCTGCCCGACAAACAGCTCAATTTCATCGCCAAATTCCGCGCGCAGCGCCGCCGCCACCTCGATCACGCGCGGGTCGGAATTGATCGTGTAGATGCGGAATAGACGCACGCCAGCCTGGTCATACAGATGCCGCGCCGCTTTCAGTTCCCCAGCGACATGGCCGCAGCCCAGCGCCGCGCCGATATTGTGTGCCGCTCGCTGATAAGCCGCTTCGTCCAGCAGGCTCCGCAAAACAGCCTTTGCCGCGGAAATCACGCGCGCCTGCCGCTCAATGTAGCCGGCGAAGATGCTGTTGCGATGCGTAAAGATGGGATGATGCCCGATAGCCGCCGCAACCAGCACATCGCGCCAGCCGGATACAGCGGGCATAGAGCCGAAGCCCAATACGCTGCGCGGTCGCTTGCCGATACGAGTGAACAAGCCACCCTCGGCGCTGTGTGTGCGCGATACCCGCTGTGTCGATGACTGCTTGCGATAGCCCAGGTCTTTCCAGGAATAGGTGCTGGTGAAGAAGCGATTGTCCGCCAAGCCCAGCACCGATTCGACTGTGCGCGACCGTCTGTTGCTGCGTGGTGGAATGGCGCGGTCGTCCTCGATAGACGCCAGCTTTGCCAGCACCTGGGCATTTTGATTGCTGTGAAAAAAGTCGGCGCGCTGGGCAAGAGCCAAGCTGCGGCGCTCAGGTCCAAACTGCCAGATGACAGGACTGCCATTCTTGTTCATGTGCAGGTTGCCGCGGTCGACATCAGTCAAGATCAAGCCGATGCTGTGGCTGCCGGCTTTGGGCAGATAGCGCGTGTAATAGATATTTTCTTCACGGAGAATGGGCTGGTAGTTGGGCGCTGCGAAGGTTGGATTGGGCGGGTTGTTGGCTTCCAGCGATTCCAGCGCGAAGGCGAATTGCCGAGCTCGCTCCTCAGCCAGCGCGGCATAATCCACCCGTTCCATTTCCTGGTGATAAGGTTCGGGGATCATGAAGATGGACTGCCCCAGTGAAATCGGCTGGTCGCGCAGGGCTTCGATGGCTTTGCGGCGGGGGGAGTGGCTGTCTTTTTCTTGGTCGGTCATTTCGGCGAAGGTGCGCGTTTCGCCCGCGGGGATAAAGATATCGTCCCAGCCAAAGCCGTTGCTGCCGCGCAAAGTCTCGGCGATTGCGCCACCGGTGTGACCCTCACGGATATATGTCTCTGCCCCGTCATACACCGCCAGCAGCACTGTGGCGCGCGCTGCCCGGTCGCGACCAGCCAGCCAGCTTTCGGCAATCATGCGGCGCATTTCAGCTTCTTCGGCGAAATCTTTGATATAGGTGCCGGGTCGTCCACCCAGCCCGCGCAAAGCCAGCGAAGTCTCTTCGACTAGGATAGGATTGCAGCCGTTGGCTTTGTAGGCGGCGACTGCTTTGTGCCGCGCCACTTTGTGGGCATCGAGGCTTTGGATCTCTTCGATATCCAGCTTCACCCCCACGACCTGGTAGCCGGGCAGCAGCCGTTGGATTTCGGCGAGCTTGCCGCGGTTGGTGGTGGCGACTTGCAAGCTGTGGCTGTGTCCGCCGCGGGCTTGCAGGCTGTTGATGACCGTGGGCTCGGTCTCGTAGAGGGACCTGGGCATGAGCGCGCCTTTATATGGAGGTAGCTGGCGGAAGCTGCTTGTATCTTTACCACAAAGACTCTGTGGACACAAAGGGCAGGACGGGCGGTGGCTGTTGGATATGGCTGTGAAGTTGAGGCTATGTGAGTAACTTGCCAACCGCCCAACTAGCCGCTAGAGTAAGAATAGTGCATATGTGCTAGGAAACGTTCTATGGACAGGCACTTGTTTTACGCCGGCGACAACCTTGTGGGGCTTGAATTGCTCAAGCAGCGAGGGCTGCAAGCCGACTTCGTATACATTGATCCGCCTTTTGCCACTGGCAATGACTTTTTGATTGGCGAAACGCGCGCCAACTCGATTAGTGGCAGCGGCACGGTTGCTTATTCCGACCGGCGAAAGGGCGAAGATTACCTTGCTATGCTGAATCAGCAGCTGCGCGCCATTAGGGAAGTGATGTCGCCAGCTGGTTCAATCTATGTGCATATTGGCTTGGCGGTCGAGCATCGTGTCCGGCTGCTGCTGGACGAAGTGTTTGGCGCTCACAACTTTCGCAACAGCATCACACGTATAAAATGCAATCCCAAGAACTTCAACAGAAATTCCTATGGCAATATCAAGGACACGATTCTTTTTTATTCGGTTTCGCCAAGAACGCTGACCTGGAATCCGCAGCGGGAGACGCTGAGCGAGGATGAAGTTGAGCGGCTCTATCCTCTTATAGATGATTGGGGAAGGCGCTACACAACCACGCCGCTGCATGCGCCGGGCGTGACGCGGAATGGAAAAACTGGCCAACCGTGGCGAGGGTTGGATCCGCCCGAAGGTCGCCATTGGCGCTATGCTCCCGAAAAGCTGGACGAACTGGATGCGCTAGGTCGTATCGCCTGGAGCTCGACTGGCAATCCGCGCATGATCAAGTATGCAGAGCAAGCCAAAGGCAAGCTGCCGCAAGATGTATGGGAATACAAAGACCCGCAGAATCCGATTTATCCCACGCAGAAGAATGCCGACATGTTCGAGCGCATCATCTTGACATCATCCAATCCAGGCGACACGGTGTTGGATTGTTTCGCGGGCAGTGGCGAGACCTTGCTGCAGGCGCACAGGCTGGGCAGGCGCTTTGTGGGCATGGATAGTTCTGCCGCTGCTCAGACTGTGATTGCATCGCGGCTCCGGCACATCGACACGGAATGGATTGAAGCGCATGGCGAGATTGGACTTCGAATCTTTAGAGCGTCGAGTCAATCATCAGAACTTGTTGGAAGTACATAGGGAAGTTCGCGATCGGTCGCCAAGACTGCGGCGCAGGATTCTGCACTTTTCTGGACAATTCGGGATTCCCGAGCAACGCTACTGGGAAGCATTAGAAGCCGACCCGATGGGCCCGCTGGCCTCCACATTGGCGCGCGAAGCCAGGCGGCAAAACATCCATGAGAAACAGGCGGCTGATTTCATTCAACGGTTGGAACTTGTCACCGAATTTGAAAAGTTGCCATCGCTTGGTCCCAACGCGCTGTATCTAAACAGAGACGGACAAGATGTGACCGGTCGGCAACTGGGAAGAGCGCCAAAGCCCTCCAAGTCCATCGACTTTCAATGGCACACAGCTAGTACGCGTTGCCTGGCAGCGCAGAAATACACCAAGGAAAGCGGCGGCAATCAAGACAGTCAATTCAAAGAATTGGAGTTGTTGCTCAGGAATTTCGCGCAGCGAACTTACAACGGCTTGGCGCTTTTCATTCTCGTTGACGACGCATACTACACTGAAGACCGCCTGAATCTGCTACGCGGGCTCGTCCGCTTGCAACCACCGAGAAGCTATGTCACCAGCGTGAATTCTTTGCAAGGGCTGCTGCGAAGCATGGCAGGAGAAGGGTAAGCGGAGGGCGAGTCCCCGCCTCGCCCCTACAACAAATAGCCACGCGCTTTTCGCTACATCGCAAGATTCAAGTCCCTCTCTCATCTTGGGGGAGGGACTTAGGGTGGGGGCTAATCCTCCAACGTGCTCAGATCTCCCAGCGGCTGGCCAAGCGCCTGGGCTTTCAGCACGCGGCGCATAATCTTGCCACTGCGCGTCTTGGGCAGGCTCTCTACAAACTCAATCTGCTTGGGCACGGCGATGGGACCGACCTCGTGCCGCACATGCGCCTTCAGCTCGGCTTCCAGTTCTGCGCTGCCTTCCATGCCCGCTACCAGGATGCAGTAGGCATAGATCGCATTGCCGCGCAGATCGTCGGGAATGCCGATCACCGCCGACTCGGCCACGGCGCTGTGGCTGACCAAGCCGGATTCGACTTCGGCTGTGCCCAAGCGATAGCCGCTGACTTTCAGCACATCGTCATTGCGCCCGATGACCCACAGATAGCCGTCTTCGTCGCGGCGCGCCGTGTCGCCAGCCAGATACCAGCCCTGCGCGGCGTATTTTTCCCAATACTGGCTGATGAAACGTTTGTCATCGCCGTAGACAGTGCGGATCATGCTGGGCCAAGGGCTCTTGATGACCAGGTTGCCGTCTTCGTTGGCGGCGACTGGCTGTCCATCTTCATCGACAACATCAACCTCGATGCCTGGGAAGGGGCGGGTGGCGCTGCCAGGTTTCAAGGCGACTGATGGCAGGGGCGTGATCATGAAGCCGCCTGTTTCTGTCTGCCACCAGGTATCGATGATCGGGCACCGTTCCTTGCCGATGACGCGATGATACCAACGCCAGGCTTCGGGGTTGATCGGCTCGCCAACTGTGCCCAAGAGGCGCAGGCTGCTCAAATCGTGGCGGGCGGGCCAGGCATCGCCGAAGCGCATCAAACCGCGGATGGCGGTTGGCGCTGTGTAGAGGATCGTCACGCCATATTCCGCCACGATCTGCCACCAGCGGTCGGGATAGGGGTAGGTCGGCGCGCCTTCATAGATGATGCTGGTCGCGCCCAGGATGAGCGGCGCATAGACGATATAGCTGTGCCCGGTGATCCAGCCGGGGTCGGCCGCGCACCACCAGCGGTCGTCTTCTTTGATGTCAAATGCCCACGACAACGTGGTCGAGGTATAGACCTGGTAGCCGCCGTGCGTGTGCAAGACGCCCTTGGGCTTGCCGGTCGTGCCGCTGGTGTAGAGGATGAAGAGCGGGTCTTCGGCGTCCATGACCTCGGTTTCGGCGATAGGGCTGGCGATGGGCAGCGCCATCAGGTCGTGATACCAATAATCGCGTCCCTGCTCCATCTGAATGTCGTGCCCGGTGGCTTGGACAACGATGACTGTCTCGACAACGGGCGAACGTTGCACAGCTTCGTCGACTGTGTTTTTGAGTGGGACGATCTTGCCGCGCAGCCAAGCGCCATCGCAGGTGATCAGCACCTTGCTCTGGGCGTCTTCTATGCGTGAGGCCAATGCCTGCTCGCTAAAACCGCCATAGACGACGCTGTGGGGGGCACCGATTTTTGCGCAGGCCAGCATAGCGATGACGATCTCGGGCACGCGCCCCATGTAGATGGTGACGCGGTCGCCCTTCTTCACGCCCATGCTGCGCAGCACATTGGCGAACTTGTTGGTTTCTTGCCACAGCCGCCAATAAGACATGGTGACGCGGTCACCCTTTTCGCCCTCCCAGATGATAGCGAGCTTGTTGCGCCGCCAGGTTTTGACATGGCGGTCGAGGGCGTTCAGCGCCATATTGGTTTTGCCGCCGACGAACCATTTATAGAAGGGCGCATTGCTGTCGTCGAGCACCTGCCGCCACTTTTTATACCAACTTAGCGTTTCGGCGCGTTCCGCCCAGAATGCCTGTGGATCTCGCCGCGCCTGGGCATAGACCGCCTCATAGTCGGGCACATTGGCATTGGCGACCACCTCTGGCGCGGGATGATGCCATTCGCTGGTGGGGGGTGTGAAACCTTGTTCAGCCATCAGAAACTCCTTTGTCTGCGCAGCGCTGCTTGCGCGAGCCAGATCATGCGACAATTTGCTATAGTATAAACGAAGGATGCCGCGTGTCGACAGAATGCTAGGCGGGTGTTGCTGGGCGCGTTGGCGTTTCGCCCCAGGCAACAGCATTTTCACGCGTCAGCTCTGCCAGGCAATCCAGGAAGTTCTTGTTGTCGTTCAAGCATGGCGCTAGATGATAGGCAGATGGGTCGCCGCCGCCGCGCTCGAATTGTTCGCGGCCCTCGTTGCCTAGCTCATCCAGGGTTTCCAGGCAATCGGTGACGAAGCCCGGCGAGAAGACAAATGGTCGCTCAATACCCTGCGCAGGCAGCGATTCCAGCACATCTTCCGTATAGGGTTCCAACCAGGCTTCTGGTCCAAAGCGCGACTGGAAGCTGAGCGTCCAATCGTCATCGCCCCAGCCCATTGCCGCCGCCAGCAGATCCGCCGTTATTTCACAATGCTGTCTATAGGGGTCACCGGTCTGAATGTAGCGCAGCGGGATGCCATGAAACGAGATGACGAAGCGATCGGGCTGCGCGTCTAACTGGCCGATCTGTCGCTGCAAGTGCTTTTGCATGGCGCGGATATAGCCGGGGTGATTGTACCAGGGCGCGACGAAACGCAGCGCCGGCGTGAAGCGCTTGTGATCATGCCCGAATGCCGTTGTGCTGCCAGCTGCCGCCCGATAGACCGCATCGTATACACAAGAGGTTGTGGTCGATGAGAATTGCGGGAACATGGGCAGCACAATGATGCGCTCAATGCCCATGCCTTCCAATGACTGGATGGCGGTTTTGATGCTTGGCTCGCCATAGGTCATGCCGGGCAGGACATGAAAGTCCGCGCCCAACCGCGCCCGCAGCCCAGCGACTTGCGCCTGTGTATAGAGCAGCAGCGGCGAACCGGCGTCCGTCCAGATGCGTTTGTAAAGCCTTGCCGATCTGCGGGGTCTGGCTCGCAAGATGATGCCATGCAAAATGGGCTTCCACAGCAGGGGGTGATAATCAATGACGCGCCGGTCGGATAGGAATTGGCGCAGATACGGACGCAACGCTTTGGCGGTGGGCGCTGCTGGCGTGCCGAGCTGGGCGAGCAATACGCCGGTTTTCATGCCAGCCCCCTCCGCATCAAAGGCAAAAGCACTGTGAAAGATTGTAGGCGCTTCTGCAGACTCTACCTAGATTAGGGGCATATCCTGTTCTGTCAAGCCGATAATGGGTTGGCAACGCGCGCGGGCCGCCCTTGGGCGCGAGGGATCCGCTGCATGAGGTCAATTAGGCTCTAGCCGTTGTGGCTGGTCTCAATTCGCTTTGCGGGGCGGGGCGCTGCTGCCGCGGATGACGAGCTGACTGGGCATGACGATTTGTATGGGCACATAACGCGGGTTCTTGATGACCCGGTGCAGCCGCTGCATGGCAATGCGCCCCATAGCGATGCGCTCGCTGGTGACGGTGCTCAGCGCTGGCGGCGGGTAAGCGTTGGGCGGCATATCGTCGAAGCCGACAAGGCTGAAGTCTCTGGGCACTTGCAGCCCGACTTCTTGCAGCGCCTGGATGGCGCCCAACGCTGTGCGATCGCTCACTGCGAAGACGGCTGTCGGTGGCTCTTCCAAGGACAACAGAGCCTTCATTTCCCGGTAGCCTTTGTTGGGATAGCCGCTGGACAGAGGCTGCTGCACAAGCTGCCAGTCGACAGCGAAACCGACGTCGATCTGCGCATTCACATAGCCGTGAAATCGTTCAGTGAGGCTCTTGTATTTTGCGGGACCTTGGATGATGCCGATGCGCCGATGCCCCAGCTCAATCAGATGCTGGGTTGCCCGATACGCGCCACGAAAATTGTCTACGACAACGCTATTGACGGCTTGCAGATTGCTTTGGTTGTCCACCGTGACCAGCGGCATGCTGCGGTTGATGATGAGCTGGAGCAGTTCATCCGTAATATCGCCGCCGCCCAGCGCCAATAGTCCCGCTACGGTATCTTCGGCGACCAAACGCGGCAAGGCTTTGGGCGATTCGCCAATCACGCTGATCGCCAGGCTATAGCCAAAGCGCTCCGCCTCTTTTTGAATGCCGGTTGCCACATCAGCATAGAAAAGATCGCCTGTCAGCAGCTTGGGCAATTTTTCGACCAGCAGGCCGATGAAGCCTTTGGACTTCCGCCTGGAGTCGTTGGAGCGCGGCACATAGCCCAATTCATCAATGGACTCGGCAATCCGCACCTGTGTCTCCATGCCAAGGCCGGGTCGATTGTTGAGATACATGGATACAGCCGATGGCGATACATCCGCCAACTTGGCCACATCAGTGATTGTCGGTCGCGCCATTGTATGTGTCTTTGCAGCCTTTACTAAACCAACTTAATTTTACTAAAATACTGGCGATTGTCAACGATGCGATTCGCCAATCGCTCATCAAGATTCCCGGCGGAAGCCCCGCATCAATCCAGCGGAATTCCGCCTTGAAATGCGCCAATGAGTATGTCAGAGCTATCTTTGCACTAAAATAGTTGCCATATTCAAGTAAATTATACTAAAATTTTTGCAAATTCCTTGACTTATTTTAGTAAATGATGTACAGTCTAAGCATTGCATTTTGTTAGGTATAAGGAGTGAAAATCATGTCTGGCAGAATTTCGCGTCGAAAGTTTCTGAGATACACCGGACTGGGCGGGGCCGCGGCGCTCGCCAGCGCGTATGGCTTGCCGCTCGGCGCTGCCCTTGCCCAAGCTCCGCCGAGCGATATCAGTGAACACCTGGTTGTCTACAACTTTGGCGGTGCCCAGCATCAAGAGGTCTTTGCCAACGCCATCGCCCGCTTCAACGAAGTGTATCCCAATGTCACAGTCGAGGATCTCTATATCCCGTCGACGGAAGGCTGGGGCGGCTTTACCACCAATATCCTGCTGCGCATCCGCAGCGGCTTGCAGACCGATGTGATAGCCATCGCCATTGAGGGCGCGCATGAGCTCATTGCCTCGGGCGCTTTGTTGCCACTGGACGATGCCATCGCCGCCGACGCCGCCTTGCAAGAAGTCGAGGCTGATTCTCATCCTGCATTGGCAGCCGGGCTGGCCGGGCGCGATGGCAGCGCCTATTTCATCACTCGCGAATGGAACAACATGATCTTCCATTACAATACCGACATGTTCGAGGCGGCTGGCTTGGGTATGCCTGACCCGATGTGGACTTGGGACGACTTTCTCGACACCGCCTTGACCCTGACCTCTGGCGAAGGCGGCGACAAGGTCTTCGGCTATGTCATTCCTTTCTTCTTTTTTGGCTTGCAGCCTTGGTTCCACACCAATGGCACCGGCGTCTTGACCGACGACTGGTCGCAATCCAACCTAGACGATCCGAAGATGTTGGAATCGGTCAAGTTCATCCATTCTTTGGTTCACGAGCACGGCGTCGCGCCCGCCCCCGAAGGCACGGATTCGCTGGGTTTGTTCACATCCGAGCGGGCGGCGATGGTCTGTTTTGGGCGTTGGACATTCGCCAATTACATCGCCAACGACTTCCGCCAGGTGGATATTGTACCGTGGCCGCGCAAGGAATCTGGCACGACCGTCTTTGGCTCTGGCGGCTGGGCGATAACCAAGAGCGCCAGCAATGTGCCGCTGGCGCTGGAATTGATCAAGGAGTTTTCCAGCGTAGAGACCGATGTTGATTCCATCCGCTTTGGCACTTTCATTCCGTCGCGGCGTTCATCTGCCCAGCGCGAGGACTTCCTGGCATTCCCGGACCACGCGCATTACTTCTGGGACAGCCTGGACGACATCAAACCGGTGCCGTCGCCAGCCAACTTCGCCGAAATGTCCGAGATTTTCATGCGGCATATGGGCGACATCATGGCCAATATCGCCACGCCCGAGCAAGGCTTGGAAGCCGCTCACATCGAATTGACCGCCGCCATGGACCGCTTGGCTGAGCGGATGTCCTCATAAGCCGCCCGGCGGCAATGCGCAAACAAGCCTGCAAGCGTCTTCTTGCGGGCTTTTGCCGGTGATGAATCTCAGGGAGACATAGACGCATGTTGTCACCCAAACGCAGCGAAGCTCTGGCCGCCTATCTCTTTATTTTGCCTACTTTCATTGGCTTTGCCATCTTCATTTTGTACCCGCTGGTGGAGTCGCTGCGCATCAGTTTTTATGAGTACAGCATCTTGGGCGACACTTATTATGTGGGGCTGGACAATTATGACCGGCTGCTTAACGACAGCCGCTTGCGCACAACCTATCGCAATACAATCGTCTTTACTGGCTTCGCGGTCTTCTTAAATGCCGGCATTGGTTTGCTGCTGGCTGTTTTTCTGAATCGGCGCATGCCCGCCCTCATGCGCAATTTCTACCGCTCGGCTTTTTTCTTCCCCATTCTGATCGCCCACACCTATATCTCTGTCATTTGGCGCTATCTTTACCAGCAAGATACCGGCGTCATCAATTATTACCTGGCTCTTTTTGGCATCGACGCGGTGCCTTGGCTGAGTCACCCTGGCTGGGCGATGGCGGCTATCATTATCATGGATGTCTGGAAAAATACCGGCTTTGCCATGCTAGTCTTTCTGGCTGGTTTGCAGAGCATTCCCTATGCATACTATGAGGCGGCGCAGCTCGATGGTGCCAACGAACGCCAGCTTTTCACCCGCATCACCATCCCGCTGCTGAGCCCGACCATCTTCTTCATTCTCGTTATCTTTATGATCGGCGCGCTGCAAGTCTTTGATTCCATCATTGTACTCACGCAGGGCGGACCTGGCGACGCCACCCGCAGCGTCGTTATGTATATCTACCAGCAGGCATTCCAGCGCCTAGATTTCGGTTATGCCGCTGCCGTTTCGTGGACGTTATTTCTGGTCATCATGGCGGTTACCCTAGTGCAATTCTGGGGCAGCCGGCGCTGGGTGCATTATGAATAAGCGAGCGCAGATATGATTGCCCAAACGAGAACGCCATTCGCCGCCGGCCGGCAGTTGATCCGCCAAAGCCGCAAGCCGATGAAGTGGCAGGACATCGTGTCTTACGCTGTGCTGACGCTAGCCGCCATCCTGGTTTTGCTGCCCTTGCTCTGGATGTTCTCGACTTCGCTGCGCCCCTTGGCCGATAGTTACAAGCTGCCGCCGCAATGGCTGCCGACCGCCTGGCGCTGGCAGAATTATCTAGCGCCTTTCGAATCGAATGTGCCATTTGAACTCTTCTTCCTCAACAGCCTCAAAATCTCTGCGCTCACGACCTTGGGACAGCTCATCACCTGCTCAATGGCGGGTTACGCGTTTGCCCGGCTGCGCTTCCCCGGTCGCAATTTCCTGTTCCTGTTCCTCCTTGCCTCGCTAATGGTGCCGGGCCAAGTGACTATCATCCCCATTTACCTGATGATGGCGGAGTTGAAGCTGGTCAACACGCACGCATCATTGATCCTACCTGGTTTGATCAGCGTATTTGGCGTCTTTCTGATGCGGCAGTTTTTCAAGCAGATGCCCCAAGAACTCTTCGACGCGGCGCGGGTTGATGGCGCTGGGCACCTGCGCACTTTTTTGCAAATCGCCCTGCCCTTGGCGGGGCCAGGTTTGGCTACCTTGGGCATCATCACTTTCAATGCCACCTGGAATGGCTATTTCGCCGCGCTCATCTTCTTGACCTCTTGGGAGCAGATGACTTTGCCGCAGGGTATCGCGCTGCTGACCGGTTACATGAATTCCGGCAATCCGTCCGTTGTGATGGCGGCGGTGGGCTTGGCTATTCTGCCTGTCCTCATCGTCTTTCTCGTTGCCCAGCGCTGGATCATCGAAGCGTTGACTCGCTCGGGCTTGAAAGGCTAGCGGGCTGTCTATCTATCGCATATTTCGCAAGGGGTATTCAACATGACAAAATTGCCTGTTTTGGCCAGCTATGATCAAGACCACCTGCGGCGCATCGGCCTGCCACTGGGTGGCATCGGCACGGGCGTCGTCTCCTTGGGCGGACGCGGCAACCTGCACAGCTGGGAGATCGTCAACCGCCCAGCCAAAGGCTTCGACTTGGAACAGTCTTTTTTCGCGCTGTATACACGGACTGTCGATGGCAGCGTGACGGCGCATGCGCTGGAAGGCGTCATTGCGCCGGCTGATTATGAAGGCGCTCGTGGCGCGACCGTGGTCAATCACGGACTGCCGCGTTTTCGTGACTGCCGCTTTGAAGCCGCCTATCCCTTTGGCGCGGTGCATCTCGCCGATGCGGATATTCCTTTGCGCGCCGAGTTGCAGGCTTTCAATCCACTCATCCCGACCGACAGCGAAAACAGCGGCATCCCGGTGGCGGTGCTGCGCTTTGTGTTGAGCAATGACACCGATGAAGATATCGAAGCGGCGGTTTGTGGCAGCCTGCGCAATTTCATCGGAACAGACGGCAGCAGCGGCGCGCCCAAGAGCAATATCAACCACTATCGAGAAGCGGACGGGCTGGCGGGGCTTTTCATGGAATCGATAGGCGTCGCCCCAGACGCTCCGCAGTGGGGCACGCTGGCTTTGGCGGCACCGCTGAATTCCGACTGCCGCGTCAGCCATCGCACAGCTTGGGCGAATCTGAGCTGGGGCGACAGCCTGCTGGACTTTTGGGATGACTTCAGCGATGACGGCGCGCTGGACGATCGTGATCGCGGTGGCAAGGACGATCCGACTGGTTCGCTTTGTGTATCTTTGGCGGTGCCGGCTGGCGAGTCGCGCGCGGTTACTTTCCTGCTATGCTGGCGATTTCCCAATCGCACAACCTGGCAAGAAACTGGCTCGAACCATCCGCAGAGCCCGGTGCAAGCTGGCGCGCGCATCGGCAATTATTATGCAGAGCGCTTTGCCGATGCCTGGTCCGCCGCCGCGTATACCCACAGCAAGCTGGACTGGCTGGAAGGCGAAACGCGCGCGTTTGTCGAGGCATTTTGCAGCGCTGACCTGCCGC
>JAPOSR010000004.1 GCA_026709625.1 Chloroflexota bacterium
CCCCTTCCCTCGTTCTGGGGGCAAGGGGCCGGGGGATGGGGGCTTGGTTGCCATATCCACGCATTCACCACTCTCCATCGCGACAGCTGTATGCTGTTTGCGCTGTCTGCGGTAAAATGCCGGTTTGTTGCCAGTGACAGCGAGGCAAAATCATGAGCGAAGCCTATGGCACCTGGAAGAGCCCGCTTAGCGGCGCATCGATTGCCAGCGGCGTCAGCCTGCGGGATGCCCAGTGGGACGCGGCTGGCGAGACCTTGGTTTGGTGGGAAAACCGCGAGAAGACCGGCGTTCTTGTCGCGCAGACCGGCGCAGACGCCCCTCGTGACTTGACCGACGCGGCGCTGAATGTGGCGGGCGGGGTTGGCTATGGAGGCGGCGCATTCAGCGTCGGCGCGGGCAGCGTCGTCTTCGCCGCCAAGAACCGCCTCTACCGCCAGTCGCTGGCTGGTGGCGCGGCGCTCGCTCTGACGCCCGCATTTGGCAGCTGCGCCTCGCCAGCCTTGTCTGCCGATGGTCGTTGGGTTGCCTATGTGCACAGCTATGAGCATGTGGACGGACTGGCGGTTGTCGATGCAGAGGGCGCGCGCTTCCCGCGCAAGCTGGCTTATGGCACCGATTTTGTCATGCAGCCCGCCTGGCATCCGGCTGGCCGGCGCATCGCCTTTGTCGCCTGGAATCACCCGCAAATGCCTTGGAATGGCAGCGAACTGCGCTTGGTCGAGCTGGCTATTGACGCTTCGGGCTTGCCCTATGCGCAGGATATTGTCACGTTGACAGGCGACACAGAAACAGCCATTTTCCAGCCGGCTTTTTCGCCCGATGGCCGCTATTTGTCGTATATCAGCGATGCCAGCGGCTGGGGGCAGGTCTATGTGTATGATCTCGAGTCGCAGCGGCATATCCAGCTGACGCGGGCGGCGGCGGAACACGGGACGCCAGCCTGGGTGCAAGGCATGCGCAGCTACGGCTGGTCCAGCGACAGCCGCGCCATCTATGTTTTGCGCAACGAACGCGCCTTCTTCAGTTTGCAACGTTGCGATGTGGCATCGGGAAATTGTGAAACAGTCGCTGGCTTGGACGACTACAGCGACATGGAGCAGATCAGCGTTGCCCCCAAGACCAATGCCATCGCCATGATCGCTTCGTCAGCGCTGATACCGCCGCGCGTAATATCGCTGCCGGGGCGGGGCAGCCTGCAAATCCATCGGCGGCGCGGGACAGAAAATATGGGCGCGGACCAGCTTGCCGCGGCTCAGGCGATCACTTGGCCGGGCGACGATGGCGGCGCTGTGCATGGACTGTATTATCCACCGTCCCCGCGAGATGAGCTGCCGACTGGCGCGCCACCGCTAATCGTCAGCATTCACGGCGGACCGACTTCGCAGCGCTATGCTGGCTATTCCAGCGAAGCGCAGTTTTTTACCACGCGCGGGTATGCCGTGCTGCAAGTCAATCATCGCGGCAGCACCGGCTATGGCAAAGCCTATATGGACATGCACCGCGGCAACTGGGGACTGTATGATGTCAGCGACTCGCTGGCTGGCGTCAAGCATCTGGCGCGGGCGGGGCTGGCGGATAGCGAAAAAGCCGTCATTATGGGGGGCAGCGCGGGCGGCTTTACTGTGCTGCAATCGCTGGTCGAGCATCCTGGCTTTTATAAGGCGGGCATCTGCTCTTACGGCGTTTCTAACCAGTTCGGTTTGCTGATGGACACGCACAAATTTGAAGAACGGTATACCTATTGGCTGCTGGGCGAACTGCCCGAAGCGGCTGAGCGGTATCGCCAGCGCTCGCCCGTTTTCCACGCCGACAAGATCGTCGATCCCATTATTGTCTTCCAAGGCACAGACGATGTAGTCGTGCCGCAAGACCAGTCGGACAGCATCGTCGCCTCATTAAAGCGGCGCGGCGTCCCGCACGAATATCACTTGTTCGCAGGCGAGGGACATGGCTGGCGGCAGGCGGCGACAATCGCGACCTATTACAAAGCCATCGAGCGCTTCTTGCTGCAGCATGTCATTTATGCCTAGGGTCGCCGAGCCCGCCACAATAACCGCGGCGAACAGGATGCGTTCCATGGCGCAAAATCCGCCAGTTGCCCATTTTCGCAGCAGCAGCGGCGTCGACATTTATCAGCTGCCCATGCTGCTCTTCCCGCCCGACTTCAGCGGCAATGCTTATCTGCTGGATGGCGCGGGACCGCTCACCCTGGTCGATACCGGTTCGGGCATGCCGCAAAGCAACGCCGACTTGCTGGCTGGCTTCGCGGCTCTGGGCGAGCGCTTTGGCAAATCCTATGCGCTGGGCGATATTGAGCGCGTCATCCTCACACACGGGCATATCGACCATTTTGGCGGGCTGGCTTATGTGAAGTCCCATTCCTCTGCCGAAGTCGCCATCCACGAGCTGGATCGGCGGGTGCTGACCAATTATGAAGAACGGCTGGTGGTGGCGACCAAGGCGCTAGGCATTTATTTTGATCGCGCTGGCATCGCCCCCGAGCGGCGCGGCGAGCTCTTCGCCATGTACGGCATCGCCAAGCAGCATGTCACGTCTGTCGAGGTCGATATTAATCTGCTGGACGAGCAGGCGCTGGACGGACTGGAATTCATTCATACGCCAGGCCATTGTCCGGGCCAGGTCTGCATCCGCCTGGGCGATGTATTGCTGAGCGCCGACCATGTACTTTCGCGAACGACGCCGCACCAATCCCCCGAAAGCATCACCCATTACATGGGTTTGGATCATTACGCCGATTCGCTGCGCAAACTGCTCAAGGTCCCTGGCATTCGCCTCGCCTTGGGCGGCCACGAAGACCCGATGGATGATGTCTACGGGCGCATCCAGGCGATCCGCGCCAGCCACAACCGCAAGCTCGAGCGCATCCGCGGCATCATGCGCGGGCAGGACAAGCCCATGACCATCAGCCAGATCTCCGCCACCATGTACCCCGATGCGCAAGGCTATCATGTGCTGTTGGCGCTGGAAGAAGCCGGCGCGCATATTGAATATCTCTATCAGCATGCCCAACTGCGCATCGCCAACCTGCGGCAATTTGAACGCGAGGAAAATCCAGCCATCTTGTATGAGCTTTGGGAATAAAGCAAAGACGGCTGCTGGCTGGTTTGTTATGAAGGCTGCTGCCCGTTTTGACGCGCGGGCGCATGTCAGTGTAAACTGTAGAGAAGAAAAGCGCAGTTTCTCTGCCCCAATCTGCGCGCGAGACAAGCAGGAAGGAAGACGCTATGGGCAAGAAATCGAAGGCAGCCGCTGCCAACACTGTTCATGAACTCGCTGGCATCGTGCCGCGCATTTTGGCTGGCATCATAGACACATTTCTGCTGCTGATGTTTATGCTGCTGGCGTTCGCAGTGATTTCATCCAGTGGCTATCTGCTGCCGGCGCTGGCGAACTTCTTCAGCCTGGCGGTGCCTGTCTTTTATTACTGGTACTTTTGGACGCGCCGCAATGGCCAGACGCCCGGCAAGTTCGCATTGGGCATTCGCGTTGTAAAAGCTGATGGCACGCCAATCGGCGATGTTGACGCCGTTATCCGCGCGATTGGCTATCAGGTCAGCGCCGCGCTATTTGGGCTGGGCTACCTGTGGGCATTGGTCGACCGCAACAATCAAACCTGGCATGACAAACTTGCGCGCACTTATGTCGTCCGCAGCCAGACACAGCGCCGCACGGTCAAAATTGGCTGAGCGCATCCGTCATTATCTGCCAAGCCGGCGATGACGAAGCTGGCGCAATGGCTGGGCATCCCGCGTTATCGGGCGGATGAGCGCTATATGCTGGCGCTGCAAGCCTTCAGCCAACGCGATTTGGAGTCTGCGCAAGCCGCCATAGCCGAGGCGCTGGAGCTGTTGCCCGGGCACGCCGAATACCACGCCGTGCAGGGTTTCTTCGCGCAAGAGGATAAGTCGCTGGAGCGAGCAGCCGCTTGTTATGCGCGCGCCGCCCAACTGCATCCTTATGAGATGCTGGCAAATTATGGGCGAGGCATGCTTGCCTATCGCAATCGGGAATGGAGCGTTGCCGCCGACCACTTTATCAATGCGCTGGCTGCCCAACCCCAGCGACCCGAGACACTCTATTTCCTTGCCATGACCCAGCATCGCCTGGGCAAGAATGACGAGGCGCTGCGCTGGATGTCCGCCGCCGCCGACCGATTCGCCAGTTCCGCCGACCGCCGCGAACGCCACTGCCACAGCTGGCTGCGCGAATTCGCAAAACTCGCTTCAGAGAGCCAGCACGGTCATGAATAGCAATTCTCGCGCAATCGTCGGCGCGCTGGTTGGTTGCCTGCTCAGCCTGGCTGTTTTGCCGGCGCAATCGCAAGCGCCCCAGCCGACCTATTGGTGGAACGACCGTGTCTTTTATGAGGTCTTCATCCGCAGCTTTCAAGACAGCGACGGCGATGGCATCGGCGATATCCAGGGATTAATCTCGCGGCTGGATTATCTCAACGATGGCGACCCGAGCGCCGGTGAAGACCTGGGCATCACCGGCCTCTGGCTGATGCCGCCGACCGAAGCCCACAGCTATCATGGCTATGATGTGACGGACTATTACGCTGTGGAACGCGATTATGGCACATTGGCGGATATGCGGCAGTTGGTGGCCGCGGCGCGCGAACGCGGCATCGCTGTCATTGTTGATATGGTTCTCAACCACACATCCAGCCGCCATCCGTGGTTTCTGGGCGCGCGCAGCGGCGACCCCGCCTGGCGCGACTGGTACATCTGGGCGGACGAAGACCCCGGTTACCACGGACCCTGGGGCGATGTGGCTTGGCATCGCGCGGGCGGCGATTATTATTACGGCGTGTTTTGGGATGGCATGCCCGACTTGAATTTTCATAACCCCGCCGTGACTCAAGAGATGCAACATGTGGCGTCATTCTGGCTGCGCGATATCGGTGTTGATGGCTTTCGGCTGGATGCGATCAAGCACTTGATCGAAGCGGGCGAACGGCAGGAAAATCTGCCCGAAAGCCGTCAGTGGCTGAGCGGCTACGAGGCGCATTTGGAAGCAGTCAAGCCAGGCAGCTTCACTGTCGGCGAGATCTTTGGCGGACCGTCCTTTGTTGTAGCCCGTTATGTCAACGAGCGTGCCATCGACATCGGCTTCGACTTCAAGCTGGCTGGTGAAATGATCGAAGCGGCATCACGTGGCAGCAACCGCGATATCATCCGCGCGCACCGAGCGGCATTGCGCGATTATCCCTTCAATCAATTCGCCACATTTTTGACCAATCACGATCAAAATCGGCTGGCGAATTCATTGCGGCAGGATATTGGGCGCAACAAAGCCGCCGCCTCGCTGTTGCTGACTGGACCTGGCGTGCCCTTCCTGTATTATGGCGAAGAGATCGGCATGGTCGGCACAAAGCCCGATGAGCGCATTCGCAGTCCGATGCAATGGGACGATTCGCCCCTGGCTGGTTTTTCCAACGCGGCGCGGGCTTGGCAGCCCCTGCAAGCTGCCGGGCATATCGCCAGCGTCAATGTCGCGCGCCAGACTGCCGACGCCGAATCGCTGCTGAGCCATTATCGCGACCTGGTGCATCTGCGCAACAGGCATACTGCCCTGCGGCGGGGCGACTGGACTCATGTGGAAAGTTCCGCGCGCGGCATTTATGCCTTTCTGCGCAGCCACGCGCAAGAGCGGCTGTTGGTCATCATCAATTTGGATGATGAAGCAAGCGAAGGCTTCACACTCAGCCTGGCAGAAAGCAAGCGAGATTTGTCCGCGCCGACATTGGTTTTTGGCCGTGGCGAGCTGCGCGCGCCGAGGCTGAATGCGGCGGGCGGATTCGCCGACTATGCGCCAGTGCCCAGCTTGCCGGCGCACAGCACGATCGTGCTGGTTTTTTGATATAGTCGGGCATGGTGGCGGCTTCGTGTGCAAGCAGCCGCTGCTTGGAAAACTCTATCGGCGACTTGCCGGCTTTGGGCGGGGCGCTTCTGCTGGCATCATCTTTGTGTGGACTTGGTTGCCATATCCATGCATTCGCCAGTCCCTGCGCAGCGCTTTTTCGCCGTCTGCGCCGGGCTGCGATATAATCAACCCCAAATCCGACTGCAAGCGTCGAGGTCTTGCCGATGTCCGACATGACGATACGCCCTCTGGAACGCGCCGACCGCGAATGGGTGGCTCACTTTCTGGACGACCGCTGGGGCACGACAACGATCGTTTCCCGCGGAAAAATGCGCTATGGACACTTGCTCGAGGGACTGATAGCTGTGCGCGCGGGCGAACACCCCACCGCGGCTGAAAACAGCGATGCGCCACTTGAGCGGATCGGCTTGCTGACTGTTGAATACGACGCGCGGGAGTGCGAGATCCTCACGCTGGACAGCCTGGTTGGGGGGATGGGCATCGGCTCGGCTCTGCTGGACGCGCTGGAAGAACGGGCGCGCGAGGCTGGTTTGGCGCGCTTATGGCTGGTCACCACCAACGACAACCTGGCTTCGCTGCGGTTTTGGCAAAGGCGCGGTTATGAGCTGGTCGCGGTTCATCGCAATGCTATTGCCGCCGCCCGCCGCATCAAGCCGCAGATCCCCATCATGGGCCGGCACGGCATCCCTATTCGCGATGAGATCGAGCTGGAAAAGTGCCTCTAATTCCGCCGCGAGCGCCAGATGCTTTCGGCGATGATCAGCAATACCCCCAGAACAATGGCATGGTCGGCCAGATTGGACACATTGGAGATCACTTCGGGTATCTGGTAATGAATGAAGTCGATGACATGCCCGTGCCGCAAGCGGTCCAGCACATTGCCGAGCGCGCCGCCGATGACCAGCCCGGTGGCGAAGGGCGCGAGCCGCGCATCATTGGCTGTCGCGCGCATGCTCGCCAGCAGCCCCGTGATGATCAGCAGCGCCACCACCAAAAAGACATCGCCAGCCATCGGCAAGATGCCAAAAGCCGCGCCCGTGTTGCTGATCAGCGTCAGCTGGAAGAGCGGCGCCAGCGCTGGGATCGGCTGCAATGTTTCATAATACTGCAAGCTGCCCAGCGCCCACGCTTTGGCGGCTTGGTCAATGGCGGCGGCCAAACACAGCGCTGCCAGCAGAATCAGCCATTTTCGCATCGCGCACTCTCCAGCGGACGAATCAGCCCATGGACATTGTAGCAGACAAGGCGCGCATAGCCGCCTACAGCGAATGGACACTGGCGCAGCAAAAGGCGCTTTGGCGGCAGCTGGCCGACCAAGCTCTGGCGCGCTGGGGGCTGGGCGCGCCGACGCTCACTTGGCTGGGCTATGGGGGCAACGCTGTCTTCAAGGTGCAATCGGACGCGGGCGAGTATGTTTTGCGGCTGCAGCCAGCATGGCGCGTCAATTTTAGGCAGGCGCGCAGTGAACTAGCCTGGCTGAAGGCCATCCGCCAAATGAGCGATTTGCGAGCGCCCTGTCCGGTTGCGGCTTCTGCCAAAAATCATGCCGCGCTGCTTGTCGAAGTCGCTCATCCCCAGCTGCCGCCACCCCATTCGGCATTGGCCTGCCTTTTCGAGTTCATCCACGGCGCAAGCAAACCTGCTGCCGACCTGCGCTGCGCAGATCTGCGAGCAATCGGGCGCTATCTGGCTCGGCTGCACACCCGGGCGCAGATCAGCCCTCCCGCCGGTTTTGACCGTCCGCGCCTTGCGGCACAGGGATTGTTTGGTGGCGGCTCGCCCTATGCGCCACAGCGCAATGACCAGATCTTGACGACCGCGCAGCAAGAAGTGTGCCAGGCGGTAGCGCGGGCAGTGGAAACTGTCTGGTCGCAGCTGCATCGGCAGGATGCCGCCTTTGGATTGATCCATGCCGATCTTTTGGCGAAGAACATCCTGTTCACCGAGGCTGGCATCGCCGCGCTGGACTTTGAATACTGCGGCTGGGGCTGTTATCTGTACGACCTCGCCCCACTGCTCTGGCAGCTCAAAGGCGAACAGCCCCAAAACTATGCGCAGTTGACAGCGAGTTTGTGGGCGGGGTACAGCGCGGCGCTGGGTGATGCCCCGCCATCGCCCGACCATTTGGAGACCCTCATCGCTGCCCGGCAACTCGCATCATGCCGCTGGCTGTTGAACAACCGCGATCATCCGCAGATCCGGCAGATGGCGCCGGCGCTGCTGAAGGGGCGCATCGCCGAGCTGCGCGACTTCCTGGCATGTGGCGAATTGCAGCGGCGCACAGCAACCGTATGATCCGGGCGCTCTTCTCTTCTCGCAAGGCGCCTGCCTATCCGCTATACCTGTTTATGATGGCGGCGCAGGCCTTTGCCTTGACCATGGTCTTCACTGTCAACCTGGTGTATCAGGCGCAGCAGGTGGGCTTGAACCCGCTGCAGTTGGTGTTGGTGGGCACGACGCTGGAATTGACAGCTTTTTTGTTTGAGATCCCGACTGGCGTCGTCGCGGATGCGCACAGCCGGCGGCTTTCGGTCATCATCGGCTTTGCTTTGCTGGGACTGGGCTTTTTGGTCGAGGGCAGCCTGCCGCTCTTCGAGGCGCTGCTGGCCGCCCAGGTGATTATGGGCTTGGGCTATACCTTTCTCAGCGGCGCGACATCCGCATGGATTGTTGATGAGATTGGAACAGAGCGAGCGCCCAATGCTTTTATGCGCGGCTCGCAAATATCGCAGGTCGTCAGCTTTGGCAGCATATTCCTAAGCGTCGCCATCGCCAGCCACAACTTACCGGCCGCCATCATTGTCGGCGGGCTTGCGTTTCTTTGTCTGTCGCTGCTGCTGATGCTTGTGATGCCCGAAGCCGGTTTTGCGCGTCCGGCGAGTGAGCGCGATGACAGGCGCGCTGTCTTCGCTGCCTTCCGCGCCGGCTTTTCCACGATTCGCGGCAGCCGCTTCTTGCTGCTTATCCTGTTGGCGACTCTCTTTCATGGCGCATTTTCTGAGGGATTCGACCGCTTGTGGACAGCGCATCTGCTGGCTAGCTTCCGCTTCCCGCCTTTGGGAGAGCTGGACCAGATTGTCTGGTTTGGCGTCATCAGCGCGGTGTCTATGCCGTTGTGCCTGGGCGCCACCGAATTGCTGCTGCGGCGGCTCGACTTCGCTGATGGACGGCGCGTGGCGGCTACCTTGATTGTGGTCTATATCATCATGATCGGCAGTGTGCTGTTATTTGTTTATGGACCCAGCTTTGCCTGGGCGCTGGTCGGGCTTTGGCTGGCGCAAGCGATGCGCGGCATCCGCAACCCGCTGTTGGATGCCTGGATCAACCAACATATTGCTTCTGATGCGCGCGCGACGGTGCTTTCGACGCAGGGCCAGATCGATGCGCTCGGGCAGATCGCTGGCGGTCCGCTGGTGGGGGCGGTTGGTTGGCTGTCTTCGGTGCGGCTGGCGATATCCCTGTCGGCGCTGATGCTGCTGCCGGTTTTGCCTGTCTTCCGCCGTTCGGCTCGGTATACTGGCGCCAGCGAAGCATAAAGGGAGCAGTCATCGCAATGGAACAAAGTCTCATGCTGGAAGAACTAAAGAATTTCGATACGCCATCCATCACCAATGTGGTGGCGACTTATCCCGACTCGCCACTGTGCCTGGGCTTGTATAACCC
>JAPOSR010000022.1 GCA_026709625.1 Chloroflexota bacterium
GCGCCCGCCGCGCCGACCAGCTTGACCACCAGCGGCATCACCCAAACCGCCATCACGCTGAACTGGACAAAATCCGCCACCGCGACAACCTACGAGGTCAATGGCGGCGCGCTCACGGAATGGACCGATGTCGGCGATGTCGCCACCTATCAGTTCACGGGCTTGACGGCTGATACCGCTTATACCCTGCAAGTCCGCGCCAGCAATGCCGGCGGCGACTCCGCGGCTGCGTCCGTCATCGCCAGGACGTTGGTTGAGCCTGAGCAAGACGTGCCAGATCCGCCAACCGACTTGGTCGTCAACGTCATCGGCCAGAACAGCGCCACGATGTCCTGGGAGAAATCCCCCAACGCAGATAGCTACGAGGTCTTTGCCGCAGAAATAGGCACGACTGTGGACTGGCAGGATGTGGGCGATGTCGACAACCATGTGTTCAGTGATCTCAATCCTGACGAGGATTATGCTTTGGGAGTCCACTCGGTAAGCGCTATGGGTATGGTTTCCGAGACCCGAAGTGAAATGATCCATACGATGCCAATGCGCGAGTCAAGCCGCCAGTCTGCGCCAGCCAGGGATGATGGCGGCGGCGGTGGCAGCGCTTATGAGCGATATGTGCCCAAGCCCACCGCCACGCCCATCCAAGACACGTTGAATCGCCTGCCGCCGGGCATTCAAGTCAACAACTGGGTGTCCGGCGCTCAAGGACGGCGCGTAGGGCTGGCTGGCGTGGGCAGAGCCGACCTCATTGAGCGGGGCGTCCTGGACGCGATTGATATCTGGGGCTATGTCACGCCGGGCACCGAAGTCTGCTTCCAGCAATCCGGTCAAGCCGTTTTTCTGGATGCCGCCTACATGCCGCGCAGATTATTCGACCTGCGGGCGTTCAGCCGCAATGGCATGACCTGCGCGCGCATCGACCGCGCTGGCACTGTCGTCTTGCTGCGTGGCGACCCGCCGCCTCCTCAGTCGGTGGTTGCGCTGCCGCTCAATCTCGGGGTGATGCTGGACGGCTGTGAGGTGAAGCCTTGGGACGCGCTCAACTTCCGCGAGAGCCCGCCCAATGGCGCGATCATCGGCGTGACGAGCCATCGCGACTGGCTGCCCGCCAGCGAAAAGCGCGCCGGCTATTTTAAGATCCGCATGTGGGGGAGGGCGGGCTGGATCAGCGGCGATTATGTCTACACGCGCGGAAATTGCGGCGGCTGAGGCGGCAAAGCCCAATCTTGACAGCTGCCCAGCCAGCCTGTAGACTGATTTTTCGCAATCTGCCGAGCGAGGCTTATGTTTGATTCTCTGACACAAAGACTGGACACCGCCTTTGAAGGGCTGCGCAAGGGCGGCACCGTCAAAGAAGCTGATGTCAAAGCGGTCATGCGCGAGGTGCGGATGGCGCTGCTCGAGGCGGATGTCGCGTTGCCCATCGTCAAAGACTTCATCAAGCAGGTTCGTCAGCGCGCCCTGGGCGAAGAAGTGCACAAGGCGCTGAAGCCCAGCGAGCAGGTCGTCAAAATCATCCATGAAGAAATGGTGGATATGCTTGGCGAGGCGGGCCGACTTAGCTTCAGCGGCAGCTATGCGCCACATGTCATCATGATGGTGGGGTTGCAAGGGGCTGGCAAAACGACCAACACCGCCAAGCTCGCCCTGCACCTGCGCTCCAGCGGTCGCAAACCCCTGATGCTGGCAGCCGATACCTATCGCCCGGCGGCTGTCGACCAGTTGGTCACCTTGGCAAAGCAGATCGGCGTGCCTTATTACGAAGAAGGCGCCAGCGATAAGCCGCCCAATATCGTGAGGCGCGGCCTCAAGCATGCGCGCGCGAACAATGCCGATGTCGTCTTGATCGACACAGCCGGGCGCCTGCAAATTGATGATACCAAGATGGAAGAATTGCAGGAGATCAAGCGCATCTCGTCGCCAGCGGAGATCCTGCTGGTGGCTGATGCCATGACCGGGCAAGAAGCGGTCAATATCGCGCGCGGCTTCAACGAGAGCTTGGGCATCAGCGGCTTGGTTCTCACGCGCGTTGATGGCGATGCCCGTGGCGGCGCAGCCTTGTCGATGCGCGCGGTGACGGGCGTACCTATCAAATACATGGGCACGGGCGAAAAAGTCAGCGCCGACACGCTTGAACTGTTTCATCCCGACCGCATCGCCCAGCGCATCCTCGGCATGGGCGACATCATGTCGTTGATCGAAAAGACCGAGACGCTCTACGAAGAAGAAGAGGCGATGCGCCTGCAAAGCAAAATCATGAAAAATGAATTTACTTTGCAAGACTTCCTCGAACAGCTGCAAAAGATCCGCCGCATGGGGCCACTGGGCAAGGTCATGGGCATGATCCCTGGCATGTCGAAGCTGCAAGCGCAGGCCGAGATCAACAGCGATGATATGGAAAAGCGCGTCCGCAAGGTCGAAGCCATCATCAATTCCATGACCCCGCACGAGCGCCGCCATCCGCGCGTATTAAAAGCCAGCCGCAAAAAGCGCATCGCCGCTGGCAGCGGGGTAGAAGTCAGCGAAGTGAATGAGCTGCTCAGGCAATTCCGCCAGATGAGCAAGCTTATGAACCAAATCAGCCGCGGGAAGATGCCCAATATCCCAGGCTTGACCGCCTAAACTTTCAGGAGAAAACAGATGGTTCGCATTCGTCTACGCCGCCAGGGACTGAAGCGCCAGCCGACTTATCGCATCGTCGTCATCGACCAGCGCAAGGCTCGCAATGGCAGCTACCTGGAACACATCGGGCACTACAACCCGCGCACACAGCCAGCCACCGAAATCATCGCAGAAGACCGAGCTCTGTATTGGCTTTCGGTCGGCGCGCAGCCCAGCGATGCCGTCCGCCGCCTGCTGGCGCACACCGGCACCTGGGCGCGTTTTGAGCGGCTGCGGGCTGGCGAAAATATAGAAGACCTGGTGCGCGAAGCCGAAGCGACCCGCCCGCCGCTGCCCAGCCCCAAGACCAATTATCCAGCGCCTGGCGACGGCGAGAGCAAGATCAAGGCGCGCGAGGCTGCTCGCCTGGCTGCCGCCGAAGCCGAAAGCTAGGGCGGGAAGGCGGCGCATGGAAGAGCAACTGGTTCAATACATCGCTGAAAACCTGGTCAGACACCCCGACCAGGTGCGCATAAGCCGCAAAGACACCAGCCGCAATATCGTGCTGGAGCTGTCGGTCGCCTCGGGCGATATGGGGCGCGTCATCGGGCGCAACGGTCGTGTGGCCAATTCCATCCGCTCGCTGCTGCGCGCCATGCCCGAACACAGCGAGCGCGGACGTGGGCGCCGCCGCCGCGTTATCCTGGAAATCGAATAAGCTCTCGTGACAAACTCGTCCGAGCCGCGCCAACTGGTCATCGGCGAGATTTTGCGTCCGCACGGCGTGCGTGGCGAATTGCGTATGCGCGTGCTCAGCCACGACCCGCCAGCGCTCAAAAACCTGGAATACATCTATTTGGCCGGCAGCGAATCCAGCCAGGCGCGCGCGCGCGTCGCTGTGCAACATGTCCGCTTTAACAAAGCCTATGCCCTGCTCTCGCTGGACGGCTGCAACCGCCGCGAACAGGCTGATGAATTGCGCGGCAAGCTCGTATATTGCGATATTGAACAGTTGCCGCCGCTGAACGAAGGCGAATACTTTCTGTTTCAGTTGATTGGTCTGCGGGTTGTCGCCGATGGCGGCGAGATCGGACGCATCCGCGATGTGCTGGAAACTGGCGCCAACGATGTCTACATCGTCGACAGCGCGCAATATGGCGAGCTGCTCATTCCCGCGCACGACGAGACGATCGACCAAATCGATTTTGAAAGCGGCGTCGTTCGCATGACACTGCCCGAAGGTTTGCTCGCCCAACGCTAAAGCCGACGCTCGCCTTGACAGCCCTTTGCCCACGCTGATATGCTTTCTGCCAATTCGCCACCGCAATGAAACCGCATGCGCGATAATCCACAGCATCGTTATTGGCTGGGCTTGCACCTGCTGCCCAATTTCGGCATCGTCAAGCTGTCGAGGCTGCTGGCGCATTTTGACTCGCCAGAAGCGCTCTGGCGCGAGACAGATGCCGCTATGCTGGGGCTGCCTCTGCCACCCAAGCTGCTGAGCAGCTATTGCGCCGCCCGCAAAACAATCGACCTGCAACGCGAACTGGACAAGGTCGCGGCGGCGGGAGCGAGCCTGGTGACCCAAGACGACGCGGCCTACCCCGCCCTGCTGCGCGAATTGGACGATCGCCCGCTGCTGCTCTATGCGCGTGGACAATTTGCGGCGGATGACGACAAGCGCCTGGGCGTGGTCGGCACGCGCAAAGCCAGCAAACGAGGCTGGGATGCAGCGAACGAGCTGGCGCAGGAGCTGGCGCGGCACGGCATCACGATTGTTTCGGGTTTGGCGCATGGCATCGACGCGGCGGCGCATCGTGGGGCATTGGCGGCAGGCGGTCGCACGATTGCTGTGATGGGCGCCGGCATCGACATCATCTACCCCCGCGAAAACAAAGACATCGCCGAAGAGATTTTGGAACAGGGCGCGATAATCAGCGAGTTGCCGGTTGGCTCGCCGCCTTTGCGCAGCAATTTTACGCAGCGCAACCGCATCATCAGCGGGCTCGCGCATGGCGTGCTCGTGGCAGAAGCGCCAGAGCGCAGCGGCGCGCTGAACACCGCCAACCACGCCCTCGCGCAGGGGCGAGATGTCTTCGCGGTCCCACACAGCTATCACAGCATCAGCGGGCGCGGCTGCAACCGGCTAATCCAAGACGGCGCAAAACTGGTCATGGATGTCCGCGATATTTTAGACTCCCTGAACGTAACGCATCTGGCCGCCCAATCACAGCGGCAGGCAGAGCGCATCCAGCCAGCCAATGAGACCGAAAGCGCGATCCTGGCGCAGCTCGACAGCGACCCAAGGCATGTCGATGAGGTCGTCCGCGCGACGCAGCTGCCCGCCGCCACTGTCTCGGGCACCTTGGCGCTGCTGGAATTAAAAGGACTTGTCGAGAGCGCTGGAGCTATGCAATACTGCCGCCCGCGAAATCTCAACTTGCAAAGGCAGAAGCGATGAAAAGCTATTATGCGTTGATAGCCGCGGGTGGCCGCGGCACGCGCCTGTGGCCCCTCAGTCGCGCCGACATGCCCAAGCAGCTGCTGCCGCTTATCGACGATCACAGCATGTTTCGCACCAGCATCGAGCGCGTTCGGCCGCTCTTCGCGCCAGCCGATATCTTTGTCGTGACCGGCGCGCAATACGCCGACCAGCTGCAAGCCGAAGCGCCGGCTATTCCGCGCGAAAACTTCATCGTGGAACCCTACCCGAAAAACACCGCGCCGGCCCTGGCGCTGGCATTAAGCGTCATCCAGCAGCGCGACCCAGACGCGACCGTCGCCGTTTTGACCGCCGACCACCACATCAGCCAACGCGATACATTCCGCGATGTGCTGGGCGCGGCTTGGCAGCTGGCGCAAGATGGCCGCATTGTCACGCTGGGCATGGCACCCTCGTATCCGTCAACTGGCTTTGGCTATATCCAACATGGGCAGCCACTGGGCGATTGTCGTGGCTTCCCAGTGTACAAGAGCCGCCGCTTCACAGAAAAACCGGATATCGTGCGCGCGACGCATTTCCTCGCCGCGGGCGACTACAGCTGGAATTCAGGCATGTTCATTTGGCGCGTCGACCGGGCTATGCAAGCCCTCGAGCGCCACCAGCCAGGCATGTACGCCATGTGCGCCTATTTGCAGTCGGTCAGCCAAACACCCGACTATCAGACAAAGCTGCGCGATATCTGGGAAACGATGCCGACTCTGTCGATTGATTTCGCCATCATGGAAAAAGCGGACAATATCGCCGTCATTCCCATCGATATCGGCTGGAGCGATGTCGGCACCTGGGCATCGCTGTATGATATATTGCCTCAAGACAACTTTGGGAACTGCGTCAAGGGCAAAGCGCGCGAAAACCGCGTCATCCTGGATACGCGCGATACACTGGTCTTCAGCGATCGGCTGGCGGTCGCCATCGGCGTAGAAGATGTCGTGGTGGTCGACTCGGGCGATGTGCTGCTGGTTTGTCATAAAGACCGCACCGAAGATGTCAAACAAGTGGTGGATTACCTGCGCGAAAATGGCAACCATGAAGTTCTCTAGCATCTTCCACGCATCCTATCAGGAAGGGATATGACTGACTCAAGCACGCTGGCCGTTGAAGCCTATTGCATGAAGTGCAAGACCAAGCGGGCTATGAGCGCTCCCCAAGCCGTATACACGCGCACCGGCGTGCCAGCTGCGCGTGGCGAGTGTGGCGAATGCGGGACGACGCTCTTTCGCATGGGCTATACGCCCGCCCACGAAAACCTGCCCAAACCACAAGTCGTGGCAAAGCCCAAGCGCAAAAAAGCCGCGAAAAAGCCGCGAAGCAAATCCCGCGCCTCCAAATCCAGGTCCAATGGGGAGCGCGCCGCCAAACGCGAGAATGTCGGCAAGCTCGTCATCGTCGAATCGCCCGCCAAAGCGCGCACCATAGGCGGCTTCCTCGGCAAGGGCTACACCGTGATGTCGTCCGTGGGGCATGTGCGCGACTTGCTCAAGAGTCGGCTTTCGGTCGACATTGAAAACAACTTTGAGCCCGAATATCGCGTGCCCAACGAAAAGCGCGCCACCGTCAAAGATCTCAGAGCGGCAGCAGCTGGCGCAGAAGAGATCTACCTGGCAACAGACCCCGACCGCGAAGGCGAGGCGATCGCCTGGCATCTGGTGGCTGCGGCAGAAATGCCCGAAGCCAAAATCAAGCGCGTTGTCTTTCATGAAATCACCGACAGCGCCGTGGCGACAGCGTTCTCAAACCCGCGCGACATCAATATGGATCTGGTCGATGCCCAACAGGCGCGCCGCATCCTCGATCGACTGGTTGGTTATCAGGTATCGCCGCTGCTGTGGAAAAGAGTCCGCAGCGGCTTGTCAGCCGGGCGCGTGCAGAGCATCGCCCTGCGTCTGGTGGTCGAGCGCGAACATGCGATCAAAGGCTTCGTGCCAGTCGAACATTGGACGATCGACGCGCTGCTCGCAAACGGACAAACCCAAGCCGACGCGCCATTCAAAGCCCGCTTGGCCAAAATCGGCGCTGTCAGCGTTAGCTTTGATGCCAAAAGCGGCAACCCGCCCGCGCTGGATGCGCAAGCGACCGCGCAGCCACATGTCGATAATCTGCGCAACAGCCTGTTCAAAGTGACCGCCGTCAAACGCGGCGCTCGCCAAGCCAAGCCGGCTGCGCCCTTCACCACCAGCACGCTCCAGCAGGCGGCGTCTTCACGGCGTGGCATGAGCGCCAGCCGCACCATGCGCCTTGCCCAGCAGCTCTACGAAGGCATCGACATCGGCGCTGGCAAAGCGATCGGCTTGATTACTTATATGCGCACCGACAGCGTGCAGGTCTCGCGCGAATCGCAGCAAGCGGCGCGCAGCTACATCGCCGACAGATTTGGCGATGCGTTCGTGCCCAAGTCGCCCCCAAAATACAAGACCCGAGCCAAAGGCGCGCAGGAAGCCCACGAAGCCATCCGCCCCACCAGCATCCAGCGAACGCCAGAATCGCTCGCGAGGTATCTGGACAAGGCGCAGCTCGCCATCTACACGCTGATATGGCAGCGATTTGCCGCCAGCCAGATGGCGCCGGCTGTCTATGACACCTTGCGCATTGAAATCGCCGCCGGCTTGACACCCGCAGATATGCCCTATCTGCTGCGCGCATCGGGCAGCAAGCTGAAATTTAGCGGCCACCTGGCTGTTGCGGGCAACGCCAAGGCTGGCGCCGAGCCCGAGCAAGACTTCCCCGCCCTGCAAGAGGGTGACATGCTCGAGGGCAGGCAGATTGTTCCTGAACAGCATTTTACCCAGCCGCCGCCACGCTATACCGAAGCCACGCTCATCCGCCAGCTGGAAGACAGAGGCATCGGCCGGCCCAGCACCTATGCGCCCACGGTCAGCGTCATCCAGACGCGCGACTATGTGACCCAAGAACAGCGCCGTCTGAAGCCGACCAAGACGGGCTTTGTCGTCTGCGAACTGCTGTCGGAGTTCTTCGCCGAAGAGATGGACTACGCCTTCACGGCGCGCATGGAAGACCAACTGGACGCGGTGTCGAACGGCAAGCTGCCCTGGAGGCCGATGCTGGGCGAATTCTATGCCCCATTTGAACAGCGGCTGCAATATGCCGAGCAAAATATGCCACGGCGCGATGTCGCAGAGAAGGTTGGCCGCGGCTGCCCCCGCTGTGAAGAAGGCGAACTGCTGGTCAAACATTCGCGTTATGGCAAATTCATCGGCTGTTCCCGCTATCCCGAATGCAAACACACCGAGCGCTACCTCGAACGCACGGGGCATCTGTGTCCGACCTGCGGCGAAACGCATCACGGCGAGGTAGTCCGCCAGCGCAGCCGCAAGGGGCGCGCATTTTATGGCTGCAGCCGCTATCCAGACTGCGACTATACGACCTGGCAGCTGCCGCGCGATCTCAAGCCAGTCGCAGCGCCAGAGCCAGCCACTGCCTAAAGCCAGCGCCGCTATCTACACAGCGAATTATGCGCTAAATTGCCGCGCAGGGCATTTGTTGCCATTTTGCAACCAGCCTATAATGCTGTCCAGCTATCATGTTGCAGACTCGGAAAGGTTGCCCCGTATGAGTCTTCAGGCTGGCAATTCTTCTCAACCACAGCCTTCGCCGCCCGCCACTGAAAATCCCCGCCAGTTCAGTTGGTCCAATCCCCGCATCCAAAGCCTCGTTGCGGCGGCACCCCAGCGAACCACCATCGCCCTGCTGATGAGCGGCATGATCATTGGGCTGGTTGTCGCCTATGTCATCATCCCCACCGAGCTTACCGGCGCTTCGCCACGCCATATGAGCCAACAAGCCATCGAGCAGTGGGTGCGGATGGTGGCGGTGGGCCACGCAACAGCAATCAGCTATGACGACGGCAATGCCCTGCTCGTCTTGCAGCAGATACCCGAGCCGCAAGCGACCGTCCGCAGCTTGGCCGCCAATGTGCAGATCCCCTTGGCAGAGCGGCAGGCGCTGGAAGCCATCACGCGCATTCCCGGCTTCAATGAGCTGCGAGGCGCAGACGCTCCCCAAGATCCAGGCGCGGTGGTCAGCAGCCTGCAGGTCATCGCCGCACTGCTCATCGTGGCGCTGGGCGCGGTCATTGCCGCTATAGCTGGGCGCGGACTGTTTGGCTTTGGCGAGCGCGCAGCCACCCCAGAGGATGCCTCGCGCTTGGCAGAAACATCCGCCGCCCCTTTGGCAGCCGCGCGAGCCCATAACGACTTCGCCAATCCCTCGTCTGCGCCACAGCCGCAAAGAGCCAGCGCGCCAGCCAGCGGCACGATGCACCCGCAATTTGGCGCGCCCGTCTTGCATATCCTGTCGACCTTTGTCAAAGGCAGCAATTATGATGATTCGTTCGCGATTGAACTAAGCCATGCGCAGAACAGCGATTTCTTGGGCGAATGCGGCTTATCCGCGGCATCGCAGGTCGCGGGCGAGCTGCAATCCGTTGAATTCTGGGGCTTTGATATTCAGACCCAAGAGACGATCTCAAAATTTTTCGCTGCGCCAGCGGCTGTGGGAGATCCCACCGTGTTGGCCGCCGTCGGCGAGCGAGTAAGCGACATCGCCAATGACATCGTGGCGACCGAGGCCGGCGCGCTGCAGGTTGTCGAGAGCAGCGCCTTGATCATCCAGGCAGAGATCAAAGCGGTGGTTTGCAATTATGGCGGCGGCCTGCCCAACAGCGGCATCGAATCGCTGCAGATCGAGCTGATGGCTTGGTACAAAGGCCTGGGACAAGCGGCTGTTCCCGCAGACAGCTATCCCGGCGCCACCGCCTCGCCATTCAACGAATATGCCGAAATGCCAACTGCGCCATCCGCTCAAAGCGCCTCGCCACCGCCTCCGCCAAGCGCCAGCGCAGCAGCATCAAAGCCCAAAAAGCGCCCAGAAGACGAAGAAGACGACCCCTTCGGCGGCACAGGCAACTTCATGCCTTACTCGTGATCTTGAAGGCAAACTGCGAAACTGAGAGACCCCACAGGTCAGCGGACTGAGACAATTTCAAACTTGATGATGCCGTCGGGAGTCCGCACTTTGATTTTGCGACCTTGGCGCTTGCCCAGCAACGCAGCGCCGATGGGACTTTCCAATGAGATCCTGCGCTGACGCGGGTTGGCTTCAGCGCTGCCCACGATCTGGTATTCTTCCGTCTCGTCTTCGCCAGCTTCCAAAATTACGACGGTCGAGCCGACGCGCACTTCATCGTTGCCGACGCCCGCTTCGACCACAACCGCATCGCGCAAGATAGCTTCCAACTGGCGAACGCGCCCCTCAACGAAGCCCAGCTGTTCTTTTGCATCGTGATAATCGGCATTCTCTTTGAGGTCGCCCTGCGCCACCGCAACTTTCAGCTTTTGCGCCAGCTCTGGACGCCGCACCTCAATCAAATGCTTCAGCTCGGCGCGCAAGCCCGCTTCGCCGGCGCTGGTCAAATAATTCGCTTTTGCATCCATAGCTCTTTTCCTTGATTTGTCGATTGTGCCGCGGGGGTCTCCGCCAGCAGCTCGCGGACAAGCGCCTGTATATTCTGACGATGCAGTTGATCAACAAGACCCTGCAGCAGATCAAAGCTCTTGCCGCAATCCGACAGGCTCAGGCGCTCTTCGATATCTTCATCGCCGCGTTGCAAAGCGCTGCGAACGCCATCATGCAAGCGTTGCAAATAATCCAGATCGCTGGAGATCTTCGCGGACGCTTCGCCTCGCAAAATGACATCGCCATGCCCTTGCACCAGATATTCGCATTCGTCCGTCATCAACCCGCGCAGCGAATCAGCCAGCTGCTCAACATTGCCGTCGACGAAGTAGGGAACTGGCATCAACGTGTCGGCGGCAAAAAGCGTGTCGCCGTCCACGCGGCAAGTGATGGAATCGGGACTGTGTCCTGGGCTGTGCCACAGTTCAAAGCGGCAGCCGCCCAGCTCCAGCAGCATGGCGTCTTCGAAAGTGCGCGTCGGCAAGACAACTTGCGCCGCGTCAAAGTCGCCGCTCGCCGCTTGCATGCGCCGCAAGCCCTCGTGCCCGCGCTCTTGCAGCAGCTGCCGGCAAAGCCCGTGAGCGACCACCTCGGCATCAGGGAAAAAACAACTGCCCGTGGTGTGGTCGGCATGATAATGCGTGTTGATGATATAGCGGACGCGCGACCGCAGGCCCTGTTCGACGTAGCGACGGATGCGCAAGGTCTCTTCGGGATACAGCAACGTGTCGATCAACACAGCGCCATCAGTGGTGAGCACCAAGCCGGCTGTAACTTGCGCATACAAGGCGCTGCGGAAGACAAATATGTGATCCGTGATTCGTTCGCGCTGCATCTGTCGGCTCGCTGGTTGGACTGCGCCTGGATGAAGATGAACCATGCAGTATAGCAGCAGAGTGGTGACATTCAAGATGCGCGACGGCAAGGACAATCGCTTGAAAAAAATCACAGGGCGGGCTGGGCGAAAAGCCGCTGCCGCATCGTCCGCTAATCCAGCGCGACAGTTACGAAGGTCGCGCCCAGCGGAGCGACCGTCACCATTTCGCGGTAGGCGATGCCGCCCGTGTCGCTCAAGACGGCCAATTCGTATTCGCCAGCCGGCAGGTCGCTGACGGTGAAGTTCTCGCCCCAGACAGCGTCGGGGTTCACCAGCGGGCTGGCATAGGTGTAGACCTCGCGCGTTCGCTTGTGATTGCGAAGCGTCAGCCGCTTGCCATACATAAACTCGCCATGCGCGTCCTGCACCGCGCCCATCAGCAGGCCGCGCCCGTCCGTATGCCGCAGCCACAGCGCCGGGTTGCGAGTAGCGCGGTAGTCGAATGGAGCATTGGCGCGAACCTCATAATGCAGATGCGCGCCAATGGCAACGCCGCTGGAGCCAACGTGTCCGATCAACTCCAGGCTGCTGACCTGTTGCCCAACCACGACAGCGAGACTCTCCAGATGTCCATACAAGGTAAATATCCGCTCGCCAGCCAGCGACTCGACCGTGTGGGCAATGATGACTGCCTTGCCATAATAATTCAGTTTCGGCCCCAACCGCATCTTGTCATCTTTGCCAGCAAAGACAATCTTGCCCGCCAGACTCGCATGGATCGGCGTGCCGCGCCGATTGACAAATTCCACGCCCAGATGCACGGCGCGCCGCCCGTTCTGCGTGCTGCCATAGGGATAGGTGCGCTCGGCCAAATGCGCCAAGCCATCGCCAGGCTGGATAGGCCGAAACAGCAAATTATGTTCGCTAGGCGCGATCGGCGTCACTGTAGGCGGGGCAGTCGGTCCGGATGGCTGCGCCAAAATGCCCAGCCTGGCCATGCGCGGACCCGCCAAAAGCGCCAAGAGAATCAACAGATGGGCGAATCGTCTGGTCATTGCGCGGCGATTGCGAAGGGGACAGCGCCAGCCAGCGCGCCATCGACATACAGCTGCGCGGTGTAATCGCCGGCCCGAAAGGCGAAATCGGCAGGCGTGGCATAAAACCAGATGCACAAGAAATCGCGCGAGGCCTCGGCGCGCCAAGCATGATTATAGACCTCTTGGCCTTCGTACCGCCAAAGCGACGAGAATTGTGTGCCGGCGCGAAGATTGCTTACCTGCCCGGTCAGGTAGATGCGCTCGGCGGCGGTCGTAAAAGTAGTCTGCGGCGCATCTGCGCAGCCGTCGTGTACGTTCGTTCGAGCCGCCATCGCCAGCGAAGACACCTGCGTAGCGAGCAGCGCTTGGCTGGGGGGTGCATCATCCAGTGTGCCGTCGGCCAGCGAGCTGCCCATATCGTCGGCGCTGACCACGACAGCCCGCAAGACTGGCGTCGCTGTGTAGCTGGGTCGCAACGTCGCTGCCAATGCAGCATTCACGCGCGACAACTGCGCGACTCGCGTGCCGGCCGCAGCGACAGTCGCGACCGCCATATTGCGGTCGGCTGTGGCAGCCACATGGATGCGTTCGCGCTCAGCAGCTAGGTCGGCCAGGCTGATATCGATGGTCGCGAGGGCATCGTTGCCTGTGAATGCCTGGCAGCCCGCCGCGAGCAAAAGCAAAAGCAGCCAAACTGCCTTGAAGATCACGCGGTTGTCTGCTAAGGTAGACAATGCGGATTGCCCCCGTAGCTCAGGGGATAGAGCGCTGGTTTCCGGAACCAGGCGCACAGGTTCGAATCCTGTCGGGGGTGCTTTTCTCGCCATTGCGCTGGCTTTATTCGGCTGCGCGGCTGGTCAGCTGCTCGAGCCGCTGGCGAAACTCCGGCATATAAATGACCGATTTTTCTTTGCGCGACTCTTCGGCTGCGAAAGCCAGCAAGTGGCTTTCCAGCGATTCGCGCGCGGTGGTGACGCTGTCGTCGGGCCGGCCGCGCAGGGCGTTGACGAAGCTGCGCATGATGCCTTGGTCGCCACCGCCATGCCCGCCGTCCGTATTGCTGATATCGGGCACGGGCTCCACCGCGCCAGTCAGATGATCGTGGACAGTCATTTCGTTGCCGCTGTGGGTGAACTTGCCAATCAGCGTGGCTTTGCTGCCGTCCCAGCGCATGGTGCGCCCCTCGATATCGCTTTGCCCGTTCATGACCAGCGTGACAGTCGTGCCGTCATCCATCTCCATGTTGACCGATTGGTGGTCGACCACATCGTTGTCGCAGAAATAGACGCAGCGTCCATACCAGCCCGTTTTAAGTTCTTGCAGGCGCGCCTCTTTGCTGGGCACCCAGGTAACGGCATTTTGCGGCCAGTCCACACCATCCTGCGCATAGCGTTTGGTTGCTTCATATTTGCAGGTGTCGGCGGCGGGACAGCCATCCGTGCAGCGCATAGTCGCACCTTGCGGGGCATTTTCGGGGCGGAAGTGCGACAGGCTGCCAAATGAATTGAGATAGACCACCTGGCGGCGCAAAATCCACAGCAAGATGTCAAAGTCGTGGCAGCACTTGGACAAGATCATCGGGCCCGAGGTGGCTTCGTTGCGCCAGTTGCCGCGCACAAAACTGTGCGCCATGTGATAATAAGCCAGGTTCTCGCGATGGGTGACGCTGATGATGCGCCCCAGCCGCCCCGATTGCACGACCTGCCGCAGCGCCTGCCAAAACCGCGTATAGCGCAAGACATGACAGACTTGCAGCAAGCGCCCGCTGGCTTCTGCCTTTTGCACCAGCCGCGCATTTTCCGCCAGCACCGGCGTCATCGGCTTTTCCAGCAGCACATCATAACCAGCGTCCAGCATCTGCAAGGTCGATTCGTAATGCGCGCGGTCCATCGTGGCATTGATGATGGTTGGCGCCAGCCGCTGCCCCGCAGCCAGCAGTGACCGCCAGTCGTTAAAGACCCTATCAGGTGGAATATCATGCAGACGCACGAACCGCTCGCGGCGAACTGGGTCGGGCTCGGCCACCCCGACGACATTGACTTCGTGCGGATTTTCCAGCGCGAATTGTCCATAGGCATTGCCGCGTCCACCAGCGCCAACCACGATGGTCTCGATTGCTGCCATATTTGCTCCTCCTTAAATAGCCCCTTGCCGGTTTGTACCCCGACCTTGCATTCACAGCCTGGTGTCTGGCGAAGCGCATTTTACAGCATTTTGGCGCGCTGTGTTGGAGCTGGCGCAACTTGACAGCGACTAAAATGGCGCGTATACTTATTCTCAAGATTAATTGCTGTTTAATGCGGTGTGCGCAGGCAGACAGTTTGTGTGCTGCGCAAGCGATTTAAGCGTGTCTTGGGCAAGCAACGACGATCCGCGCCACGCATTTAAAAGTGGTGATGTCAGCTGCAATTTAGCCAACTTGTCACCAGTGATTGGCGAAACCTCTGCCCGGTTAATTGGAGGCGACAACTATCGAAAGCTGAACCGCATCACCGAATCGCACTGCAATGACCGACCTAATCTATGGAGGATTTCCCAATGTTTAGACGAATCCTACTCGTATCCGCCCTGCTTTGCGCCTTGGGCTTGCTGGCGTTCGCGCCGGTGCAGGCTGAAGACGACATGCTCAGCGTCGCTTGGCCCTATCAGGTGCCGCCGACCGGACACTTCAACACTTTCGCTTCTGGCGGCATCACCCTGGGGCAATATATGGACCTGCACGAACCGCCGCTGGCTGTCCTGATGTGGGCGACTGGCGAATATGAAGGCATGGTCGCCGAAGAATTTGGCTGGGATGACGATGGCAATTATGTCATCAAGGTCGCGGATGGCTATAGCTGGAGCGATGGCAGCCCCATCTCCGCCGACGATGTGATGGCGACGTTCAACATCTTCCGGCTGCGCGGCGATGCAGTTTGGGCGAATATGACCGGCATCGAGAAAGTCGATGACCACACAGTCAAATTCCACATGAGCGCGCCGTCCAGCTTGGCTGAGCGCATCATCTTGACGACCAACCTGCGCCCCGCCAGCGTGTTTGGCGATATTGCCGACCGCGCAGCTATGATGAGTCCCGATGATGACGGCTGGAACGCGCTGCTGCAAGAATTGACCGAGTTCCGCCCCGAAACGCCCGTCTCTGGCGGACCCTATACCATCTTGCCCGACACCATCACCGAAGCCAGCTTGATGCTTACGCTGAACCCCGATGGCTTCGCCGGCGGCATTCAGAATTATGACATGGTGCAGATGTGGAATGGCGAGACTGAAGTGGTTACGCCGCTGGTCGCCAATGCCGAGCTGCATTACATCACGCATGGTATCCCGCCCACAACCGAAGAAGATTTCGCCAACCGCGGCATCGACATCGTGCGTTCGGGCATGAACAACGGGCCTGGCTTGTATGTCAACCACGCCGTCTATCCGCTGAACATGGTCGAGGTGCGCCAGGCGATCGCCCATGCGATTAACCGCGTACAAAATGGCTTCGTCAGCCTGGGCGAATCGGGCGTGGCGGTCGAATATATGACAGGCATGAGCGACGGCTTGTCGGAAGCCTGGCTGAGCGATGACACGCTGGACAGCCTCAACACCTACGACTACAACCGTGAGGGCGCGGCGGCATTGCTGGAGAGCGTCGGTTTCAGCCGCAATGACGACGGGCACTGGGTGGATGAAAACGGCGAGACGCTGTCCTTCGAGCTGACCTTCCCGCAGGAATATGCCGACTGGTCGGCGGCCGCGGAAAATGCCACGGCGCAGCTGAATGACTTCGGCTTTGACATCACGGCGCGCGGCGTGCAATTCCAGCAGCACCCGCAGGATATCTACTCAAGCAACTTTGAAATGGCTATCCGCAACTGGGGCTTGGGCGATCCCATTCCTGGGCGCAGCTACCTGCAAGCCTACAACCGCTACAACGGTCAAGGCGAGGTGGCTGGTGAAGGCGGCGGCGCTGGCATGAACTTCGACAACGATGTCAGCTTCAGCGGCGGCATGATCAATGTATTTGATGTGTCCAACGCCAGCTCGCAGGGGACAGACGCCATGGCGCAGGCTGAACTGGTGACGCACCTGGCTGTCTCTTACAACGAACTGCTGCCCGCTATCCCGCTGTGGGAGCGCTATACCAACAACGCGCTGAACCGCAACTTCATCAGCGTGCCCGATTCCAGCGAAGCGATCTTCGCCAACTTTGGCGGCGGCGCAGACAACTGGATGACCTACCTGATCCTGACTGGCGTGACCGCGCCAGCCGACATGGACATGTAACGCGCCTGCAAGCTGTTTAGCAGCCGGCAAGGCAATCTGGGGGTGGGCAAGACTGTCCGCCCCCGCTGCTTGCGGAGACGACCATGTTAAACGATCAGCAGCCACTAGCCACGAACCGACAGCTGCCAGCGACCAATATGTCGTTGATGGCGGCCCAGCTCTACGACTCTCTGCTGAAGATCTATCGCAATTATACCGTTCGCGTATTTTTGCAAGCCATTATTACAATTTGGGCGGTGATGACCCTGACCTTTGTGCTGGTGCGGCTGATGCCGGGCAACCCCGTCGACGTGCTGGTCGAGCAGATTCTTACAAATGAAGGCATTTCGTATCAAGAAGCGTATGAGCGAGTCGCCGCCAGCTTCAATATCGACAGCGACGCCACGCCTCTCGACCAGTATTTTCAATGGCTGGGCGACCTGCTGCGCCTGGACCTAGGCATATCCATCACATCGCCGGGCACCAAGGTTATCGATGAAATCGCCCGCTTCTTGCCCTGGACAGTCTTCGCTGTCGGCAGCGGCTTGCTCATCAGCTTTGTGCTGGGCATCTTCGCCGGCATGCCCATGGCCTATTATCGCGGTTCAAAGCTGGATCATATCCTCTCATTCTTCAGTTCTTTTTCGACTGGCGTGCCCAATTATATTTGGGGCTTGCTGATTATCATCGTGCCCGGCATCGCCTGGCGCTGGTTTGATATCGGCGCGCTGCGCGGCACCTACGATGCCGGCCTCACGCCGGGCTTGAACGCGGAATTCATCCTGAGCGCCCTGGAGCATGCCGCCTTGCCCGTGTTTACCTATGTCATCGCCATCCTGGGCACTTGGATGCTTAGCATGAAGAGCAGCACGACCGGCGTGCTCAACGAAGATTATGTCAATGTCGCCGAGGCGCGCGGGCTGAAGGAGCGCACCGTCATCAGCTCGTATGTCGGCCGCAATGCCGCGCTGCCCCTGTTCACGCAGCTGACGATCAGCATCGGCTTTGTGCTGTCCAGCGGCGTCGTGGTCGAAGAGATCTTTGTCTATTGGGGAATCGGCCACCACCTGTTCCAATCAATCACCGTGCGCGACTACACCTCCCTGCAAGGCGTCGTGCTGCTGCTGACGGCGGCCATCGTCTTTTCCAATCTCTTCGCCGATTTGACCTATGGCTTGCTGGATCCACGCGTGCGCGTTTCTGGGGAGAAGTGAGCATGGCGGGATCGCCACTATTAGAAGCGCTCGTGTCGCTGCCGCTGGATCTGCTGCGCGGGCTGGTTCGTTTTTTGCGCCGCCTCAGCACAAACAAGCCAGGCTTTGTCGGCTTTTTGGGGCTGCTGCTCTATTTCTTTGCCACCTTCATCATGCCTGGCTCTGTGGAGTTTGACAATGAGCCCAAACTGGACCAGATCACTGGGCCAATCGGTTCGCGCATTCAGCTGGCAGTGCATCGCGACAACCCGCAATGGGACAGTCTCGAGGCGCTGGCGGGCAGGACTGTCGGCGTTGTTGACCAAACAGGCGGCCCCAGCTTCATCGAGCCGTACAAAGAACAATTCACTGTCGAAACGTATCGCTGGACGAGTCGCCGGCAAGGCCCGGGCATTCTGGCTGCGCTGACCGACCTCGCCAACCAAGAAATCGATGCCTTGCTGATATTCTCCAAGACCGTCAGCCAAGTCATCGACAAGCAAGAAGACGAAGAATTGCGGGGTCGATTCCAAGACCATATCCTCATCTCCAATCCCAGCCTGGGTCAGCCGCATCTGCTAGGCACCGACACGCAGGGCCGCGATATCGCCTCGCATATGGTGCATGGCGGCCAAATTCTCATCTTGACCGCGCTAATTGGCGGAGTCATCGGCACTTTAATCGCGCTCTTCTTTGGATCGCTTTCGGCGCTGGTGGGCGGATTTATCGACAAGTTCTTCACGGCGCTGGCGAATCTGTTTCTCGCCATCCCTCAATTTATTTTGCTGGTCGTGCTGGCTGGCACGATCCGTTTTGACAGCACGCTCTATCTTGGCGTGATCATCGGCTTTTTGATCTGGCCTGCCCTGCTGCGCGCGATCCGCGCTCAGGTGCTCAGCTTGCGCGAGCGAGATTTTGTAGAAGCGGCGCGCTCGCTCGGCTTGAGCATGAATCACATCATCTTCCGCGAGATCCTGCCCAATATGAGCAGTTATGTGCTCATCAATTTGATCTTCTCCATCACAATCGCTATGTATTTTCAGATCGGCTTGGTTGTGCTGGGCTTGGCGCCGATCAGCGATTACACCTGGGGCGTGATGATCTATTTCGGACGCTCGCGCGGGACGCTGTACAACCAGGATGGCGCGACCATGGCGCTGGCGCCCGTGCTGGCTATCGCCTTGTTTCAAGTGTGCCTGGTGCTGTTTGCGCGCGCCGTCGAAGAAGTCTTTGACCCGCGTCTGCGCAGCGCCGCCTAGGGAATAGACCGATGTCAGACCTGTCGCCTGAAACTGTCTTGCGCGTTGACGACCTTTCAATTGTTTATCGCACCGACCGCGGCGATGTGCGAGCGACCAACAATGTCTCGTTTGACCTGAAACGCGGCGAGGCGATGGCACTAATCGGCGAGAGCGGCAGCGGCAAGACCACAATCAGCCTGGCGCTCATCCGCAAGCTGCCCAAAAACGCCGTCGTTACCAACGGACATATCCTCTATCAGCACAAAAACAAGGTGCAAGATGTGCTGGGGCTCAGCCGCCGGCAGCTGCGGGGCTTTCGCTGGAATGATTGCGCGATGGTCTTTCAAGGCGCGCAGAATGCCTTCAACCCGGTGTTAAAAATCCGCAAGCAATTTGAAGATACCGCTCGCGCCCATGGCTGGACAGATAAAGACGCTATCCGCAAACGCGCGCTTTCGCTGCTAGAGCTGGTGCGGCTCGACCCCGAGCGAGTGTATGAATCCTTCCCGCACGAACTGAGCGGCGGCATGAAACAGCGTACCCTGCTGGCGCTGGGCGTGCTGCTCAATCCGCAGGTTGTCATCCTGGACGAGCCGACCACCGCGCTGGATATTTTGACGCAGCGCGCCATCATCGATGTGCTCAACGACATGCAGCGGCAGTTGCTGTTCAGCATCATTTTTATCAGCCACGATCTGTCGCTGGCGGCAGAAATGGCGGATACAGTCGCCACTGTCTACGCTGGCGAAATTGTTGAAATCGGCGGGGTGGACGATATCTTTTACCGCTCGCTGCATCCCTATACGTATGGATTACTGACATCCGTGCCGACTCTGGATCATGCGCAGGATGTCTTGCAGAGCATTCCGGGCTCGCCACCCAATTTGATCGCGCCACCCAGCGGCTGCAAGTTTCACCCGCGCTGCAGCTTTGCCAGCGACCAATGCCAGGTGGAAGGTCCGCTTTTGGAGTTGGGCAGAGAAACGCACCTGGCGGCTTGCTGGCACAAAGACCGGCTGCTGGCCAGTCGCAAGGAAGTCGTCTGATGCCCGAACCAATCATCGAATTGCAAGGCGTCTATCGAGATTTCAAAAAAGGGCGCGAAGTCGTCCCGGTTTTGCAAGATATTAATTTCGCTATCAACAAGTTGGAATTTTTGTGCCTGGTCGGCGAAAGTGGCTGTGGCAAGACCACCACTGGCAAGATCATCTGCGGCTTGCTGCCACCCAGCAGCGGCACAATCCACTTTGAAGGGCAGGATATCGCCACATTGCGCGGCGCAGAAAAACGGCGGCATCGGCGCAATGTGCAGATCATCCATCAAGACCCCTACGCTTCGCTCAACCCGACTCAGACTGTCAGCGAAATGTTGGGTTATCCCCTGCTGGCGCATCGCCTGGTCAATGGACGGCGCGGCACAGACAGTCGGGTGAAGGAGCTGCTTGACCTGGTCGACTTGACGCCGGTCGAAGACTTCATCGACAAATATCCACATCAGCTGAGCGGCGGGCAGCGCCAGCGCGTCAGCATCGCCCGCGCTTTGACCACCGAGCCATCGGTGATTGTCGCCGACGAATCGGTGAGCATGGTCGATGTCTCGATCCGCATCGGTTTGTTGCAAATGATGATGGACCTGCGCGACCGGCTGAATGTGACCATCGTCTTCATCACGCACGACCTCGCTTTGGCGAAATACTTCGCCTGGGATGGACGCATCGGCGTGATGTACCTGGGCCGGCTGGTCGAGATCGGCGCGACCCAGCAGATCATCGCCGCGCCTCAGCACCCTTATACAAAAGTCTTGCTTTCCGCCATTCCCGAGCCCGACCCGCAGAAAACGCGCAGCAAACAGCATATCCAACTGCGCAGTGAAGATATTCCGCGCTTGACCGAGCTGCCGCCGGGCTGTTCCTTCCACCCGCGCTGCCCCTGGTATGTGCCCGGTGCCTGCGATGTCGCTGTGCCGCAGCTGGCGCAGCCGGCCCAATCGCTGGTCGATACCAAGGTCGCTTGCGTTCCCTTGGAGCGCGGCGACAAGCTGGTTTTGCATGACTCCTGAGATGCTGCAAGCATTTTATCGCATGGGCGTGTTTGTGCTGGGCGTGTCGCTCTTGCTCTTCTTCCTGGTCGAGCCAGACAGCGCCGAGTATGTCATTAGCATCCTATCAGCTGGGATCGGGGCTGCGCTGGTGCTGCTGGTCGCGCTGGCCAGCTGGCTGATGAATCGCTGAGGCGCGCAAGCACCTGTATGCCAGAAGAACTCGCGATCGGGCTCGACATCGGCGGTACGAAGATGGCATTCGTCCTTGCCGACCGCGCGGGACGCATCTATGCAGACAGGACCCTGCCCACCAACAGCGGCGCGGGGTCCGAAGACATGTTCAACCGCATCGCCAGTCAGCTCAATCAGTATATGCAGCGCAGCGCGAATATCCGTGGCATTGGCATTGGCCTGCCAGGCCCCGTCGAGGCACAGCGCGGGGTTGCCTTGCAGGCCGCCAACCTCGGCTGGAAGGATGTCCCGGTGCGCGATGTGGTAGCTGCCCGGCTCGCGCGCGCGCTGCCTATCTTTGTCGACAACGATGTTAACTGCGGCGCTATCGGCGAGCAGGAATTCGGCGGCTTGCCAGATGTTGCGCATTTCGTCTATCTGACGGTCGGCACCGGTTTGGGCGGAGCAGTCATGATCAACAATCGGCTGATGCGCGGCGCGGCGCATTCGGAAATGGAGATCGGGCATGTCTCGCTAGACCCCATCAATGGACTGCCCTGCTCCTGCGGGATGCGTGGCTGCCTGGAAATGACGGTTTCTGGCAAAGGCATTGTCGCCCAAGCCCAACATCATCTCAGCGACTATCCTGATTCGCTCTTGCGCCGAAGCGAGATTACAACGCGCGAGATCATCAAAGCGGCAGAAGCGGGCGACTCGCTGGCAAGCGATGTCATGCGCGAGGCGGGCCGCGCCCTGGGCATCGCCTGCGCCTGGTGTGTGAATCTCTTCAATCCACAACAGATCATCTTGGCTGGGGGGCTGATGATGGCTGCCTGGCATCTGCTGGAAGCGCCCCTGCAGCGCGAAATGCGCGCCCGCAGCCTGCCCCTCAACAGCGCGGCAGTCGATATCAAGCTGGGGAAGCTGAGCAATGCGGCGCTGGGAGCGTCGGCGCTGGTATGGCATCATTCGCAATCGAGAGGCTTGAAATGAAAATCGCTATTGGCGGCATCGCCACAGAAAGCTGCACCTTCTCGCCCTTGCCGACGCGGCTGGCAGACTTCCGCATCGTCCGCCAAAGCGATGCGCAGTTCGCCGCGCTCTATCCCTTTCTGGCTGATCACCCGCAGGTCGATTTTCATGGCACAATCACAGCCAAAGCCATGCCCGGCGGACCTGTCGAAGCCAGCGCCTACACTGCGCTAAAAGACGATCTGCTCGCGGGTCTGCGCGGGTTGCTGCCACTAGACGGCGTCTACCTGGACATGCACGGCGCGATGAATGTGCAGGGCATGGATGATGCCGAAGGCGATCTGATCGGCGCGGTCCGCGAGCTGGTCGGGCATGACTGTCCGATTGCCGCCAGTTATGACCTGCACGGCAATGTCAGCCCGCGCATCATGAAGCGACTGGATATGATCAGCGGCTATCGCACCGCCCCGCATATCGATACGATTGAAACGCGCGCGCGGACGATGTCGCTGCTGCTGCGCTGCCTGCGAGCAGAGGCGCGTCCACACAAAGCCTTTGTGCCGATCCCAATCGGCTTGCCCGGCGAGAAGACCAGCACGGAATGGCAGCCGGGCAAAGACATCTATGCGGCGATCCTCGATGAAATTGATGGCGAGCGAGTCTGGGACGCCACCATCCAGGTCGGCTATGTCTGGGCGGACGAACCGCGCATGACCGCCTGCGCCATCGCCATCGGCAGCGAAGCGAGCGCAATCGTCCAGGCGGCGAACCGACTGGCGCAGCGCTTTTGGGACCGGCGCGCTGAATTTCAGTTTGGCGTGGCAGCGCTTTCGATTGACGAATGCATCCGCCGGGCGCTGGCTGTAGAAGCGGGCACGACGCTAATCAGCGACTCGGGCGACAATTTGACAGCTGGCGGGACTGGCGATGTAACGGCGTTCCTCGAGCGCGCGCTGGAACTCCAGCCCCCCGACCTGGTTTACGCCGGCATCACCGATGCAGCGGCTGTGCGCGCCTGTTTGGATGCTGGCGCAGGCAGTGAAGTCTCGCTGACGCTGGGCGGCAAGCTGGACAACCGCAACTCGCAGCCCCTGGCCCTGCGTGGCGAAGTTGAGTTCATCAGAGCAGATGCCGAAAATCCACAGGTGGTGCTGAAAATAGGCGGAGTTCGCGTTTTGCTTTCAGCGCGGCGCACATCATTCCAACGCCGGCAGCAGTTCCTCAACCTCGGAATCATACCTGAGCGGCACGCGATCATCGCTGTCAAGATTGGCTATCTGGTGCCCGAGCTAAAAGCCATGGCGACTGGCGGCTCATTCCTGGCGCTTTCGCCCGGCGCAGTCAACCAGGACATCGCCACCCTGCCCTTCCAGCGCATCCAGCGACCCTGCTATCCCTTCGACGCTGACATGCAGTGGACACCAGACGCGCAGCTTGTATAGCGTGAGCCCCTGCCTGTACATCTCTATGCAATGTCGCGGCTGTTCGCGCGCCTCTGCCAACGCCCGATAGTCGCTGAACTGCGCTTCCTCTGCCTTGGATGGCGCGCATAAACCGCTCGGCGAAGCCATTCTCACTCAGCTTGCTCCGCCACGTGCGACCAACCCTGTCATGCCAGCCAAAAGCGGCTACACTGGGCGGCTGAAGCGAAGCGGCAAAGAGATGAGGACGAGCAATGCCATCACCAACCCAACTGGCAAAGCGCATCGGCAAATCGCCGACTATCGCCATGAATGACAAAGCCAAACAACTCGCGGCTGAGGGACATGCGGTTATCGGCTTGGCCGGTGGCGAGCCAGACTTTGATACGCCAGCGCATATCGTCGAGGCGGCAATCAAAGCCATGCGCGATGGCAAAACCCGCTATGCCGCGCCATCCAAGGGCATCCGCCCGCTGTTGGAGGCGATCGCCGACAAAATGCAGCGCGAAAACCAGGCGCGCGTCGACCCCGGCAGCGGCATAGTCGTCACGCCCGGCGGCAAGCTGGCGCTCTTCTTGGCGCTGAAAGCCATGCTCGATGCGGGCGACGAAGTCCTTTTCCCCGCGCCCTACTGGGTCAGCTACCCGTCTATCGTCACGATGGTCGGCGGCGCGCCCGTTCCTATCGAGACCAACAGCGCCGATGGCTACAAACTGGGCATCGAGCAGCTGCGCGAGCATATCACCCCACGCAGCAAAGTCATCATTGTCAACTCGCCCTGCAACCCGACCGGGCACATGCTGTCATCGCAGGAACTGGAAGCAATCGCCAGCCTGGCGCTGGAACACGACCTATACATCATCTCGGACGAGATTTATGAAAAGCTCAATTATGACAGCCGGCCGGCAGTGTCGCTGGCCTCCATCCCGGAAATCGCTGAACGCGTGGTGGTCATCAATGGCATGTCCAAAGCCTATGCCATGACGGGCTGGCGTTTGGGCTGGCTGGCGGGACCAAGCTCGCTGATCAATGTGGCGAGCATGGTCAATTCACAGACCGCCACCTCAGCCGCCACCTTCACCCAGCATGCCGCCGTGGCCGCTCTGACCGGCCCCCAAGATTGCGTCGGAGTCATGCGCCGCGCCTATGAAGAACGCCGCGACTATATGGTCAGCGCCTTCAACAGCATCCCCAATATGTCGAGCCCGGCGATTGAAGGCGCGTTTTACGCTTTCCCCAAGGTCGACGAGACCAGTAAATCCAGCGTGGAAGTAGCGAATATCATTTTGGAAGAAGCAGTCGTGGTTGGCGTGCCCGGCAGCGCATTTGGCGCCACCCGCGATGCGCACATTCGCTTCTCCTTCGCCGACGACATCAACAAGCTGAAAGAAGCGGTCGAGCGGATCCGCGGCATCGCCCACTTGCTGGCATGAGCGGCTGCGCAAATTTGGCATCGTGAATCGGCGGCGGCGGCAAAACAATTTGCAATCCAGACTCGAGATTGCGTCCTTGGTCGCGCGCTTGGTCTGCTTGGCGGTCATGCTGAGTTTCTTGGCGGGTTGCAGCCTGGCCAACCTGCCTTTCAGGCTGATGCCTTCGCCTTGGCAGCATGTCGCGCCGGGTTTGCAGGTCCGCGTCATGCTGCCGCGCGCCGACGCCAGCTCGCAGTTGTTTGTCACGCGCATCGACCCAGAGCGCTATCGATTTCGCGCCATCTATCAGCCTGGCGCTGCGCAGAGCCTGGCTGCCTGGCGGGCGCAAGAGCCAGATGCCAGCCTCATCGTCAATGCCAATTACTTTGACGCGGCGCGGCGGGCGATCGGGCTGGTCGTCAGCGATGGCAGCGCGCATGGCGAAGCCTATCGTCAGCTTGGCGGCGCCTTCCTGGTTCGCAATGGCGAGGCGGCTGTCGTCGCCAATCATGCCGGGCTGCGGATGCGTCCCAGCGAACAAGCTGTGCAAGGCTATCCGCTGCTGGTCGTGAACGGCAAGCAGGCGTTCACCGACACGCGCGGCGCAGAGCGCAATCGACGCAGCGTCATCGCACAAGACAGACAGGGTCGCATCCTCATCATAATCGCGCCTTATCTGGGTCCGTCCTTGGCGCAGCTGAGCGCATTCCTGGCGGCAAGCGACCTGGATATCGTCACGGCATTCAACCTGGACGGCGGCCGATCGACCATGCTGGCGCTGCCCGATGCGGAGTATATGCAGCCGTCTTTTCAAGCTGTTCCGACCATCCTGGCTGTCTATAAGCGCTGAGGCCTTTGGGCTTTCGCGGTTGGGCAAGTTCAGTTACCCTGCTGGGGCATTGGGACGGATGGACATGGCATGCCGCATTTGGCGCAAGTCGCGACAGCACGCACCGCCAAGCTCAGCGATGGGCGTCAGTTGGGATTCGTCGAGCATGGCGATCCAGCCGGGACGCCGGTTTTCTTCTGCCACGATCTGTTTGGCAGCCGCAACCTGCGCCACCCTGATGACAGCATTCTCAAACGACTGGGCATCCGACTCATCGGCATCGATCGGCCTGGGTATGGGCTGTCTGGGCGCAAAGCCGGTCGCAGCGTCTTTGATGGCGCTGAGGATATGGAGGCGCTCTTCCGCGCGATGGAACTAGAGCGCTGCGCCGTGCTGGGTTATTCGGCTGGAGCGCCCTATGCGCTAGCCTTTGCCCATCGCTATCCCCAGCAGGTCAGTCGCTGCGCGGTGGTGGCCAGCCTGCCGCCGTTGGATCAAGCGCAGAGTTTCCGCTTCATACATCCGGTTTATGGACGGCTGATGCAGCTGGCGCATAGCAACCCCTGGCTGTTTCGCCTGCTGCTGCGCGGCTATCTGTTCTACGATTCGCAGCGCAGCCCCGACCAATTCATCCGTGATTATGGCAGCTTGCTGGCGCAGGTCGACCGCCATGCGCTCAGCCAGTTGGCGCTTTTTAACCTGCGCCGCGACATCTGGGATGAGATCCGTCAAACCGGCGGCGAGACAATCGGCGATGAGCTGGCGGCATTGTCGCGCTCGTGGGGCTTTCATCTGCAAGCGCTGCGTGTGCCGGTCGATATCTGGTGGGGCGAAGCGGATGCCTATGCCGCGCCCATCGTGGGCAAGCGCATGACCGAGCTAATCCCGCAGGCCAACCTGCGCCTGGAAGCCAAAGCCGGACACCTCATCTTGTTCACGCATTGGGAGGCGATTCTGCGCCAGTTGAATTCGCCCGCCTAGCAATAGCTGCCCTGCCCGTTTGCGCGGTCGATCTCGGCTGTTTCCAGCGCCAGCGAGTGCAGCTCGACGACCGCCCGCTCCACATCGGCTTCTGACACCACAAAAGAAATGCTGCATTCGGACGAGCCTTGGGCGATCGCCAACACATTGATCGCGCGCTCGCCCAACAGTGAAAATACACGGCCCGCCACGCCCGGCGTCCCGCGCATGCCACTGCCAACCACCGTGATAATGACGATGTCGGAGCGGGTATCGACGCTGTCGATGGCGTTGTGCTGGATCTCGTCCCGCAGCTCGGCTTCGACAGCGACTTTCACGCTGGGTGCCAGCGGGTCGACAACAGTGAAGCAAAAACTCTGCTCGGATGAAGATTGCGAGATCATCAAGATGCTGGCACCGGCTTGCGCGGTCGCCAAAAAAGTCCGCCCGGCGATACCCGGCACGCCCAGCATGCCGCGCCCGCTGACCGTCAGCATAGACACATCGCGAATGCAGGTTACGGCTTTGATGACAGTGGCGCTGGGCCGGGTGCGCCCGCCGATGAGCGTGCCCGTATGAGCAGGGTTAAATGTGCTGCGGACGCGCAGAGGAATGCCGCGATTGACGATCGGCTGCACCGTCTTTGGGTGCAGAACCTTCGCGCCATAAAATGCCAATTCACCGATTTCTCGATACGACACATAGGGCAGTACGCGAGCGCGGGGGTCGAGGCGCGGGTCGGTGGTCATCACGCCTTCGACATCGGTGTAGATATGCAGTTCGTCGCTATTGAGGCAGGCGGCAAAAATAGACGCGCTATAGTCGCTGCCGCCACGCCCCAACGTTGTCAGTGTGCCATCGGGCGTCGCGCCGATGAAGCCGGTGATGACGAGGACGCGGCCAGCATCGAAGGCGGGCAGCAGCTTGCGGCGGATGCGCGCTTCTGTCTCTTCCCACAAGGTCTCGGCATTCTGGAAGTTGTTGTCGGTGACGATGCAGGCATGTGAATCAACTTGCAGCGCGTCGATGCCTCGTTCGCGCAGCGTCATCGCAAGCACCCGGCTGCTCAGCCGCTCGCCAAAGGATACGATGGCATCGGTGATGCGCGGGCTGGCTTCGCCCAAGGCGCGCAGCGCCTCGCACAGCGCCAACTGCTGCTGCAAGAGTCCGCGCGCAGCTGCCAGCGCCTCGTCACGCGCCGCAGGCGAGCCGACAAGCTGATTGATGACCGCTTCGTGTCGAGACAACAGGTCGGTGTTGATGGCTTGGCAGGCAGCCTGGTCGCCCGCCACAGCCACAGCCGCCGCCTGGAGAAGCTGGTCGGTGACACCCGACATAGCCGAGACGACCACAGCCAGCTGGTGCCCCTGGCGGCGCTGGTCGCTGACAATCTGCGCCACCTGAGCGATTGCCTCTGGCGACCCGACCGAAGTGCCGCCAAATTTCAAGGTTAGTCTCGCCATGATTCTTCCCCCGCATTCCCCATATAAACAAAAAAAGGGCGTCTGGAGGTTATCCACACGCCCTTTTGCTGTTTCGTCTGTTTCGGACTACAACAAGCGGAAACCTCCATGCTGCGCGGCTATGCGCATCATAGTCATCGTCATCATGGTGGTCATGCCCGGCGTCGCGCTGTCCAAGAACATGATTTTGCCCGCTGTCTGTCAATGCAACAGGAGATTATCGCCACTCGCGCGCGGTGTCAAGGGCAGAGCGCAAGGCAATTTATGCCGAGCCGCAACCGGGAATGGTGAATGCGTGGATATGGCAATCAAGCCCCCATCCCCCGGCCCCTTGCCCCCAGAACGAGGGAAGGGGAGTTTTGCCATCGCCTCCGCAGTATGTAAGCCCCTTGCCCCCAGAGCGAGGGAAGGGGGTTTTGCCATCGCCTCCGCAGTATGTAAGCCCCTTGCCCCCAGAGCGAGGGAAGGGGGTTTTGCCATCGCCTCCGCAGTATGTAAGCCCCTTGCCCCCAGAGCGAGGGAAGGGGGTTTTGCCATCGCCTCCGCAGTATGTAAGCCCCTCCCTCTTTTTGGGAGAGGGGTTTGGGGTGGGGGCAAAGCAACGCATATCCACAAAAATCACCATTGCCCGCAAGCAGCAGCCTTATCCGCGCAGAGACCATGTGCTACAATCGCGCTTTCGCCCGCAAGTTGCAGGATGCAAACAGTGGCGACAGCCATTTTGAGACCTTCTGCCAAAAGCGCGTTGCATGGGCGCAGGTTGCCGCTGCTTTGTTTTACGTTGCTGGTCGCATTGGTCGTCTTCAATCTTTTGCATGCCGGGCTCGCTCGGCAAGACAAGCTCATGATTGGCGCGCCCGGCGCTCTGCTCTTCGCCGCCGGCTTCGATGGCTTCCTAGACGACTGGTCGCTCTATGAAGGGACGCAGCGCGCGACGATTGTGAATGGCGAGTTGGAGTTGGCCGTCAATGCGGCGCAAACAGCAGCCTGGTCGACAGCCCAGTACAATTTCGGCGACTTTGACATGCAGGTAAGGGCGCGAGCAGTCGCCGGACCAGTCGACAATGGTCTTGGCATCGTGTTTCGTTTGAACGACGCCCGCGGCGATGGGTGCGAGCTGCCCGCCATCGTCCTTTGCGGCTTAGAAGCGCTGCTGCCCTTGGCTGGGGCTGCGCTGCGCCAGACGCTGGTCGCCGCTCCCGCCGACCGCTATTATGCCTTTTTGATCAGCAGCGATGGCTTTTATTCGCTTTGGCAGGCCGAAGCTGGCTCGGCGCGTTTGCGCAGCGCCTGGATCGCCTCGCCGCATATTCGCCAAGGGCTTGATGCGGAGAATGTTATCCGGGTTGTTGGCGCTGGCGGGACATTTCGCTTCATGATCAATGGCGCGCCCGCTGTGCTCTGCCTGCCCGATGCCGCCGATGGAGCCAGCACCTATTATGCTGGCGAGTGCTTGGGTGGCGCGATGAGTGACAAGTTCGTGGACGACTCGCTATCATCAGGAGCGCTGGGCGTAATCGTCCAATCGACAGCCAGCGGCGGTGGCGGCGTGGTCGCTCGTTTCGATCGCGCGTTGGTCTATGCGCCGGGCGAACGCAGTGAGGATGCCAGCTTATGAAAGTGCATTTGCGCATGGTCGGCTGCCGCCTCAACCAGAGCGAAATCGAGACAATGGCGCGGCAATTCCAGCAACTCGGGCACGAGGTGGTCGATAATCCTGAAGAAGCCGACCACTTTGTGCTGAACAGCTGCGCGGTCACGCAGGAAGCCACCAAGACGAGCCGCAAGCTGATCCGCGACTTTCATCGCGCGAATCCACAGGGCGAAACGACGGTGACTGGCTGCTATGCGGAGATCGCGCCGGGCGAGATGGCCTCCCTGCCTGGCCTGCGCGGCATCATCGGCAACCAAGACAAAGACCAGTTGGTAACGCAGATCACCGGACAGCCCCTAGAAATTTATGACAGTGAGCCATTTGAGCGAGGTAGGATGCCGGGCGGGCTGGGACGGACGCGCGCATTCGTCAAGGTGCAGGATGGCTGCGACAATGCCTGTACATTTTGCGTCACGACGATCGCGCGCGGAGCGGGGCGCAGCCGACCGCTGGCTGAGGCAGTGCGCGAGGTGAATGCCCTGCATGAAAGCGGCTGTCAAGAGGCGGTGCTGACCGGCGTTCATCTGGGCAGCTATGGGCATGATCGAGGCGAGCGCCAAGGGCTGACAAAGCTGGTGAAAGCGCTCTTGCGCCACACAGCCATGCCGCGCCTCCGCCTGTCGTCGCTGGAGCCGTGGGATCTGTCGCCCGAATTTTTCGCGCTGTGGGCAGACCGCCGTTTGTGCCGCCACCTGCACCTGCCCTTGCAAAGCGGCTGCGATGCCACATTGCGGCGGATGCGGCGCAATACCGATCAACATCGTTTCCGCGCGCTCGTGGGGGCTGCCCGCGCCGCCATTCCAGATTTGCGCATCACCACCGATGTCATTGTCGGCTTTCCGGGCGAGACCGATGAAGAATTTGCTGAATCCGAGCGTTTCGTCCGCGAGATGAACTTCGGCGGTTTACATGTGTTTCGCTATAGCAGCCGGCCCGGCACAGCCGCCAGCCGCATGCGCGGTCAAATCAGCAGCGCGGAAAAGAAACAGCGCAGCGCCCGCTTGCTGAGCCTCTCGACGACGCTCGAACGCGACTTTGCGGCAACCCTGCTGGGCAGCGCGCAAGCGGTATTGTGGGAACAAGTCATCGGCGCGACCCCAGCAGGCTTCGTGCTGAGTGGCTATACCGACAATTATATGCGCGCGCAGACAACACACCCGCGCGATTTGTCCAATGTGATTACACGCTTTGAGCCCCGACAGTTCATTGACGGCGCGATTCATGGTAAAGTGAAAGCAGTGGTCGATACTCCTTGCCAAGTTTAGACTGTGGGCGCGGGCTGATGACTTCGCTAACAGCGAGACTGAATGACGAACTCAAAGCCGCTATGCGCGCGCGCGACAGCCAGCGCCGCAATGCCATCCGTCTGCTGCAAAGCGCCCTCAAACAAGTCGAGATCGACACGCGGTCGGCGCTGGATGCAGAAGCGGAATTGACGATTCTGCGGCGCGAGGCAAAACAGCGCCGTGAGACCATCAGCGAACTGGAAGCGGCCGGGCGCGCGGATGCCACTGTCGACGCGCGCTATGAACTGGGCTTGATCGAATCTTTTCTGCCCCAGCAATTGACCAGTCAAGAACTCATGCCGATCGTATCGGCGGCAGTGGCGGAGGTCGGCGCGACATCGGTGAAGCAGATGGGCGAAGTCATGCGCGTCGTTATGCCACAGGTGCAGAGCCGCGCCGATGGCAAAGCAGTCAGCGAAATCGTCAGGGAGCTGCTGAGATAAGCGCGTGGTCTACCAACTTTCCAACTGGTTCGGCGACCGCTTCGATGTGTTGACAGCGCGCTCGCGCAGAGCCATCAGCTTTGCGGTCTTGTGCGTGGCTGGCGGTGTCTTTGCGCTGCTGTGCACATTGGTCGTGGCTTTTGATGAAATCGCGCCCGGCTTCAACAGCGTCGCCAACCTGACATTGGGCTCGGTACCCACCGAAGACATTATCGCCCGCGAAGAAGGCTCATTTGTCAGCGTCATCCTCACTGAACAAGAACGCGCGCAAGCCCAGGAGCAGGTGCCCACTGCATTCTACCCGCCCGACCCCAATGTGGCGCGACAGCAGCGCGAGCTTGCGGTGAAGATTTTGGCCTACATCGACAATGTGCGCGGCGACAGCTTTGCCACCCTCGAACAGCAGACCGACGATATCAAAGCCATCACTTCGCTGCAGCTGCCCGAAGACACCATCAACGCTATTTTGCAGCTGCCCGAAGACAACTGGCTACAAGTGCGCAGCGACATTGTCTCTGTGCTCGAACGTGTGATGCGCAAAGAGATCCGCGAAGGCGGCTTGGCGCGCGAACGCGACCAACTGCCGGCGCAGGTCAGCTTGCACATGACGCCGCAAGAGAGCCAGATCGTCACCGCCGTCACCGCCGATGTCCTGCGCGCCAACACCTTTGTCAACCCCGAACAATCGGCGATCGACCTGGCGGCCGCGTTGGAAAGCGTGGAAAACCAGCAGCGGCAGTTTATCGCTGGCCAGACAGTCGCCCCAGCCAACCAGCCCATCGATGCGCTGTCATTCGAGGCATTGAACGAACTGGGCTTGCTCACCCAGCCCGGCAGCCGCAGCATCCGCATCCTGCGCGCCTTGTTGGCAAGCCTGCTGGTGGTCATGCTGCTGGGCTTGTATATGGGACGGTTCGAGCCACAGACCCTGCGCAGCCCTCGCGATTTGCTTTTAATCGGCGCGCTTTTTTTGCTGGCGCTGGCTTTGATGCGCGCCTTCGGCATCAACAATATCTATCTGATGCCAGCGGCGGCGGTCGCCATCGTATATGCGGCTGTCGGCACGCCCAACCTGGCGATTATCGCGACCGTAGGGTTCGCTTTTCTGTGCGGGTTGCTAAGCCGCAGCCCGTCGCTGGAGATCGTCAGTTTGGTTGCGGCTGGCGGCATCAGCGCGATATTAACCCTGCGCAATGCCGGGCGGCTGAACAATTACTTCATCGCTGGCGCGGCAGCTGGCTTGGCAAATGCGGCTGTCGTAGCGATATTCGCCATGCAAGCGGGTGTCGAAGCGGCCGACATCGTCAATATCGGGCAAGCCTTTCTGAGTGGCTTGGCGCTGGCGCCGACCATTGCTTTCGCTGTCATGTATGGGCTGACCATTTCGCTGAACCTGCCAACGCCTTTCAAGCTCATGGAATTGAGCCAGCCCAGCAAACCCTTGCTGCAGCGACTGCTGCGCGAGGCGCCGGGCACCTATCAACATTCGCTGCAAGTGGCGAATCTGGCTGAACAGGCGGCGGCTGCGATCGGCGCGGACGCCCAGCTCACCCATGTCGCCTCGCTCTATCATGATATCGGCAAGGTGAAAGACCCCTTCTTTTTCACGGAAAATCAACAGCACATTCATAACCCGCACGACACGTTGAACGATCCGCATCGAAGCGCCGCAATCATCATTAATCATGCCACCGAAGGCGACCAAATCGCCAAGATGTATAACCTGCCCAATCGCATCCGCGACTTTATCCGCGAGCATCATGGCACGACGCGGGTTTTCGTATTTTATCAGCGAGCGCTGACTGAGGCTGGCGGCGAAAGTGGCATCGACCCTGCCGATTTCACCTATCCCGGACCGCCACCGCAGAGTCGAGAAACAGCGATTTTGATGATGGCGGACAGCTGTGAATCGGCTATCCGCGCTGTCCAGCCCGACAGCAACGCCAAAATCGCGGAAGTCGTGCACAACATCATCGAGGGCAAGCGAAATGATGGCCAGCTGGATGCCAGCAGCCTGACATTGAACGACTTGCGGAAAATCGAAGACACCTTCATCGATATTTTCCGAGGCTTGTTCCATCCGCGCATCGATTATGCCCGCGCCGTCCGCCCCGTCAGCAGCCCACGCAGCGAGCCAGCCAGACGGCCTGAATCGCCGCGACCCGCCGCGCCTGCGAATGGCCATCGTGAAACCGCAAGCAGGCCTGCCGCGCCCAGCGACAAGGTCAAAAAGCCGGCGACAGCCAACGCAGAGCCCGCGCCGGCAGAAACAACAGCCAATGCAGCCGGCAACGCAAATGCCGCCCGCCCGCCATACGACAACGAGCCGGTCTTTGAAGTGCCGCCCCTGCCCAAACGCAATGGCAGCAAGGCAAACAGCCAAGCCACGCCGCCGCCACAGCCCGAAGAAGCAAGTCCCGCAACGTGAGCGGCTGCGTTTTGCTGCGCCTCGACCAGCAACTTGCCATCGACGAAACCCGCCTGATACGCGCAGCCCATATCGTTTTGGAACAGCATGACAAGGCGGGCTGCCTGAGCATCGTCATCCAGGACAGCGTGGCGGTCGCGGCGCTCAACCGGCAGCATCGCAGCCTGGATTCGCCGACTGATGTGCTGGCTTTCCCCGCCGCCAGCCTGCCCAAAGAAATCGCAGCCGAAAGCCACTATCTCGGCGATATCGTGATCGCGCTGGATTATGTAGCGGCGCGCGCCGGATCCAGCGGTACAGACCTCGCCGATACGCTTTGCTTGCTGATAGCGCACGCGACCTTGCACTTGCTAGGCTATGCGCACAAAACCAAGACCGAGCGCGCGTCTATGTGGGCAGCGCAGGCGAGAGCTTTGCGCAAACTGGGCATCGACGACAGCCTCGTGACACAGTACGGCGGCGGCGATGCTTAGGCGGCTGCGGCGAGAATGGCAGCGCGGCCAAGGTGCCGACCCGCGTCTGCACAGCCCGATGACCAGCGAATCACGCGGCGACAGCTTGGCCTATGCTTTGGCTGGCTGTGCGCACATGCTGCGGCATCAAAAGAATACGCGCATCATGGCTTGGTCCAGCGCCGCTGCGATCATCCTGGGCATCTGGCTGGAGATCGAGTGGCGCGACTGGGCGATATTGACATTGGCGATCGGGCTGGTGTGGTTCGGCGAATTTGTAAATGCCGCCATCGAAGCTGCTGTCAACCTGAGCGCTCCACAGCTTCATCCCTTGGCTCGGCTGGCGAAAGATGTAGCTGCTGCCGCCGTCTTGCTGGCCGCTTTGGTCGCCGCGGTTGTCGGCGCGTTGATCCTGCTGCCGGCGCTGCTGAATCAACCTGCCTAGGCGGCCGCCTGTCAAGATACCGGGGATTGGCGATTTTTTGTGGATACGCGTTACTTTACCCCCCAAGCCCCTTCCCCAACAATGAGGGGGGCTTAGATGCTGTGGGCGCGCAGGAAAAACTCCTCTTCCCTCGTTCTGGGGGCGAGGGGCCGGGGACGGGGGGCTCGGCTGCCATATCCACGCAAATAGCCACGCCCAGATACCGCGCCAACGCCAGCCAGAAACATCATTCATGCTATACTGAATACTAGGGTCGCTGGAATAGATTGGTGGGCATTCCCATGTCGATGACAAGCAGGCCAAGCCAGGCGCAATCGTCGACTCGCTTCGGGCTATGGCGACGCATCAAGGCGCTCTTCACGCCAGCCAGCGATGCCGCGCAGAGCAGCTCGCCAAGCGACAGTCGTGACCGCCGCGGCTTCAGCGCCTTGCGCCGAACATTGCCGATTGGCGCGGCCTTGCTGGGCGTTTTGCTTGTGGGCGCTGTGACGAGCCAACTGCTGCTGCCCGAAAGCGAGGCGCTGCCCCGCAACAATGCCATCTGGCTCGACCGCGCCTGGACATTCGGCGAGATAGAAGCGAGCCAGTTGGACGCGGCGATTGCGGAAATGAGCGAAAATGGCATCGGCAAGATTTACACCTATACCAGTACGCTTGGCTTGACTGGCCGCTGGGAAAGCGGCGCGGATGGCCGCAGCTTTATGGACTCGCGAAGCGAAATCTCGGACTTCGTAGCAGCTGTGCGCAGGATAGACGAGTCTATGACTCTGTATGCCTGGGTAGAGATTTGGACGCACGACAACACAGCGAATGGGTATCGCTTGGATGACGAGGCGCTGCACGAAAATATCGCCGACTTCGGCAAGCTGCTGGTCGACCAGTTGGGCTTCGATGGCTTGCTGATGGATATCAAGCCGATGTTCACCGATAACAGCGATGTCATCAGTTTGATTCGGCGTGTACGCTCGGCAATCGGGCTGGAAAAGCCGATCGCCATTGCCGTGACTGCCGACCTGACGCCGCACAACTTGCGCACGCAGAACATCACCTCGATTGCGCCTGGCACCATGTGGTCCGACAATTTCAAGAAACGCATCGCGGTCTCCGCCGATGAAATCGTGCTGATGCTGTACCAGAGCTACCGGCAGCAGGCGCAGGATTATATTGAATGGGTTGCCTACCACATTGAAACGTATATCAATCTGCTGGAAACCACCACCGAGGTCTACGCCAGCATCCCACATTACGCCAGCGCCAGCGCCGCGCATAATCCCGAAATCGAAACGATGACAACTGCCTTGCAAGGCGTCGGTCAAGGGCTGGGGCAACTGGACGAAGACGCGCGCGCGCTGCTCACCGGCGTGGCGATTTATGCCGACCGGCGACTGTCTGAAGCCGACTGGAGCGACTTCCGCGCAGCCTGGCTGCAAAGCTGAGCGATGCCCGCCATCATCAAACGGCTAAACCCAAGCAGCTTGCGCGAAGTCAGCTATCATGCCGACAGCCTGGCTGGCGCAGCCGAGTTCGAATCTCGCGACGGTGTCTACACCGTCAGCAACACCGTCAACCACACGCAGACGCTGCTCTTCGACGCTCATCTGGATCGCCTGGTCGATTCTGCGCGGCGCGAGGGCATTCCGCTTGAGCTTGATCGCCAAGGGCTGCGCGCGGCGCTGCGCCAGATGATCCTTGAGTCTGGATTCGGCGATGTTCGTTTTCGCATCTCGGCGCAGGCTGCCCAGCCAGACGAACTGCTCTTGTCGATTGAACCGTATGCGCCGCCAGCAGCCTCTCTCATCAAGCGCGGCGTTCGCTGCAACACATCATCACGGCTGGCGCGCCACAATCCAGCCGCGAAATCGAGCGAGTGGATGCACCAGCGGCGAAGTTTGGAAGCCGCCAGACCAGCCGATCTGTATGAGACTTTCCTGCTTGATGACGAAGGCGCTGTCCTGGAAGGGCTGGGCAGCAATTTCTATGCGATCATCGATGGCGAGCTGCGCACGGCTGGCAGTGGCGTGCTGGCTGGCATCGCGCGGCGGGTTGTTATTGCGGTTTGCGCTGGCAGCCTGCTCGTCCGGCAAATTGCGCCCAAGCTGCGTGAACTGCCGCGCTATGACGAAGCTTTTTTGAGCAGCAGCAGCCGCGGCATTATCCCCGTCGTGGCGATTGATGGGATCGCGATTGGCGCTGGCGAGCCCGGCGAGACAACCCAGTGGCTGCGCAAAGCCTATCAACGCTGGGTGGCTGCGCGCCTGGAAGAACTCTGATGGCGCAGTTGGACAGGCTGGGTGACGCGCTGAAATTGCTGGGCGCGGCGCGAAACCTGGCGGTAGAGAAACGCCGGTATCAGTGGGATGTCCAACCGCCCAACACATTCTTTTTGCATGCCGAACACGCCGATATCCATCTGAAGCCACATGACCAGGCGCGCGCTGTTGCCACAATCGAGCTGCGCGGCGGTTTTGTCTGGCAGGTCGCCACCGAGCAAGACGCGGCTGGGGTATACATCATCGCGCGGCGCAAACGTCTCGTCGGCAACGTCGGGCTTGGCAGATTCACCGTGCTGCTGCCGCCGGGCATCCACATTTCACTGAAGCTGACAAATTGTCGGCTGCGCATGGATGGCTTGAACGGGGACATCGACTTCCCGCCCAGTCTGTATGAATCATCATAGACTCGCCACCCAGTCTTGAAGCGCGCCGGCTGCTGTGCTATCGTGTGGATATGGCTACATTACATGATAGCAAAATCAACATGAATAGCTGTTGTTGGAGCGTTGACTGCTAGGCGAGCGTGTCGCGTCGATGCGTGTACGCTGGTCGAGCAGCAGAGAGTCAACCCAAGGCGGTTGGCTTTTTTTATGCGAGCCGAAGCGCGAAAATCGCCAATCGGTCATGCAGACAATAGCAGGCAATAGTAGAAAAGGAACAAGACCATGAGCGACATCACGAGCCGCGGTTATGCCAATGCCGACAAACTGGTCAGCACAGACTGGGTCGCCGCGCACCTGAATGATGACAATGTGCGCATCATCGAATCGAATGAAGACCCCCTGCTCTATGCCAGCGGCCACATCCCTGGCGCCGTCGAAGTCGATTGGGTCAAAGACCTCAACGATCCGCTGCGCCGCGATTATCTGGACAAAGCCGGCTTCGAGTCGCTGGCGAGTCGCATTGGCATTAGCCCCGACACAACCGTCATCTTCTATGGCGACAAGAGCAACTGGTGGGCGACCTATGCGTTATGGGTTTTCGAGCTTTTTGGGCACACCAATGCCAAAATCATGGATGGCGGACGGCTGAAGTGGGCGGAAGAAGGGCGCGGCCTCACCCGCGAAAAGCCGGTTATCACGCCAACCAGCTACGACGCGCCCGAACGCGATGACGGGCAGATCCGCGCTTTCCGCGATGGCGTCATGCAGCACATCGAAGCGGGCGGACAACTGGTCGATGTACGCAGCCCCGGCGAGTTCAGCGGCGAAACATTGCACATGCCTGGCTATCCACAAGAAGGCGCGGTGCGTGGCGGGCATATTCCCGGCGCAAGCAGCGTGCCTTGGTCACGCGCGGCCAACGAAGACGGCACATTCAAAAACGCCGCTGAGCTGCGCGCCATCTATCTGGACGAAATCGGCTTGAATCCCGAAGAGCCGACTGTCGCCTATTGCCGCATCGGCGAGCGCAGCAGCCATACCTGGTTTGTGCTGACAAACCTGCTGGGCTTTGGCGATGTGCGCAATTATGACGGCTCGTGGACAGAATGGGGCAACAGCGTCGGCTTGCCGATCGAAAAGTAAGCGCGCCTTGCGCCACAGTCAGAGTGAGGCAGCCATGGCCGCTCTTCCAGCGAAACTGCAAGACTATCTGGACGACTTCAGTTTTATCGCTTCGCGTGAAGAGCGCGCCGACTTCCTCATCGATATCGCCGACAGCTTCCAGCCGGTGCCGCCAGATGTCGCCACCAAGCCTTATGACGAAGCCTATCGCGTCATCGGCTGCGAGTCCGAAGCCTTCGTTTGGGCGGTTGCTCGTCCCGATGGCCGGCTGAATTACTTTTTTGATGTGTTGAATCCGCAGGGACTTTCCGCCATGGCCCTGTGCGTCATCCTGGACGAGGCATGTTCGGGCGCGCCGCTCGAGCAAGTGGCGACTATCACGGGCGATGTCGTGTTTGCATTCTTCGGGCGCGACATATCCATGGGCAAGGGCCGCGGGCTGACCGAGTTGATCAACGCCGTTGTCTATCACGCGCGACAGCAATTATCAGTCGCCGTCCAGGAATGAATCGTCAGGCGCACGTTCATGAAAGGTCGCATGCGTGCCCAGCATACCGCGGTAACTGCCAGGTGGCTCGCTGTCGGGGATGCTGGCGGCGCCCACTATTTTTTCATAATACGCGGTTGGGCCTGCCCAGCCGATAATGCCATACATATAGCCAGCGCTGCGCATATCATGCAATGCCGCCAGCAGCAGCGCCGCGCCAATGCCCCGCCCACGCTCGGCTTCATCAACGCCAGTCGGGCCAAAGAAATTCTTGTGCGTGGTATCATAACAAGCGAACCCCAGCAGCTGCTCGCCCCGTTGCGCGAGCATGATCGTGGGCGGCTGGCGTGAAAAAGCGACATCTGCCTCACTGACCCAGTATTCGTTGAATCGCTCGCGGATCCAGGGCAGCACCAGCGCTTTTTCGGGCGCCAAGCCGCGCCGGATGCCGATGTCTCGCTCGCGCTGACGAGCCACAGCCGGCTCCAGAGGAGGGAGATCATACAGTTTCACCAGCATGTCGGGCATGGCGCGCTTCCTTTCTGCCGAGACAAGCACGACAGCTTAATTGTACCCGCAGCCCGCTCCAGTTGGCGAGTCAGGCATGTTTGCGCATAGAGCGCAGAAGCAAGTGCAACAAAAGCATGCTAATGTACGCGCAAAGCTGTCTTGTCGAACAAGCCAGTGAGCCGCCCGCCGAAGTGAGGTTGGGTGACAACCCTCTTGGCAATGAATCGTTGTGCGCTCCGCGTTCTTTTGCGTCTTTGCGATGAGCTTTGGGTCGACTCGTTATGAGCCGCTGCTGCCGCGGCGCTGTGTTACAATCCGCGCAGAATAGGACAAAATGCGAAAAATACCAAAGGAACCAGCGTGAAGCTCCGACCAGAAACTGCCGCCGTGCACAATTCGCTGGGCGATACCAGCAACAGTGCAATCGTGCCGCCTATCGTACTGAGCACCACCTTCCAATACGAAACGACCGGGCGCGAGCATGACCCTGACGAACTGATCTATACGCGCTATAAAAACCCCAACCGCGCCGCGCTCGAGGCGACCCTGGCGCAGATGGAAGGCGGCGCAGTGGCGCACGCGGTTGCCAGCGGCTCGGCAGCCATGCTGACTTTGTTCCAGGCGCTGCGCCCCGGCGACCACATTGTCGCCAGCGATGACATGTACTTCGGCATCCGCGTGCAGCTCAACGAGTTCTTCGCGCCTTGGGGCTTGCGGACAAGCTATGTCGATATGAGCGACCTGGATGCCGTGCGCGATTGCCTGCGTCCCCAGACGAAACTGGTGATTTTGGAATCCCCGACCAATCCGCTGATTCGGCTGGCGGATATCGCCGCGGTTGCCAAAATCGCCCATGCAGCTGGCGCGCAGCTCATGGTAGACAACACAGTCGCCACGCCAATCGCGCAAAACCCGCTTGCCTTGGGCGCGGATATGGTTGTCATGTCGCTGACGAAATCCATCGCCGGACATCATGATGTGCTGGGCGGGGTCATCATCTTCGCCGAAGAAGACGACTTTGCCGAACGCGTGCACAGGCTGGTGCGGATTGGCGGAGCGGTGTTATCGCCTTTCAATAGCTGGCTGGCGCTGCGTGGCTTGCAGAGCCTGGCGTATCGCGCGCGCGGCATCAGCGAAAATGCCCGGCAAGTGGCGGACTACCTGGCAGCCCATGAAAAAATCGCGCAGGTGCTGTATCCACATCATCCCAGCCACCCGCAATACGACCTGGCGCGCCGGCAAATGCGTGTGGGCAGCGGCTTGATGTCCATCCTTGTCGCGGGCGGGCGGCAAAATGCCATCGACCTGGTCAACAAGCTGCGCCTGTTCAGCAGCGCCACCAGCTTCGGCGGCACCCACAGCTTAATCGAGCATCGCGAGTCGATCGAAGAAGACTCAGCCACGCCCGCCAACCTGCTGCGCATCGCCATTGGCTTGGAGCACCCGGCCGACTTAATCGCCGATTTGCAGCAAGCGCTGGCATGATTTATCACATCGCCGAGCGCGACGACTGGGCGGCGGCGCAACAAAGGGGCAGCTATCGGGCGGCATCGTTGGCTAGCGATGGCTTCATACATTGTTCGACCTGGCAGCAAGTTCGCTTGGTTGTCAAGGATTTCTATCGCGGGCGAAGCGACTTGCTGCTGCTGTCCATTGACGAGAGCCGCTTGCATGCGCCACTGATATGGGAAGCGGCAACGCACCCGGACCCAGCCAGCGCCGAGTTCACAGTCAGAGCGGGCGCGTTCCCGCATATTTATGGCGTCATCAACCTGGATGCTGTGCGGGCTGTGGCAAGCCTGCGCGAGGAGCTGGATGGGTTTGACTCGGCTTAACCGACGCCGCTGAGCTCCGCGCTGTATTGCCATAATTGTCGCTGCTGGTCGCGGTTATACGAGATGGCGCTGGAATCCTTCTGCTGTTTGTCTGCCCAGTATTTGCCGCTGATGCCAGCGACTTCGGGCGCAGTGGCGAGGTAGACCAGTGTCTCCGCGCCTTTTTGCGGTGTCCGCCCCATAACGATTTTCATCAGTTTGAAGAAATGGCGAATCCACCCGGACATATTGTCGCCAATGCGGGTATTCACCAAACCGGGATGCACAGCATTCACAGTGACCCGCGTGTCTGTCAAGCGGCGGTCCAACTCATAGGTGAAGAGCAAGTTGGCCAGTTTGCTGCCGCCATAGGCGCGAAAAGCCCTGAACTGATCGGGGTCGTTCAGCGCGTCCACTTGCAAACCGGCCGGCCCCGCTGCGCTGTGGGCGCTGGATGATACATTGACCACACGAGCCTCGCCCTGGTCGGCGGCGGTCGTTTTTAACATATCCAGCAGCAGGTTGCTTAGCAGGTAATAGCTGAAGTGATTGAGCGCGAAGGTCATCTCAATGCCATCGACCGACTCGGCATACGATGAAAAAGACGCGCCGGCATTGTTCAGCAGCACATCCAGTCGGTCGTGCCGAGCCCGAAATTCATCAGCGACGCCCCGCGCCTCCGCCATCGACGACAGGTCGCCCAAGAGCCAGTCGATGTCCGCATTGCCCGTTTGCGATTGCAGTTCGCCGCAGACAGCGCGTGTTTTGGCTTCGTTGCGCCCGACCAGCGTGACAGCCGCGCCCATGCCAGCGATCGCCAGCGCGGCCTGCTTGCCGATGCCGTCTGTCGCGCCGGTGATGAGCGTCCGTTTGCCTTGCATGGATTTCGCCTCCAGCGGGATTTGTATCCGTCGAAACAGGATTCGCTAGCCGAGGCCGGTAACTTCCGCGCTGTATTCCCACAAGGCGCGCTGCTGTTCGCGGTCGTAGGAATTGCCGCTGGATTGCTGTTGCCGCTTGTCGTTCCAATACTTGCCGCTGATGCCGGCGGCATCGGGCGAAGCTGCCAGGTAGACCAAGGTCGCAGCGCCCCGCTCAGGCGATATAGCAACCAGCCGCTGGACGACTTTGAGAAAGAGCGACCAAAAGCGGTTTGTATCGTGCCCAAAGCGCGTCCTGACCACGCCAGGGTGCACAGCATTCACGGTGATGGCTGTATCAGCCAGCCGCCGCGCCAGTTCATAAGTAAAGAGTACATTCATCAATTTGCTCGCGCTATAGCGGCTCATCATACTGAAGCCGCTGGAGTCGCGCAGGTTGTCCAGCTGCAAGCTGCCAGTGCGGTGCGCGCTGGACGATACATTGATGATGCGCGCTTCGCCCGCTGCCTGCGCTGTGTCGACCAGCCTATCCAGCAACAAGTGGGTCAACAGATAATAGCTCAGATGGTTGAGCGCGAAGGTCATCTCGAAGCCATCAGCCGATTGCTGATACTCCGAAAAGACTGCGCCGGCATTGTTCAGCAGCACATCCAGTCGGTCGTGCCGAGCCCGAAATTCATCAGCGACGCCCCGCGCCTCCGCCATCGACGACAGGTCGCCCAAGAGCCAGTCGATGTCCGCATTGCCCGTTTGCGATTGCAGTTCGCCGCAGACAGCGCGTGTTTTGGCTTCGTTGCGCCCGACCAGCGTGACAGCCGCGCCCATGCCAGCGATCGCCAGCGCAGCCTGCTTGCCGATGCCGTCTGTCGCGCCGGTGATGAGCACCCGTTTGCCGTTCATGCGATTCTCCTAACTCGTCTTCTGCGCCATTGTATACCATGTCCATCCTGAAATAAACGACTCAGACGACAGGGGCATTAGAAATTTGCAGGAAACGCGCTGTTCTGCCCCCAAACGGCTATCTGGAGGAGCCGCGGGTTCATTTCATAGACGAGGCGCTCCTTTGCTCCTGCCAAAAAGTCCAGGCAGGGCTCAAGGGAATAAAACCAAGTGAGCCAGAGCGCAGCAGCGCCCTCATGCTTCGTCTTCGCCATAACTGTGACCAGAGAAGATCGCGCGCAGCTCGGCAGCGGATTTGGCGTTTTGCAAGGCGGTCATGCGAGCGGCTTCTTCTTGCTGCAGGGCGCGGGCATTCTCCAGGACAGCGGCCAGCTTGTCGGCGGGGAACTTGCAAGCGCCGTTTTCGTCCATGTGGATCAGCTCGCCCGGCGCGACATCCATGCCGCCGACAGACACCGGCACATTGACAGCCTGCACAGCCATCGCGCCATGCCCAGCTGTGACGCCGCTAAGCATGTATTGAAAGTCCATTCCGCGCACTTCGTCCAAATCACGCGAAGGCCCATTGGAAATCAGCCCCTGACAGCCCAGCGCGCGCATAGCGGAGACCATGTTGCCGCCAGCCAGCCCGACCTTGCCTTGCAAGCGGCGCGGGAACTTCTGCTGAATGACCAAAATAGTCGGCTGTGGCGAGGCTTCAAGCGCATCCAGCACATCCAGAAAGCTGAGGCGGTTGAAGTTGGGGTCGGGCAGGCTGTATACTGCCGTGACCGCATAGCCAATGCGGCGGCGGAATTGCGGGTAGATGGAGGGAATGGGCTGGTGGGTATACCAGGTGT
>JAPOSR010000048.1 GCA_026709625.1 Chloroflexota bacterium
AGATGGCAATCCGCCCCCAGATGGCAATCCGCCCCCAGATGGCAATCCGCCCCCATCTGGCAATCCACCCCCAGATGGCAATCCGCCCCCATCTGGCAACCCGCCGCCAGATGGCAATCCACCCCCAGATGGCAATCCACCCCCAGATGGCACTCCACCGCTAGGCGGCACTCCACCGCTAGGCGGCACTCCACCCCCAGGCGGCACTCCGCCGCTAGGTGGCACTCCGCCGCTAGGTGGCACTCCGCCGCTAGGTGGCAATCCTCCCCCCGACCCGAACGACCCGCCACTAAACCCGCCGGCTAACAGCGTGCCACCGGGCTATCCGCCGGATATACCCGCGTACTGTCTGCATGTTGTCGCGTATGGCGAGACACTCTTCCGCATCGCGCTGGAGAATGGCATGACAGTCCGCGAGGTTTCCAGCTTCAACAATCTTCTGTTAGATAACAGCCTGCTCGCAGGCCAAGTGTTGATTATCCCCTATGGCGACTGCATTCAGTATGCCCCGCTGAAAGGCTAAGCAACGGCGCTGGCTGCTTTTTGGCAGTCCGCTTTCCAAAGCTCGAGGCGGGGCGAGATTAGAGCAGATTCTGGCAGATGCTGTCGGCAAACTGGTCTGTGCTCATGCCATTTGCGCCCAGGATATCGCTGGTGTAGTCGCCCTTGCTCAAAGCCGCGTTGACAGCCGATTCGATGCGGTCGGCGATTTCGGGTTTGTGCCAGTGGTGGCGCACGAGCATGGCGGCGCTTAGCACAACCGCTGTTGGATTGGCGATGCCTTGCCCGGCGATATCTGGCGCGGAACCATGCACGGGCTCGGCGATAGCCACTGCGTCGCCCAGGTTGAGCGCCGGCGCCAAGCCCAAGCCGCCGCCCCAAGCCGCCGCCATATCGCTGAGGATGTCGCCATAGAGATTGGGCGTCAGGATGACATCAAAGCGCGTCGGCTCTTTGACCATCCAATACGCCGCTGTATCGACCAGCAGCTCATCTGTTTCGATGTCGCCGTATTCGCGCGAAACTTCATACGCCACGCGGCGAAACAAGCCATCGGTCTGCGGCAGGACATTGCCCTTGTGCACGATAGTGACACGGCGTCTGCCCTCTTGCCGGGCGAGGCGAAAAGCGGTGTGGGCGATGCGCTCGCTGGCTCGCCGGGTGATGCGCTTGGTCGCTGTCCCGGTGTCGCCGGCATCGACAGTGCGCTCATCGCCGATATAGAGGTCTTCGGTATTTTCGCGCACGACCAGCAGATCGACGCCTTGGCGCGCCGTGGGCACGGGCAAGAAGCGGGTGGGACGCAGGTTGGCGTAGGTTTCGGTGGCGTGGCGCAGCTGCACGATGGGTGAGGCATAGCCTTTCACAGCATAGGAAGGCGAGCTGCAAGCGCCAAAGAGCACCGCCTGCGCTTCGCGCGCCAAGGCGATGGTCGCCGCTGGCAATGCCTGCCCAGTCTGTTCGAAGCAATCCCAGCCAGCGCGGCCATAGACAATTTCCAGCTGCGGGATGAGCTGCCGCAAGACGCGCACAGCCGCCGGCACCACCTCGTGACCGATGCCGTCGCCCTCAATGACGCATAGCTTCACGGCGCTGCCTCCTGTTTTCAGATTTCCTCTTGTCCGATATCAAGCGCCTAGCATAGACAGCAAAGACAAATAGAGGACATATTGTGAGCGCCGCTGGGTCATAATCTTGTGTCGCGCAAGGCTATTTTGACACAAATGGGGTGGCTGCCGCAAGGCATTGTTCGCAAGTTTGCGCAATCTCTTTGCAGAGCGCCGCTATTCCATCTTCGCGCCCGCCCGCCTATACTGGCTGGCTGATGAACAAGACTGACGAGCCAGCCATGACGCGAAAGCCTTGCAGCCGCTGCGAGCAAGAACTGCCGCCAAGCGCCTTCAGCGAGCCGGGCAGCCTCTTTTGCGCTGACTGCACCGAAGAAATCGTCGCCATCATTCGCAGCAAATACAACGCTATCGAAGCGGCGCACTTCCGCGCCAAGCTGCGCAAACGGTCGCGCGCGGCGCTGGACGAGCGGCGCCGAAACCAGCCCTAAGCGCAGAAGCAAATAAATCGCGCGCAACGATACTGAGGCGCACGGGATTGGCGCAGGCGACTAAAACCCATTTTCCACGAAAAGTTGCCTGCGTCGCGCCTCACCAGCGCTGCCAGTCTTGTCATCGCCTGCCCCGGTTTCATCTGATTTTTATTGCCAGCTCACGACGCTGCCTGCGGCGGTTTTTTCCACCAGCAGGTGCAGCGGGAAAGAATCGCGCAGGTCGTCGATATGCGTGATGACCAGAATGAGGTCGAATTCGCTGCGGATGGCGCTGATGGCATCGACCAGGCTGGCGCGTCCGGTCTCGTCTTGCGAGCCAAAGCCCTCGTCGATAAACAGCGCGCGCAGCTGAGCGCCCGCCCGCCGAGCCAGCAGCCTCGACAAGGCGATGCGCAGCGCGAAATTGATGCGAAATGCCTCGCCACCGCTGTAGAGTTCGTAGTTGCGCGCGCCCAACTCATCGGCGATTGCGATATGCAACGTTTCTTGCAGGTCGCCGCCTGTCCGCTGCCGCTGCGTGCTCAGCGCGAGTGACATGCGCCCGTCTGTCATGCGCGCCAGCAGCTCGTTGGCAGTTGCCTCCAACTCGGGGATGGCACTGTCGATGATCATAGCCGGCACGCCATCTCGTCCAAAGGCCACGCGCAGTTCGTTGAGCAGGCTCGCTGCGTGTCGGAGCGATTCCAGCTGCGCCTCGAGCCGTTCTTTGTTGGCGCGTCCCGCCTCGATAGCGAGCAATTCTTGTTGGGCGATGGTTTTGCGCTCGCTGGCAGCCAGCACAGTCGCGCGCCGCTGGTCGACCTGGACACGCAGCTCGGCTTCCAGTTGGGCTTGCTCTTGCAGCGCGGCGACTTTGTCGAGCAGTTGCGCGCGCCGGTTTTGGTCTTGCGCCAGCGACGATTGCAGCGCCTTTTGCCGCGTGGATGCTTCGTCGTGGGCGCGCTGGGCCTCGGGCAGGCTCTGCTGGGCGAATTCAAGCCGCGTCTGCTCTTGGTCATAGCGGTCATAGGCTTTGAGCTTGGCGCGCAGCTCGGCATGCGAGTCTTTGTCATAGCCGATGCGCGCTTGTTCTGCACGGGCACGGGTGAGCTGGCGGCGCAATTCTTCGCCAAAGGTTTCGTCTTTCAAGCGCGACACGACCTGCTGCAGGGCATGTGTCGCCAGCTGCATGTCGGCTTGGGCAGCTTGCGCGCGGCGGACATAGTCACTGGCTGCGCCCATCCGCTGCTGCAACCCTGGCAGCGCTTGCAGCCGCTGCGCCCAAGCCAGCAGGTCGCGCTCGTGCGACTCGCGGCGTTTGTCAATATCGCCCAGCGCCATGCTGCAGCGGCGATACTCCTGACGCATGGCATCTCGCTGCGCTTGCAGCTGCGCCAGCATATCATCGCGATGCTGCGCGGTGAGCGCCTGCCCGCAGAGTGGGCAAGTCGCGCCGTCGGCACGTTCCAGCCGCGCCAGCCTTTCGTTGATGGCAGCGCCTTCTGACCGCAGCGCCGCTTGCCGCGTCAACAAAGCCGAGCGTTCTTCACGAAGCGTCTGCACGCGCGCATTGGTTTGGTCGCGCTGCGCAGCCAAGCTCTCCAGCGTAGCCAGCTGCGTCTGCAAGTCGGCGGTATCGTGCTCGGCAGCGACGGACAAAACGCCCTGCAACGCGCGGATGCGCTCACGGATGACATCCGCATCGCGCTCTAGCGCCGCAGCCCGCTGCGCCAGTTCCCGCTCCAGTTGATGACAGCGCCGCTCCAGTTCTTGCTGTTGAGCCAGCTGCTCGGCGATCGCGCTTTGGCTGCTGCGCGCCACCTGCAACTCAGCATAGCCGGTTTGTATGGCATCGCTCTGGGCGATGACCTGCTGGCAGCCGGCGATTCTTTCGTTCTGGCGGTCGATCTCGCTGGCGACGGCGCGGATATCAGCCTGTCGGTCGGCGATTCGCGTTGCCAGTTCGCGCAGATTTTCGTTTTCGCGGCGCAGCGCCAGGCTTGAATTCGCCACGTTGTCATAGGCGGCGCTGACTTCGTCCAGTTCGGCTTGAGCAGCATCCAGCGCCGAGCGGGCAGATTCGAGCTCAGCTTGCCGTTGGGGAGCGCGCTCGAGTTCGGAATCAAAGCGGCGCAGCTCGCCCTGCACCAGGTCGGTCTCGGCGGCATTGGCAGACAAACGCGCTTTGGCTGCGCTTTGATAATCCGTCCACTGCTCCAACCCGAGGATTTCCGACAGAATGCGCTTGCGTTCGGCAGCCGTCTTCAGCGTGAACGCATCAGCGCGCCCCTGCTGCAAAAAAGCCGAATGCGCAAATGTTTCATAATCCAGGCGCAGGGTCTCATTAATTTTGGCCTGTGTGCGGCGCATGCTGTTTTCGTTGATAGCGCGCGGGCCCAGATCGCCCATCACCCAAAGATCAAGCGCGCCGCGGCTGCCAGACCCGGTTCGAGAACGGCGCCGCTGCACCCGATAGCGCAAGCCCTCTTGCTCAAAGTCCAGCGCGACCGACATGTCGGCCTGCCCAAGGTGGATGAGGTCTTCGTCGCGCCGCGCCCGCGCCCGCCCCCAGAGCGCCCAGGTTATGGCATCCAGCAAGGACGATTTGCCCACGCCATTGCGCCCGGTCAAACAAGCCAGCCCGATGCCCACAAAGGAGATTGGCGGCGGCGCGCGATACGCCAGAAAGTTGCGCAATTCAATTTGAAGCGGCAGCATTGGCTGAGTATACTATAGGGAATATGGAAGCTCCCATCCGCCGGCTCCTTGCCGCCAGAATGAGGGCAAGCGGGTTCTTCCAGCGATTTTGCAGCCTGTAGCGCTATTTTGCTTTGGGAGCGGAGTTTGTGGCAGGGGCAGCCCAGCCCTGAGACATATGAGGCGCTTGCTGTGGGCGATGCATCGATTACCGCGCTTTATGATGGGCAATGCAGCCTGTGCCGCGCTTGCTGCCGTTGGCTGCGCCGGCTGGATTGGCGGGATCGCATCACATTTACCGACCTGCATACGAGCGAGGCGCAGCCAGCGCTGATGGGCGAGATTCATGTGTTGGACGGCGCGCAGCGTTTGACAGGCTTTGATGGCGCGCGCCGTTTGCTGCGCGAGCTGCCTCTGGGGTTGCCAGTGTGGTTGCTGCTGCATGCGCCGGGCGCAGCTTGGCTGGGCAGGCGCGCGTACCGGCTGGTGGCGCGCAACCGCTATCGCATCGGCGGCGGGGCTGGCTGCGCTTCGGGCGCTTGCACCCAATAGCGCCGCGTCAAAACGGGCTGGCCAGCATCAATTTTGTCAACCAGCGCGCCGCCATTGGCTTCGATGATCTTGCATGAGGCGATGTTGTCGTCATCACAGGTGATCAGAATGTCGCCGATGCCGCGCGCCCTGGCCGCTTGAATGCCCAGTCGACAAATCAGCCTGCCATAGCCTTGTCGGCGCAGTGATGGACGGATGCTGTAGCCGATATGCCCGCCGAAGCGCCGCAAATCATCAGTGAGAAAATGCCGCAGGTCCAGCTCGCCCACATAGATGCGGCCGGGCGCGATGAGCCAAAAGAGCGTTGCCGGCGCCATGCCAGCCAGCGGGGCGCTTGCCCGGTCGCGCAGGGTCTGCAAATACTCGTCAAAGTTGGCGCGCAGAACCTCCGGCTGCCAAAGGTCGCGATGGCCCGCGCGGATGTATTCATATACGGCGGCGATGTAACTGTCTTTGTAGGCTGCCTCGGGCAAGACAAGGCAAGCAGAGACAGCGCTCATGTTTTCTTGAGCTGCTCCGCGCGTTGCCCGGCCGCGGTGTTCAGCAAATCGTTCAGATCTTGCGTTTCGCCTATCGCCGCATCGGCTTGGGCGACATCTTCGGGGTTGTCTTTGTCTTCCCAACTGATGATCCAGACGCAAGCGCCAGCCACCAGGATGGTCGCGACAATCAGCGCGACCCACTGGCTCGGCAGCAGTCCGACATTGCGCGCTTCGTTCACCAGCAAAGCCACCATGCCAGCCGCGAGCACGACCCAAGCGCTGAAACGCGGGTGCGCCATCATCCAGCGGATGGCTGAATTTTCTGTCAATTGCCGCATCGCTATTCCCTCTACGCGTTGGAAGTTATTCTAGCCGGGCCGGTCGCCTCGCGCAAGAAGCGCCGGTTCAGGTCATTGTGATTGCTTCGGTTTCGTCGCCTGCCTGCCGCACCATGTCGTAGAGCATCTCCGACAGATAGATGGTGGCTTTTTCGACATTCATATCGCTGCAAATGACGGCGATTTCGTGGCTTAGCATCTTGATCAGGCTGGATTTCATCTTCATCTCGACCGATGTGAGCTTGTCGGTCTGCTCTCGCCAGTACAAATCGCGCAGCGCCCCGGCCATGGCATCGGGCTCGCGCGTGGATATCTGCTTTTGGATCTGCGCCTGGCGCGTGCGGTAATCATCGGAAAGCTCGGCTGGCGGCAGGGCAAAGACTTCTTTGAAGATGGACAGGTCTTCAATCGCCGGGCGAATGTTCATGCTGGTGGCGACTTCGATCGGGATCATCACTTCGCCGCGGTCGCCGACCAGCTCGACAATATGGTAGCTGCGCGTCTTGCCCTTGAACGTCATCTTTTTGTCGCCGATGATAGTGCCCGCGCCATAACGGGGATGGACAATTTGGTCGCCTCGTGTATACATCAGGTATCTCCACAGATTACTATATCCGTCTATACGCAGCAGCCCGCGCTCTTGTTTCTGTATACAGCGCCAGCGCCGCGATGCCGCAGGCGAACCGCCACGCAGCCATGCGCCGCGCGATCTGCATACAGACTGGGCAGTATGATAAATTGACGATTCTGCGAGCAGAGCAAACACAATCTTCCTTCGCTTCGCCAACTATCATACCACAGTCCAGCGCCGATTGCAACGCGCGCAGACCGATTGCGGCGAAAAGCCCCTATATGCCAGGCGATTTGCACAGGTACAATCGATGCATCGTAGCTGGTGGATATACCATGACAAAGCTCACAATCAGCCTGGCGCAGATGCGTATCAAATTGGCGCGCGCCGATGAAAACCTCGCCACAGCCACGAACATGATCGCCCAGGCAGCCGCAGACAGCGCCGATATCGCCCTGCTGCCCGAGTTGTGGTCGACCGGCTATGACCTGGAAAACGCCCGCGAACACGCATCCAACTTGGGCGAAGGCAGTTTCGCGCAAGTCGCGGATGCCGCCCGCCAAAACCGCATCGCTGTCTATGGCTCGCTGCTCGAGCGGCGCGGCGATCGGGTCATGAACTGCGCAGCGTTCTATGACGCGGCTGGCGAGCTGCGCGGCGTCTACCGCAAGATTCATCTCTTTCGCTTGTTTGACGAGCACCTGTGGCTGTCCGAAGGCGAAGCGCCGGACCTGCTGCAGGCGGCTTGGGGCGCGGCTGGCTTGGCGATCTGTTATGATTTGCGCTTTCCCGAGCTGTTTCGGCGCTATGCAGTGGCGCATGGAGCGGCGCTGATGCTGCTCTGCGCGGAATGGCCCCTGGCGCGGGCTGAGCATTGGCGGACTCTGCTGCGGGCACGCGCCATCGAAAACCAGTGCTTTGTGGCCGCGACCAATTCCTGTGGCGAAACGGGCGGGACAGTCTTCGGCGGGCACAGCATGATCATCGACCCGTGGGGGCAGGTCATCGCTGAAGCTGGCACAGACGAATGCCTGCTCACCGCGGAGATCGACCTGGCAGAGGTCCAGCGAGTGCGCCGCGCCATCCCCGTGTTTGAAGACCGCCGCCCCGATGCCTACCTCGGCAGGTGAGGATAGCGAGCGCTGGAGTCGGCATGCCAAGTTGACAGGTGAACCACAAAATTACTACAATGCAAAGAGACTGTTGATAGTACGCACACAGAATAGGCTATGGCAGGCAATAGACGCAAGATCGCTAATTCCTTTCGGTTGCCCAAGCGGCCGTTCCTAAGTGGCGCAGCGGGTCTCCTAGATTTTTCCGGCTCGCACACCCGCTACTATGCAAAGCAGATACTTGATCGGTCTGCCGCAGATGCGATGCGCGCCGATTGGGAAGCTGTAGGGGGCAGTCTCTGGTGGGCGCTTGGACAGCACAAAAACAACGAAATAGAGGAATCATTGGGTGGCTGACGAAACCGTGTCGCCAGAGACCCAGACTGAAAGATCTCCAGTTCCAAAGCCGCCCGATTCAATTCATGCTCTTCCCGAAGACCAGCGCGAAGAGCTACTTCAGTATTTCAGACAAGTCATCCATGTCGAGCAAACGACGGGGCTCATGCCACCTCCCAGTATGCTCGCCGCATATACTCCAGAAGTGCAAAAAATCATCGTAGATGAATTTGCCCAGCACGGTCAACATAGACGGGCCGCTGAAGTCAAAGTGGTAGACGCGTCCATTCAGCGTGAGAGGCGCGGGATGTGGCTCGGTTTCGCCTTGGCGATGACGCTAATTCTGTGCGGCACAGCAGTTATTTTGGCAGGATATAGTGCAGAAGGCCTTGGTGTAATCGGGTCTACAGCAGGTGCATTGGCTGTTGCTTACATTGTTGACCGCCGCAGCCGCGAGGATTAGATACTGAGTTTATAAAGAGACCGACGCTGGACTTTCCGATCCAATTCGGCTGGCAAAGGCATATCAACCCCTCTGCGCCCTCTGTGTCTCTGTGGTGAACCCTAAATCAAATCGCTCTGCTGCTTGCCATCGCTGGTGCTGGCGCGCGCCGCCTGCTTGAATGTGCCATGCTGCGGCGGCATATCCACCCGCT
>JAPOSR010000065.1:0-20514 GCA_026709625.1 Chloroflexota bacterium
CCCGATGTATTTCTTGGCCACGCTGATAACCAGCCGGGCTTTGGCGCGGATGAGATGCTCCTGGGCTTGTTCGCCATCCATCATCGTCTCGCGCAGGGTTTGTTCTTCGCTCCAGCTCAAGACTTCGATCGTCTGGCTGTCGACATGGTCCAACCGCTCGCGCGCGAATTCCGCCGCTTCCATGCGCTTTGCCAGCAGGACTTCTTCGGTGGCGGTGAGCAGCGGCACGCGCCCCGCTTCTTTGAGGTACAAGCCGACGACATCGTCTGTATCCAGCGCGGCTTGATAGCCAGCATCGGCGGTCAAGTCTTTGCGCAGCACGCGGTAGAGCGTTTCGCGCTCGTCTTTTTGTGCGATTTCTTCGTCTACTTCTTCGATCAGCGCCTCGCCGACCGGCTTGACATTCGCCGCGGACTCAGCCGCCGCCGCTTTGCCTGGTTCGGCGACAAGTTCTACGCCCGCCTCGACCAGTCCGTCCATCAGGTCATCGAGCAAATCGACATCGTTTTCGACATCGGGCACCAACCGCAAGATGTCGTTATGCGTAACAAAACCGCGCGCATTGGCGCTGTTCACAAGCAGCTTGTGCAGACGAGCCACAAGCTCTTTGCGAGTTTCGCCGCGCCCATCGATGGTTGTCACGCTTTCTCGCACTGCTTCCACAGTCCCGCCTTTCCGCCGGCCGATTGGCGACTCAACACCCAGTTGACATCGCAACTTGTAACAAACTCACTTTTTTACTATAGAGATGAAATATGCGAGCGATTCGGTATGACTAGCGCGGGCAACGCGAAAAAATGTTCACGGCTACACAAGGTAGCGTAAACCGTGTTTGAGCATTTGTCAAGTTTTTCACAAAGTCATTTCTGTGCCCATCAGTAAGGCTATGGTATCCTATCCGCATGCATTCGCGCAAACAAAGTGGCGGTCAATCTTGCTAAGCCGATCCAGCGAACCCTGCTGGGCTATGCTCAAGTTGATGCTGGGAATCGGGCTGGTCTTTCTACTGGCTTTGGCGCTGCTTGTGCTGTCGCCATTGCTGCTGGTGTATGGCGTAGTGAACGATATTGCGTTGCTTGCCCCGCTCGGCAGCGGCTTGCAGTTGCTGGCGCTTGGGCTGCTGGTCGCGACCTTGCCATTGGCTGGCGCGCTGGGACTGGCTGGCATCACGCTGGATTCACTTTCTAGCCTGTTGACCAAACGCAAACGCAAGCCGAAACGCGGAAGCGACACATCGGCGCGAGCGGCTTTCCTTGCCAGCTTGTCCCGCGCAGAACGGGCTCGGCTGCGACAACAATTGGCGGCGGCTCGTCTGATGATCCGCGAAGATGGCATCTTGGTCGCGCGCGAACGCTCGGCGCCGGCCCGCCACGACACAGCTGACGCCCTGTGCAACCTGCACAACCAGAATGGAAAAGTGCCTAAGGATTCTCGCGCGCGTTGACATAGTGCGCTGGCAGCGCTAGACTTCGGTGCAGTCATTCCCGAAATCAGCGGCGGGACCTTCCCCTAATGACCAGGCGCAGGCGCGGAACAAGCATGAGAATGGAGATCGGCGCAGACGCTCCCGATTGCTGATTGCGGTGTCGGATTGAACTATGCCCAAGCGCGCCCCGATCTCGAAATGGTCGGGGTGTTTTGATTTATGGAGAATGCGCTGATGAGTCGAATACGCGCGGGAGTCTATGGCGGTTCGGGCTATGCGGGCTTGGATCTGGTCGAGATCCTGTCCGCTCATCCAGCTGTTGATCTGGTCTTCGCCACTTCCAACAGCTACCGAGGCGAGCCAGCGCCAGGCGCAGCGCTGCGCTATATCGCGCCTGCGGAAGCGCCGCTGGAATCTGCCGATGTCATTTTCTTGGCGCTGCCGCACAGGGCGTCGGCGAGCTGGGTCAAGCGCGGCATCGAGGCGGGTGTCAAAGTTGTCGATTTGTCTGCCGACCTGCGTCTGGACAGTCCCGAAGCCTATGCCGCTCATTACCACGCGCCGCATCCGCACCCTGAGCTGCTGCCAGCCCCCTATGGCCTGCCCGAGATCAACCGCGCCAACCTGGCTGGCGTCGATGTGGTCGCCACGCCCGGCTGTTACCCGACCACCGCGCTGCTGGGGCTGTATCCGCTCCTGCGGCACAACGCGCTGGCTGCCGATGCGCCGGTCTTCATCGACGCAAAATCGGGCGTGACCGGCGCGGGCCGCAAACCATCGCTGTCCACACATTTCGCCGAGGTCTACAGCAACCTCGTCCCGTACAAGACGGGCCGTTGTCACCGGCATATCGGCGAGCTGGAGCAAGAGGCGCGCAAGTTGACCCCGCGCATGGGTCCCATTGTCTTCTGTCCGCACCTTTTGCCGGTCGATCGCGGCTTGATGACCAGCATGTATGTCACGCTGCATGACTCGTTCAACAGCAGCCAGGCGCAGGACCTGTTTGCCGAATGCTATGCCAATGAGCCGCTCGTGGATGTGCTGCGGACGGGCGAGCAGGCGACGCTCAAACACGCCGTCAAGACCAACCGCTGCGTCATCAGCATCACGCCTGCGCTGGAAAGCTACCTGCATATCGCCAGCGTCACGGACAACCTGCGCAAGGGCGCGGCCAGCCAGGCTGTGCAGAATATGAATCTGATGGTCGGACTCGACGAAACCATGGGGCTCATCTAGTGCGCCAGCCGGTCACTGTCATCAAAATCTCGGGTCATTATCTCGATGATGAGGACCTGCTGCGTCGATTCGCCCGCAACGTGGCGCGCGCCGACGAGCGAATGGCTATCGTGCACGGCGGCGGCGGCGAGATTACCCAACTGCAAGAAAAGCTGGGGATTAGGCCGCGTTATGTCGATGGGCTGCGCGTGACTGGCGCCGAGTCGCTGGCGCTGGTCGAGATGGCGCTCTGCGGCCTGGTCAACAAGCGGCTGGTGCGGCATCTGCTGGCAGCGGACGTGGATGCGCAGGGCTTGTCGGGCGTGGATCGTGGCTTGGTGCGCGCGCGGCAGATGCGGCACGACCAGGTGGATATGGGTTTTACGGGCAAGGTTGTTTCGGTGCGCAAGCAGGTCATCAACGACATGTTTGCGCTGGGCGTCACGCCGGTGATTGCGCCAGTCAGCCTGGGCGAGACCAGCAATTTAAACCTGAATGCCGACCCTGTAGCTGGCGCGATTGCGGCGGCGCTGGGCGCGGATGCAGTCGTGTATATTTCCAATGTCGCCGGCATCCAGGCGCGGGGAGAAATCATCAATGAATTGACGCGGCGCGAAGCCGAAGCGCTAATCGCCAGCGGCGTCATATCGGGCGGGATGCTTCCCAAAGTGCGGTCGGCGCTGGATGTGCTATCATCGGGCCGGCGGCGCGCAGTGATTACGGATCTGGCCGGCTGGGAAAGCGGCGGCGGCACAAGCTTTGTGGCGGAAGAAACCGAACGAATGGTCAGCGAGGGATAATGTCAATCACAGCAGATGTCATTCAAAAAGACAGCGACTACAGCGTGCCAGTGGCGGCGCGGCCTGATTTTGTGTTGACGCGCGGCGCGGGCGTGACCGTGTTTGACGCCGATGGCAAAGCCTATACCGACTGGGTGGCTGGCATCGCCGTCAATGCGCTGGGTTATGGCGATGCCGAGTTGCGACAGGCGGTTGCCGCGCAAATGGACACGGGCTTGATCCATGTCAGCGGCTTGTATCACACCCAGCCCATGGTCGACCTGGCGCAGGCGCTCTGCGACCTATCCTTCGCCGACAAAGCCTATTTTTGCAACAGCGGGGCAGAAGCCGTCGAGGGCGCGCTGAAGTTTGCCCGCAAGCATGCCTATGTCAACGGACGCGCCAACAAGACCAAGGTCATCAGCTTCAGCGAGGCCTTTCATGGCCGCACGATGGGCGCGCTGGCTGTGACGCCAAAGCCAAAATACCAAGCGCCTTTCAAGCCTATGGTGCCGGGCGCGGTCGTCGGCGAGTTCAACAGCATCCAAAGCGCGCGCGAGGTGATAGACGCCGACACAGTCGCGGTCATTGTCGAGCCGATCCAGGGCGAAGGCGGCATCAATGTGGCCAGCGCAGCCTTTATGCAGGCGCTGCGGGCGCAATGCGACGAGCACGATGCCGCGCTGATCTTCGACGAGATTCAATGCGGTTTGGGGCGCACCGGCGATATGTGGGCGCACAGCATAGCGGGTGTTTCGCCAGATATCATGGTGCTGGCGAAGCCCTTGGCCGGCGGCTTGCCCATTGGCGCGATCTTGGTGACAGACGAAATCGCCAATGCCATGCAGCCGGGCGACCATGGCTCGACTTTTTCTGGCGGCGCGGTGGTGACGCGAGCCGCGCAGGTCGTGCTCAAGCGCATCGTCAGCGAAGGCTTCCTGGCGCATGTGCGCGAGGTCGGCGACTATCTGCTGGAGCGGCTGGCCGAGCTGAACAGTCCGCATATTGTTGATGTGCGCGGACGCGGACTGATGGCTGGCATCGAGCTGGATATCGCCCCCGCCGGCATCGTGCAAGCCGGCTATGCGCATGGGCTGCTGCTGGTTAGCTCGGGCACAAATGTCATCCGCTTCGTCCCGCCGCTGATCATCCAAAAGGCGCATGTGGACGAGTTGATCGGCAAGCTGACGCAGATTTTGGAGACGATTGATGACGGCGATTAGCCCCTTCATAGATGGCGTGGCCGGCTTTCAAGCCGCTGGCGTGGCGGCAGGTCTCAAGAAAGATGGCGCGCTGGATATGGCGCTGGTCCTCAGCGAAAGCGATTGCGTGGCGGCGGGAGTCTTCACGCGCAACAAGGTCAAAGCCGCTCCTGTGCTGCTGGATATGCAGCGCCTGGCGGACAACCCGGCCTGCATACGCGCGGTGGTGACCAACTCCGCCTGCGCAAATGCCTGCACCGGCGCTGTCGGCATAGAAAATGCGCGAAACACCGCCCAGCTCGCGGCGGCGGCTTTGGCGGTTTCGGCTGAACAAGTGCTGGTCATGTCGACTGGCGTCATCGGCGCGCACCTGCCCATGCAAGCCATCGCGCGCGGCATCGACCTGTCCAGCGCGGCATTGAGCGACGACTGGGCGGCGGCGGCGGCGGCTATCATGACCACAGATACGCGCCCCAAACTGGCCTCTGTCCAAGTCGAATGCGCTGGCGGCAGCTGCACAATCGCTGGCATCGCCAAAGGCGCGGGCATGATCGCGCCGGATATGGCCACCATGCTCAGCCTAGTCGTCACCGATGCCGCGCTGGGGCAAGCGGATCTGCAACATGCGCTGCGCAGCGCCACGCAACAGAGCTTCAACCGCATTGTCGTCGATGGCGATACCAGCACCAACGACACCGTGCTGCTGCTCGCCAATGGCAAGAGCGGCATTCAGATCGAGGACGCGGACGACCGGGCGGCTTTTCAAGAAGCGCTGGATGCCTTGACGCGTTATCTGGCGCAGGCCATCGTGCGCGATGGCGAAGGCGTCACCAAGTTCGTCACGCTGGATATCATCAAAGCCGCGACTGTCGCCGATGCCGAGCGAATTGGCCAGACCATCGGCGCATCGCTGCTGACCAAATCGGCATTTTATGGCAGCGATGCCAACTGGGGGCGCATTGTGGCGGCGGCTGGACGCGCGGGAACAGCATTTGACCCCGACCGCAGTTCGCTGTGGGTGACGGCTGGCGAATCGCCTTCCGAGCCGGGCTTGCTGATCTTCGCCGGCGGCATGCCTGCCGACTACCAAGAGGCGGACGCGGCAGCCATCATGTCCGCGCCAGCCATGACCTTCACGCTGGATTGCGGGCTCGGTCTGGGCAGCGCCACGATCTGGACCTGCGACATCAGCCACGACTACATCTCAATCAACGGCGACTACCGCTCCTGACGGAGGGCAGACATGCAAGCGGCGCTTGTGCTTGAAGATGGGCGGGGCTTCCCCGGCGCTGGGTTTGGCGCGCTTGGCTGCGCAACTGGCGAAATCGTCTTCAATACTTCCATGACCGGTTATCAAGAAATCCTCACCGACCCATCGTATTATGGGCAGATCGTCGCCATGACCGTGCCGCATGTCGGCAACACCGGCATCAACCTGGAAGACCCTGAATCTCGGAAGGTCTGGGTTTCGGGATTCGTCGTCCGCTCGCTGAGCCCGCTGGTCAGCAGCTGGCGAAATCGCGGCGATCTAGCGACTTATCTTTGCGAACGCGGCATCATCGGCATTAGCGGCGTCGCCACGCGCGCTTTGGTGCGGCATATCCGCGAGCGTGGCGTGATGCGCGCTGTGGTCGCCCATGGCCGACTGGCGGATGACACCGATGCGCTGGCGGATATCGCGCGCAAATCGCCGGGCATGTCGGGCGCGAATCTGGTCGATGCGGTGACAGTCGCCGCGCCGTATGCCTGGACGCAGGGCAGCGACGCGCAATGGTATGCCACGCGCGCCGACAATGCCGCCGGCCCGCTGATTGTCGCCTACGATTTTGGCATCAAGCGCAATATCCTGCGCATGTTGACCGACCGCGGTTTGCGGGTATCTGTCGTGCCTGCCCGCACCCCGCCAGCTGACATATTAACCATGCGCCCCGCTGGGCTTTTCCTCAGCAATGGACCCGGCGACCCGGCCGCTGTCGATTACGCCATCGCCAATGTGCGCGCGCTGCTGGGGGCGCTGCCGATATTTGGCATTTGTCTGGGGCATCAAATCTTGGCGCTGGCGCTGGGCGGCGCAACAGAAAAAATGCGCTTCGGGCACCGCGGCGGCAACCAGCCGGTCAAAAACCTGGATAGCGGCGCAGTCGAAATTGCCACGCACAACCATGGCTTTGCGGTTTCGGCCGACAGCGATCTCGGCGGCGGCGAGATAACCCACCTTAACCTGAACGACAACACAGTCGCTGGCCTGCGCCACCGCGGCCTGCGCGCCTTCAGCGTGCAATATCATCCAGAGGCTGCGCCCGGCCCCCACGATTCATTGTATCTTTTTGACGAATTTGTCGACGAAGTGACAGCTAACGTCTAACATACCGATGCCCAAACGAACCGACATACGCAGCATCATGATCATCGGCTCGGGTCCCATCGTCATCGGCCAAGCCTGTGAATTTGACTACAGCGGCGTGCAAGCCTGCAAAGCGCTGAAATCGCAAGGGTATCGCGTCGTGCTGGTCAATTCCAACCCAGCCACGATCATGACCGACCCCCAATTTGCCGACGCGACCTACATCGAGCCGCTGACCGCCCCACTGTGCGAGATGATTATCGCGCAGGAACGACCAGACGCGCTGCTGCCCACAGTCGGCGGACAGACCGCGCTCAACCTGGCTGTGCAGCTGCAGCAGAGCGGTGTGTTGAGCCGTTATGGAGTCGAGTTGATCGGCGCGAATCTGACCAGCATCCAGCTGGCTGAGGACCGACAGCTCTTCAACGACACCATGCGCGAGATTGGTCTGCGCGTGCCCGAAAGCCGCGTTGTGAGCCGCGTCGAGGACGCGCTGGCATTCGCGGACGAGATCGGCTATCCGATTTTGATCCGCCCGTCATACACCATGGGCGGGGCGGGCGGCGGCGTTGCCTATGACGCGGACGAACTGCGCGGCGTCGCAGCCAATGGCATTCGCCTAAGCCCGGTCGGCGAAGCGCTGGTCGACCGCAGCCTGCTGGGTTGGAAAGAATACGAGCTGGAGTTGATGCGTGACGCCAAGGGCAATTTCGTGGTGGTCTGCACCATCGAGAATCTCGACCCGATGGGCGTGCACACGGGCGACAGCATCACAATTGCGCCCGCGCAGACCTTGACCGACAAGGAAATCCAGCGCCTGCGCAATATGTCGCGGCAGATATTTGACCGGCTGGGCATCACCACAGGCGGAGCGAATGTGCAATTTGCCATCGACCCGGTTGAGGGCGATGCAGTCGTTATCGAAATGAATCCGCGCGTTTCACGGTCTTCTGCGCTGGCGAGCAAAGCCACCGGCTTCCCTATCGCCAAGATTGCCGCGCTGCTGGCGGTTGGCTTCACCCTGGACGAGATCCCCAACGACATCACACAGCAGACGCCGGCCAGCTTCGAGCCATCTTTGGACTACATCGTGGTGAAGATCCCCCGCTGGGACTTTCGCAAGTTTGCCGGGGCTGATCCTGTGCTGGGACCGCAGATGAAAGCGGTTGGCGAGGTGATGGCTATCGGGCGCACCTTCCCCGAGGCGCTGCAAAAAGCCGTGCGCGCGCTGGATATTGGCATGGACGGCTTTGTCAGCGACATCGCCGCGCAGGCCGCGCCCGAGGCATTAAGCGTGCCGACTGCCCAACGGCTCTTCCAGGTGGCGGCGGCATTGGCTGACGGCACCAGTTTTGATGATATCGTGGCCGAGACGCGATTTGACCCCTGGTTCGTGCAGCAAATGCGCGAACTAATGACCGTGTACCGCGCCATTAAAGACGCGGGATGGCAGCTGGCCGACATCAACACGGGCGAGATGCGCAAGCTAAAGCAATACGGCTTCAGCGATGCGGCTTTGGCGCGGCTCTTGCGCGCAGACGCGGCGGCAGTGCGGCAGCGGCGAAAAGCGCTAGGGGTTTCGGCAAATTTCTATCGAGTCGATACCTGCGCGGCGGAATTTCAAGCGCACACCCCGTATCTGTATTCCACTTATGAAATCGAAGACGAAGCCGCGCCGACAGACGCGCGCAAAATAATGATCCTGGGTGGCGGACCCAACCGCATCGGGCAGGGAATCGAGTTTGATTATTGCTGTGTGCATGCCTGCTTCGCGCTCAAGGAACTGGGTTATGAGACCATCATGGTCAACTGCAATCCTGAAACAGTCAGCACCGATTATGACACAGCCGACCGCCTGTACTTCGAGCCGCTGACCGCCGAAGATGTTATGAATATCGTCGACCGCGAGCAGCCGGCGGGTTTGCTTGTCCAATTTGGCGGGCAGACGCCATTGAATATCGCCAGCGAGCTGGAGAGGCTGGGGGCACCGGTCTGGGGCACATCGGTGGATACAATCGACCTGGCGGAAGACCGCCAACGCTGCCATGCGCTCATGCGGCAGCTCAATATCGCGCAGCCGGCCGGCGCCACCATCACCACCCGCGCCGAAGCCGCCGAAGCCGCCGCAACGATCGGCTATCCGGTGCTGGTGCGTCCCAGTTATGTGCTGGGCGGGCAAGGCATGGCGATCGTCTTTGATGAAGCGCAGCTGCTGGCTTGGCTGGACGACCATGTGCAGTGGCATGGGCATCGCGTCTTGATTGATCAGTTTTTGGACGATGCCTATGAAGTCGATGTCGATGCCCTTTGCGATGGCGAGCAGGTGACCATCGGCGGCATCATGCAGCATATTGAGCAGGCTGGTGTGCACAGCGGCGATTCGGCATGTGTGCTGCCGCCTTACAAAATCAGCTATTTTCATCTGGATATCATTCGCGATTATACGCGGCGCATTGGGTTGGCGCTGGGCGTGCGCGGCTTGTTCAATATCCAATTCGCGGTCAAGGGCGACCAGGTCTATGTGCTGGAGGTCAACCCGCGCGCCAGCCGCACTGTGCCCTTCATCAGCAAAGCGACTGGGCATCCATTGGCGCGCTATGCGGCGCAGATCGCCTGTGGCAGGTCATTGGCGGCGCTGGGATTCACACAAGAGCCGCCAGTTGCCGGTTTTTTTGTCAAAGAAGCGGTCTTCCCGTTTCAGAAGTTCCCCGGCGTCGATACGCGCCTGGGTCCAGAAATGCGCTCCACGGGCGAAGTGATGGGCCACGCCGCCACATTCAGCCATGCGTTTGTCAAATCACAGTCGGCAGCGGGCCTGCCTTTGCCGATGACGGGCGCTGTGTTCGTCAGCGTCAACGACTTCGACAAGGCGACTGTCACCAGGCTGGCGCGAGAGCTGGCGCGCTCGGGATTCGCTTTGGTCGCCACAGACGGCACCGCCAGTTGGCTGCGGCGAGCTGGATTGCAAGTCGCGCGCGTCAACAAACTCGGGCAGGGTTCGCCCGATGTGCTGGATGCGATGCGCGCGGGCGAAATTGACCTCATCATCAACACGCCGCTGGGTGGAACAGCCCACGAAGATGGCGCGACCATCCGCAGCCAGGCTTATGCGCTGAGCATCCCCATCGTCACCACCATGAGCGCGGCGGCGGCCACTGTGCAGGGCATTAAAGAAATGCGCGAGAAGCCGCTCAGTGTACGCAGCTTGCAGGCTCATTATGCGGCGGTTAACTAGGGAGCGAGCGCGGAGGGCGGGCAGATGCCAGCTGCTTATCAGAAATACCTCGCCGAAGTCTTGATTGATGAAGCGGCGCTGCAAGCGCGCATCACCCAGCTCGGCGAGCAGATTAACCGTGACTATGCCGAATGCGCAGACCTGCTGCTGCTGTGCATCTTGAAAGGCGGCGTCATGTTTTTGACCGACCTCTCGCGGCATATTCATGTCCCGCACATGATCGATTTTATGGCCGCCAGCAGCTATGGCGTCGGCGCGCGCAAAACGGCTGGCTCGGTGCGCATCGACATGGATTTGACAATGGATGTGCGCGGCAAACATGTGCTGGTGGTCGAAGATATCATCGACAGCGGACACACCTTGGCCTTTGTGCTGAAGACCTTGCGGAGCCGCCAGCCAGCCAGCCTGCGCCTGTGCGCCCTGCTCAACAAGCAGTCGCGGCGTGAAGTGGCTTTGGATGTCGACTACATCGGCTTTGAGATAGAAAACAAGTTTGTCTTCGGTTATGGGCTGGACCTGGACGAGCGCTTTCGCAATCTGCGCTTTGTCGCTGTCGCCAACACCGCTGCGCTGACCGATGCGTGACCAGCCCACGCGCCTGGCTTGGCAAGATTTCGCGCATGATCTCGCCGACCTGCTGCGCGCGCGCGGCGTGCAGACTCCCCTCTACCTGGTGGGTGGCGCAGTGCGCGATGCCTGGCTGCGCAAGCCCACCGACGACATTGACATCGTTGTGCAAGGAAAAGCCATTCCCCTGGCGCGGCGCGTGTGCGACTGGCTGGAGGCGGATATCTATGTGATGGATCGCCAACGCGGGGTGGCGCGCGTCTTTGTAAAAAAGGACGACCGCGCGATTAGCCTGGATTTCGCCGATCAACGCGGTCCAACATTGGAAGACGACCTGCGCGAGCGTGATTTTACGATGAATGCTATGGCCGCCGACTTGCTGGGCGATATCGGCGCATTAATCGACCCGCTGGATGGCGAGAACGCGCTGCGAGCCAAGATTCTGCGCCGCTGCTCGCCCAATGCTATCGCTGCCGACCCCATTCGCTGTCTGCGCGCGGTGCGGTTGAGCGCACAATTCGACCTTAAGATCGAGCCCGCTACAGCCGCTGATATTCGGCGCTGCGGCAAGGACATCCGCCAGACCTCGGCTGAGCGCATCCGCGACGAATTCTTCAAACTGCTGGGCTTGGAACGAGCGGCGCGGGGCTTGCGTGTTCTCGAGCGCCTGGGTCTGCTGCGCATGATTGTGCCAGCGATCGCGCCCGCCGCTTTGCCGGGCTGCCTGGCGCATGCCGAGCGATTGTCGACGCTGTTGACGGCTATCAGCCGCCGCCGCACCGATAATACCACCGCCGCTTTTGACCTGGGCATGCTGGTGATCCAGCTCGACCGCTTCCGCTCTAGCCTGGAGGCGCGCCTCGCCCAACAGTATGGCAACGGGCGCACGCACGCTCAATTGCTGGCGCTGTCGACACTGCTGGGAGATGCCGACCATGTCGCAACTGTCGCAGAGGCGCTGCGGCTCAGCGTGGACGAAGCGCGTATTCTCAGCCAGGTGACGGCGGGGCAGCTCGCCAGCCCGGCCAAGTCGGCTGAGCGGATCGAGCAGCATCGATTCTGGCATCGACTGGGCGATTGCGGCATCGATATCATCTTGCTGGGCGCGGCGCAGGAATTGGCCTCCCAGGGCGCGGCGCTGGATCAACGCGACTGGCTGCGGCGCGTCGAGCAAATCACGCAGCTGCTGGATGGCTGGTTCAACCATTACGACACGCTGGTCAAACCCAAACCCCTGCTGACGGGTCATGAGGTCAAGCAGCTGCTCGGTATAGAAACGGGTCCACAGATCGGCGCGGCTTTGGCGGCTCTGCGAGAAGCGCAGGCGCTTGGCGAGGCGACGACGCGCGCCGAGGCGCAACAGTTTGTTGCGCGGCTGCTAGCGTCTGAGTAGGCTCGCGTTGTGGGGATGGGCTGTCTCGCCCCGCTTCAGCGCGAAAAGCAACGATCGTGAACGGGTCGCGCCGGCAGTGATACTGTTCGAGGCTGCGTTGACTGGCTCGCAAACCGCCAAAAAAGCAGCATGGTGCGCCCATAAGCGCGCTGGTCGACCAGCTGCAATCGGACAAAATCAAGCTCAGGCTCAAATTCTTTGGGATCAATCTGCACGATGACCAGACAGGCTGGGTCCTGCCAAGCCGGGTTCTCTTCCAGCGACCGCAATGTCTTCAGCCACATGCCACGATATTGCGGCGGCGCGACAAAAATGAAGTCGTAGTGCTTGTCGGGCGCATCGTCCAGGATGGCAAACGCGCTGCGGCGGACGACCCGTGCCTTGTCCGTCAATTGCGCGCGGCGCAGATTCTCGCGGATTGTGCCCAGGGCGGCTCGGTCGGTCTCGACAAATAGCGCGTGGCTTGCGCCGCGGCTTAGCGCTTCGATGCCGACGCTGCCTGTGCCGGCAAACAGATCCAAGAAAGCGGCGCTGCGTATGTCTGCGCCAATGATGCTAAAAAGCGCTTCTTTGACGCGGTCCATAATCGGGCGCGTGCCGCGGCCGGGCACCGCTTTTAATCGTCTGCCGCGCGCGCGGCCGGCGATGACTCGCAGGGACATGCTCAGGCGAGGCTTTCTACAGCGCTGCGCAGGGCGCGGATGTTGGACAAAGGCATGGTGATAAAGCCGCAGCCACTGCCGCTGACAATCAGCCGCCGCGATTTGCATTGGCGAAAGGCTTGCTGGATGGCGGAGCGCAGCAAACTTGGCGTGCCCAGAAGCAGGTCATCGTCGCTCAAGCCGCCGCAGGTCGCGCTGGAACAGGCGCTGCGCACAGCTTCGAGCCCAGAGCCAGCCGCCCGCGCATCCCAATTTAGCGCCTGGACGGGCAGGGCGTCAATCAGCCCCAGCATAGGCGCTGCGCCATTGACCTGCGCGATATTCAGCCACCAATGGCTGGGCAAGGCAGCCAGGATATTGCGGATCTGCGGCAGCGCGACAGCCGCGTATTCGGCTTCGGACATGATGTCGTAGCTGGCGAATTCCGCGACGAGGAAGATGCCAGCGACACTGTCCAGCTTTGCCAGCCCCGCGATGAAGCGCATAGTGCTTTCGGTCAGCTGCGTCAACCCGCTGCGCAGGCGGTCGGGGCGCAGGCGCAAATCGCGCAGCATTTTTTCGCGGCCCGCCAACTGCGCCGCTTGCGCGAGTGGGCTGTAGATCGTTGGCAAGAGCGGCGTATCGTCCGCTTGCAGAGCCTTGTCCACCATTCGCAGGCATTCAAGCTGTTGCGCCAAAGCGCCGCGCTCTGGCGACAAGGGACGCAGCTCGGTCCAGTCCAGCGAGCGCCGCACGATGCGCTTGTCGATCTCGCGTATGCCGCGGGCATCGCCACGCCAGGCATCGCTCAGTCCATAGTCGTTGACCAGGAAGCTGCGTGACGGCATGGCGCGCACGAAGTCCCAGTTGTAATCGTGCTGGAAGTCGATGATCGAACGAGCCAAGTCGGCGAAGCGCTGGTCGTCGCCAGGGAAATGACGCCAAAGCGCCGCCGGCACGCGATCAACCGGCTCATCCGCCAGCGCGCGCTCCAGTCGTTCTCGCTTGCGCATGCCGCTCAGGATTGCGCCACAGTCTCGATGCGCTGTTTGAGCATGCGCGAAAGCATCATATAGCGGTCGTCAACGTTCGTTTCCAGGTCGTTGCCGCTGTGATGCCCTTCAGCCTGCGAGGTTTGCCTGACGGCGGAAAGCGCGCTTTTGGCGATGCTCAGCGCCTGTTCGAAGGCCCTCGCCGCTTCAGCCGCTTCTCCGTTGGTTTTGTAGGCCAAGCCCAAGCCATACAGCGCATCCACGCTTTCGGGGTGGGTCGCCAGGATGTCGTTGAACATTTGGATAGCGCGATTGTTGTCATTGTCACGGTGCATCCGCCAAGCCTGACCGATTTTCTCTGCTGCTGGCATAGTGGACATGATGGCTCCTTTGCCGCCTCTGCGCTGTCACTTTCTTTGCAGTCTATTTTGCTGCATTATAGCATAGCGTTGCCGCCGCCATCGGCAGCCAGTGCCTTGTTGCCCGCGCGGGCAGCTGTTATGCTTCCGTCCATCGTCAATCAGTTGCTTGCGCCATGCTCATCCGCGAGGCTTTTCCTGCCGACTTGCCAGCCGCCAGCCAGCTGTGGTTCGAGCGGCAATGCCTATTGCAGCAGAGCGAGCCACTCATCCAGCTCGCGCCAGATGCCCTGTCGATGTGGCAGCGAACCGCCAGCGACTGGCTGACTGACGAGAAAGCCGCCATGTTTGTCGGGGAGTCGCGCGGCGAATTGGCTGGCTTCGTGGCGGTGGGCATTTGCGCGGACGCAGCGGGATTGCAGCCCGCCTGGGTGGGCAGGTTATTGGCGATGGCGGTCGACTTGCACCAGCCGCATGCCGCATTGAGCAGCCAACTGCTGGAAGAGGTCGAAGCTTGGCTGCGCAGGCATACTATCGAAGCGCTGGAGATTGATGTGCCGCTTTTCTATCCGGTCGAAGCAGCTTTCTGGCGTGGGCGAGGCGCTCGTCCGCGTTCGCACCGTTATTGGCTGTCGCTATGATCCGCCTGGCGCAGCAGTCCGATATCCGGCGCATCAGCCAGTTGTGGGCGCAGATGGTGGCCTACCATGCCCGATTGGACGCAGCGACCTTTCGTCCAGCCGCCGATGGCGAAGCATTGTACGCGCGTTTCATCGAAGACCGCCTGCGCGATTCCTTCGCGTGCATTCTGGTGGCGGAGGTCGAGGGCGAACTGGTCGGATACATCAGTGGCGGCATCGCCGATATCACCAACGAAATGTTTGAATCGCTGCGCTGTGGGTTAATCACAGAGCTCTTCGTTTGTGCGGAGCGGCGCCGACAGGGAATCGGCCGCCTGCTGCTCGAGCGGCTGCTGCTGTGGTTTCGCGCCTGCGATGTAAGCAGCTTTGAATGGTACACGAGCGCGCACAACCCGACTGCGCTGGCATTTTGGCGGGCTATAGGCGGCGAGGTCACCTTGCTGCGCATGCGAGCGGAGATCCCCGGAGAAAAATCATGACCGATTATCTGTACCTGCGCGACAGCTATCTGCGGGCTTTCAGCGCTGTGGTGACCGAGCGCGATGCGGGACAAAGCGGCATCCTGCTCGACCGCACAGCCTTCTATCCCGGCGGTGGCGGACAGCAGCCCGACCGCGGCTGGCTGCGCGCCGACAGTGGCGAATGGTCCGTCAAAACTGCGCGGCGCGGCGGCTGGCATATCATTGATGGCGAGCTGCCGCCCATCGGCGCGACAGTGCAGGCGGAAATCGACTGGCCGAGGCGCTACCAGATTATGCGCACGCATACCGCCATGCACATCCTCTGCGGCGTCATCTGGCGCGACTATCGAGCCAGCGTGACTGGCGGCAATATGGCTGTGCTGTCGGCGCGCATGGACTTTGAATTTGACCGATTGTCGCCAGAGACTGTGGACGAGATTGAAACCAAGGTCAATCAGGAGGTGGCGAATGCTCGTCCGGTCAAAATCGCTAGCCTGCCGCGCGAGGCGGCTTTCGAAATCCCTGATCTAATCCGCACAAAGATTGACCTGCTACCGCCCGGCATCAAAGAAGTGCGCACGGTCGAAATCGTCGGGCTGGATTTGCAAGCCGATGGCGGCACGCATGTCGCCAACACCAGCGAAGTCGGCAGCATCAACATCAGCAAATACAAAAGCAAGGGCGGCATCAACAAACGCCTGTATGTGGAGATTGGCGACTGATGCGCTGCTTGCATCCTGTGCAGGCACACGAACGTTTTCTCGCGGGCGGGCGCTATCATTTCAGCAAAGGGGGCGCGCCGCTGCAAAAGAGCGAAGCCTGGACGCTTCACGCCCACCCCGACGGCGAGCAATTTGTCCGCGTCGATGCCGATTCGCTGCGCGAAGAGGGACGGTCGGTCTTGGCAGAGGCGCTGCTAGACCAGTCTGGAGCGCTGGCGCGGCTGGATATTCGCTATGAAAACGCGCAGTTTCCGGGCGGCGTTCGCGATCTGCGCGCCACTTATCAAATAGCCGATGGCTGCCTGCAAGTTGGCTATGAACTGAATGGCGCAGACCGCCAATACCGCGAGCTGGCGTTGCCACCTGGCACGTTGATGGATGTGCCGCTGCTGCCATTTCGCGGGCGGACGATCGCTGAGCTGGCTGGGCGGGGCAGCTCGCCGGCCTGGCTCTTCGTGCCGGCCTTCGACTATGCCCAGTTGCTGCCCGGCCTGCTGCGGCAAGTTGCATCGCCAGTCGCCGCGGCGGGGACAGAGACGCTCAGGCTGGGCAAGCGCGCGATTGTCACGCGGCGCTTTCGTTATCATGACAAGGCGACTGCCTATTGGCTGGACGAGCACGATGTGATTGTCCGCCGTGTCAATGTCTTTCAACAGCAAGAAATCGTCGTGCAAATAAGCGATTATGTCGCGCCGCCGCGGCCTCGGGAGTCGGCCACATGCTGAAGCGATTGCGCATCTTCTTGGGCCCGCGCAACTTTCGCATGTTGCTGGGTTTGCTGGCTGCAACCGGCTTCACGAGCCTGGCGCTGACGGTGGTCGGCGGCGACCAGGAATGGGCGACCGCGCTGCAGACTTTGCTGCTGCTGGCCTTTCTTTTGGGCGGGGCTTGGCTGATTCTCAGTCGCTTGCCGAGCGAAGAGCGCAACCGTTGGCTCGGCGTGGCGCTGCCGGCGCTGCTGGCTATGTTGATTGCCACACTGGTCGCGCCACAGCTCAGCGGACTGTTCATGGGCGCGGGTTTGGGCTGGATCATCGCCGGCATATTCATCTTTCGCCGCACTGGTTCGGGCCATGTCAAGGCGGCTGTCAAAGCCATGCGCAAGCGCGATTATGCCGCCGCTATCGCCGCCATGAACGAGCAGGTCGCCGAAGAGCCCCGCGCAGCCGAGCATTTGCGATTTCGCGCCGAGCTGCAGCGTCTGGCGGGGAGACTGTCAGCCGCGCGCACCGACTATCGCCGTATGATCGAGCTCGAACCGGAATCGGCTGTGGCCTACAACGGACTTGCGGAAGTTGAATTGCAGGCGGGGCGTTATCAGCAGGCGCGCGAAGCGGCTCGCAAAGCCCAGGAACTCGCGCCGGCCGAGTGGGTCGCCGCGTATAATCTGGGCATGATCGAAGACCGCCTGCATGACAGCCGCGCGGTGATTCGCCACATCGAAGCGGCGCTGGCGGCAAACATGCCCGATTCTCGACACAGGTTGTTGGCGCATTTATACTTGTGGCGCGCGCATACGCGGCTGGAAGATGTCCCGGCTGCACAGGCTGCGCAGGCTTCGCTGCGGCGGGAGCGCAGAGGGCAGGAAGAATGGCAGGTTATCATTAGCGCAGACGAGGCAAAGGCGCTGCGAGCGGTGCTGGAAAAAGATATTGAACAGGCGCGCCGGTTGATCGCTGGCGAGCCAGTTTCTCTCTCTGGACGGGGGTGACTGGTGTCTCTGCGGCGGCTGCTGGCTTGGGTGGCGGTTTTTGTCTGTGTTGGGCTGGCCGCGCTGGGCTTTATTATCTTCGTAATTGGCATGTTGATCGAGCTGGCTGATGGCATCACCCAGCCGCTCGAGCCTTATTTGTCGCCAGTCGCGCAGATGTCGCTGGCGGGCTTGTGCCTGTCGGCGAGTATGATCTTGTTGGGATTCTTCCTGGTCGGCATTTTGCTGGCGCGGCAGTCGCGGCGGTATGGCGCGGGTTATGGCGAAGCCTATCGCCTCATTCAGAATATGCAATTCCCACAGGCGATTCAACTGTTGGAGCGCGTGCGGGCTGGCGGCAAGATTACGCCCGATCTGTTGATGCTGCTCACCAGCGCCTATGCCTACAACGGTCAACTGGCAAAAGCGCAAGAAACAGCCGACCGCGCCGTGCAGCTTTTCCCTGGCGATGCTGGCGCGTATATGACCTTGGCGAATGGCTATCGCATGCAAGCGAGTTATGGCGAAGCGGCGCTGGCTTTGCAGGCAGCCGCACAACTTTCTCCTGCGCAGCCGATTATCTGGGCCGAGCTGGGCTTTGTGCAGCAACTGGCGGGCGAACACGACTCGGCGATTGAGTCGTTCAAGCACGCCGCGCTCTATTCTATGCCGTCTATGTATGCTGTGCGCGTCAATTATTATCTGTCCAAGCACTTTCAAAAGCTGGGCGAGGATGACGATGCCCGCGGCGCAACCGAACGCATGATTGACACCCAGCATGGCTTGCAAGCGTGGAAGTCGACCCTGCGCGCCTTGGAAGGCACAGCCTATGGCAGCTTGCTCAATTATGAACTTGAGAAAATCGAAGTGGCCATCGGCGAAGCGCAGACGAGGAGCAAGCAGCCGGCATGATGCTGCGGCATTTTCTGCGCGACCTGCCACGCCGCGCTCCCGAATGGGACAAGCCAACTCGCCTGGCGGTGGTCATGGCGGTGGCGCTGCTGGCGATCTTGCTGATGGTGGGATTGACCGGTCCGCCGCCAGCGCAGCTGCCAGCGCGACTCGGCGCATTTGGCTTGCTGGTCACGCTGCAGCTGCTGTTTTTGTGGGGCAACCGCCGCGATATTTCGCCGTATCATCAAGCCCAGCAGCGCTTTATCGCGGGCGACTATGCGGCGGCGCGGTCGCTGCTCGCGGCTCTGCCCGAAGGCGGGCGCGAGTCGGTCGATGCGCTGGTCTTGCTGGGCAACAGCTGTCGCAATCTGGGGCAATTCGCGCAGGCGCAGCGAGCGTTGCAGCGCGCTTTGGACAGCCAGCCGCGGCACCATCTCGCGCTCTTCAGCATGGGCAAGCTGCTGATGATGCAAGGGCAATACCGCGCCGCTCGGGAATTTATCGAGGCGGCTTTGGCAGCCGGCTCGCCAGATATCGTGCGCTTCGAGCTGGGGCAGTGCCACTTTCTGGCGGGCGATGAACAAGCTGCGCGCGAACAATTTCTCGCTGTTCGCCCGCGCCTGCAAGAGTTTCCCGAACAAGCCGCCTTGTTGGAACACTACTTGCACCAGCTCGGCGTCGCCAAAGCGGCGCAGGTTGACAGCGAAGTCATCCAGTATTGGCGAGGCGAAGCGCAGAAAGCCGCCGACACGGCTTATGGCGAACACCTGCGGCGGCTTGTTTGCGCCTGGACAGCCAGCCCCAGCCAGCCCGCTGCTTGACTCGACCCTTTCGCCGCCTGGCAAGTTCAGCCATAATCGCTGGCGAATCCGTTTTTTCTGCGGGGAATGCGTGCGCATGTTCAAGGAAGTCGATACGAGGGTCAACAGCGAGTCGATCAACCGGCTCGAGCGGCAGCAACTGGATTTTTGGCGCTTCAACCGCATTTTGGAACGCACCACCGAAGGGCGCGACGCCGCTCCCCGCTATGTCTTTTATGAAGGCCCGCCCACAGCCAATGGCAAACCGGGCAGCCACCATGTGTTGGCGCGCGCATTCAAAGACATGTTCCCGCGTTACAAGGTCATGCAAGGCTTTTATTGTCTGCGGCGCGGCGGCTGGGACACGCATGGCTTGCCAGTCGAAATCGAAGTGGAAAAAGAATTGGGCTTCGACAACAAAGCGCAGATCGAAGAATACGGCGTCGCCGAGTTCAATGCGCGCTGCCGAGCAAATGTCTTTCGTCACATCAATGAATGGGAAAAGCTGACCGAACGCACAGCTTTTTGGGTCGACCTGGACGACGCGTATGTGACGTTTTCCAATGAATACATCGAAAGCGTCTGGTGGATTCTCAAACGTTTCTGGGACAAAGGCTTGCTGTATCGTGGCTACAAGGTCGTGCCTTACAGCCCTTCATCGGGGACGCCGCTCAGCAGCCATGAAGTCGCGCAGGGTTACAAGACTGTCACCGACCCCAGCGTCTTTGTGCGCTTTCCGTTGCGCGACAAGCCTGGCGTGTATATGCTCGCCTGGACGACTACGCCTTGGACATTGCCGGCCAATGCCGCTTTGGCTGTTGGCGCGGATGTCACCTATGTCTTGGTCGAAGGTCCCGCGCCCGATGACGAAGATAGCGAGCAGTTGATTCTTGCCGAAGCGCTGATGGAACAAGCGCTGGAAGACCCAGCCTCCTACCGCGTTGTCGACCGCATGCTTGGGGAAGACCTGCTGGGCTGGCGGTATCAGCCGCTCTATACATTCTTGCCTGTCGAGCAGGATTATGCCTATGTGGTGGCTGCCGATTATGTCAGCACCAGCGATGGCACCGGCATCGTCCATACGGCGCCTGCCTATGGCGTCGACGACCTGGAAACGAGCCGCAAATATGACCTGCCCGTGCTGATTACCGTC
>JAPOSR010000065.1:20524-40544 GCA_026709625.1 Chloroflexota bacterium
CCGTCGACGAAAGCGGCTGCTTTGTCGATGCGGTTGCGAGCTTTCGCGGCATGTGGTTCAAAGATGCCGACCGCCACATCATCGCCGACCTGACTGAGCGCGGTTTGATGTACCGGCGCGAAACCACCGAACACAGCTACCCGCATAACTGGCGCGATGGCTCGCCATTGATGTACTTCGCCCGTGAAACTTGGTTCATCGATACGCTCAAGTACAAACAAACCATGATCGACCTGAACCAGACCGTTAACTGGGTGCCGGGGCATGTGCGCGATGGCCGCTTTGGCAACTGGCTGGATGACCTGAAAGAGTGGTCGCTGGGCAGAGAACGCTACTGGGGCACGCCGCTGCCCGTATGGCTGGATGAAAGCACTGGCGACATGATCTGCGTAGGCAGCATCAGCGAGCTTAGCGAACTGGCTGGCAAAGACCTGAGCGAGTTGGACCTGCACCGACCGTATGTAGACGACATCACATTTGACAATCCGACTGGCGAAGGCGGCACGATGCGCCGCGTACCCGAAGTCATCGATGTCTGGTTCGACAGCGGCGCGATGCAGCTGGCGCAGTGGGCCTATCCACAGCACAATCGCGATATTCTGGAAGAGCAGCATCCTGCCGATTACATCTGCGAGGCAGTCGACCAAACCCGTGGCTGGTTCTATAGCCTGCATGCCATCGCCGCCATGCTCTTTGAGACAGTCGCATTCAAAAATGTGATCTGCCTGGGACATATCCTGGACGAACATGGGCAGAAGATGTCCAAGAGCAAAGGCAATATCGTCGACCCTTGGACAGTCCTCGAGCAGACTGGCGCCGATGCCTTCCGCTGGTATCTATACACCTCGGGGCCGCCTGGCGAGCCGCGGCGCTTTTCGATCAACCTGGTCAATGAAGTCATCAAAAAGTTTTGGGCGACGCTGTGGAATACCTATGGCTTTTTTGTGACCTACGCCAATATCGATGGCTGGATGCCGCATGAGTCCGCGCCCGAACCCGCCGAGCGCGACTTGCTCGACCAATGGCTTTTGGCAGAATTGCACAAGCTCACCCAGGTCGTCACCGACGCCTTCGAGACCTACGACGCGACCAACGCCACCCGGCCGATCGAAGAATTCGTCGAGCGCCTCAGCAACTGGTATGTGCGCTTGAGCCGCGACCGCTTTTGGAAGAGTGATGCCGACAACAGCAAGCTGTCTGCCTATGCCACCCTGTACGAAGCGCTCTGCACGGTCGCGCAGCTGCTCGCGCCGACCATGCCTTTCCTCAGCGAGGCGATGTATCGCAACTTGGTCGCCGAGCAATTCAGCGCGCTGCCCGAAAGCGTGCACCTTTCGCAGTGGCCGCTTGTCGACGAGACGCTGTTGAACGCAAGGCTGGTGGACGAGATGGCCCTGGTGCGGCGGCTGGTCAGTCTGGGTTTGGCAGCCCGCAATGCCGCCCAACTGGGTGTGCGCCAGCCCTTGGCCAGCGCGCAATTCGCCCTGCGCGATGCTGCCGAAGCGCAGGTGGTCGAGCGTCATGCCGCTTTGATCCAATCGGAGTTGAACATCAAAAGCCTGGATGTGGCAGGCGCGGACGAAGCGGGCGAAATCAGCGCGGCCACCCGCTATCAACTAAACCCGCTGCCGCGCTTTCTAGGACGCAAATTTGGCAAGGATTTCAAAGCTGTGCAGGCGGCTTTGCGCGATGGCGAGCAAGATTTTGTGCGCCCATACGCCTTGCTGCTGCTGGACGGGCAAGACATCACGCTGGAACTGAACGGCGCGCAATTTGAAATCTTGAATCAGGAATGCGAGGTTAAGGTCAGCGTCGAGACGCCGCCGGGCGCTGTCGAAGATGGCGGCTATATGGTCATCCTGGATACGCAGCTGACACCCGATCTGGTAGCCGAGGGGCTGGCGCGCGAATTGATCCGCCGCATTCAGAATCTGCGCAAACGCGCCGACTTCGCCCTCGACGACCGCATTGACATCGTCTACTGCGATGCCAGCGACAGCCTTGACGATGTGCTGCAGCGGTATCGTGGCTACATCAGCGCCGAGACTTTGGCCAACACATTGCAATCCGGCGCATTAACCCCCGTTTATGTGGGCGAGACTGTCGATCTCAAAGGGCAAGCGGTCACCATTGGCGTGCGCCGCGCGCAATCAGTCAATCCTCTCGGCTCGGCTGGGCGATAGCGCATTAGTCAATTTACCTAATTTCGTCCGCCATAGACTTCCGCGCCCCTCCTGAAAACAATTTTCCTATGCTATCATTGTGAATACTGTACAATGCTGCTGATCACGACAACCGCGGTCAAGTGGCTGGCGAGATTTTGCGCCTCGCTGTCGCATGGCAACCATCCGAGGCTTGGTGATGTCGGATAAAAATACAGCCACCGTGCAGTCGCTTCTGCGCTATTCATTGCCGCTCGGCGCGAGCCTGGCTGCTGGCGATCCAGAAACACAAGTGAATTGGGCGGTCACGATCCGCGCCCAGCCACCGGTCTTTCCCGATATCTATGGAGGCGAGCTGGCGCTGGTGTCGATGGATGTGCTGCGCAGCTTTGACAGTCGGTTGACCCTTGCCAACGTGCTGCGGCAGTTGGTCGCGGTTGGCGTCAACGCGGTGCTGGCGACTGGCGCGGCGAATGCGCAGGCAATCCAGGCAGCCAATGAATGCGCTGTTTCGCTGTTGACCGTCCCCGCAGACAGCAGCTTGACCACGGTCGAGCGGGCTGTGAATTCGCTGATTCTCAATCAGTCGGCGCGTTTGACCGAGCGCGCAATCGAAATCCAGCGGCAGCTGACTCGGCTGGCGGCTGAAAATCGTGATTTGCCCAGCCTGTTGCAAGTGATATCGCGCTCGACTGGCAAACCGCTGGTCGCGCATGATACATCGGGCCAGCTAATCGCCCAGGCGCTGCCCTATGGCGGACGCCGCAGCTACAGCGGTCAAGCGCAAACTGCCGAGCAGCTCGCCGATTTTCAGCATTGGCTGGTCGCCGACGCGCCCTCCAGTCAAGGCGCAATCAATGCCAGCCCACTGGGGTACACGACTGTGCTCCAGGTCGAAAAGCGCGTCGCTGGCTATCTATCGCTGGTAGACAGTGCCGCCAGTCTGGCTGAGTTCGACCGACTGGTGCTGACTTATGGCGCTGATGTCTGCGCGATTGAAATGGCGAAGAGCCGCGCAATCGCCTCGGCTGTCGAACAAACGCGCGGCGACTGGATTCAAATGTGGCTGAGTGGCGCTCCCGCCGATGACGATCTGCTGCGCTTGCGTGCCCAGCAAGCCGGCTTTGCGGCCGCGGCCGCCTATGCAGCTGTCGTCTTCCGCGCTGGCAGCGAATTTGGACAATCGCGGACGCTGGAGTCACTTGTTTCGCTCGTCCGCGATGACATGTCGCGCCGCCACCTGGAGGGCGCTGTGGGCAGCTATGTTGATGCGATCGTGGCGCTATACCCGGTCGACGAAGCCGACAGCGGCTCCTTGCCCAGGTTGCGGTCGCTGGTCGAGTCGCTGCGCGGCCAATTAGCAACGCGCCTGCCGCGAGAGCAGGTCGCCGCCGGCATCAGCAGCCCCGCTTCTGGACTATCCGCCCTGCGCGATGCCTACCGCGAAGCCAAAGACGCCATCGGCATTGCCAGCCAGCTGGGCGAGCAGGAAGCCGCTACTTTTTATGGCGACCTGAAGCTCTATCAACTGCTGCTGGCTTTGAAAGAACGCAGCCTGCCACAGTTGCAGCAATTTCATCGCGATGCTTTGGCACCGTTGCTGGAGCACGACCGCAGCAAACGTAGCGAGTTGGTGCGCACGCTGACCGGATTTTTCGCGGCGAATGGCAACCTGGCGCGGGCAGCCCAAGAGCTGGATGTGCACCGCAACACGTTGGTCTATCGGCTGGAACGTATCGCCGATCTGACCAAGCTCGACCTGGACGACGCCGACAATCGCCTTATCTTGCACCTGGCGCTGAAGACCCAGCGTGTCTTGGCCACCATCCCAGACTAGCGCTTTGCCAAAGCCCCATGCTGGCTTGTCTCGGAAGGGCGCGGGGCAATCAGCTTTCGTTGACGATCTTGTGCGCCATCGGCGGCGCGATCTTAATGAAGTGGTCGCCGGGACGCCGCAGCAAGGCGTACAGCGGCTCGGCAGCCTGCGACTGATGATTCTCTTCCAATGTGCGGATGTAGGCATTCAGCAGCTCGCGCAGGTCGGCTTCGCCCTCGTCGTCCAGTGGATGAATCTCGACGATTGAGCCTGCGGCGATGCGATTGCGAATCGCGTCAATTGTCAAGCCCAAGTTGGGCTGCACGCGCTGATAAATGACGCCGCCGGTCATGCCTGCGCACATCCACGGGCCCGGATCGCCCAGCACAACGGCTCGCCCCGAAGTCATATACTCGAAGGCATAGCCCTTGAGGTTGGCGCGAGCGCCCAGACCGCCCAACGCGTCATTAAGCGGCTGACGGATTTCGCCGCCGAAAACGACATCGGCGCCACTCATGCGGATGCAAGCGCGGGTATCGGCATCGCCCTGCACGATGAACAAGCCGCCCTGCGCGCCATAGGCAAAGCTCTTGCCCACCGAGCCATCCACCCGTTGCCCGTTATGATTCAAGCCTTTCAAAATGGCGACCTTGCTGCCCGCGGCGCATTTGCCAACGCCATCCTGCGCGCCGCCTTCGACCAGCACATTGACGGGGTCATCGATAAAAGCGGCGAGGCCGTTGCCGGGAATGGCGGAATTGCTGAAGCTGAGGTTGATCGCGCGGATGCGATTCGCCTGTGGGATCGCCTTGCGTTTGATCGCGCCCGCCAGATGCGTGCCCAGCGCGCGGTCCATCGCCATAACCTGCTCGTCGTCATAGGTCAGCTCATAATCGCCGCGCGCCACATACTCGCCGACGATATCGGTGATCTGCTTGCTGACAGTATTGCGCGGGCGGCTGATGCGGCGGCCACCGGGCTGGGCGGCTGCCTTCTGCGCGCGCGGCACCGGCTTCAGCAGCCCCCGCAAATCAATGCGATCGTGATGCGAACGTTGATAGAGCAGGTCGGCGCGCCCGACAATATCCTGCAAGTTGCTGATGCCCATTTTCCCCAGCCACTTGCGAATGTCGTCGGCCAATTCGTCGAAGATCTTCACGATGCTGTGGGCAGAGCCGCGCTCTTCAAAGGGTCGGAACGACTTGAAATTGCGCTTTTCGGCTTCTTCTACAGTTTTGACATGCGTAGTGATGCCAACATGGCAGGTGCCATCCTGGCAGCCACGGCAAATCGTGCAGCCCACCGCCACCATAGCCAGCGTCGCAAAACCGACGCGATTGGCACCCAGGCAAACCATCTTGATGACATCGCGCCCGCTTTTCATGCCGCCATCGACCCAAAGCTCGACATTGTCCCGCAAGCCGCTATCGATCAAGTGGCGATGCGCCAGCCACAGGCCGACCTCGGCTGGCAGCCCAACATGACGCAGGGCATGCGCGCGCGCCGCCCCCGTGCCGCCAGTGTAGCCGGTGATGGTGATAATGTCCGCGCCCGCCTTTGCGACGCCCACGGCGATAATGCCGATGCCGGGCACGACCGGCAGCTTGACCGATACCTTCGCATGCGGGTTGGCGGTCTTGAGCTCGTCGATCAACTGCGCCAGGTCTTCAATCGAATACAGATCGTGGTTATTGCTGGGCGAAATCAAACCGATGCCCGGCGTGGTGCTGCGGACGGCGGCAATCTGCTCAGTGACCTTGTAACCCGGCAGATGGCCGCCTTCGCCTGGCTTTGCGCCTTGGCCGATCTTGATTTCAAGGTAGTCGGCAGCATTCAAAAAGGCGATATTCACGCCAAAGCGCCCCGAGGCCACCTGTTGGCCACGATTGCGCGGGTGCTTGCCCAGCAGGTCATGCACTTCGCCGCCTTCGCCATTCATGCAGATGATATTGAGCAAGTGCGCCGCTTCGGCATAGGACCGATACGCCAGCTCGCCCTGTGACCCAAATGACATCGCGCTGATCAGCACTGGCATATCATAGCCGGCTATGCTGATGTCGACTTCTTCTGGCGCGATGCGCTGCTCGCTTTCTTTCAGCCCCAGCACATGGCGCAGCGAAACCGGCATATTGTCTTCCAGCTTTAGCAATGTCTCGGTGTAGTCGTCGAATGACAGTTCATCATGCGCGACAGCTTCCGCTTTCTTCCACATTTTGGGATAAAAGCGCTCGGGGTTTTTGAGGCGGGCGCGCACCTCGCCACGGAATTCCTGGGCGCGCGCCTCGGCGTCATTGTGCAGCATGCCCCAAGTCAAGCCGCGGCCTGTCGAGCCGAAGTAATTGGGTGTGCCCAAGAGATTGGCGATATTGCGCGACAAGCCGATTGAGCTGAAACTGTGCCCATACCCGCGCAACTCGTGACAGCCCACAGTCGATATAATTTTTTGCAAACCCGCGTGTGTGGCATTAAGCGCGTTGTCCAGCGCGATCTCTACTTGTTCGGCGACCAAGGGTTTGCGGCTGCCGCGCGGCGCGGTGCCCAGGCTGACGGCGTACATGGCATAGGGCAAGAGGGCATTCGCGCCCAGGCTCAGGCAAATCGCCAAGTCGTGCAAGTCTCGCAGCGCGCCCGAGCGGACAATCAGCCCGGTGCGCCGCCGCAGATTGGGCTTGTGGTCGGCTTGGCGCAGCGCTTTGTCGACGGCAGCCACAGCCAGCAGCGGGTCGATATACAACTCTGCGCCCGCGGCGATTGCGCTGTCGTCCAGGATGATGCACTGCGCGCCAGCTTGCACAGAATCAACGGCGCGCGCCTGCAGTTCCTCGATGGCGCGGTCGACGCTGGTATCAACCGGGCAACCCATCGACAGGCAGGCCAGCTGGCCGGCGAAGATCTCCGCCAGGTCTTCGATCAGCAACGTGCCATGGCGCGAGGCGATGTCGCGCAGCCATTCAGCATCAGCAAATTCTGGCGGCGCTTCGAGCAGCAGGGGGATCTGCAAACGGATCAGCCGGTCATTCTGGTCGCGTCCGCTGGCGATCTCGGGCCGACAGCCAATGAGCGCCTGCGATGAAAATTGCGCTTGCTCGCGTTCCCGGTCGATGGACGGGTTGGTCACGACGGCGATGGTTTCTTTGAAAAAGTCGGCCAGGTTGGCGCGCGTGTTGCTCAAGGCAGCCAAGGGACCATCCCAGCCCAGCGAGCCGATCTGCTCTTTGCCGCTTTCAGATAGCACCTTGACAATCTCGACATGATAGCGTTCCCAACCGAAGCCCGACAGGACAGCCGCATTGGTTTTGACAGGCGCGGCTGTCCACGGCAGCTTGGTGGCGGCTGCTGGCGCTGCTTGCGCGCGCTCTATCACAGCGACTGGCGCGGTCTGCGCTTGCAGCTGCATTCCCCCGCCATTGGGCTGGGGGCGGGTGGGATAATTGGTCATAGGCGGCATGGCGGCGCTGCCGGCCTCGGCGCTCCAGATACCGCTTTCAACCGAGCTGCCGGACTGGCGGTCGCGGTAGCGGCTGTAGACATATTGCTGGATAGCGGGGTAGTCCATCACTTCAATTTCTTGCCCGCTGCGCACGCGCATGGCGATCTTTTCCCCTGGCGCCATTGGCTTGGGGCTGACAGACATGGAATCAAGCGCATAGACGCCGCGCTCGGATGTGATGAAATGTTCTTTCTCGGTCTCGCCATACCACAACGGGCGCAGGCCCAGCGCATCGACGCTGAACACAGCCTGGTCGCCGAGGCGCGCCACGACAGCAGCTGGCCCCTGCGCGAATGGGCCAAAGGCTTGGCGGATTTCAGCGTACATTTCATGGATCTCGGGTGCGGATTGAAGCAAGTCGTGTTCAAAAGGCGGGAAAATATGCTCCATCGCCTCGACCAGATCCATGCCCTTGCGCATGCACAGGGCATAGATGGTGCGGTCAATATCCTGCGAATCGGAGCCATTGTCGACCATGGGGATGTCCAGCATCTCCGATTCCAGGCGGAAGCGCGAGATGGTGTTGAACTCGCCATTGTGACCGATGATGCTGAAGGGTTGGGCGCGCTCGAAGATCGGGTTGGTGTTTGTGCTGTAGCGCGCATGCCCCATGGTGATTGCTGACGCATAGTCGGGGTCGCGCAATTCCGGATAATAGCGGCGCAGGATCTCGATGGTGCCCTGCACTTTGTAGACGACGCTGTGCGCGGAAAATGATGGGAAGTGCACTTGCAGCTCCCGCTCGAGCTGCACTTGCAATTCAAACAGCGCGCGGTCGAGCGCTTCCGAAGCGACTTGGCCGTTGATGCCGGCGATCTGCCAAAAAACCGGCTCGTTTTTTTCGGCATTTGGCCCCAGCACCTGCGGATTGACCCGTCCAGCCCGGTCGATGAGGATGTGCAAACCAGCTTCGCTCACCTGGCGGCAAATCTGATCGACGAGATACTGGGCGCGGTTGCGGTCGTGCGCGGGGATCATCACATGCGCCACCCAGAAATTGCGGTCGGTCGCCAGCGACGAGCGCAGCCCTGCCGCAGCCAGCCACTTTGTCCACAGCTGCCGCGGGATATCCGTGAGCACGCCAACGCCATCGCCCTCGCCATTGATATAGCCGGTGCGATGTCCCATGCGCGTCAAGGCTTCGATGGTGCGCTTGACATTGCCATGCGTGGCTTGGCCGCCCTTGCGTACCGAGCAGATTAAGGCGCAGGCATCGCGGTGCTCGCGGTCGAGCGAATGCAAATCAGCGAATGGGTCGGCAACCGCTGTCTTGTGTCGCGCATTCATGGCATATCCTTCTGGCACAGATAATAGAGCGATTCACGGCAAGCGAAGAGGCATATAGCCCCATATTCACAAATATGCTAGCAGACGCGCGGCGCATCGGCAATGCGCGCGGCTTATAAAGAACAAATGGATATAATTGCCCAAACTTTGTGTAATTTGCATAAATAAGATGCGAATGCCTTGTCAGCAGTTGCCACGCAGATGCCTATTCCCGCCCCAGCAGCCGCCGGATGATGAGCGCCAGATGCAGCGCCAGGCGGGTTTCGGGGCGGCTCATGTCGATTCCAGCGATCTCGTTGATGCGATTGATGCGATAGAGCAGCGTATTGCGGTGCACAATCAGCGAGGCTGCTGTTTGCGACAAGTTGCCGTGGCAGGCGAAGAACGCTTCCAGAGTCTTGATCAGGTCGGCATTTTGGCGGTCGTCATAGTCGTTGACCTTGCCCAGTGTGCGCGCGCAGAAGTCGCTCAGCTTTTCGCGCTCGCCCAGGCTCATGATCAACTGATACACGCCCAGATCGCCAATGTACAGCGGGATATCGGTTTGCAGCCGCAGCGCTAATTCCGAGGCCTGCACGGCATCGCGATAGCTGGAGCGCCAGTCATTGACATCTCGCGCGACTTGGCCGAGTCCGATTGCCGCGCGGCTTTGCGGGAGTTGGCGGTTGATTTCGCTGCGGAAGGCTTCGGCAAGCGCCAGGCTGTTGTCGATCGGGTTTCTGTGGTCGGCGGCATGAAAGACGACGACCTCGCCCTCGCGTTCGCGGATCCAAACAAGGGCTGCGGCGTCTTCGGTCGTCAGGATGGCATTGACGATCGTTTCCAGGCGGCGCAGCGACGGTGTGTTGACGCCGCGCCAAGCCAGCACAAAGGCCACATGGGCGCGCGACATGTCATGCTGAAAGCGCTCGCCCTGGCGGATGGCTTCTTGCGGGCTGACATCGCCCAGCAGCAGGCGGTCGAGAAAGGTGCCGCGCAGACGTTTTTCTGTTTCGCTGACGGCTTTTTGCTTCGCCATTTCCAAGCCGCAAGCCGCCGCCCCATGTTCACAGATGAGTTGGTCGATCTCGTCCAGTTCGCGTTCGCGCCCAATAATCGACAGGTAGCCGCGCCCGAGGTTGCTGGTGATGATCGGCGCGATGAGCCTGGCAACGCCCGACACGGGCAGCGCTTGCAGCAGCACCGGCGGGTCGACCTCGACAACGCGGTGGCGGTCGTGCAGCTCGACAGGCAGGTTGTCTTGCTTCTTGAGGAAGGCTTCTATGTCGTCCCAGATGCCGACGAACTCGGGCTGCAGCTTTTGTGAGATGGGGTGCAGGCGCTTGTCATGGGCGATGACATTTTTCTTGCTCAGGCGCGCCATCGCCACCAACAGTCCATCCATGCCTTCATTGCGCGATGATATCTGCGTCAGTTGTCGATAAACCTGCGTGCCGCGTCTGTCGATCTGCCCTTTGCGGTCGACCAGCAAGCTCACGATTGACCGTTCGACTTCACGAATGCGCGTGTCATCAGCCAGCGCCAGCACCGGCAATTTTTGCGCTTTCGCTTCTGCCAGCGCCGTTTCGCTCACTTCGCCATAAACCGCCACGCCAGCCGCGCCAGCCCGCGCCGCCCACTGAAACAACTCGACATCGCTGCGCGCTTTGGATGGATTGCTCACTGGCGCGAGCAAAATAAGTTCGCGCGGTTGCAGGAATTTGGCTTCGATATCATCTTCGGGATAGATGATCGTCGCCCAGGCTACCGGCTGGTCGAGCAAGCCCTCGCCCGATACGATGCGCGCGCTTAGTGGCAGCGACAGCTTGCGGATTTCGTCGATTGTGAGGCTGTGCGCTCGATGCAGCGGCATAATCGCAGTCTGCGCATGATTGCCAATTTAAGATTGGGTAAAGTATACAAGGCCTTGGACAAATTGCCCAGCCGGCTTAGCCTCGGCCGGGCTCGGTGAGCTTCGCATAGGCTCCGCGCCAGGCGGCTGGGTCGCGGGTCATGCGGTTGAGTTGGATATGGGCGACTTGCGGAAGCAGCTTGATCATCGTTTCGGGCAGCCGGCTCCAGTCGCCCTCTTTGACCAGCTTTTCGATGCGCTGCGCCTCCAGCGATGCCCACCACCACTTCTGCTGAAAGTCGTCGGCTTTTTTCCAGTAGCCGCGTTTTTCCCAGGCGCGCGTTGATTCTTCGACAGTCTCTGCGATCGCCCGCAGGCAATAGACCAGCGCCGCGGCCATGTCTTTGCTTTCCTGCGATACTTCGCGCTGCTGGCTGAGCCTGCGCAAGATCTCGGCAATGGTGCGCAGCTGCGCATTGCGGCGTTTGCCCGGGCTGTTGGTGTTGATGACTCGCGCCATAGAAGGGCTCTCAGTCGCTGTGAACAGGGCTGATGCCGCGGTAGATGCGCAGGCCGCCGATGGTCTTCAAGATCGTTGCGGCATCGCGGCCGGTGATATCAGCCAGTTCGCGCGCGTTCAACGGCCGGTTGCTATTGATCAGCAGGGCGCGGAAGACGCTGTCGATCAAGCCGATGTGTCCGGGAAACAGCTCGTCGTGCCGCGCCGACTCTGCCAGCGCCAAGCTCAGCCGGTCGCGCGGGAAAACCTCACCGGTCTGCGGGTCGACATAATCAAACACTTCTTGCAGGCTGCCTTGCGCCAACTTGCTTTGCTGCTCGGGAGTCAGGTGCGTGAGCAGATACACTTGCAGATCGTCGCGGCTTTGCACCCACCAGTCATAGTCGATGGCGAATTTCGTCTCGAGGCTGGGCTTGATCAGAAAATTGAAAGCCATGCGCCTTCCTCGCGTCTAGTGGCTCAGCTTCCAGTAATTGCCGCCCACATATTCAAAGTCGGGGTTGGACAGCAGGGCGGAGAACATGGGCGCGGGCGGGCAGCGGCGCAGGATATTCAGCGCGCTGTAGAGCACCTTCGCGTGCACCGTGCCTTGTGGATTCTGGCTGCTGAGCTCGTGAACGAGGCTGCGCAGCAAGCTGGTCAAGGCGACGCGCCGGGTCTGGATGTCTTTGCCCAATTTGTCGACCTCCGCCAGGTTGCCAACCCCCACGATAATCATGTCGTCATAATCAGCGCCGACAGCCCGGTTGGCAGTCTGAAAGCGCAGCCGGTCGTCTGCGCTGCGGTTTGCCAGCGGGATCCACTCTGTGCGCGGGCGGTAGCTGTCGAACTCGATTTCGATGCGAGCGGGGTCGTCGGTGCGGTTAAGATACACATACGCGCCGACCGGCAGGTGATGTTTTTGGTACAGCGGCGACAAGCCAAACACATATTTGTGTTCGTGCACCACCCAGCATCGGTATTCGCTTTTGTCGAGCAGGTCGATGAGCGTGACGGCGATGCGCGGCGTCTTGGCATCCGGAAAGATATGCCTGGTTTCGGAATTGATGGGCAATGTGCCGACACGCCGATGCGGATAAATCAAGGTAATGCTGACTTCGTCTTCGGGGCGTGGCGATGTCAGCGGCGAATGTTCGTCATCGAGGTCATATTCCAGTTGCAGCATCTCCCGCGTCAGTTGGCGGCGGTCGGTCTCTAGGGGCGTATATTGCAAGATAGCTGGCACTTGCAAGACCATGCGCGGCAGCAGCGACTTGAGATGCCAAAGCACCTGTCCGGCTGGCCCGACCTCGTCGAAGCGCTCATCTTGTTTCATCGCGTAATTCAGCGAAAAAACCTGCAAGGGCAAAGGCATATCGCCTAGCCCGCCGATCTCTGTCAGGATTTGCCGGGGCGACATCGGTTCGCCTGCGTGCATGTCCAGCGCCGCTTCAGCCAGATGCAGATGCCCGATGCTGACCTCGACCATCAGCTCGCGCACGAACCAGGTGCCGGCGATGCGCGCAAGATCGGAGTTGCGCTCGAGGGCGTCATTGACCTGTTCAACTATGGTCGTCTTCGGGTCGCGGATGATGTCATCCAGCGTATAGTCGGCTTTCAGTTGGCTGGGATGGCTGTTGTGTCGCGCATTGTTGAGCGGGTGATCGCCGGGAAATTCCACGACGAATTCGCGCGCGCCGTCGGGCTGATGTCTGGCTTCATCGAATTCGATCGCCGCGACTTGGATGGGGCTGAAATCTGCGCTGGCACCGCTGCGCAGCTCGACGACATGTCCGGTGGCATAATCCAGCGCGGCAAAGATCAGGCGGTCGCCAATCTCGTAGCGGTCGGCGGGGCGATAGAGCTTGGTGCCCGCGAATTGCCGCTCGAGGCGGCGGCGGCTTTCATCCTCGCGCCTCTTGATGATGGCGGTGGCCAACTCAATCGCGGTCAGTGGGGTCTCATTTTCAAGCAGCAGGTTGGTGATGCTTTCAATATCATCAGCGCCAATCGTAAAGTTATACGCCCAATGGTGTGCTGGCAGCACTGCGCGCCACCTCCCAAGTCCGCCATTCGCAGCCGCTATCCTAGCCAGCCGCGCGCGCATCGTCAAGCGCAGGTTGCGCGCCTAGCGCAGACAATCGCAAAAAAACATTTTTGCTGCTGAAAGCGCCGAGAGAATGCCCGAAACTCGCGCATCGGCGAGTACGCATTGCCGGCTTGCCATGAGAGCCGCCAAGCCGCGCTTGACCTGCCGGCGGCGCTGGACTATACTGTCGGCGAGTTCGCGGAGCATGAATAGAAAAAGGCGGAATGGATGTCGACCAAACGTACCTGGCAGCCCAAGGTTCGCCGGCGAAAAAGGGTGCATGGCTTTCGCAAGCGCATGAGTACGCGTTCCGGGCGCAATGTGCTGAAGGCGCGGCGTCTGCGCGGCCGCCACCAGCTGGCTGTCGCGCCGAACCATGTCAAGAAGGTGAACTGGAATGCCAGCTAGGCGATGAAACGCGCTTTGCGGCTGCGGCGGCCCGCAGATTTCTCGCGTGTTCGGCGCAAGGGCAGGGTATATCGCCATCGCCTGCTGCTGCTGCGCCTATGCGAGAATTCTTTGACGCACAACCGGTATGGAATCGTGACGAGCCGGCGGCTGGGACTGGCTGTCGAGCGCAATCGCATCAAGCGGCGGCTGCGCGAGCTGCTGGCGGCGCTGCACAAGGAGCTGCGGCAGGGCTTTGATATTGTGCTGCTGCCGAGGCGCGGCGTCTTGCTGCAACCTTTTCCCGAGTTGCAGCGTATAGTCAGGCAGTTAGTTTTGCAAACGCAATTGGTGTAACCTGGGTGGCTCCTTGAAGTGGTTGATGCTGCGCCTGATTCGCGCATACAAGCGATTTATCTCGCCGCTGCTGCCGTCCGCTTGCCGCTTCACGCCGACCTGCTCGACATACGCATACGAAGCGATTGATATGTATGGTCCGATAAAGGGTGGCTGGATGGGCGTGCGGCGCATCTGTCGCTGCCATCCCTTGCATCCCGGCGGATATGACCCTGTCCCGCCCAAGGAGTGAAGCTTGAAGACCTCCCAAACCCTGCGGCTGGCGCTGCTGTTGCTGTGCTTGTTTGGCTTGACGGCTTGCGTCGGCGGGCGCATTGGCGTCAGTTGGCCATCGATCGGTTTGATCGACTTGAATGGCGAACAGCACATCGCGCTGGCATACAATAACGATGTGGCGCTGCTGACGCCGTCCAATGGCTTGCCGGCGCGCTTGCTCAACCCGGTCAATGGCCAGCCCCTGCGCGACAACGACGGCAACCCGCGCAGCTGGATATTCCGCGGCAGCGACAACGGCGGCGGGCAATTCTATGCCCAGCCTATCCCAATCGCCCCCGAAACCATGCTCATTGCCGACAACAACAGTCGTTTGCTGCTTGTCGATACAGTCGTGCTTGATGTAAAGCGCTCGCTGCCTATCGAAGGCAAGGTCGTCGCTAGCATGCTCGCGGCGGATGGACTGCTCTATGTGCCTTTTCAGGATGGCGGGCTTGCCGCCTATGCCCTGGATGGCCTGCGCGAGCTGTGGCGCGTCCCCACCGAAGAAGGCGTCTGGGCAAAGCCGCTGCTAGTGGGCGATTTGCTCATCTTTCCCTCTCTGGACCATTATCTGTACGCCGTTGACCGCGAGACCGGCCGCGAACGCTGGAAGGTTGATCTGGGTGGCGGCATCGCATCCACGCCGCTTTTGGCCAGGGACCGCTTGTATGTCGGCAGCTTCAACAAACGCTTCTTCGAGATTTCGCTGGAGGGTGACATTCTCAGCAGCTATGAGACTCAGAACTGGGTTTGGGGCACGCCGGCCATCGATGCAAATGACATCGTTTATCTGACGGATCTGAGCGGTTATGTGCATGCGCTGGACACAGAAGCGGGCTTGGCTTTGCGCTGGTCGCAGCATATCGCCGAGCGCGGAATCCGGGCGGGACCGCTGGTGGTGGGCGACCGCGTGATCGTCGCCTCGCGCGATGGCAAAGTGTATTGGCTGCACCGCGATGACGGCGCGCTCATCAACGCCCGCGAGATTGACGACCGCCCCGAGCTGCTGGGCGATATGTTGCTGCTGGAACCAAGCGCGACACTGGATATTGACGAGCCGCTGCTGCTGGTTACATCGGTGCACGATGGGCGCTTGTTGATCGCCTTTGGCATTGACGGCCGCCAAACCTGGGTCTATCCGCGCTGAGCCATTACAGGAGCATGCCCACATGTGGGATCTGATTCTAAACCCTTTTGTTACGATACTGGCTTGGCTCTATTCGGCGCTGAACCAGGATATCGTCTTGGCAATCATCGTGCTGACGGTGATTATCCGCGTGCTGACCTGGCCTCTTTTTGCCAAGCAGCAAGAATCGTCGCGGCGTATGCAGCAGCTGCAGCCACAGCTGAAGAAACTGCAAGAGAAATACAAGAACGACAGAGAAAAAATGTCGCAGGCGCAGATGAAACTGTATCGGGAAAACAGGGTCAATCCCGTTGGCGGCTGCTTCCCCATGTTGATCCAGTTTCCCATTCTGATCGGTTTGTATCAGGCGATCTTCTTTGCGCTGGCCGCCACGCCTTTTCAGTTGGTCGATTTGTCCGAGCGGCTGCTCATCCCCGGTTTGGATTCGCTGATTCCCCTGCAACGCTTGTGGTCGCCCATCCCGCCATTGGTCGATCTGCTGCCACAGCTGGACCTGACTCGCGCGCCGACAGAAAACCCCCCCTATGCCCTGGCGCTGCCGCTGCTGGTGTTGATCACCACCTGGGCGCAGCAAAAGTTGACCATGTCTATGACCGGGCAGCAGCCCAGCAAAAACGATGATGATGATGAAGCAGACAGCAATCCCGGCGGCCAGGCAGCTGCCATGACCCGCAGCATGACCACTATTATGCCCATCATGTTCGGCTTCTTCTCGCTGTCGTTTTCGGTGGGTTTGTCGCTCTACTTCGTGACATCTAATCTAATCGGCATGGTGCAATACAGCCCGCAAGGGCGGCGCGCGCTCGAACGAGTCTTCGGCGGCAGGGGCGATGAAGCGCCAGTGGAAGTGGTCTTCGCCGATGACGAGCCAGACGCCAAGAAGCCACGCCGCAGCAGGAAAAAGAAGCCGCGCAGAAGATAAACGCGACCGGCGCAGCCAACGCAAAGGAACGAACGATGGAGATGATCGAAGTTACCGCCAACTCGGTGGATGCAGCCATCAACAAAGGCTTGTCCCAGCTCAAAGCCGCGCCCGCCGATGTCATGGTGGAAGTGCTGGAAGAGCCCAATACCGGCTTGTTCGGCTTCGGCGCTCGCGAAGCGCGGGTGCGTCTGGTTCTCATCGGCCAGCGCAAAGCTGTGGAACCCGAAAGATATCCCCAAGACTTGGACGAAGAATCTGACTGGGCAGATGCCGCGCCCCTCCGCAGCGAACCAGCCGCCGGCGTGATCAGCATAGTCGCCGATGTCGAACTGGACGAAGACGCGAATGTCGGGCTGGAAGTGCTGGAAGCGATGCTGACTCGCATGGGCGTTGACGCGCAAATTAACATAACCCGCAGCGACGAGGCCGAAGGCGAAGCGCCGCATTGGATGTTGAATATCACCGGCGAGCGAATTAACCGGCTCATAGGCCGGCGCGGCGAAACCTTGGCGTCTTTGCAGCATATCACGCGCTTGATCTGCAGCCGCAGACTCGAGCGGCGCGCCAATATCATCATCGATGCCGAAGGCTACAAGACGGGGCGGTCCAATCGGCTGCGCGGGCTGGCAAAACGGATGGCGAAGCAAGCTGTGCAGCAGGGACGCACCATCACGCTCGAGCCTATGCAGCCCAGCGAGCGCCGCATCATTCATCTGACTCTGCGCGACCACGATGATGTCAGCACAGAAAGCGTTGGCCAGGGCGCCGCGCGAAAAGTCACCATCGTGCCCAACTGACCCCGCCGGCTCCGCATCCATGCCGTCTCCAATTGATGTCCTGACCATCGGACACTTGACCGTCGATCTCGTGCCGGGCGGTCGCATGCTGGGCGGCACCGTCGCCTATGCCGCGCCGACGTATGCCGCTTTTGGTCACCGAGTCGGCGTGTTGACCAGCGCAGCCTGCAACGAGCCCTTGCTGGAGCATTTGCTGCCGCACGCTGAATTGGTCAGCCTGCCCGCCCAAAACTCATTGACCTATGAGAATGTTTATTCCGCAGCCGGTCGGCAACAATTTGTGCGAGCGACCGCCAAGCCCCTGCGTTATGATCATGTGCCAATCGGGTGGACCAACCCGCCTTATCTGCATATGGGACCGCTGGCAGCCGAGATCGACCCGCGCGAACTGGCAAATCGATTCCCCAATGCGATCAAGATGCTGACCTTGCAAGGCATGCTGCGGCGCTGGGATGCCGATGGCTTGGTCAAATTTCGGCGCTGGTTTGATGCCGACGCGCTGCGCCAGATTGAACTTGTCGTCTACAGCGAAGAAGACATCCACCCCTTTCCCCAGCTGACCGACGAGATGCGCCGCGTTTGCCAGCACCTGGTGGTGACCAATGGGCGCGATGGCGGCGTCCACTATCATGCTGGCGGCGCAATGCGCTATGCAAGCCTGGAGGTCGTGGCGCATGATTTGACCGGGGCTGGCGATGTCTTTGCGGCGGCGCTGCTGGGCAGCTTGCGGCGGCTCGCTGGCGATGTATCTGCGGCTGTGCGCCTGGCTGGCCGGCTGGCAGCCTATTCGGTAACCCGCGCCAGCCTGGGCAGCGCGCCGACGAGCGAAGAAATTGAACGCGAACTCAACAGGGAACCGGCATGATTCAGTCCATTCTGCTCAATGGCAACATCATCACCTTGGACAATGCCCGGCCTCGCGCGAGCGCCGCTGCCATCAGCTATGGTCGGCTGGCTGCAGTCGGCAATGATGTCGAGATCGCCCGACTGGCTGTGCCCGGCGCGACAACAGTCGACCTGGACGGCAAGACTGTGCTGCCCGGACTCGCCGATGCCCACTTGCATTGGCAGGCGCAGGCAGAATCCATGCGCGCGGTCAGTGTTTTTGATCTGGCCAGCAAAGCCGCTGCGCTGGATCGCGTTCACATTCGCGCGCAGCAGACCCCAGCCGGCGAATGGATCACCGGGCAGGGCTGGGCGCAGGATCTGTGGGATGACCGCGCCTTCCCCACCTGTGGCGATTTGGACGCGGTCGCGCCGAACAACCCCGTCTATCTTTCGGCAAAGAGCGGACATGCCGCCTGGGTGAATTCACGCGCGCTCGCCCTCGCTGGCATCACGGATTCAAGTCCCGATCCCGAAGGCGGCGAGATTCTCCGCGATGAACAGGGGGCGGCAACCGGCATCTTGCTGGAGACCGCTATGCAACTCGTCAGCGAGCGCGTGCCAGCGCCAAATCCCGACCAACTGGCGGATATGATGCAGGCTGCGCAGGCGCATGCATTGCGGCGCGGCCTCACCATGATTCACGACTTTGATGACCCGTCGTGCCTGGTGGCGCTGCAGATATTGCGGGAACGCGGCGACCTGAGCCTGCGCGTCGTGAAACAGATTAATCAGCGCTGGCTGGACGCGGCGCTCGACACAGGGCTTCGCCGCGGCTTTGGTGATGACTCGCTTCGCATTGGGGCGCTGAAGCTGTTTGCGGATGGCGCTCTGGGACCAAAGACCGCGCTTATGTTTGAACCGTATGCTGGCGAAGCTTGGAACACGGGGCTGGCGGTGGTCGAAAAAGAAGCGATGGTCGACTATGTCTGTCGCGCCAGCGCTAGCGGCTTGCCCTCCAGCATTCATGCCATCGGTGACAAAGCGGTGCGCGATGTGCTGGATGTGTTTGCGATTGCGCGGGCGCAGGAAGCAGCGCGGGGCGAAGCGCGCTCCAGCCGCCGCCACCGCATCGAGCATGTGCAACTCATCCACCCTGAGGACGCGCACCGGCTGGCGCAGTTGGATGTCATCGCCTCGATGCAGCCCATCCACGCCACCTCCGACATGCTCACTGCCGACCGATATTGGGGCGAGCGCACAAAATGGTCATACAACCCGCGCTTGCAGCTGGATCATGGCGCGCGCATCGCCTTTGGGTCTGATGCGCCGGTCGAGCCGCTCGACCCGCTGCTGGGGATTCATGCCGCGGTCGCCCGCCAGCGCAATGGCGAACCGGCCGGCGGCTGGCACCCCGAAGCGCGCGTCAGCCTGGGCGAGGCGCTGCTGGGCTATACGCAAGGTCCCGCCTATGCCGCCGAAATGGAAGACCGCCTGGGGATGCTCAGCGCGGGCTATCTTGCCGACCTGATCGTGCTCGACCGCGACATCACGCGCGTGCCAGTCGACGAGATCCCCTCATTGCGGGTTTTGGGCACAATGGTCGGCGGCGAATGGCGATATCGCGATTTTGACTAGCTGGCTGTCAGCTGCGCCGAGCTGAAGACAACGCGGAATGGTCGGCAATAGATGACGACACTTTGGAAGCGCGCCAGGTCTGTGCCCGCCGGGATCTCGTAATTTTGGCTGCCGATGTTGCCTTTCAGCGCGCCCAGATGCAGCGGCTCTTCGCCCAAACCCGCAAACGTCGTGGTCGGGTATTCTGGCGATAGGTACACATGCAGGTCGGGTCCATTCTTCGAGCGGAAGTCCTCGAAGCGCAGGAATTGCCGGCCATCGGGCAGAGCATATATCTTGGCGAAGCCGTCTGCGCCATGGATGGGGTCGATATGGATAAACGATCCGCTGGCTTGTTCGGCTGGGTCGGGCGGCATTTCGGTTGGCATGGCTTGCTGCGCGTCGGCAACAACGCTGCCCGCTTCCATCTGGGCTAGAGCCGTCTGCTCAGCCATCTCGCGGTTATCCTGCGCCATATCCACCAACATCCGCTTCTCCGCTTCTGGCATAGCGTCGACAGCATCGCGCTGAGCTTG
>JAPOSR010000075.1 GCA_026709625.1 Chloroflexota bacterium
GACTGGGAACGCCCAGCGGGTTCAGGATGATTTCGCAGGGGATGCCGCCATCGATATACGGCATATCCTCGACCGTGACGATCTTGGAGATGACGCCTTTGTTGCCATGGCGTCCCGCCATTTTGTCGCCAATGGTGAGTTTGCGGCGCTGCGCCACGCTGACGCGCACCATTTTTTCAACGCCAGCCGGCAGGTCGGGATGTTCGGCGCGGTTGAAGACCTTGACATCGATCACTTTGCCGCGGTCGCCATGCGGCAGACGCAGCGACGAATCTTTTACTTCGCGGGCGTGCTCGCCAAAGATGGCGCGCAGCAGCTTTTCTTCGGGCGATAGTTCTTTTTCGCCCTTGGGGGTGATCTTGCCCACCAGAATATCGTTGGGGCCGACTTCTGCGCCGATGCGCACAATGCCGTCCTGGTCGAGGTCTTTCAGCGCTTCTTCACCGACATTGGGGATGTCATAGGTGATTTCTTCCGCGCCCAGCTTGGTGTCGCGCGCCTCGATTTCATACTTTTCGATGTGGATGCTGGTGAACTTGTCGCTGCGCAGCAAGTCTTCGCTGACCAGCAAGGCATCTTCATAGTTGCCGCCATCCCACGACAGGAAGCATGTCAATACATCCTGCCCCAGCGCCAGATGGCCGTTGTAGGTGGATGAGCTGTCGGCGATGATGTCGCCAGGCTGGATCATATCGCCCTTGCGCACCTGCGGACGCTGGTCGATGCAGGTCGACTGGTTGGACCGCTCATATTTGCGCAGCGAAAAAGCAACTTCCTCGCCATCGGTCGCGCGCACAACGACACGATGGCCCTGCACGCTGATGACCTCGCCAGCCACTTCCGAGACCAGCACCTGTCCGCTGCTGGACGCGGCTTGGCGTTCCATGCCAGTGCTGACAACCGAGACATCGGGCGTGATAAGCGGGACAGCCTGCCGCTGCATGTTGGAGCCCATTAAGGCGCGGTTGGCGGCATCGTGCGAAAGGAAGGGGATCAACGCCGCGCTGATGCCAACGATCTGGCGCGGAGCGACATCCATGTATTCGATGCGCTGCGGCGCGACCGACACAAATTGCTGATGCAGACGCGCCGAAACACGGTTGGAAGCGAATTGCCCGCGCTCGTCCAGGACAGCGTTGGCTTGGGCGATTGTGTATTCGTCTTCTTGATCAGCCGAAAGGTAGGTGATCTCGTGCGAAGCGAAAGGCGCGACCGGCGCGGCAGAAAAGCCGGCCTGCCGCAATGTCTGCAGCGCGGCCGCGTCGATGACCTCGCCTTCTTCGAGCACGAGCGTCTCCGATTCGATAGCTTCGTGAAGCATGCGCCCTGCCAGTCCCCCAGTCACGGGCAGCGTTTCAGCCGCGCCATCATCGCCGAGCACCACAACCGGCGCATGTTCGATGCCATGCATGCGCAGCGATTGCAGCATCGCCGCGTCGATGATCGCGCCTTTTGCCGCGATAGTCCGCCGTTCGGTCATGACTTCCGACCGCTGCAAATCATCCAGTGGCTTGCGGGCGCGTTCGACGGCTTCGTCGGCTTTGGCCATTTTCTCGTGAAAAAGGCGGATGCAGTTGTAGGCCGATTGCATGATTCGGCTGGTTTCGCGGGGGGACAGCTGCTCGCCATTCAAGGATTTTTCTGCCAGGCGCGCAAAGTCGCCGACCTTGCCGGCATATTTCGCGGCTTCGTCATAGAGCTGGTCGAAGCGCCTTGGCACATCCAACAGGCGGCTGGGCGGTTTCTCCAATGCGCTGGACAACGCCTCGATGGCGCTACGCAAGTCGCCGCGAGCATTCAAGTAAGTCGAGATCGTGCCTTCGAGCTCAGCCGCACGCGCGCCAACCACCTCGTCAAATTGCTCGAGGCGCTGCGGAGTCATGCTGTCGCGATTCTCCCAAATCAGGTCGGTAGCGGCGATGATGGGCCCGGCGATATCGACATAGAGCGCGTCATATTCCTCGCGGGTTTCGCTGAGAGAGCGGCTGTCGAGTTGGTCGCGCACAGCGTCAATCAAGTTGTTCAACTGGCTGCGCACCACGCCCACCATCACATCAGCGCCGATGCGGAGGCCAATCAGCGCTTCGTCAACCGGGCGCTCTTCCACCGCTTCCAACCCATCCACAGCATGCACAGCGACCCGGTCGATCTGGTGATAGCGCAGCATGGCCAGGATGTCTTTGGTGATGACCGCGCCCTTGGGCAGCGACAAGACAGCTTCCACATCGTCATTCAGCGCGCGGCCAAGCAGGCGCTCGTCGTCCAGTGGCAGGCTGTTGATGACCTTGCGATACGGCGTTTCGATAAAACCCAGGTCGTTGACGCGCGCGTAGCTGGCCAAGCGGCCAATCAAGCCGATATTCGGACCCTCGGGCGTCTCGATGGGACAGATGCGTCCATAATGGCTATGATGCACATCGCGCACATCAAAGCCGGCGCGCTCGCGGCGCAACCCGCCTGGACCCAGCGCCGACAAGGTGCGTTTGTGCGTCAGCTCGGAGAGCGGGTTGGTCTGCTCCATAAATTGCGAAAGCTGGGACGAGCCGAAAAATTCGCGCACAGCAGCCACGATGGGCCGGATATTGATGAGCGAAACGGGCGCCAGTTGGTCGGCTTCGCGGATCGACATGCGCTCGCGCACGACGCGTTCCATGCGCCGCAAGCCGACGCGCAGCTTATTGCCGATCAACTCGCCGACTGTTTTGACGCGCCGGCTGCCCAGGTGGTCGATGTCATCAAAGTGGCGCGTTGGGTCGTTGGCATTGTTGATTACAATCATATGCCGAACAAGCTCGACAATATCGTGCTTGGTCAAGGTGCGGTGTTGGCGCGGGACGACTTCATCCAGACGCAAGCGCCGGTTGAGTTTGTAGCGGCCGACCCGCTCCAGGTCGTAGCGGCGTTTGTCAAATAGCTGCTCTTCCAAGAAGCTGCGGGCGTTGTCCAGCGTTGGCGGGTCGCCCGGGCGCACGCGGCGGAAGAACTCAATCAGCGCAGCCTCGCCGATAGTATGCTTTTTCTTCAGATCCCAGTCCGGCTCCTGGTTGATGCAGGTTTCGATATAGCGGCGCGTTTCGTCCGTATCAATGCCAGAAAAGAGCGCGAGGATCTCTTCGTCATCGCCCACTTTGACTGGCGAGCGCGAAGCCGACATGCCGTCTTCCACCGCCGCCAGCGCGCGCAGCAGAATTGTCACCGGGATGGTGCGCTTGCGGTTGAACTTGACAGTGATGTAGTCGGTCTTGCGCGTCTCGAATTCCATCCAAGCGCCCCGGTCGGGGATAAGTTTGCAGTTGGCCAGATAACGCCCAGTGGTGCGCTCTTCTTCGCCATCAAAATAGACGCCGGGCGAGCGGATCAACTGGCTGACCACCACGCGCTCGGTGCCATTGATGATGAAGGTGCCTTTTTCTGTCATCAACGGGAACTCGCCCAGGAAGATTTCCTGTACGATAAACTCGTCACCCTGTTCGTGGTTGACCAAAGCGACCTTGGCATGCAACGATGCCGAAAAGGACATGTCGCGCTCTATGCACTCATCTTCATCATACTTGGGCTCGTCCAGGCGGAATGTCAGCCCAAACTCTTGCGCCTGCGGGTCATTGCCAGGGAAGTAAAGCGACAGATTGCCATTGAAACTGGTGATTGGGTTGATCTCATCAAAGAGCTCCAGCAGTTTCCCGCCACGCAGAAAGTGGTCGAAAGACTTGAGCTGGATATCGATCAGCGAGGGCAAGTCTTGGATCTCGGGCGTGCGAGCGTAGTTCTTGACGTTATAATAGTGTTTCAAGGCGCGGCTCCTTGGCTGGACTCTGGACTCGGCTGGGGGCAGACACACATACAAACACAGCGCCACACAAATTGGTGAGACGATGCGCCAAACAACCAACACAACTTGTCGTGGTCGGTTTTCATGTATCCGCAGCAGCGTGACGGCAAGAGAACTGCAAATTCATAGTGTAGAGGAATACAGCAGGCACTGTCAAGGCGAACCCTTGAAATTGACTGATATCAGGAGATGTTCATGGAAAGTATAGCGCATGCGCCGCCAGTTGCAAGGGTCTTTTGGGCTTTTGCGCGCAGAGCCGGCCGAACTCCATGACCACGTTGCCGCCAGCCGCAGATGTAAAGAGCCATGTACAGCGCCAATTCGCCGATGTCGCCGCCAATTATCGCAACAGCAGAGTCCATGCCACAGGCGCCGACCTTGATTGGCTGGTCGCAGCCGCCGACCCGCAGGCGGATATGCTGGCGCTGGACGCGGGCTGTGGAGCGGGCCACACCGCCTTGGCATTGGCGGGGCGCGCCGGGGCGGTCTTCGCCTGCGATTTCACGCGCGCCATGCTCGACCAGGTGGCGGCGCTTGCCTGCGAACGCGGCGTGGACAATCTCGCGCTGCAGCAAGCGGATGTAGAGCGGCTGCCCTACCCTGCCGCCCGCTTTGACATCGTCGCCACCCGCTACAGCGCGCACCACTGGCAGCAGCCCGAACAGGCGCTGGCGGAGTTTCGGCGTGTGCTGAAGCCGACGGGCGTCTTTGCCATCAGCGATATCATGGCTGACGAAGGGTATGCCCAGGATACCTTTTTGCAGGCGATCGAATTGCTGCGCGACCCATCGCATGTCCGCGACTTCCGCGCTTCGGAATGGCTGACGATGCTGCGAGCGGCTGGTTTTGTGGTGGCGGCGCTGGAACGATTCTCGCTCAGCCTGCACTTCGCCACCTGGACGCAGCGCATGCGCACGCCACGCTCGAACCGCGCCCTAATCAAATCGCTATTTGCCGGCGCGTCGGCAGACATCCGCCGCGGCTTTGGGCTGCCCGCGCAGATCAACGACGACAACTTCTCTTTCACCATTCCCGGCGCGGTGATCCTGGCGCGGCCGGCCGATCCCTGACAGCGGATTCCAAACGCCCGGTCGCCTGCAGGTACTCGGTATACCCGCCCTGGTATTCGCGCAATTCGCCGGCGCGCAGTTCGACAAGCCGGTCGACAGCCTGGTCGAGAAAGTAGCGGTCGTGCGAGACGATGACGACTGTGCCGACAAATTCGTCCAGCGCGCCTTCCAGCACTTCGACCGAAGCGATATCCAGGTTGTTGGTCGGCTCGTCCAGCAGCAGCAGGTTCGGCTCTTGCAGCATAACCAGCGCCAACTGCAAGCGGCTGCGTTCGCCGCCCGAGAGGCTGCCGATGGGCTGGCGCGCCTGTTGATAGGTGAAGGCCATGCCCAGCAAAAAAGACACCGCGTTGGATTCACTGCTGTTTTGAATGCTGCGGATCAATTGCAATGGCGTGTTTTCGAGCCAGGCGTCCAGAGTCTGATGCTCTTGCGAATAATAGCCGATGCGCACGCTGGGTCCGACCTTGACATCACCCAATGTCGGCGGCAGCTCGCCCAGAACCAGCTTGAGCAAGACTGTCTTGCCCGCCCCATTGCCGCCGATGATGCCCACGCGCTCGCCATGCCGAATGAGCAGGTCGGCATCCATAAACAGCGGCTCGTCATCAAAAGCCATACCCAGCCCGCGCAGTTCCAGCACATTTTTGCTGCCGCGCCAGCCGGCCACCTTGAAATCCATCAAGCGCTGTTCGCCTGCTTTCTCGATGATTTCGCCGCTGTCGCGCATCTTCTGCAACATGCGCCGGCGTTGACGGGCGGCCAACATGTGCTTGCGGCTGAGCACCTGGCGCGCCCACCGTTCAAAGCGGTCGATCATTTCCTCGAGCCGGGCGATCTCTTTCTGCTGCGTTACATATTGCTGCTGCTGGCGCAGGCGGCGGCGTTCGCGCTCGTTGATGAAATAGGAATAGTTGCCGGGATAGACGATCAGTTTGCCGTCTGCCAGTTCGACCGTCCGCGTGGCTACCTCGTCCAACAAATAGCGGTCGTGCGAAATGATGACGACAGCGCCGCGGTAGCTGTGGATGAACCGTTCCAACTGGTGTTTGCCATTCAGGTCGAGGTGGTTGTCCGGCTCGTCCAGCAGCAACAGATCAGGCGCGGCAACCGCCAGCTGCGTCAGCGCAACCAGCTTCTTTTGCCCGCCCGACAAGCTGGCGTTGCGCCGCGAATAGTCGCCTTCGTCAAAGCCCAGCATAGCCAGCAGCTCGCGCACATGGCTGGCATGCCGATGCCCATTCATGCGTTCATAGCGGACCAGCTCTGCTTCGTGATCTTCCAGTGTTTCAGCCAGGCGCGTGGCATCGCTGTAGACAGCCGAGTCGGCCAAGCGGGCTTCGATCTCACCCAGCGCTTTTTCCACCGCGGCCAGCTCCGGCGGCTTGACCAACGCGGCACTCAGCAGAGTCTCTTCGGGCGGCAGCTCAATATCCTGCGTCAAGCCAGCGATGCGCGCCTGCGGCTGCCGCGTGATGTGCCCGCTGTCGGGTGTCAATTCGCCCAGCAGCAGCTTGAAGAGGGTGGATTTGCCCGCGCCGTTGGCACCTACCAAGGCGATGCGGTCGCGGCTGTCAATGTCCCAAGAGATGCCACGATACAGCTCGCGCCCGGCGAAGTTGACGCCGACATTGTGCAGTTGAATGATGCGCATGGAATAATGACGGCTCGAGGCTGTGCTGATACAGTCCCCTTGTACCACAGGCTTTGCAGACCGTGTAGACTTGAGGGATGATGATCGTCGTCGATGCGATGCAGAATATCGCGCCAAACGCCTTGCAGCTGGGGCGGGATTATGCCAGTTGGGCATGGTGTCAGCGCCGCGCCCAAAGCAGTCCAAACGCTCCTCCAGCCATCACCAGCCTGCGCGACAATTTGCTGGGACGGGTGGCGCTGGTCTTTGGCAGCGTCCAGGTATGGGACGAAGCGGCGCAGCGCCGGCCGGACTGGGCGCGCCATACCAGCCGCGGACAAGCTGAGGCGCAGAGAATCGCGCGCTGGCAGCTGGATCATTATCAGCGCCTGGCAGACGACAACCAGTCGATTCGCCTTGTTTTGTGTTTGCAAGACCTGGACGAAGTGCTGGCGTCGTGGCGCGCGAAAGACGACATCGGCGGACGCTTGCAGGGCATCGTGCCGACGCTGAAGGGCGCAGCGCCAGTCAGCGAGCCGAAGCAAATTGAAGAATGGCTGGACTATGGCCTGCGCATCGTGGCGCCAGCTCCTGGCAGCAATCGCTATGTGGCGAGCGTGGGCGACGGTGGCGATCTGACCCTGCCCGGCTGCGAATTGCTGGAGGCGCTGGAGAGTTTCAATATCCTGCTGGACATCGCCAGGCTGCCAGAGCGGGCGGCTGCCGCTGCCATTGACCGTTATGAAGGCGCGATCATCGTCAGCCACAGCAGCCCGCGCCGCATCGCCGACCATCCGCGCTGCCTGTCCGACGAGATGATCCGACAACTTTGCCAGCGCGACGGCGTCATGGGCATCATGCTGTATAATCGATTTCTGCGGCGCGACTGGCAGCCTGGCGACCCGAAGCGGCGCGTTAACTTATCGCACTGGGTCGATGCGGTTGATCATGTCTGCCAGTTGGCGGGCAGCGTTGCGCATGTCGGCTTGGGCAGCGATATGGACGGCGGGTACGCCTTAAGCAGCCTGCCCGCGGAAGTTGATACCAGCTGCGATCTGTGGCTGTTGCGGGGTGCCTTGGCCGAGCGCGGCTTTTCTGATGACGAAACGGCAGCCATCTTGGGCGGCAATATGCTGCGCAAACTGCGAGAAAGCCTGGCGGACGGATAAGACAGCATGTGGCGATTTTCACAAGTTGGCATCGCTTTGGGCGCTTTGGGCGCGATGATCTGTTTTATGGGTTTGTTCCCCGGCGTAACTGGCGCGGCGACCACGGCCGGCATTGGTCTCGTGCAGGTGCTGATGGTCGTGGTCGGCTACGGATTTCTGGTGCTGGGCGCGCTGATTTATCTGAAGTGCATATTTTTCCTGGGCGTGCCAGCCACGCTCAGCCAGCAGATCGGCCTGCGGCTGGCCATCACGGGGATTTTGTTCGCGGGGATGGCCGGCTTGGCGGATATTGTCGGCTTTGGATCGCATATTCGTGATGGTGCCAGCGATATTTTCTTTGGACAGCTGCAGATGGTGGGCATTTTGGCGAGCTTTGCGCTGTCGTCGGTGGGCGTGCTGGTCTATGTGCTGACTGGCGCGAAATTTGCCCGGCACACGCCAGTCGAAGCGCTCAGCAGCAGCATCGCGGGCGTCGATGATACCAGCGAAGTGCTGTTGATAGATTTTGACGAGCCGGCCTGACGCTGGCTGCGCAGCCAGTAAGAGGATTTGCCTTGCCTGACGAGCGACCCAGTCTGCTCTTCGTGGTGAATATCCCGCGCTTTTTTGTGTCGCATCGTTTGGGACTGGCGCTGGCGGCGCAAGCGGCTGGCTTTCGCGTCTCAGTGGCGGCTTCGGGCGCTGACACCGCATCCATAACGCGCATCCAGGCGGCTGGGCTGCCCTTTCATCCTCTGCCCTTCAGCCAGCATGGCACCAACCCGCTGCATGAACTGGCGACTCTGTTGGCGCTGCGCCGATTGTATGCGCGGCTGCAGCCCGATCTGCTGCATCATGTCAGCATCAAGCCGGTGCTCTATGGCGGGATTGCGGCGCGCCTCTGCAGGCTGGGGGCGGTCGTCCATGCCATGAGCGGGCTGGGCTATGTGTTCGCGGGCGATGGCTGGAAAGCGCGGCTGATCAATCGCTTGTCCGCGCCGGCGTTTAAGCTGGCTTTGGCTGGGGCGGGCAGCCGCATCATCTTTCAAAATCCAGATGACCAGCGTCTCTTCATCCAGCGCGGCTTGGTCAACCGCGAGCGAACGCGACTCATCCGCGGGTCGGGCGTGGATGAAACGATATTCTGCCCGGCGAAAGAGCCAGCCGCCGGTTTGCCCGTGGTCCTGTATGCGGGGCGTTTGCTGTGGCAGAAGGGCATAGGCGACTTTGTGGAAATGGCGCGGCGTTTGCGAAACCGAGCGGTCTTCCGCGTTGTCGGCTATGCAGAGCCCACCAGCCCGCTCAGCGTCCCCCTGCGACAGCTGGATGCCTGGCAGGCAGCGGGGCTGATCGAATGGCAGGGCAAGCGAGCCGACATGCCGGTGGCTTATGCCGAAAGCCGCCTCGTCTGCTTGCCGTCAACCTATGGCGAGGGCGTCCCCAAGGTGTTAATCGAAGCCGCTGCCTGCGCGCGCGCCTGCGTCGCCACCGATACGCCTGGCTGCCGCGAAATCGTGCGCGAAGGCGTCAATGGCAGTCTCGTGCCGCCCGGCGATGTCGATGCGCTGACCGCGACTGTGCAGAAGCTGCTGGACGACCCCGATGCCTGCCAGCGCATGGGTGCCGCGGGCAGACAGATTGTGCTGGACAGCTTCACGCTCGCGCGCGTCTGCGCTGACACGATCGCGCTGTATCGCGAGCTGCTGGACGGCAGCTAGCGTGGCGACAGAGCGGCTGCCTTGTGCGCGGCGCGGATCGGCTCGGGCAAGCGAAAACGCGTTGTGCAGCGCAGGACGAGCTCGACTGCGGTTTCCATATCCGCCAGGTGTCCCACCGAAACATAGATGGGCTTGACCTTGGCGCGCGTGCGCAAAACGACTCCCAATTCTTCGCCACGATAAACCAGCCGGCTGCGCGCGCCCTTTAAGTCGGCGGGCGGTTGATAATCGCCGATGTAATGGGATTTGCCGCAGCCGATCGTCGGCCGCCCCAGCCACAAGCCCAGATGCGCCGCGATGCCCATCCTGCGCGGGTGGATCTGCCCCATGCCATCAAAAAGAAAGACGTCGGGCTCGCTGTTCAGCTGCCGCAGCGCCGCCAACGCGACCGGGCCTTCGCGGAATGCCAGCAAGCCGGGCATATAGGCAGAGCGCGTCGCTTCGACTGCGCGAGCCGTTTCGATGATCTCCAGCCGGGGCAGGCGCATCACAACCACAGCCGCTCGTGACAAGCCGCCGCGGACGCTGACATCTACACCAGCGACCTGGCGAACCTGCCGCAGGTCCAGCGGCACCTTGTCGACCAGGCGCTGCGCCAGGTCGCGCTGCAGAGACACAGCGGCCGTGGGGCTGAGACGCCAGCTATGCAGGTCGGCGATTTTCATGCCAGTCAGCTATCTGACAGCCGCGGTTACATTTCCAGGTAATCGCGCAATTGACGCGAGCGCGTGGGGTGGCGCAGCTTGCGCAGGGCTTTGGCTTCGATCTGGCGGATCCGTTCGCGGGTTACCCCGAGCAGGCTGCCGACCTCTTCCAACGTGTTGTCATGCCCATTCGTCAAGCCAAAGCGCAGGTCCAGCACATTGCGCTCGCGTTCGCTCAACACGCCCAGCGCCGCGCGGATCTGCTCTTTCAGCAGCTGCCGGCCGGCCGAATCGATGGGGCCGGGCGCATCTTCGTCCTCGATAAAATCGCCCAACAAGCTGCTGTCTTCTTGGCCGACCGGCATATCCAGGCTCATCGGCTCTTGGCTGATGCGCATGATGCGGCGGACCTTTTGGGTGGCGCGATGAAGTTTGCGCGCCAGGCGCAAGTCGGGGTCATCGCCGCTTTTTCTGCTCTGTTTGATCATCCGCCGCTCATCATCAGAAAGAAAGTCCATCTCCAGCGCGATCTGTTGGGTGGTCGGCTCTGCGCCGAGCGTTTGGATGAGGTCGCGCTGGACGCGCATCATGCGATTGATGGTATCGACCATATGCACAGGAATGCGGATGGTGCGGGCTTGGTCGGCGATGGCGCGGCTGATCGACTGGCGGATCCACCAAGTGGCGTAGGTGCTGAACTTGTAGCCTTTGGTGTGGTCGAACTTGCTGACCGCGCGCAGCAAGCCCAGGTTGCCTTCTTGAATGAGATCAAGAAAGCTGATGCCCCGCCCCATGTAACGTTTCGCCACGCTGACCACCAGGCGCAGATTGGCGCGAGTCAAGGCTTCGGAAGCCAAGGCGGCATGCTGCTCGACTTGTTCTTGCTGCTGCTTCGCCAGGCTGACAGGGTCAAGCGTGTCTTCGATCCAGGCATCAAACTCCAACAAGCTGGGCAGCTCTTGCGTCTTGCGAAAATGGCGCTGCATGCGCGTCTGGTGCTCATATGGAAAGAGGTAAAGCGCGTGCGCAACGGCGAAGAGCGCTCGCGCCAGCCCCGCGCATTTCTCGTCTCTTCCCCAGCGCCGCTTGTTGAGATAGGCGCGAATATACGAAAAGCCATCGTGGTCCCAGGAAGCGATCGTCTCTTCTGTTTCTGCCAGCATGCGGAAGAAATCGGGGGCTTCGGTATCCAACGCGGCAGCCACCTCTTGCAGACGCTGCCAGTCTTCGCGCAGGCGCAGGTAGGCAAAGCGCTCTACATCCAGGTGGTCGGGTTGGCGCGGCGCTGGGCACTGCTTGTCAAAGCTGGCCAGCTCGTCGCGCAGCGCTTCCAGGTGCGCTTCGGCGGCGATCTGCGTGCTCAGCCACATTTCGCGGTTGCTGTCCAGCAGCGGCACCTGCCCGATTTCTTTCAGATACATGCGCACCGGATCATCGGACTGTGGCAGGCTTTCGCGCGCGTTGTTCTGGGCATCGTCATCGATTGCGGAGTCAACGATTGCTGTTGTCGTGAGGTAGCCAGCGCCCGCCATGTCTGAACTGCGCCCGCCGCCCGCCGCCCGTTCCGCGCCGCCATCCTGCGCCTGGATGCTGGTGGATCTGCTCATGTCCATCTAGCTGGCTCCTTTTTGCCGCGGCGGTTTAAGAGGCATAATCAGCCGACCGCCATATCAATGCGCGCCTTTGCCAATGCAGACAACTTGACTTGTATGGCGAGCCGGTCGTCCAACTGTCGGTCCATGCCCGCTTCTGTCTGCGCTTCTTCTTGCATGTACTGCACGTCGACGCGTTCGTTGGTCAAGCGCTCCTGGCGCAGCTGCAGGGCGCGGCTAATCAATTCATTCAGCAGGTCGCGGTTTGGCTGCTGCGCGGGCCGGCGGTTCTTTAGTATATCGCTCAAATCGACATGAAAGTTGCCCCGCAGCGACTGTGAAAGCGCGACATGGTCTTCTCGCAGCAACGCGGCAAGGTCATCATGCAATTCTGGGGCGATCTCCTGCGCCAGAAAGTCCAGGTGCTCGAGGTCATCCTGCTGCAGCGATTCTTGGAGGTGGGTCATCAAGGCGCGGTAGCGGCTGCTGCTGAAATCGTCCGCGCCGAGCTCGCGCAGCGGTCCGCTTTGCAGCGAGGGGTCGTCGCCAGCCAATTCGCGCAATTTGCGGTTGACCTGGGCGAGCAGATGCGGGTTGCGCAACAACAGGCTGAGGCAATGCCCCTCGGCGGCGCGCAAGGAGCTGTGGCGGGCGCGTTTGTCGGGTTCGGGCGGGGCGGCATCAGGGGGCGGCGCAGCATAATCCAATCCCAAGTAGTCGGGCGGCAGGTCGGGCGGAACCAGCGGATCTGGCGAGCTGGCAGGCGCGATTGCTTCTGCCCAAGCCAGCAATTCGCTTTCTCTGATTCGCAACCGGCGGGCGAGTGTCTGGATATTTTCTTGCCGCAGGAGGTCGTTTTCCGAGGCCAGCAAAATGGGCAGAATAGATTGCGCGAGAGCTTGTTTGTCGAGCAAGCTGCTGTCAGGCCGCAGGCGCGCTGCCTCCAGCTCGATGACAAATTCGGCAACCGATTGGGCGCTTTCTAGCAGCGCCTCCCACTCGGACGGCGATTCGCGCAAGAAATCGTCAGGGTCTTTGCCAGCCGGCACCTGCAAAATGCGCATATCGACCGACAGCCGGCCGGCATAGTCGCGCTCGAGCAGGCCCCGCGCCACTTCCAGGCTGCGGCGGGTGGCGTTGATGCCCGCTTCGTCTGTATCCAGCGCCAAAACAATGCGCTTGGCCAAGCGCGGCGCAAGCAAACGCAGCTGCGCTTCGGTCATAGAAGTGCCCATCTGGGCGACAACATTATGCTGGCCAGCCTGATGCGCCTGTATGACATCAAAATAGCCTTCGACGATGATCGCTCGTCCCGAATCGCGGATAGCCCGGCGCGCAGAATGCAGCCCAAACAGCAGGCGACTCTTGTCGAAAAGCGGCGTCTGTGGCGAGTTGATGTATTTGATAGGGTCGGCGGGGTCGAGCGCGCGTCCACCAAAACCGACGACTCGCCCGCGCGGGTCATGAATAGGGATCATCAGGCGATTGCGAAATCGGTCGAAAACGCGCCCGCTGTCACTTTGCGCGGCCAGCCCGCCGGCGATGGTCTCTTCGTCGCTATAGCCCAAGCCGCGCAGCGCCTTCAGCATAAAATCCCAGCCGGGCGGCGCATAGCCCAGTTGAAAGCCGCTGACTGCCTCGTCTTGCAAGCCACGCTCGGCAACGATGTAATCGCGGATGGGCTGGGCATCAGGCTGCTGCAAGCGCCGATGATAATAGTCGGCGGCGGTCGTCAACATGCCACGCAGCCGCTCCAGCCTCGCGTCTTCATCTTTTTGCTGGGGAGTCTGCACGCGAAGCTGCACGCCAGCCTGCTGAGCCAGCTCGCGCAGCGCCTCTTTAAAGTCCCAGCCGTTGACCTTTTGGGCAAAGCTGAAGATATCGCCGCCTTCTGCGCATGCGCCAAAGCAGCGCCATGTGCCTCGTTCAGGATTCACGATGAACGATGGCGTCTTTTCGTTATGGAAGGGGCAGCAAGCTTTGTAGTTGCGCCCGGATTTCTTCAGGCTGGGCACATAGCGCTGCACATAACTGACGATATCGATGCGCGCTTTGATGTCGTCGGTGACCGACATGAGTTTCTTCCACGATTCAACTGGCGTTTAGTATATTAAGCGGCGAGCGAGCCCGCAACTTGTCGCGCAGCTCAAAAACCAGTCAGCAGGCTCAAGTCGGCAGCCCCAGTCTGCATGCGGCTGATGCGCTGCAGCAAGGCGATGCGGTTGCGGCGCAGCGAAATATCTTCGGCATGCACCAGCACATGGTCGAAGAAATCGGCAACCGCCGGCACCACAGTTGCGAATGCCCTCAGGAAGCCGGCTACATCGCCCAGACGCGGCTTCGCGGCAGCCGCTGCCTGCACAGCCGCCCACAGCGATTGTTCATGCGCATCATCCAAGAGCGCGGGGTCGAAGGGCTGTGGCGCTTCTTTGCGGGTGATGCGCGCGCAGCGGGCAAAGCTGTCCAAGATTGCCTCCCAGTCATCGCGAGCGACCCAGGCCGCCAGCGCCGCGATGCCAGCCAGCGCGCCAGACGGATTGTGGGCTTGCTCGGCCAGCACAGCATTGATGACATCGCGGGGATAGTCGAATTCGTCGTCCAGCCAGCGGTCAAAGCGCCGCCGCGCAAAGTCGAATATCTGCGTCTGGACTTCGCCGCTGACCGGGACGGGTTGTCCAGCCGCCGCCAGAGCGATCATCTCGCGCAGGTCGACCCAGAGCGACCGCTCGAGCAAGATCTGAATGATGCCCAGTGCGCTGCGCCGCAAGCCGTAGGGGTCGGAGGTCGACTTTGGTGCCAAGCCCACCGCGAACAGCCCGACCAGGCTGTCCAGCTTGTCGGCCAGCGCCAAGAGCCGCCCGGCATCACTGGCGGGCAGTTGGTCGCCGGCGCCGCGCGGCAGCCAATGTTCATAGATGGCCTCCGCGACAGCCGGGTCAACACCCTCGCGGCGGGCATATTCCCGGCCCATGACCCCTTGCAGAGAGGTCATTTCGACCACCATGCTGGTGGCGAGATCGGCTTTGGCGATGGTCGCTGCGCGGCGAGCGATGTCGATGGTCTGCTCATTCAACCCCAGCAAGTCGCCCAAGCCAGCGACCGTTGCGGCTAGGCGGTCATTCTTCTGACGCATAGAGCCGAGCTGCGCCTGAAAAGTCAAGGTATCCAGACGCGGCAGGAAGTCGGCCAGCGGCTTGGCGGTATCGGCAGCATAGAAGAAGCGGGCATCCGAAAAGCGGGCGCGGATAACCTGCTCGTTGCCTTGGACCACTTTGTCCAGATGCTCGCTGTCGCCGTTGCGCACGCCGATGAAATAAGGCAGCAGCTCGCCAGCGGCGTCCTGCACGGCAAAATAGCGTTGGTGCTTGCGCATGACAGTCACCAGCACATCGCGCGGCAGCTCCAGGAAGCCGCTGTCAAACTCGCCGCGAAAGGCTGTTGGCGCTTCGCTCAGATTCGTCACTTCCGCCAGCAAGTCAGCGTCAATTGGCGCGCGACCGCCGACTTCCGCAGCCAATGCCTCGACTTGTTGGCAGATCTGCTGGCTGCGCAGCGCATCTTCCAGGACAATGCCCTGCTCGGCGCAGGCGTCAAAATAGTCCGCCACAGCCTGTATCGCGATTTCCGGCGAACCCTTTGGACGCAAGCCGCGCGTCGACCGCCCGCTGGCGATGCCGGCATAGGCGCAGGGAATGAGCGACTCGCCATACAGCGCGACCAGCCAGCGCAAGGGACGCGAGAATGCTGCGCCGCTATTGTTCCAGCGCATTGACTTGGGGAAGCGCAAATCGGCGATGAAACCCGGCAGCGCCTCCGCCAGGACCTCTGTCGCGAGTCGGCCAGGTGTGCGCACCAGCGCCGTTACATAGCGGCCGCCATCGATAGCTTCGCTGCGCAAATCAGCGACTGCGACGCCCTTGCCACGCGCGAATCCCAAGGCGGCGCGAGTCGGCTCGCCATCAGCATCATAAGCGCGGTTGACCGGCGGACCCTTGGCGATGAATTCTTCGTCAAGCTGCCGCGGCATCACAGCGCGCGCATGCACAACAATGCGGCGCGGGGTAGCGTGAATCGCGATGCCCGCATGCTCCAGGCGCAGCTCGTCAAAGAGGGCTGGAGCGGCTTTTCGCGCCTGTTGCAGGGCAATGTCGACATCGGCGGCTGGCATTTCTTCCACACCGATTTCCAGCAAGAAGTCGGCGGCCTCGCTGGGCGGGTCGGGCATCGCGCGCGGGACCTGCACAGCCGCGCCATGCCAGCGCTCGCTCATTTTCATCAGTGGATGCCCCAACTGAGCGCGCCGGGCGATGTATTCTGTGGCGATATGGCGCGTCATGTCGCGCATGCGGCGGAAGTAATTCGCGCGTTCGGTAACGCCGATAGCGCCGCGCGTATCCAGCACATTGAAGAGGTGGCTGCACTTGAGCACATAATCGTAGGCGGCGATCAGCGCGTCGCCTTCCAAAGCCCGCGCATATTCGCGTTCATATACATTAAACACCTCGCGCAGCGCAGCGACATCAGCGACATCAAAGTAATATCGGCAGTGTTCGACTTCGTCGCTGAACATCACATCGCCATAACTCACGCCTTCGAGCCAGTCAATCGACCAGGCGGTGTCTGCTCCTTGCAGAGCCAGCACGATGCGCTCAATGCCATAAGTGATTTCGACGCTGACGGGGTCGAGGGTCTGTCCGCCCGCCTGCTGAAAATAGGTGAACTGCGTGATCTCTTGCCCATCCAGCCAGACCTCCCAGCCCAGCCCCCAAGCCCCCAAAGCCGGCGACTCCCAGTTGTCTTCGACGAAGCGGATGTCGTGCTGGCGCGGGTTGACGCCCAGCGCCGCCAGCGACTCCAGATAAAGCTCCTGCGGGTTGCCGGGATCGGGCTTGAGGATGACCTGATATTGATAGTATTTCTGCATGCGGTTGGGGTTTTCGCCGAAGCGGCCATCGTCGGGGCGCACGGATGGCTCGACATAAGCCACGCGCCAGGGCTCGGGGCCCAGCACGCGCAGGGTGGTGGCGGGGTTGCCTGTGCCAGCGCCGACCTGCACATTGTAGGGCTCCCAGATCAGGCAGTCTTGCGCAGCCCAGTATTCGTGCAGCTTCAAGATGGCTTGCTGAAAGGTCAAGGGCATAGGTCTTTCGATGCTCCCGCGTTCCAAGCCAGTATCATTGGCGCGTCATTATAGGCGACCGGCCGAGATGGCGTAAGGGCGGCCGTGGCGGCGAAGCTTACTCCCCGCCACGGTCGCTTTCCGGCAGTTTGACCAGGTCGTCGCGGCTCAACTCGGCAAAAACCTGGTAGGTCGTTTCGCGCACCGCTACGAAGTAGTCGCTCTGGCTGGATTTCAAGACAATATCGCCGCCTTCCAGCGCCGCGCCAAATGTCAGCGTCAAGGTCGCTTCGCTGTATTGCGGCTCGGCTGTTTCGTCATCGCCAATATTGTCAGCGGAGCTCGGCGCTTCGTTTTCATCCGCCGCATCCGCTTCGACCAGTTGCCGATATTGCACCTCGACCACCACAGTCGGCTCTGCAAAGCCATAGCTGTCCAGCGCGGATAACCCCAGCGGCTCGACCAGGCGTATAGAAGCGGCGTTGCGCAAAATGCCCGGCAGTTTGGTGTCTTCCAGCAATTCGCCTTCGCGCAGGTCGGTGTAGGTCCAGCTTTCGTCATCGCGCAGCAGGGTGAAATCACCTTGGGCATTGCGCACGCGGAGCTGTCGCACATCCGCCTGCGCGATGCTGACATAGTTGGCATCGACCCAGGTGGCTATCTGCGTCGACAGCTCCCACGAATTCAATCCGCGCCCCAGGTAGACCTGGTTTTCGCCGGCGCGTCTGGCATAGACGGTATCGGCTCCACCGCTGGCGCCCAGGTAGATGACGGCGCTGACATCCTCGCCGCTCAGTTCTATGCGCTGCCGGTAGTCGTCATCCTTGACTTCGAGCCGCGCGAAATTGACGGGGTTTGACGCCACCAATTGCCGCGTATCCAAAGCCAGGAGCTTGTCCAAAATCTCGTCTGCTTTATCGCCATCCACAGGGAAATCGTCGGCATCGGGCAGAGCCCAGCCGGCGGCTCCGCGCGCGAAAGTCACCGCGTCATCGGGCGAGGCGGCAATTGTCATGCGCTGGGTTTCGGACGCGCTGATGCCCCCGACAAGCGGCTCGATCGCCCGCGACTCTGCGCCGCCGCTGGTCACAGCCAAAAGGGCGAGCAGCATAACCTGCGCGACAAGCAAGCTGGCGAGAAGGATGTTGCTGCGGCGGATCATTGCGCGCCTCCTTGGCTGCTTTCGGGGCTGCTTTCGGGCGGCAGCAGCTGCAGCGGCTTTTCACTGCGGCGCTGGACCTGCCAGACCATGCCGATCGCCAGCAAGCCAGCTAGCGCCACGGCATAATTGAGCAGCGCCCACTGGCTCTGTGCGCCTTCGCTGATTGGCGGCAAGATGCGCGCCACACTGCCGCGACTGCGGATGGACGCCAGCGACGCATCTTCCGTGAACGAGTCGATGGCGTTGGCGACCAACTGCAAATTGCTGAAGAAGCGGTCGCCGCCGAAGTTTGACGCGATCTGATAGACATTGTCGTTGACCCATTCGCTGCTGCCCAAGACGACAAGCCGGGCGCTGTCGGGCGAGCGCTCAATCAAACCGATGCGGTCGGAAGCCTCGCCGGCTGCGTCCACGAGCGCGGCGAATGGCGAGGGCTTGTCGATGAAATAGCTGTCGAATGCGCCGGTCACGCTCACTGCCAGCGGATAGCGCCCGAGTTCGTCACCGACCGGGAAGCCCAGGTCAGGATACAGGTCCAGATCGGGCTGGGGGTTGGATTCTGTCGTCAGCCAGGCATTGTCGCTGGACCAGACCAGGGTGCTGGCGCGCGTTTCGTCCAGCAGCGCGGCATCGATGGTGACGGGCGACGCCCACGGCACAGTCAGCAGCGGCAGGCTGTTGACAATGGCGCTTTCAGCATGCAATCCGTCCGCGCGCACATCGATAAAGTATGGATAAGCGAGCTCGACGATTTCGGTTACGAGCATGCCGCCGAGGTCGCGCTGCACCTGCTGCGGGAAGGGCGCATTCTGCCAATCCATCACCAAGGTCTCGCCGATGTTGACGCCATAGCTGGCCAGCATGTCGGCAAGCCCAGCTTCGTTGGGCTCGAGCAGCAGCGAGCCGCTGTAGGGGTCGATGCCCAGGCGATATTGCCCAGCCGCCACAAGGACCGCGCCGCCACGCATCAGATACTGGTCGATGGCATAGCGCTGCAAGTCGCTCAGGCTGTGCGGCGCCAGCAAAACCAACACATCGATGGCAGCGGGAATCTCGCCATCATCCAAAGTCAGCCTGCGCACTTCGTAGGCCTCGCGCAGCACATCTTCCAGGATGGCGTATTGCTGCAAGGTGGGCAGCTGCTGTCCAAACTGGTCGGGCGCGCTGGCGGGCGGCGTCCACAAGCCGACGACTTTCAGGAATCCAGCCGATGAACGTTGCAAAGACGCTTCAATCGCATTGCGGATCTCCACCTGGCTCAGGGCGCCGGCTGGATAGATGATCTGGATGTCGCCAGCGGCTTCAATAACCAGATGCAGGTAGAATGTCTCTTCGGCGAAGAAGCTGGCCGCGACTGGCTGGATCTGATAGCGCTCAAAGAGTTCCTGCTCGCTGATGCCGGCCTCAGCAGAGGACATGTCGACGAATTCCAGCGCCAGCTTGTCGGGATGATCAGCAGCCAATTCGCGGCTGACTTCTTGCATGGTCTGGCTGACCTCTTGCATCATCGGCGGCAGAGTCGCGGACGAGACATAGAGGGTCAGTCTCGCCGGCTGGTCGAGCGAGGCGAGCGCCGCGTCCAGGCTCTGGAAGCCGAATACCGCGCGCTGGATGGCGCTGGTCAAGTCATATTCGAGGTTGCGCAGCCGCACCTCCGCGCCCATGGCGGTGTCTTGGATTTCGATCAAATCAGAGAAATTGAGCGCCGCCACCTGGTCGCCATAGGCGATCAGCACATCAAAATAGACATTGACGAGCGAAACGCCGCCGCGTTCGTTGACTTGCAGGGGCGTGGGGCGAATGCCATAGATCTGCGTCGCTTCACGTTCGAGTTCGGGGGTGGTCAGCGGGTCGATGAACTCTAGCTGGAGTTTGCCGCGCGAAAGCAGTTCATATTCGCGCAGGGTATCTTTGATGCGCGGGACGAGCGGCGCGAGGGCGGGGTGGCTGTCTTCGCTGAAGTAGCCGCGCACCAGCAGCGGCTCTTGCAAGCCAGCCAGGAGATTGGCGGTCACATCAGACAAGCTGTATTCACGCCCCTGGGTCAAGTCGAGGCGGGCGAAGCTAGCGGGGGCGATCAACAAGTTCAGCGCCAGCAGGTTCAAACCGAGCAAGCCGATGCCCAGCCGGGCATTGAGGCGATGCGTTCGCAGCTGCGCGCCGGCGCTCCAGCGCTTGCTGTCCAGCGACAGCGTATTCAGCGCCAGGAAGAAGATCGTCAGGGACAGATAATACGCCAGGTCGCGGAAGTCGATGACGCCACGCTCGATGCTCTCGAAGCGGCTGCCCGTGCCAAATTGCCGCAGCAGGTCGCCAGTTGTCGCGCCAAAAAAGTCGGTGATGACAGGCGAGCCAATCGCTTGAAACGCGCCGCAGACAAGCACTGTGCCGATCAACGCGACCAGTTGATTGTCGGTGCGCGACGAGACGAACAGCCCCATAGCGATATAGCTTGATGCCAAAAGCAGCGCCGCCAGATAACCGCCAATGACCGGACCCCAATCCAGGTTGCCCAGCGATGCGACCGTGACCGGCAAAAACAAGGTCAAGCCCAATGCCACCGCCACCAGCGCCAGCGCCGCAAGGAACTTGCCAGCCACCAACTCGCTCAAGCGCACGGGCATGGTCAGCAGAGTTTGCAGGTTGCCGCTTTCTTCTTCGCGGCTCCATTGATGCATGGTTTGCGCGGGAACAAGCAAGATCATCAGCAGCGGCATCCACGCAAAGAGCGCCCGCACATCGGCAATGCCGCGCGCGAAAAAGCTGTCGACCCAGAAAAATACGAAGAGAGTCAAGACCAGAAAGACGCCGACGAAGATCAGCGCCATCGGCGAGCCAAAATACAGGCGCAGCTCTTTGCCAGCGACAGCCAGCAGCTTGTTCATAGCAGGCTCCTTATGCGCTTGTCGCCAATTGGTTGAAGAACGATTCCAGCGTGACAGCATCGCGCCGCAGTTCGCGGAGCTGCCAGTTGTGTTGGCGCGCCAGCTGAAAGATAGTGGGCGTGATATCGCTACTGCCGCTGATGCGCCAGGCTGGATACCCATCGGTCGATTGCGTCGGCTGCACCCGGGCGATGCCAGCCAGCGACCCCAGGGCCTCGGCAACGCCCGCGGGCTCGCTCTGCAAGACCAGGGTGGCGTCATTGCCCTGGCGCAGGTCGCGCAGGCTTTGGTCGGCTCGCACCTCGCCATTGATGATGATGATGACGCGGTCGCAGATGGCCTCGACCTCCGACAAGATATGTGAAGAAAACAAAATCGTGCTCTGCTGCGCCAAAGACTTGATCAAGGCGCGGATCTCGACGATCTGCGTGGGATCCAGCCCGACCGTGGGTTCGTCGAGGATCAAAAAGCGCGGCTCGTGCAAGATAGCCTGCGCCAAGCCCAGCCGCTGCCGCAGCCCCTTGCTCAATGAGGCGATCGGGCGCGTCAGATATGTTTGCAAGCCCGTGCCATAGACCGCCGCCGAAAGCAGGCGCGGCAGATCTGCCCCCGGCAAGCTGCGCAAACGGGCGACCAACTGCAAATAGCCTTGCACAGAAAGCTCGGGATACAGCGGCGTATTCTCGGACAAGTAGCCGATTTTGGCTTGCACGGCGCGCAGTTGGGTCAATACATTCAGCCCATCGATTTCCACCGCGCCTTCGTCTGGATGCAAGAAACCGGTGATGATCTTGATAGCCGTGGATTTGCCAGCGCCGTTGGGACCCAGCAAGCCAACGATCTCGCCCGGCTGAATATCAAAACTGACGCCACGCAGCGCCGCGATATCGCCGTAGGCTTTGGAGATGTGTCGCGCATGAATCAACAGCCTGCCCTTTCGGCTCGTTTGGCTCGCTGTAGGATATTCCGACACAGCAACTTAAGCGTGTTGTGTAAGAAATCTATTGGAAGAGCTTAAACATTTTGTAAAATGTTCACTTGTGTCTGAGCCAAGATAGATTGGTAGTGGCTGTAGGGGAACTGCGCGCCACCGGCATACAGCGCGTTGACAGCGCCAGCCGCCACTCCCTGCCGCAGCGCTTGCTCCGCGGCGGCGCCGGCTGTCAGCGCCACAACCACGCCCGCATGCAGACAATCGCCACTGGCGATGGGGTCGACCGGCTGAATGGCTGGCGGCACAGCCTGGGCAGCCAGCTCGTTTGTAATCAGCAGCGCTCCAGCAGCTCCCAGCGAAATGATGACCATGCGGATTCCACCGCAAATCAGTTCGCACGCCGCGGCAATGATCTCGCGCCTGGCGAGCAAATCTCTGCCCAAGAAAGCCGCAAATTCATCGCGGTTGATCTTGATGGCATAGGGCTTGGCGGCGATGGCATTGGCGAGCCAAAGCCCGCTGCTGTCCACCCAAACCGGCCGTCCCAAGTCATTGATGCGTGAAATAAGCTGAGCCGGCGCATCGGCCGGCGCGCCAAGGGGCAGGCTGCCACACAGGCAGACCGCCGCGGCGTCATCGTTTGCGGCGGCAGCGGCAATGTCATCAGCCAAAGCATTCCAGTCACCAGGTTCGACCTGGCCCGATTCGTTGACGACTGTCGAGACGCCGGCTTCGTTGGCGATGATGGTGCAGGTGCGCGTCTCGCCAGCAAAGCGCGTCCATTGCGCCTGATAGCCGCCTTCGGCCACCATCGCCGCGACCATGCGCCCGGTATGCCCGCCCAGCAAGCCCATAGCCAACGCCCGCCCACCCAAGATCTCCACCGCGCGCAGCACATTCAAGCCTTTGCCGCCCGGCACAGCGATCGCGCCGCGGATACGCGAGATGCGCCCAATGGCAAAATCGGACACGACCATGGTGCGGTCGAGCGCGACATTGGGGGTAACGCAGATAATCGTTTGGCGCGGCATCCTGGCTGTCCCTTTGCATTGCGCTTCGACAAACCGTAAATGAAGCGCCGCGACAGGTCAAGTCGGCAAAAGCTGGCAATTGCCAACGCAGTGGCTTTCGCCTATAGTTGCGCATTCTGCTGTCTTACAAGCGAGAAACGAGAAAGCCGGAGTCGCCATGAGCAATCGACCGCCTGTTTATCCCTTCACCGCTATTGTCGGACAAGACATGATGAAGCTGGCTTTGATCCTCAATGCCATCGATATGCGCATTGGCGGCGTGCTGATCCGTGGCGAACGCGGCACTGGCAAATCGACAGCGGCTCGCGCTTTGGCGGCATTGCTGCCACAGATCAGCGTCATCGCCGATTCGCCCTTTAATGACGACCCAGCCCGGCCCGAAAGCTGGTCGGACTTTGCCCGGCAAAAGTACGCCGACTGCGCCGAAATCCCCAGGAAAGATCGGCGCATCAGCTTTGTGGATCTGCCAGTCAGCGCCACCGAAGACCGTGTCGTGGGCACGCTGGATATCGAAAAAGCCATCCAGCTGGGCGAGCGCCACTTCGACACTGGCGTGCTGGCAAACGCCAATCGCGGCATTTTGTATGTAGACGAGATCAACTTGCTGGACGACCACATCGTCGATCTGCTGCTGGACAGCGCAGCCATGGGCGTCAACATCGTCGAGCGCGAGGGCATCAGCTTCAGTCACCCGGCGCGCTTTATCCTGGTCGGCACGATGAATCCCGAAGAAGGCGACTTGCGCCCGCAGCTGCTGGATCGCTTTGCGCTTTCGGTCGATGTCACGGGCATCAAAGAAGCCCGCGAACGAATCGAAATCCTGGAGCGGCACATCGCCTACGAAAATGATCCGCTGGGTTTCAAAGCGGAATGGCAACCCGCCGACCAGCAGTTGTCTGAACGGATCGCCGCTGCCCGCAAACTCATCGACCAAGTTGCGCATACCCCGCATGATCTGCGCGTCATCGCCAGCATCACCAGCGATCTGCGCATCGACGGCCATCGCGCCGACTTGGTGATCTTGAAAGCCGCGCGCGCGCATGCCGCCTATGCGGGGCGAACCGCCATCAATGACCGCGATATCACGCTAGCTATCCGCCTGACCATTCCGCATCGACTCAAACGCGGCCCATTCAACGATGCCCAAGCCGACCTCGACGCGGTGGAATCGGCTGTCGATGAAAAGCGCCAGGAACTTGGCGAAGGCGAAGAAACCGGCGAATTTAGCGAAGAGAGCGCCGAAAACACCGCGCAGTCTAAAAAAAAAGCGAGTCGGTAAGCGGCGAAGGCGAACAGACCGAGCAAGAACTCAGCCAGGCTGAAGCCGCCCCGCAAGATGTCTTCCCCACTTCCGATGCCCGCTGGTGGGAAGGCGGGCAGCAGGTCGAATCGCGCGCCGAGTTCGAGACGCGCAAGCTCAACACACAGTTGGACAGGATGACGCGGCGTCAGTCTGGGCGGCGTTCGACAACTCGCACGGACCGCAAACGCGGACGGTATGTGCGCGCCAAACAAGCCGGCGAAAAACCGCGCGACATCGCCTTTGACGCCACCCTGCGCGCCGCCGCCCCGCACCAGGTCGAACGCGGCAAACAAAAACAGGCGACCGGCATGGCCTATGCCCTGCGCAAGAGCGACCTGCAAGAAAAAGTGCGCGTGCGCAAAGCCAGCAACCTCATTATGTTCGCGGTCGATGCCTCGTGGAGCATGGCGGTCTCGGAGCGCATGCAAGCCACCAAAGGCGCTATCATGTCGCTGCTGACCGATGCCTATCAGCGCCGCGATCGGGTCGGGCTGGTCGTGTTTCAAAAAGACCGCGCCTCGCTGGTGCTGCCGCCCACCAACTCAGTGGCGCTGGCGAAGGAAGCCATGTCCGATATCCCCGTCGGCGGCAAGACTCCGCTTTCGGCTGGCTTGCTGATGACCTACGAATCCATCATGCGCGAGAAGAATCTCAACCCGGATGTCATGCCCATGATGATCCTGCTCACCGATGGCGCGGGCAATGTGTCGATCAGCGATACGGTCTCGCCGCAGGACGAAGCGCATTCCATCGCCCGCCGCATCCACGAAGCCGATATCCGCACGGTCACCATCAATATGGAGCATGTCGCCTTTGACCAAGGCTTGGCGCAGCGCCTGGCTGACCAACTGGGCGGCCCCTGCTATACCTTGGCGCAGATCCGCGCCGACAACCTGCTGGATACCGTGCGCGCGGAGATGGAGAAGGCGTAGGGCGCTTCCTCCACTAGGCAGGTTTGCCATTTCTGGCCTGCGCATTGGTCAGGTATGCAGTGTGATATTGGCACCGGGCAAATTGCTTAACGTGAAAGCACATGGCGCGAAGACTGTAATTGTTGAAATTATCAGAAGCCGATCGCGAGCAGTGAATTTGGCATCTCTTACTCTCCAAAATAGAAGGACTGAAAATGAATAGAATTCGCGTCATTGACCTATCCGGCCGTCCCTACGAAATGGGCTATGCGCACGGCCAGCGCTTCCATGACGAGATCCATATGTTCACCGAAGACCGCGTGCGCCTGTGCATGGACGCCAAATGGACAGGACGCAGCCTGACGCGCGCAGCCGTCCTCGACCTGGCGGAAGCATGCGTCGCCGAGCACATCGCCTATGCGCCCGAGCTGATGGACGAACTGCGCGGCATGGCCGACGCCACCGGGCTGAGCCTGGCTGAGCTGGTCATCAACAACGGCTTCACTGATTTCATCGATGTCGTCTACAACTGTGGCCGCGCCGCGCGACCAACATCGCGAGCCGCCGACAATTGCACAGCCTTTATGCTGCCTGGCTGTCGCAGCGCCGCGGGAGTCGGCCACTTTGGGCAGACTTGGGATATGCACGCCTCGGCAACGCCCTATGTCATCTTGCTGCGCGGCAAGCCAGACAATGCGCCGGCTTTTTTAGCATTCACCATCACGGGCTGCGTGGGCATGATCGGCATGAACAGCGCGGGCATCTGCGTGGGCATCAACAACCTGATGGCCGCTGACGGGCAAATCGGCGTCACCTGGGTCTTCGTCGTGCGCAAGATCTTGCAGCAGACAAGCATCGAAGCGGCGCTGGCCTGCCTGACGGAAGCAAAACTGGCCGGCGCGCACAATTATATGCTGATGGACAAACAGGGGCGGGGTTACGAAATCGAAGCCATGTCCACGCGCCAGCATCTGCGTCCGCTGCGCGATGAAACCATCATCCACACCAACCACTGCCTCATCCAGCAGAATCTGGATATTGAGCGGGAACGACCGCCCGAGTCGCAAGCCAGCTCGCGCAAGCGCCTGCAGCGCGCCCAAGAATTGCTGGATAATCCCGCCGCCAGCCTGGCTGATCTAATGGAATTGACGCGCGACGAAGTGGCGATCTGCGCGCGACCGAAGCCGCCCATGCATGTAGAAAGCTGTGGCGCGGCCATCATGCGCCCGTCCAGCGGCGAATTCTGGGCAGTTTGGGGTCCACCCGCCGATGGCAGCTACGAGCGCTTCGTCGTCTAAGTTCGCTTCCCGACCCCCTACCCGCTCGCTCATCGGAAGTTCGCCGAGAAAAATTGTGCCAGCAAGCGCGACAAAGGAGCGGCTTGTCCAGTCGCAATCCGCGGTCGAACCGATGAATCGCCTCTGAGTTGTACAAAATGTGCAAATATATGTTGCTACTTTCCTGCATCGTGTATCATGATAATCCGAGGCAGGAACAGGAGCAGCGCCATGAACATCGGCATCCCGACAGAGATCAAGCGCGACGAACAGCGAATCTCGCTGCCACCTGCGGCAGTGAGCGACTTCGTACACCGTGGGCATCGCGTCTATGTGCAGCGAGGCGCGGGCGCGGGCAGCGGCTTCCTAGACAGTGAATACGCCAGTTGCGGCGCAACATTGCTCGCAACGGCGGATGAGATATGGGAGCGCGCCGACCTGGTCATCAAGGTCAAAGAGCCGCTGCCCAGCGAATACAATTTCTTGCGCCCGGGGCTGATCCTCTTCACCTATCTGCACCTGGCGGCAGAGGAAACGCTGACCCGCGTGCTGCTGGGCAACCGTGTGACCGCAGTCGCCTATGAGACAGTGAGCGATGCGCGTGGTCGGCTGCCCCTGCTGGAGCCAATGAGCGAAGTGGCGGGGCGGATGGCGGCGCAGGTGATTTCGCATCACCTAGAAGCGCCACACGGCGGGCGGGGCGTGCTGATGGGTGGCGTGCCTGGCGTCGCCCCGGCGCATGTGGTCATCCTGGGCGCAGGCACAGTCGGCGCGAATGCCGCCAAAATCGCCCTGGGCATGGGCGCGCGCGTGAGCCTGCTAGACATCAATCTCGAGCGGCTGCGCCACCTGAGCGAAGCGCTGCCCGGCAGCCTGACCACCTTGTATTCAACGCGCAGCAACATCGTCGAATCGCTGCGCAGCGCCGACGCGTTGATCGGCAGCGTGTTGATCGCCGGCGCGAAAGCCCCGCGGCTGGTAACGCGCGACATGCTGGCGCTGATGCCGGCGGGCAGCGTCATCGTCGATGTCGCTGTCGACCAAGGCGGCTGCGTCGAAACCACGCGCCCCACCTCGCACAGCGACCCCACCTATACGATCGACAAGGTGCTGCACTATGGCGTCGCCAATATGCCCGGCGCTGTGCCGCGCACCTCCAGCCTGGCGCTGGCCAATGCGACTCTGCCCTGCGCGCTGACCATCGCTGATGGCGGCTTGGCCGCGCTGGCGAAGGACTCGGCGCTGGCCGCGGGGGTCAACACCGCCGCCGGCCACTGCGCGCACCCAGCCGTCGCGCAGACCTTCGGGCTGGACTATGTCGAGCCATGGCGCGCGCTGCAATTCGTCCTTAGCCAGCCCCAGCTGAATCCGGCTGTGTCTCAGTAGCGCCAAGAACGCCTTGCAAACGCTACACAATAGCTGCGGAGGCAAGGCTCGGCTGCCCGCCGTTTTCTACACCGATTCCGGGTGGGCCAAAGCTCGCTCTTGTCTGTCAGCTTTGCGCATACATTCGCAGCGCCGACTTGGGTTTACTTCTTTTGTGTGAGCTTGTCGCTGGTCAAGGGCTAGCAAATCTGCCAGACTCGCGGCAAGGCACAGACTCGACAAGCGAGCGCGTATGAACCCGAACAGGAAGCGCCTGGCTTTCTTCGGCGGACTCGGCATCAGCGGCCTATTTGGCTACCTGGCTTTCCGCGGCTTGCAGCCAGAGCAGATGCTGCAGAGCCTGAACCGCATCCAGCTCGACTATGCCCTGGCTGGCATGCTGGTGTATGCGCTGGCGATGTTGGTGATCGCGCTGCGCTGGCAATTTTTGCTGCGGGCGGTGAAGCTGGTGCCACTGGGCGCGCTGCTGCAGCTTGTGGCGATCGGCTATATGGGCAACAATGTCTATCCGCTGCGGGCTGGCGATGGCTTGCGCATTGTGCTGCTGCGGCGGAATCATCAGGTGCCGTTGGTGCGCGCGACCACCATTGTTGTGCTGGAGCGCGCCTTCGATGGCTGCGTGATGATCGCCTTTGTGCTCATCAGCCTGCTGTTTATCGATCTGCAATCCAGCGAAGTCGCAACGATTGTGCGCCTGGCTGCGCCGGCATTTGCGGCTGCCATGTTGCTTGCCTTGTTCCTGGCGGCGAAGCCTGGCCTGCTGCGCGCAGTCGTCGCCCGCCTGGCGAAGCTGCTGCCCGGTCGCATGGGCATTGGCCTGCGCCAGCTCAGCGACGATGTTAGCGCTGGCTTGGAGAGCTTGCGCAATCCACTGCATTTTCTCGGCGCGGTCGCAAGCTCCTTCGCGACCTGGAGCATCGAGGCGGGCGTCTATTGGGTGGCGATGCTGGCTTTTTCCATGCGCTTGGACAATGCCTATGCGGTGTCGCTGTTGATCTGCGGCGCGGTGAACCTGGCTGGCGTTGTCCCGGCCTCACCCGGGCAAGTCGGCGTCAATGAATTCGTCACGGTGGCGATCTTGACCGCGCTGGGCGTGCCGGCGGCGCTGGCGGGCGTCTATGCCATTGCCGCGCATATCACAATCTGGCTGCCGGGCGTGCTGGGCGGGCTCTTCTTTTTGCTGCGACAGGGTTTAAGCTGGTCAGATATTGGCCGCGCTGGTGAAATGGAAGGCGGAAATTAGATGCTGACCGCCGTATCAAAATGCCGCGCGAGGGGGCGCAGGTCGTCCCACAGCCGCTCGGGGATTTGCAGCCGCGCCGCTGCCATGCTCGACCGCGCTTCAGAAGGGACGCGCGCGCCGGGGATGGTCGAGGCAACCTGTGGATGCCGCGCGCAGCATTGCAAAGCCACCGCCAGCATCGGCACGCCGTAGTCGGCGCAAAGCCGCTGAATGCGCGCCACGTGGTCGAGGCATGCCTGGCTGAAGCGCCGATTGAGGTAGCGCGCGTTTTCTTGATGCCCGTTGACGAGCAGCCCGCGCTCAAGGGGCGTCGCCGCGACCAAGCCGACATCGTGCCGAGCCGCCGCGGCAAAGATCTCGCGCTCGGCGATGCGGTTGATCAAACTCCATGAATCGGCGATGACCGCGCAGTCAAATTCGCCTGTTTTGATATAGTCGAGATTTGTCGCCGGGTCATTCGCCGCTGTGCCGATGTGATCGATGACGCCTTGCTGCTGCAAGCTCCGCAACGCGCCCAGCGCTCCCCGCTGCGAGAGCACGAAATCGGGTGGCTGCCCCATGGCGTCGTGGATGTAGACGACCGGCAGCCGCGGCAGGTCCATGCGCTCCAAGCTGGCGTAAACACTGCGCTGCACGCCAGCAAAGCTGAAGTCGCAGCCATCGTGGGTTCGCCCCGCCTTGGTGGTGATGACGAGCCGGTCTTTGGCGGACGGTCGCTGGCGAAGCGCCTCGCCGAGCATGCTTTCGCTGAGACCCCGGCCATAGAGTGCGGCGGTATCAAAAAAATGCGCAGCCAGCATCAATCGCCGCGACCAGCGCCGCCAGGCCCAATTCGCGGTCGACCTGGCTGGGCGCGCCAGCATATTCGCCGACAGTCTGGTTCTGGGTGGGAATGCCGACAAAAGCGGTGCCGATGCCCACGATGGGCAGCCGCATCTCGGTGCGCCCCAGCCGTTTTGTTTGCCTGATCGCTAAAGTGTTCTTCACAATGTCAATGTTGCCTGGATTGACAATGTCAATGCCTCTAAATCCCGATTCTTAAGCGTGTGAGAACAAGTCGCTTTCGTAGGACAGTCCACTTCGACCTGCAGGGCGTGGCAAATCAAATCGCTTTTCTTCCAAAATATCCCGCACAGTTAGCAATTGAGCTTTGGCATAATCGATATTGCCGACCTTGACAGTCCCAGCCTGTGCCATAGTCCTTTTGAAATTCCTTACTTGGCGTGTAACAGGCTCGTTAAGCACGATAAGACCCACCATCTGCACATTTTCATATTGCAACACGCTAATCAAGGAACGCAGTTCGGCAATTCCTACCGTTCCTCCGCCTTTAACTTCCAGCGCCATGCTTTGCAGAATCTCTTCACCCGGCATATCAAAGTAGATGCGTCCGTCAATTCCTTCATCAGCTGTTCGCTTAACTGTTACAAAACCCTCAACTTGCTCAACAGCCCACTTTTGGAACTGGTAAGGATCCTGTCGCCACAGTTCTTGCGCGCCTTCCCAATTCTTCGGGATACCATCAAGAACATAATCTTCACCAACCACCAAGTGAAGGCGTTCTTGCAACCTTCTGCGCGCTACACGTTTGATAGCGTGAATGGCGATGTCAATTCCAATCCAGTTGCGACCCAGTTTGTTGGCGGCTTCAATTGTCGTGGCGCAACCGCAAAATGGATCAAAAACGACTTCGCCAGGGTTGCTGCTGGAACTAATGATACGTTCAAGAAGCGCGACGGGCTTCTGAGTTTCATAGCCCAGGCGTTCCCTCGCGTTTCGTCCCATCGGTTTAACTTCATCATCAATCCAAAGATCGTGCACACGGGGAAATTCCGCCTCATCAAGATAGCGCCGCCATGATGGCAGTCCGCTGGAACTAAAATCAATATATCCATTGTCAGCAAGAATATCCAACCGTTCCCGCACAGCGCCCTTGAGCATTCTGCCCGTCTGTTCCTCAAATCGTCTTTGCAGTATTCTAGGGACTGTCCAATGTCCTGTTGGCACCTTGCCGCGCCAAGGTTTTCCGCTATCGCCCTGGCTGCCACCGGCGGCAGTCAACGGACGCTTCACATACTTGCCACGATCGTCTTCGTTTTTGTACCACTGCGCGATGGTTTTTTCATTGTGCTTTGACAATCTAGGGGGGTTAAACACAAAGTCATTTGACATTGAGTAGAACAGCAATCTGTCTGAAGAACGTCCATATTGACCGGCATCGCTCTTGCCCCCCAGCAACCTGCGCCAAACGATCTCGTTTCGATATCCCTTCTGTCCGAAAAGGACATCCATGACTACCTTTAAGTAATGGCTTGCGGTTTGGTCACAATGCAGATAAACGCTTCCATTTGGCTTCAGAACATGCCTGATCCACAGTAACCTTTCCGTCATATATGACAAATAAGCAGCCATATCCGATTGTGTATAGGACAATCCCTTGAGGAACATGGCGAGAAAGTTGGCATTTTCACCAATTATGCGGTGTTCGGAAAGAAGTATCGGCAGATTATCAATTACTTTCATCCCCTCCGTGTCCATTGTCCAAGTATCTGTGAACGCTTCCACTTGGTCGGGCAGGGGGCGGCCCGTTTCATCCTTATAAATGGCGTTGTAATCGCGTTCAGAGTTAAATGGCGGGTCGAGATATACTAAGTCTACACTTTCAGGCAGCATCTTCTCACGCATTACAGTGAGACAATCGCCATAGAAGAGTGAATTCACCGTTAGCCACCTGTTGTTTTTATCGCCAAGTAAGGGATTCTAGCCCAGCCGTTTTGTTTGCATACTCATTGTCGCGCGCGTTTTCCATTGCCGCTGCGGTATTCAGCGTCGATCTGCTCGTCCGTCTTGCCAAAGCGCCGCCGCCGATTGCCATATTCCGCCAGCGCCAGGTAAAACTGCTCGCGGTCAAAGTCGGGCCAATACGTCTCGGTGGTATAGATTTCGCTGTAAGCGCCTTGCCAGATTAGAAAATTGCTGAGGCGAGATTCGCCACTGGTGCGGATGATCAGGTCGGGGTCGGGCAGGTCGCTGGTATACACATATTCGCTGATGGTGGCTTCGGATATGGCTTCGGGCGGGATGCCAGCGCGGACGATCTGCTGCACGGCTTGCACGATTTCGTCGCGTCCGCCATAGTTGAAAGCCACATTGAGGATCAGCCGCTGGTTGCCGCGCGTGAATTCGCAGGCTTCTTGAACCTTCTGCGCCAGCCGCTCGTCGACGCCGTCCAGCTCGCCGATATGCCGGATCTGCACACCCTCGTCATGCAGCTCGGCCAGTTCGCGGTCGATAACCATTTCCAAGATGCGCATGAGCAGCAGCACTTCACGGCGGGGCCTCGACCAATTTTCTGTGGAAAAGGCATAGATCGTCATAATCGGCACGCCAAATTCAACAGCGGCGCGGATGATGCGGCGCAGGTTTTCTGTCCCTTGGCGATGCCCTGCGCCACGCGGCAAGCCACGCTGACGCGCCCAACGCCCATTGCCATCCATGATGATAGCGACATGCGCCGGCACCTTCTGCAAGGGAGGCAGGCTATGGAGACTGCGCGCGCGCTGCGGCTCTCTGGTCAAGACAGTCATCCTGGCTGCCCGGGCTGGCTGATTACGGTGGCGCCGCCGCCAAGAATCCACATACACAGTCGTGAAGTCGATACCGCAGCGAGAAACAGCGCCACGGCTAGACTTCCATGATGTCTTGCTCTTTGTCCGCTCCCAAAGCGCCGATCTGCGCGATGAAGCTGTCGGTCAGCTTTTGCACTTCGGCCTCGCCGCGCTTTTTCTCGTCTTCAGAGATCAGCTTTTCTTTTTCAAAGTCTTGCAAGTCGCTGTTGGCAGAGCGGCGGATATTGCGGATGGCCACACGTGTCTCTTCCATGCGGCGACTGAGAAACTTGACCAGCTCAAGGCGGCGTTCGCGGGTCAGCGCCGGCATATTCAGCCGAATATTTTCGCCATCTACATTGGGATTCACGCCGATATCGGACATCTGTATGGCTTTTTCGATATTGCGAATGGCGGTCTTGTCGTAAGGACGGATGAGGATCTGCATGGCTTCGGGCGTAGAGATGCTCGCCAGCTGCCGCAATTCGCTGTCTTGTCCATAGTATTCAACTGTGAGGCGGTCGACCAAGGCGGTGCTGGCGCGCCCACTGCGCATGCGGTTCAGCTCATCGCGAAAAACCGCCAGCGTCGCTTCCATTTTGCCTTTGGCTTCGTCCAAAATGTCTTCGGTCATGGCGTCCACCCGCTTCTCATCGATCTTGCCGTCAGCGCCGCGCTCGCTTGAGCCGCCAGCTTGATAGATTATAACGCATCTGCCCGATAGTGTAAGCGACAAACAAGCCGAGGGAGTGGTGAATGCGTGGATATGGCAACCAAAAGCCCCCATCGCCCGTCCCCTTGCCCCCAGAACGAGGGAAGGGGGTTTTGCCAGCGCCTCCGCAGCATGGCAGCGCCTCCCTCATTGTTGCGCCGCTCTCCGTTGCCGCGTCGACTTGACAAGAATCGCGACTCGGCAGATACTTCTTAGTTAAGAACAGATAATCTTTTTTAGAGGCGGGTGGCATGAGCAAGGAGCTCGTCACCAACTCCGCGGAATCGACCAACCTGCGCGACCGCATCATCACAGCCAGCGTGCTTGTGCCAGTGGCTGTATCGGCCTCCTTGGCGGGCGGCTGGCTTTTTCTGTGTCTGGCGCTGCCGCTCATGTGCCTCGGCATGCTGGAATTCTTTGTCATGGAAAAAGACACGCGCATGCAAGGCAGCTCGCTGACCGGCATCCCCACAGCAGTGGTCATCGTGCTGGGCTTCTATTTGGGCAGCGACTGGCTGTGGCAGGCGGCTCTGGGGACGGGCATCGCATTGACGCTGGCGCTGGAGACGGCTCGACACCCCCAGCAGCCTGGTCGCGCGCTGGCGCAAGCCGCCATGACCCTGTGCGGCATTCTTTATCTGGCATTCCCGACCGCCTTTCTGGTCAGTCTGCGCAATCGCCCGGAAGATGGCTTGATATGGCTCTTTGTGGTCTACGCCATCACCTGGGGCACAGATACCTTCGCCTATGTCTTTGGCAGAGTCTTCGGCAGGACGCAGCTGGCACCGCTTATCTCGCCCAACAAAACAGTCGAAGGCGCTGTCGGCGGCATTTTGTGCGCCTGGGCCTTAGCGTTTTTTATTTTGCTGGCGGCGGGCCGGCTCGAGCCGCGTCTGGCGCTGATGATCCTGGTTGGTCCCATCTTGGCGGTCTGCGGCGATCTGTTTGAATCGGGACTGAAGCGCTTCTTCCGCGTCAAAGACAGCTATGTAGTCGGTTTCAATGTCTTCCCCGGGCATGGCGGCGTGCTGGACCGCATAGACGCGCTGGTCTGGGTGGCAAGCTGGGTTTTCTTCTACCTCATGAGCAGCGGCATGGCGTAGCGCTGCTTTGTCCTTCCCTCGTTCTGGGGGCAAGGGACCGGGGGATGGGGGCTTGGTTGTCCTATCCACCCAATCTGGACTCGCACACGAAATAGCAACTTTGCCGCGCCCTGCCGCATGCGCTATACTGCAGCATACCTACGCAGGAAATCTGGTGTTGCTATGCCAAAGTTCGAAACGCAGATCTTGGTCAATCGTCCCGTCTTTCAGGTATTCCGATATGTGGGCGATTTCAACAACGATGTGAACTGGCGCAATGTGCACAACGTCGGCATCACCAGCGGCGACCCCATTCGCACTGGCTCCATGGTGGCGATGACGCGCCGCATCATGGGTCGCAAAGGCTTCGTAAACAGCGATGTGACCGATTATGAACGCAACAAGAAGATTGTGCTGAAGGGTTCCTACTGGGGCTTTCCCTTCGTCTCGACCATCACTTTCGACCATCGAGGCCAGCAGACCAATGTGCGCGAGACATTGGAAATCCGCACACGCTGGTTCTTCTGGTTTGGCATTTTCTTCAATTTGACATTGAATGGCGTGCTGCGCCGCGAATGGGAAGCGCTGAAGCGCCTGCTCGACTCGCACGCCGATCTGAGCGCCAAGTCCAAACGCGGCTAGACGATCATGGTTGCGTCCGCTTTGGGTTTTTCGCCGCCGATGCCGATAGCCACAGCATACTGCGCGATCAAATGCTGGGTGGAAAAGTGCTGCATCAACTGGAAGAAGTAATACAGGATGATTGAAAGCGTCGCGGCAGCCGCGCCCGCCAAGCCGCCAAACACATTCCCCGCCAGCGAACTGATCATGCCATAGCCGAGCGACAGCAAGATCATATACAGCAGCAGAAAAGCGCCCCAGCGCCAATTCTGCCGGGCGATGCGCAGATTGCGCCGCAGCTGCCATCCCGCGCGGCGCTCTCCCTCAGCCGCCATCCGCGCCATGCCCACGAAATAGGCCCAGCCCATCACCGCCGCCGCGGCGATTGTCAGCCAGAATGCCGCCATGACCAGCAAGCCATTGATGAAAGAGCCGCCAGTCAAACTGATCACAAGGACCTCGCAGAGTATCAGCGCAAAAAATAGCAGGGCATAGCCGAGTCCCGCGACAAACAGATAAAAGCCGTCCGTCATGTCGCGTCCAAGTTCAATCGCCGGCAGCTGCTGGTTGTCTTGCATCAGCGCGCGCAGCACCGAAACGCTGTACCCAGACAGCCACAAGCCACTGACCACAGCCACAGCAATCATGCCAAACATGCCCATAACAGCCGCGCCGTTCAGCTCAAAATCAGGCGTATCCAGGTGACTGACGCCATCCCAGTTGGCAAATGTCATCATGAAGCCTTCCAGGTCGAAGGAATTGAAGAAGAGCCCGGTGAACAGCGCCATGGCGATCGTCATCACCAGCACGATGCTGAATACCTTGGCAAAATTGACAAATGGATAGCGTATCGCGCTGGAAAAGTTCATCTGCCGCCTCTGTGAGATGCCTTGAAAAAAACGCTATGCCTTCCAGTCTAGCACAGCTTTTGCCGGCTAGCGAACCTCTTCCAGCCGGTCGTGGGCGGGCGGCGGCGTGGCAGAAAGCGCGGCGATCTGCGCATACCACTCCGCTGTCAACTCAACATCCAGCGCGGCCAGCGAGTCTTCGAGCTGCTCCAGGTTGCGAGCGCCGATGATAGGCGCTGTCACGCTCGGATGCGCCATCACCCAAGCCACTGCCAATGTCGCGGGCGCATAGCCTCGTTCCGCGGCGTGCGCGGCGAAGTCGACAGCCGTCTGATGATAATCGGCTTGGCCATAGCGCTTGATATACATTTTGTTTTCGACCAGTCGCCCGGTTTGCCGTGTTGCCGCGCGGCTGTATTTCCCAGTCAGCAAGCCGCCGCCCAGCGGGCTGTAGGGGATAACGCCGATCTGCTCTTGCGCGGCCATGGGCAAGATTTCGACTTCCGCCTGGCGCTTGACCAGGTTGTACATGGGCTGCAGGCATTCAATGCGCGCATAGCCAGCTTGAGCCGCGATGCCCTGCGCTTTCATCACCTGCCAAGCCGCCCAGTTGCTCAGCGCCGGATAGAGGATCTTGCCCTGCCGCACCAGGTCGTCCAGCGCGCGCAGCATCTCGTCTACAGGCGTATCGGCATCGTAATGGTGCAAAAAATAGACATCGATGCGAACGGTATTCAGTCGGCGCAAGCTGTCTTCCACCGCCAGCTGAATATGCCGCCGCGACGCGCCGCCCGCATTGATATCGCTCCCCGTGCTGGAAACCGCCTTGGTCGTCAGCACGATTTCATCACGACAGCCGGCGACCAGCCCGCCCAGAATCTCTTCGGAACGCCCGCCAGCATAGACATTGGCGCAATCGAAAAAATTAATGCCCAATTCACGACAGCGATGAAACATGCGCGCCGATTCCGCTTCATCGGCGATATCGCCAAAGGCCATCGTGCCAAAGCAAAGCGGCGACACCTTCACGCCCGTGCGACCCAAAATGCGGTATTCCATGTTGATTCCCTCTGCTCTTAATCTGATGCCAGCCGTCCCTGCGCCACCAGCTCGACCTGTCCGCCAACGTGAATCTCGATCTCCTGCGATGCGCGGCTGGCGCGCAGATGCAGCAGCGATGGCCGCCCAATTTGATAGCCCTGCTCGGCGCGCAGACGCAGCTCGCGCCCGACAAAATAGCCATATTCCAGCATATATGCAGCAATGCAGCCGCCGGCGCTGCCTGTGGCGGGGTCTTCTGGCGCGCCATAGATGTCGTCCAGAACGCGCATATGAATGTCGTTTTCGGCATGACGCGTCTCGGCGCAAAAGACCGCCGGCGCAATCGCCTCGTGCGCGCCCAAAAGCGCCCGCAGCCGGTCGAGGTTGACCCAGGCTCGCTGCAGCGCATCCAGCGAGACCAGCGGCACTAGCACGAATGGCAAGCCAGTTGATACTTCCATAATCGAGAAGCGCGGGTCGATGTCGTCCACAGCGATGTTGAGTACGCGAGCCATGTCGGCTGCGGAAAATTGATGACCAAATCGCGGCGGATTCTGGCGCATCCACAGCACGCCATCCGCGCCGAACGCGACTGGAATCTGCCCCAGTCGCAGGTTTAGAGTCAATTCCTCGACTGGCGCGCCGATTAGCTCGCGCTGGATGATATAAGCTGTTCCCAAGACGGGGTGGCCAGCGAAATCAACCTCGACCTCGGGCATAAAGATGCGCGTGTTGTAGCCGCCATTCTCCGGCGTGTCGGCGGTGACAAACGTAATCTCGGAAAAGTTGATTTCTTTCGCCAGCTGCTGCATCAGCGCCGTCGGTGGATTGCCCAGGTAGACAGCTAACTGGTTGCCGGTGTATTTGCGGCCGATGGTGAATACATCCACGATGAAGAATTCCATTTGCGCCATATCAGCTCGCCTGCCCCGCCATCAGTTGAGTGTCCCGGCGCGGCGGCGGCTCGGTCGCAGCAGCCTGCAGCAAGCGTCCATATCGCTGTGGCTGGCGCTGGTGCAGCAAGGGGAATAGCGCCAAGTATTGTTCCCGCGCATCGGCATGCAGCACAGCGTCTATCACCTGGTCGCTGTCGCGGCTGGCTTCTGCCACGATCGCGCCCAGTGGGTCGCAAATGAAACTGCTGCCATAAAATGTCACGGCATTTTCGCGCCCAGTGCGGTTGCAAGCGGCGATGAACAAGCCATTCGCCACCGCATGGCCGCGCATCACCAGCTGCCAGGCGGCGGCCGAATCAAAGTCGGGCGCAGTGGGCTCGCTGCCGATCGCTGTGGGATAAAAGATGAACTCCGCGCCCTCCAGAGCATAGATGCGCGCTAACTCGGGAAACCACTGGTCGTAACATGTCGGCGCAGCCAGCTTCAGCGCGCCAATATCGTGCACGGGATACTGCCCCGCGCCCGCAAAATAGTCGGTCTCATGATAGCCGGCGCCGGACGGGATATGCACTTTGCGGGTAATGCCTTGCAGCTGGCCGGATGGGTCATGCAGAGTGGCTGTGTCCCAATAGTCGCCAGCCGCATCGCGCTCAAATAGGCTGCCAATGAGAAAGACGCTGTGCCGCCGCGCCAGCTCGCTGAAGAAACGCTCGGATGCGCCGCCAGGGATGGTTTCTGCCCAGCGAAATCCAGCTCGGTCGCGCACGCCGGGGAAGTAAGGCAGGATAGTGAATTCGGGCAGGCAGATCAGCTCTGCGCCGGTCGCGGCGGCATCTGCCACCAGCCCGCGATAAAGCCTTTGTGTGGAAGCCTGGGCGCCCGTCCAGTGTCCTTGCGCCAAGGCGATATGCAAGTCTTTCATGCCTGTGCCTCCATGATAATCTCTTGGGCGGCGCGTTGGCCGGTGTGGTGCGCGCCATGCACTGTCGCCGCCATATAATGCGGCGCACTGGCTTCTCCCGCCCAATAAAGCGGCGGCGTGGGCTGCGCCAGTTTGTCACGGGCGGCATAATGACCGGGCAGGCAGACGCTGTAACCGCCCAGCGCAAATTCATCATGATTCCAAGCCACCCAGCGCGACTTGCTCGCGTTCAGGTCGGGCTGGCTGATCTCTTCGCGCAGTGTCGCCAGGCTTTTTTCGAGCGCGGCCGCCTCGCCCAATCCCAGCAATTCCCGCGCATAATCGCCAGTGGCAAAGGCTGTCCAGACGACCGCGCCACCCGGCCTGCCCAGCGATGGCGACCACCACATAGGTGGGCTGCCAGCCGCATAGACCGCGCCGATTTTGGGATCAAGTATCGGCGCATCAAAGCGGTAGATTAGCTTGAGCGCAGGCCCCATTTGCAAGCCAGCCAGCGCTTCGCTTTTGATAGCTGGCAGCACAGGCGCAAACCGCACGCGCGCGGCTTGCAGCACCGCCAGCGGCAAGGCAATCACGGCAACATCAGCAACATAAACCGCGCCCGAGGCTGTCCGCGCCCGCAGGC
>JAPOSR010000021.1 GCA_026709625.1 Chloroflexota bacterium
GGATACGCTTGCTTTGCCCCCACCCCAAAAAATGAGGGAGGGACTTGCATACTGCGCAAGCGCAGGGAAAAATCCTTTCCCTCGTTCTGGGGGCAAGGGTCCGGGGGCTTGGCTGCCACATCCACGCATTCACCACTCCCTGGCTTGAGATTGCTTTGATCAATCAGCAAGGCAAAGCCAGTATATCAGCGCCGCGCCATACTGCTATGCCTGCGCCTGCCTATGCTATAATCTTATCCGCGTGCCAAAGTCGCCTATTCATCTGCGTTTGTATTGTTGCCGTCCGTCATGAACAACCTGCCAACCCCCCAAGATTATCTCGATGATTTGCATGCCATCGGCATTGCGCGTCTGTTTTTGCCGCATATCGACCCGCGCGAACGCGCCGCCGGCATCAGACGCGCCCGCCAAGAGCTGGGCAGACTGCGCGGAGAATTGAGCCTGCAGCGAGACAGCGCAGTCGAACGCGCCGAGGCCCGCTCGCCCGAGTCCATCCGCCGCGCGACAGCCGCCTACAGCCTGCTGCTGCTGCTGCATGAGCAACTGGTCGAAGAAGTTGGCGACCTCGAACGCAGCCTCAGCGCTGGCAAGCCCATGCCTTACAGCTTTGATTTCGGACGCTACATCTTCGGCGACGCGGCAAGTGGCGACTGGTTTATCGGCGGGCAGAGCGAGATTGACGAGTGGCGGCGCATCCAGCAGTTCAAGTCGCGGCTTGACGCCCTGCGCGAGCAAAGCCAGCCAGCGCGCGAGCAGCTGAGCGGTGTTCGCAGCGAGCTCGCAGCTTTGACAACCCAACACGCAAAACGCCAAACGAAGATTGAGAGCCGTCAGCAGCCCGGCACCATCCGTCTTCAGATCGCTCTGTTGGTCCTGGCTGGCGCGACAAGCGGCATAATCGGCTGGCAATACTGGAACGCCGCCCGCGACTTAAGCGCGGTGGCTTTGGCTTTGTGCGCTGCCTGCGGGCTGTTGATCCCCATTGCGATTTTGAACTGGAAGAATCCGCGCACGCGCAAACTGGCTCAACAGCGCAAGCTGGAACGGCAAATCCAGCAGGTGCGCGCGCAGGGAAACCAACAGCGGCAAAGCTTTCAACCGCTCGACTTGCAGATAAAAGCGCTGGAGGTGCATTACAACCGCATGCTGGATGGCTGGGAATCGGCGCGCCTGATCAAAAAACGGCTGGATGGCTTCATCGAAGAAGCGCAGCCATTGCGAGAGCGCGTCGACGCAATCCGCAGCGAGCTCGAAACCCAGCGGCACCAGCGCGAGACCATGCTCAAAAAACAGGAAAGACGTGAGAAACGCGGCGCTTTTGCCCGGCGCATGCTGCTGCATATCATGTTGGTGCTGGCCAGTGGCGCAGTCGGCTTTTATTTTGACTCCATGGACGAGGCTGATTATGCTGCGGTCATGTATGGACTGGGTGGATTTTGCATTCTGCTGGTGCCCTTGGCGTATATCGACTGGAAGAATCGCAGCGCCAAGCTGGAATCAAACCTGCGTCAGGTCGAGACGCGCATGCTGCAGCTGCAGACCGAAGGCAAGCAAATCATGAAACGCTATCATCCGCTGGAGCTGCAGATCAAAACCTTGATCGCTCAGTACAAGCGCACGCGCGCTGGCATCACGGTGCCGACCGAATCGCAGCCGTTGAACTAAGCCTGTGGATCGAAGCGATACAGCGCCCCAGCATAATCAATGACATAGACTTCGCCCGCTTCGTCTTCCCCAAAACTGCTGATCTCAAATTCTGTGTTCATGATTTCAGCTAGATTCCAGTTGTAGCTACTATCACGCCAGCCCGCCCAAATGCGCCCACTGCAAAAGTCGCCGAATAGGTAAACCACCTGTAATGGTGGCATCGCCTCGCCACGATATACGGTGCCACCGGTCACTGAGCAGCCAAGCGAATGATCATAAACGAAGAACGGGTCGACAAAATCAAACCCCTGGCTGGTGCGGTTGTCAGAGAAAGGGCTTTGCCCTTCAAACGCATTCCAGCCGTAGTTCTTGCCGCCTTCGCTGCTGGCAGACTCGAAGTTGACTTCCTCCCATTGATTTTGCCCGACATCGGCAATATACATATCGCCAGTCGCACGGTCGAAGCTGAAGCGCCAGGGATTGCGCCAGCCAAATGACCAGATTTCGTCGCGCCCCGTTTCATCGTTGACAAAGGGGTTGTCCGCCGGGATGGCATAGGGGCTTGCGCTGTCCACATCTATGCGCAGGATGCTACCGAGCAGGGTCTGTCGGTTCTGCCCAGAGCCGAGCGGATCGTCCGCTGAACCGCCATCGCCCAGGGCGATGTACAGGTAGCCATCGGGGCCAAATTCGATGTGCCCGCCGTTGTGAGTGGCATAGGGCTGGTTCTGCTTGAAGATGATCTGCCCGCTGTCTGGGTCGGCGCGCTGAGTTTGCCCGGGCCTGACCTGATAACGCGCGACGACGGTGTCGCCAGCAAGGTCGGTATAATTGATGAAGAAGACGCCGTTGCCCGCATAATCGGGATGAAAAGCCAGCCCCAGCAAGCCCTGCTCGGTATGCCAGTCGGTTAGGGCGCTAGGCGAAACCAAGCCCGAGACATCGAGAAAGGGATGTATAGACTTGTCCCCAGCGCGCACGATCCAGATCTGCCCGCTTTGTTCAACAACGAAGAGACGTCCAGAACCATCGCTAGCGTGGGTCGCAAATAGCGGACGGTTGAAGTCAGACGCGATGGTCGTCAGCTTGATATTGCGGCCTGACGGGGCATTTTCCCTCGTGATTAGGGTATCCGCAGCATTCTCTTGCGCTGCCGCCGACAGGTTCCCCTGCAGACAGGCGCAAACCAGGAGCAGGGCGATCCCAAATAGTCTCATGTCCAGCCCTTCGTGTTGTGGCAAATTAGAATCTGCTTATATCCCCACTGCCTCGAAGCGATACAGCGCCCCAGCATAATCAATGACATAGACTTCACCCGCTTCGTCTTCCCCAAAACTGCTGATCGACAGATTTGTTTTCATCAGCTCGATCGTCTGCCAGGCTAAACTGCTGTCGCGCCAAGCCGCCCAGATGCGCCCGGTGCAAAAATCGCCGAAGAGGTAGGCTGCCTGCAGATCGGCGATGGCGCTGCCGCGATACACATAACCGCCTGTGACCGAGCAGCCGAGCGAGTGGTTGTAGGCGAAGAAGGGCGCGACATGATTCGGCGCGCTGCCACCGGCGAATAACGTATTGGCTTCGTAGACATTCCAGCCATAATTTTCACCGCCGCGGCTGTCGGCTGGCTGAAAGTTGAGCTCTTCCCATTGGTTCTGCCCGACATCCGCCAGATACAGGTCGCCGGTCGCTCGGTCGAAGCTGAATCGCCAGACATTGCGCAAACCATAAGCCCAGATCTCATCCAGCGCCGCCGCATCGTCTATGAACGGATTGTCCAGCGGGACAGCGTATGGGAAAGCGCTGTCGATATCCAGGCGCAGGAGCGTGCCCAGCAGCGTCTGCCGATTTTGCCCCGCGCCCAATGGATCGTTGGCCGAGCCGCCGTCGCCCAGGGCGATGTACAGGTAGCCATCGGCTCCAAAGTCGATGTGTCCGCCATTGTGATTGGCATAAGGCTGGTTCAGCCTGAAGAGGATCTGTTCGCTGCTTGGGTCGGCGAGGTAGGGCTGCTCGGGCATCATTTGATAGCGAGCGATAACGGCGTTGCCACCGCGGTCCGTGTAATAGATGAAGAAGACGCCGCTGTTGGCATAATCGGGATGAAAAGCCAGCCCCAGCAAACCCTGCTCGGTATAGCGCTGGCTGAGCGCGGCTGGGCTGATTAGCGTCGAGACATCCAGGAAGGGGACAGGTACCTGCTGTCCATCCTCCAGAATCCATATCTTGCCGCTCTGCTCCAAGACAAACAGCCGCCCCGTGCCATCGCCAGCATGCGTCGCATAGATTGGGCGATGAAAACCTGTTGCCACAGTTGTCAGCTGCATCGCCGCCGCGTCGGGCGGGGCATCACGGCTGATGATGGCATCCGCGCTTTGCCCAGTGATTGGCAGGCAGAGCAGCAAGGCTAGAATACCGCCGAATATGCGAAATGCCGCGCTTTTTTGGATTGTCATGGCTTGGGCTGCTTGTCTTCTATCATAATCAGCTTGCCTGTTCTCGCATGTCTGCCTAGCCGCAATTCTTGCATGAGTCGTTCTCGGCACCAGTTGCTTGCTTGTTTCAAATCGATAGGATGCTTCCGGGCATTTCGAGCTCCGCCCATTGTCTTGCGCCGCAGCTCAATGAGTGTTGTGCGATCCCCTTTGTCTCGATTGCAGGGGCTACACAATAGCGCGCGATTATCCAAATGATTATGTCCGCCAGCCGACTTCGGGTTGATGTGGTCAAGCTCTAAGTATCTTGCCCCGCGTTCACCATAAAGACTGGCATCAAAATTGCATCCCCAGCAGCGTAGGCCAAACTGATCTACCAGCAGTTTGTGCATCTCTGCGTGCGTAAATACCGACCGATTATCAGCGGGGTAGACTTGCTCAAGCACAGGCGCGGCAGTTTCGCCTTCATCCATCCGAATTGGCGGAGAGGCGCGATAGTGTGAATCCTTTTTCGCTAACTGCATATCAATCCAAGTGGCGAGGCCAGGTCGCGCGCGGATAGCGTCCGCCTCCGCTTTCTTTATCCCAAGCATCCGACAAACAACATGAAACCTTGCGTCTGTTCTTCGGTCTATGCCGACCCACCTGCGCTTGAGATTGTGCGCGGCAATCATGGTGGTGGCGCAGCCTGCGAACGGGTCGAGCACAAGGTCGCCAGGATTGGAAGATGCCTTCACAATCCGCTCATACAGAGCCAGCGGCTTCTGGTCGGGTGAGCCAGTTTTCTCAGTCGAAAAACTTTTTATCATTATTGAGTCAAGCACATCAGCCGCATTGCAGTTCCAGGTATCCTCCATTGGAATGCCCTTGCCGGTAGGTGGTTTGCCATCCCGGCGCACATATCCTTTTGGATAAGGGATATATTCTTTGTTGAATAGCTTGGCAGCCGCTGGAGTCTTCAAGTAGTAGAGAATTGTATCGTGATTTCGTATCCAGCCTCGTTTTTTGGATTTGAAGCCAGAAATCCATCCGATGCGCCAGATAATTTCATTGCGAAAATTCTTTGCGCCAAAGATTGCATCCAAACACATACGAATATAGGCATTCGCTGTATGGTCGCAATGAAGGTACAGGCTTCCGGTTGGTTTCAGCACACGGTGCATCTCAAGCAGACGCACTGACAGGAAGCATAGAAACGCGGCGATATCTTCACCATGGCAGGTTCGCGTCGCTTGGATGACATCGTACAAGGCTGTATTCTCGTCTTTAATCTCTTCCAGCCAAACAGGATGCACTTCGTTCCACTTCCACTGGTCAGGCAAAATCCCAGTGTCGCCCCACTTCCAGTTGTCAACATAGAACCCGGCAGAGCCAGCCCGATTCCGCTTTGTATTAAACGGCGGGTCAGTCGCAATCAAATCAACTGTCTCGGAATTCATGCCGCGCAGCACGAGCAGATTATCGAGTTCATAGATGACATTATCGGGGAAATTTTGTCCTGCCATACCTGCCTCGCAATCAAATCTTTATGCGCAGCCGCCTGCCACCCATATCGCGCGCACCCGCTTCACAGAAAACATCACAGCCTCGCTCGCCTCGCTACAAGTTGTTTATCCTGTCCTTTGTCTAGCTCAGGCGCGCGCCTTTTGGCTGCGAACCAGGCGATTGAGTATGGCGGCGTTATTGGCGCGTTCGGGCGCGTCGATGCGCTCATCGTTGTGAATATGCCGCAGGCAACGCAGCAAATGCGCCTCGATGACCAGTTGGCTGCGCGTGCGCGATTTAAGCCAGGTTTCTCCCCAGATCTCGGCAGCCACGCTGATGCAGCTCAAGCTTTGTTCGGGCGGCGCGCCATTGATGGCCTGCGGCAGCAGCTCGTCGATCAACTGCCAGCGCATGTCCTGCCATTTGCCCGCGGCGATAATCGCGCCAGCAAAGAGCGTCACATTGCGCCAGCGCGCATAATCGTGCTGCAGCAGCGCCACGACATTCTCTGGAAATGTCCAGCCATCCGCGCTGTGTGGCGACAATCCGGCTGGCATCCGACACTCGTCATAATACTCCAACAGGGCGCAGGCAGCCAGGTATTCCTGAATCGTCAGGTGTGGGAAGCGGTAGAGACCGGGCGCGTCGGCAACCAGGATGCCATTGCGAGTCGCCAGATATTCGAGCACATCTTCGATGCCCGCGCCCAATCCGCCGCCCTGCGACTGCTGCTCAATCAACTTGTCCAGCAGGCGCGCCCGATTGATGATGGTCGGGTAGCGCTGGTAGCTCTGCTGTTCGGAATGCAGCTCAAACGCGATCAGCTTCAGCGCCGCTCGCATGCGCTCCAGGTTGATGTTTGCCAGCTTTTCGTGCAGTTTGTCGCCCGGCGAAGGGATATTCCAGCGGTCGAGCAGCTCGACTGTGTGTTCATACAGCTCGGCGCGTTTATCGGGCAGTTGCTTGTAGTCTTCGTGAATCAGCGTCAGCAGCGCCAGCATCAGCGGTTGCCGCGCCAGTGGGGTGAGCGCCCCTGTCTTGCGAATGCTTTTGTAGAGATCCTGCGCCATCAGCGCCGCTTGCTTTTTTGCGACAGGGCGTCCACCCAGCACGCCCGGCCGCGACTCGGCGACATTGTCATACCAGCGTTCGATATAAGTTTTGACTTGCTGCCAGGAAAATGGCGCTAGCTCAGCGGAAGCGAAGCGGCCCGACAAGCGCCAACGCGCGTCTTGGCGGTAGGCATAGGTGCGGCTGGTTACGATGATGCGGCAGGTGGGGAAGCGGTCTGCCCAATTTTCAATGATGCGCTGCAAGATGAGACGGTCTTTGGCCGCATAGACTTCGTCCAAGCCATCCAGCGCCAGCAGGCTGCCATGCGCCGCCACATCCGCTTGCGTCAAATAGCCCTCCAGGTGCTTCGCCAGGCTGCCCGTGGCGCGCATACTGTAATTCAGCAATGGCTCGGCAGAGGCTTCTTGCAGGCTGCGCGGGAACAGGTCGGGGCTGTTGGCAAAGTCGCGCAGGCTGACATAAATCGGCAAGATTGGTCCGTGAATCCACGCTGGACCCAACATCTCGAGCCCTTTGACGCCGTCTTGCTTCTCGGCGCGCGGGTCGCAGGCATAGGCCAGCGCGGTGATGACAAAGCGGCAAAGCGAGCTTTTGCCCGTGCCGGCCGCGCCCGTGATGACGATGCGTGGATGCGAAGCCACTACCTCGAAAACCGATTCGCGCACATAGCCCATGTCTTTCTCGATAGCCTGATACCGCCGCGCGTTCAGCTCTTCGATGCCCACGCTGTGAAATTGGCGCTGGTCAGTCCAGATATCGACCGGCGTATACAACTGGTGCAGCATGGCCGGCGTATGATGCTGAGAAGCGGGATGAATCGTGGTGGTGGGGATATTCCATTCTGTGCGCACTGCTGCCAGGTAGCTTTTCAGCGCCGCTTTGCTGCCTTGATACTGCTCGGCGACGATATTGACATCCTGCCCGGCGAAGATGACATGCCCGCCAGCCGAGATGCTGCCCGCCTGCACCCGCACTGCCGATGGATAATCGCGTTGGTCGCGCATGGCTTCCAACAGACTGCGCGCAAAGGCGATCGCTCGTTTGCCCTGCGAAGCCGATCCGTCCAAGCCGCCAGTCGCCACAATCAGCCAATCCAGCCCGACCAGCTCGTCGCTGGAAAGCTGCTGGGGCGTCAAACAATCGCGCGCCAGTTCTTCGGCGCTGCGTTCATAGTTGCGGTCGCGATAAATCTCTGTCAGCTTCTTGCTCAGCGGCTCGCAATAACGAACCTTGCGCAGCAAACGCCGCAGCAGGGTCAGCTTTGTGGCTGGGTTGGGCATAACTGGCGCGAAGACCATCATCACCAGCTTTTGATAGGGCGATTCCAGTGAAGTTTGGTCGGCTTGGTGTTTGAGGCGGCTCCAGTTGTTCTGCACGAATCCTCGCCAGGCGGCTGGCGAGCCGATGACCGGCTGGCCGGGATTGGCTCGGGCAGCGGCGAGCGCGCGGGATGGTCTCTGGCGGGGCGGGCGGTTCATTGGGCTTTGGACAATCCGCCGTTATGAATCTTTCGAGGCGCTGCGCTGGCTGATCAGGTCATGAAAGCTAGCCGCGATTTCGCCCGCGCTGCCCACGATGGTGCCAACCAATGGCTGGTCAAAAAGCGTCAAGGCGGCGGCTGTGAGAGCTGGCGAATAGCGCAGCAGCGATTTTGCCGCTCGCACGAGGATGCGCTGGTTGGGTTTCTTTGGCGTCGTCAGCTGCGCTTTGACTGTCTGCAAGTCGTGCTGTGCCGCTTCTTTGCTTTCGGGCAGCAGCCTGGCTTGTTTGACTGCTTCTTCGACGCGGCGGATCTCACCCAGCATCTGTTGGTATGCCTGCTGCGTCGTTTCGATTCCGCCGATGCAGATGGTCTGGCGCGTATTCTGCGCGACATTGCCGCCTGTCTGCACCTTGACCAAGCCATCGCGTCCGGCGAAGACCACATGCCCGGTCACGGAAAGCTGATCGATCTCAATATGCATGTCACGGCTGTATGGGGCTGCCACGACTCCTCCTTCGTTTGCTTTCATGCCGCTCTTTCTTGTGTTCCCGCCCGGCGCTTTCATGTCAGAGCCACCAGCCGTATGCCGATGGACGAATAGCGCACGCGCGGCTCGAGATAATAGCGCGCTGAGGTCTGGGCGCGGTCGCAGCTGCTGACGAAGCTGCCGCCGGTCACCGCCCGCCGCCGGTCGCGCCCCTCTTCCGCGGCGGCTGCGGTGTTCAGCGTCCACTCCCAGGTATTGCCCGACAAGTCATAGACGCCATAGGGGCTGATGCCTTTGTGATAGCGGTCGACGGGCGTGGTCTGCTTCAGTCCGGTTTCGACCGTGTTGCAGCAGTCTTCGTCATAGTCGTCGCCCCAAGGGAAGTACCGATCGTCATCGCCTTTGGCGGCGCGCTGCCATTGAGCGACTGTCGGCAGATCAACCTTCATGCGCAGCTGCGCGCCCAGCCAGTTGGCAAATGCCTTTGCTTCGTACCAATTGACATTTTCGCGCGGCAGCTTTGCGCCATCAAAGCGCGGCGTGGCGGCTCGCCGGTTGTCGGCGAACCAGCGCCGGGCATGCTCGGAAAAACGCCACCAGCGCGGATTGCGATAGCCATCTTCCGCCTCGGCAAAGATAGCAAATTGCGCGTTGGTGACTGGGTATTTGCTCATCACGAAGTTGTCGACCTGCTCGGTCATCTCGCCAAAGTCTTCATCCGCGCCGACGATGCTGTTGATGGTCACACTGCCATGCGGAATATCGCACCATTGTAGCATAGGCAAAAAGTCGTTGACAGAAAAAGACTCGGCGCTGGCTTCTAGGCTGGGCGCGGCATTTGGCAGTGGCGCGCTGGCTGCTGCGACCGGCGCGCTGGCTATGGGCTGGCTGGGCGCTGGGGCGGGCGGCGGCCTTAGGCCAGGCGGTTGGCTGTTCGCTTGGTCAGCGCAATGGCGGCGCAGATTTTGTGGGTCATACTCGCCAAACTCTTTTTGAAACTCAGCCAGCGCCTCGCAGGCGATGCCGCGCGTGCTTTCAAAGTTGAACAGCGCCACAATATGCTGGTATTCACGCTTGACTTCTCGCGATTGTCGGCGCTTTGCCATGGCCGCCTGCGCCGAGCGCAGCAACTCGTCCACGCGCACGAAACGCGATTGATAGCCGCTGTCTTTTGCCTGGCGCAGCATCCGGACAGCAGTTTCATAATCGTCTTCTTCCATCGCCCGCACAGCTGCCGAAATCAACGCGGCTGGGCTGGTCGCGGCTGGCTGCCTCGCTCGCGGCTCTGGCGAGGCTGGCGCTGTGGGAGCATTGCGCGCTCGCTCTACCATCAGAATGGCATTCAGCAGGCGCGCGATATTTTGCGCTGTCAGCGCATTGGACAGATCAACATAATGCCAGGCGCGCATAGTTTCTGGCAGCACGGTGTCGCTGTCGATGAGCACGGGGATGATGTCGCGCTTGAGCTGACGAGCGATGGCCAGCTCGCGGCGACAATTGCGCGAAGCGACTGATTCGGGCGAAAGCAGATAGACGAAGACCTCGCACCAAGCCAGTCGGCGGCGGATTTCTTTCCACCAGTCTTGCCCAGCGTACAGGCGTTGGTCATACCACACTTCGTGCGCGTGCAGTGTCTCGATGATGCGGATGCAAAACGGTTTGTCGACGCGCGCGTAACTGACAAAGATCTTCATGCGTCGGCGCTTTCGACGCCCGCTGGCGGCTCTCCCAGCAGCGCGCGGCTGGCTGTGCTGTCAATGCTTTTCAGCGCTCGCACCGCCAGGTCGCGCAGGCTTTCATTTTCGCCTTCGGGCTTGCTCTGGTCATTCAGCAATCGCCGCAAGATCGGCAAGTCGCTGTCAGTCATCTGCGGACCCAACTGCTGCAAGGCAAAATGACGCAGGAGCAGGCTGGCATCGCTCAGCGCCATCTCCAGCCAGGGAGTGGCTTGCTGTGGGTTGATCTGTTGGATGGATTTTAAGGCGGCGAAGCGCACAAATTCATCTCGGTCGCGCTGCATCGCCTCGCCCAAAGCTGGGATGACCTGTGGTTGACGCAGCGCGCCCAGCGACTCGGCAATGGCTTCGCGCACAGAGGCATTTTCGTGCTGCAGCAGGCGCGCCATAGCGCTCGCGCTCGCGACAGCGCGCAGCTCAGCCAGCGCGCGCGCAGCCGCAACCTGCACGATCCAGTTGTCATCATGCAGACGCTGCTGCAAATGTGGCGCAGCCTTTGGATTGTGCAGCGCCGCCAGCGCCTCGGCAACTGCCCAGCGCACGCTCCAGTTGGCATCGTCCAGCGCCCCGCACAGCATGTCCAGCGCCTGGCTGTTGTCTTTGCCGCGCAGATGCCGGGCAAAGCGGCGCAAAAACTTCGCGGCTTTCTGGGTGCGCCCCCAGTCGTCATCACGCAGCACTTGCAGGGTGCGCGCGATTTTTTCGCCATCGCTGAAACGATCCGTCGATGAGCCGCCGGCTGGCTGTGTTTTTTTATCCGCGGCCGCGCCTTCGATTCTGCTTATGGCAACGCGCGCCAACTGGCTGATCGCTGTGCCATCTGCGCGCGCCAGCGGACTATCGAGCAGGCGCTTCAAGCCAGGCAAGGCGGGTTCATAAACCGCTTCTCCCAAAATCTCTATCGCGGCGGCGGCTGGCTGTGGGTTTGCGCTGTCCAATAGTTCGACCAGCGTCTCACTGGCGAGGTGGGGCAAGGGTTTTAAGAAATCTGTCACAGCGCGGGCGATTTCGGCGTCTGGGTCGGACAAGGCAGCGATGAGTGTTTGCTGCGCGGCGCTTTCGTCTCTAAAGCGCGCCAGCATCTCATAAGCCGCCAGGCGCACGCGTCGGTCGCTGTCATCAATCGCAGCCAACAAGGCGGGCAGAGCCTGCGCGGTGGGAGAAGCGGCCAGGCTGTTGATCGCGCGGTGCCGCTGCTGCCAGTCAGCGTGTCGCAGCTGCGCTCGCAAGCGCGCTGGTAGGGCGGGGGCTGTTTGGGGGCTCTCGTCATCAAATGGCGATTGACCATAGACCAGCGCTTCGAGCTTGCTGCCGGCCAACACAGTCGCGTCTGGCGGGTCGCGCAGCACGGCGGCGATATCATCGACCAACTGCGCAAACTGCTCGCGATTGGGCAGGTATGTGATGACAGCAGCCATCGCTTGGCGCAGCTCGTCCGCGCGCCGATGAGACAGGATGGCGGCGCTGACTTCTGCCGGCAGTTCGACAGCCTCGGCGGCAATCTGCGCCAAGCCAATCGCGATGTCTGTTTCGTTGCTGGCGACGGCAAACTCGTAAAATTCGCCAGCAAGGGTCAGTTGCCGCGCGTCAGCCATCGCCAGCAGGCGGCTTGTCAGCAAACGTTTTCGCTCTGCCAGCGCGCGGATGACGGCTGTGCGATTGGCCGGCTGCGACTGCGACCAGCGCAATACGCGCGCCAAAATCTCAGAATAAGCGAACTTCATCAGAGCTGGCAGCAGCTCGGCCGGGTCGCTGCTGTCTCCGCGCTGCAAGTCGGCGAGCAGCAAAATCGCCGTGGGCAGGTATTTCAGCTCGCCCAGCATCCAAACGGCATTGCGGCGCAGCTTGTTGTCTTGGTGCGTGGATAATTTGACCAGCCAAGCCGCCGCCAGCGCCAAGGGATGGGCGTCCAGCCGCCGCGGCAAATCGGCGGGGTTTTCACGGTCGACATCGGCGACAAGGCTGATGAAATCCAGCGGCAATTCCAGGGGCAGGGCGCGCACCTCTTGCCACAGCCAAAGCTGCATGTCGCTGTTGTGTCGCCCCAGCTGCGCGATCAGCGCTTGAGCAGTCGCGTCGAAATCGGGAATTGCCGCCAGCGCCAGGCGCGAGGCTCGCCGGGCTTGGGGGCTGTTGGCGCAAAGCCCCACCAGTCGTTCGATCAGCCTCGAGCGGATCAGCGCCGACGGCGAATCGACGCGCCGCAAAGCCATTATCGCCAGGAATGGGTCGACTTCCGCGATGCGCGTCAAAGCCCGGTCGCGCGGTTCGTCCGCCAAGCCATCGATGATAAGCAGCGCCAGCCTGTCCCACTTGCGCGGCTTCCATTCGCCATCATCCGTGAACTCGGGCGCTTTGATAAACTTGAGCAGACCATCGCGTTTCAATGGCTCTGCTGCCAAATGCGCTTGCAGCGACTCGGTGGGGAAGCGCAGCCAGCCGTCTTTTTCATGCAGCAGTCCCAGCGTCACAGCCGCCTGCACAATGCGCGGGTCTTGGGCTTCACGATCAGCATCGGCGCGTTGAACAAAGCGATGCGAATCAGCCAGCATCATCGACCAAGCCAGGCGCTGCAATCCGCGCAGCAACTGCATCGCGCTGCGGCCATTCGCCGCCCCGGGCTGCTGCTGCAAGCGCAGGGCGATCAGCGCTGGCAAAGGGTCTTTTGGCCAGTGGCTGTGGGCGAGGGCGCGGTCGGCTGCCAGCAATTCGATGCCGACCGCGAAGTAGTCCAGCTGCCCTTCACCGCGGCGCGCGCTTTTGCCCCGCAGCAGTTGACGAAAGTCGTTCTGCTGCCGCAAAGTCAGGTGATGGCTGGCGAACTTCTGGGCGAGCGGGGCGGCGATTTCTCCGATCTCAATGGTCGGCATGCGCAGCTCGTCCCTCGCATCGCCCCGCGAAAGCACGATGAATCGTTGCAGCGGGCTAGCGTCAATCCAATCGCGGATCGCTGCCGCATGCTCGGGGTCGCTGGCTTGCAAATCGCTATAGTTGTCCAGCACAAGCAGCGATGACCGCCTTTCCAGCCAACGCCGCCAAAAGGTCAACAACTGCCATTGTGATTCGACAAAGGCAGCGAGCGTGTCGATGCCTTTGCGCCACAGCGCCAGGTCGAGCCAGATGGGCAGGGGCGCTGTTTCATCTCGCAGGGCAAGGTGCGCTTGCTCCAGCGCCAGCAGCTGCGCAAATGCCGTCTTGCCGCTGCCAGAAGCGCCACGAATGACAAACTGCGGCTCTGCCTGCGCCCATTGCGCCAAGTCGCCGACAGGCAGGACAGCGCCCGACTTCATCCCTGTAAAAGCCCAGTCGCGCAGCACGCCAAACTGTCCATTGCGCGGGCGGATATTTCCACCGCCGGCCGCATCACAGTTGCGCAGCGCCGCCCAGGCTGTCGGCATTTTGGACATTGCCAGCTCGGTCTGGTGGATGAAGCCACGCAAGTATTCCAGTCGCTCGCCAGGCTTGGGCAGCTCATCCGCCTGCGGAATGCGGTTGAGCAGCTCTTCTATGTTTTGCTCGCTGGGGTCGGCAAACCAGCGGCGAAAGTCGATCCAGTCGTCGAAGTGGAAGTCGGCGATGCTGTCGGTCGAAAAATCGCGCGCGATAACAGCGATAATTGGCAGCTCGCGCTCGGCAAAAACGGCAAATTCGGCTTGGCAATGCGGCGACTGCAAATAATGGTCGCTGACGACGACCAATGCGCCACGGGCTGTGTCGCGCGCTTGGCGAATGCCTGTCTGCCAATCTTCGCTGGGCGCAATCTCGAAGCGGTCCAGCCACACTTGCCGATAACAGCGCAGCAGCAGCATCGCCAGTCGGAATGCCCGGTCGATGTCGTTGTTATGGTACGAAAGGTAAAGCGCTCCGTCCTTGCCCACAGCCGTCCTTTGCCGCGCGGTCGCTTGTATCACGCCCCAATTATACTCTTCGGCTGGCGAGTGTGTTTTGCAAATATCGCGCGATTCTGGCGGCTCTCGTTTCTGGCGGCTAGCGGTATTGCCAGTATCGCCCCGCAGCAACCAGGCTCGGGGCGTCTTTCGCCGCTGGCGCGACTGGGCTATTATGCCAACGTTTTTGCGGACAAGGCATAGCGCGATGAATACTTCGCCGCTTTTGCGCGGCAGCGTCTATGGCATTGCGGCGGCCAGTTTGTGGGGCAGCCTGTATGTGGTTTCTGATGTGACGCTGCTGTCCCTGCCACCTTTTACGCTGATGAGCATACGGCTGGGGCTGGCATTGCTGGTCTTGCTGCCATTGGCTTGGTGGCGCGGCCTCGCCAAGCCTGATGCGCCGGCGCTTTTGCGCATGCTGGCGGTCGGCGTGCTGGGCATCGGCATCAGCCTGGGCGCGCAATTTGTGGGCACAGACCTGTCCACGGCGATCAACGGGGCGCTGGTCACCAGCGCGTCGCCGGCTTTTGTCGTGCTGTTCGCCATCATCATCCTGCGCGAGCGACTGACCATCTGGCGCTTGATCGCTATCACCCTGGCAACGGCGGGCGTGTTGGCGATTCTCGACCCCGCCAACGCCGATTTCGCCTCCGACACCTTTCTTGGCGACTTGTTTCTGGCCTTCGCAGCGTTGACATGGGGCTTGTATTCGGCGCTGGTGCGGCTGCTGTCCTTGCGCCATCCGCAGCCCACATTGACCGTGACTGTCTGCGCGCTCTTGGGTGGGCTGTTGGTTTCGCTGCCAGCCAGCTTGCTGGAATTGTCCCAGCGACCGCTTGGTCCGCTGGATGCGGGCATTGTGGCGGGCGCGCTCTACCTGGGCCTGGTTTGCACGGCGCTCGCACTGCTGCTGTGGAATCGCGCCTTTGCCCTGGTGCCGGCCAGCGTGGCTTCGCTCTTTTTCTTTGCGCAGCCGCTGTCTGGCGCGGTCCTGGCGGTGGCTCTGCTGGGCCAGCCGATGAGCGCCTCGCTGTGGCTGGGCGGCTTGCTTATCCTGGGCGGGCTGCTGCTTTCGCTGCGCGCCAGCTAGCTCGCCAGCAAGCGTCGGGCTTCGCGCGCCATCTTGATCAAGCGGAAGCGGCGCACATCGGCGAAGAAAGCGGCGATGTCTTCCAGGCTGTCGCGGTTGTGGACGACGCGCAGCTGTTCGTGCTGGTCAGTATCAATCAATAGGTTGATGTCTTGCTTGACGCCCGCCAGCCCGCGCAGTGTCATGCCGCAGGTATAGCCGATGCGCGCCAGCCGCTGGTCGCCGCGCCAGCCCGACTCGCGCAGCCCGTCCACATACGCAGCGAAGACTGCCTGGTCGATCTGCTCGGCATATGCCTGCGTGAAGCCGCTGTAATAGAGGGCGAGCGCAGCCAGCGACACCAATTCTTCGCCAATGCCGCCGCGCCCAGCCAGCGCCCAGTCCAGCAGCACGGCGCCGGCGTCGCTGTGCAGGATATTGCGGCGGAAGGCGTCGTTGTGGCAGAGAGTCTGCGGCAGCTGCGCGAGGGCATCGCGAAAGAGCTGTCGGTCGCGCCATATCGCCACAATCTCATCCCGCGCTTCGTATGGCAGGGCGATTCGCGCCAGCGGCTGCTGCAAACTTTGTGGCAGCGCGGCAAAGGCGTCAGCCAGCGCCGGCGCGATTGCGCTGTGCCAGCCCTGCGCAAGCCAGCCCTCGTCCGGCAAATCGCGTCCGATCATGCTGCCATTCATGCGCCCAAGCCGGCCTGCGACCGCGCGATAATCGTCCAGTGTCCAGTTGTCTTTGCGGTCGGCATAATCCGCCATCCATATCCAGCATGAATCGCCAAAGTCGCGCAGCTGCATGATGTGTGGCGCGATAAAGGTATCAGCAGGCAGGTCTTCCAACAAGCGCGCGCGGTAAATCTCGTATTCGCGCTTCCAATAATAGGGCGAATTCGGCGTTTCGCCTGGTCGTTGAAAAAGAATCTTCAGAATGCGCGTGATGGGCGGGTGGGTTTCGCTCGCAATCCAGAAGCGATACAGCGCCGTGCCGCCGATCGCGCCGCCAAAGCCGCCATGCACCGCTGCATAGCGCCACGAAGTCACAGTTCGGCTCGCCAGTTCGGCCATCTGCGCTGTGGTCAATGCCGCCAGCCGTTGCGCGGTGACAGGATCGCTGGTCGCGGATAGCATACGCTTTAGTCGATGCCCAGATAAGTCTTTTGCACGACTTCGTTGCGCTGCAGGTTGGCGGCTGTATCGCTGAGCGCCACCTCGCCACTTTGCAGCACATAGCCGCGATTGGCGATTTGCAGAGCCATGTGCGCGTTCTGCTCGACCAGCAAGATCGTGACGCCTTCGCTGGCGATGCGCTGGATGGCTGCAAAGACCACATCCACCAGCACCGGCGCCAAGCCCATAGAAGGCTCGTCCAGCAGCAGCAGGCGCGGCTTGGACATTAGCGCGCGGGCGATGGCCAGCATCTGCTGTTCGCCGCCGCTGAGCGTGCCAGCCAATTGTTTGCGCCGTTCTTGCAAACGCGGGAACATCGCATAGGCGCTGGCGAGGTCCTCCGCCACATCTCCATCCGCGCGGATATAGGCGCCCATGTCCAGATTTTCTTCGACTGTGAGCTTGGCAAAAACGCCACGGCCTTCGGGCACCATGGAGATGCCGCGGACCACCAGCAAATCAGCTCGTGTTGCTGAGATATCGCGTCCGTCATAGACAATGTTGCCATCGCGCGGTGCCATCAAGCCGGATATGGTGCGCAGGGTGGTGGTCTTGCCCGCGCCATTCGAGCCGATCAGCGCAATGATCTCGCCGCTATCGACCTCAAACGAGACGCCTTTCAGCGCGTGGATATTGCCGTAATAGGTGTGAATGTCGTTGACTTCCAGCAGCGCCATTGCGGCTCGCCTTTTTCTTTTTCTACTGGCTCGGCTCGGCACCGGCGTTGCTTTGGGCGGCGCTGCTGCCGAGGTAGGCTTCTATCACTTTGGGGTTGGTCTGAATATCGCGCGGCAGGCCTTCGGCGATCTTGCGTCCATAATCGAGCACAGTGATGTGCTCGGAGATTTCCATAACCACGCGCATATCGTGCTCAATCAAGACCACGGTGATGCCCAGTTCGTCGCGCAGGCGGCGAATGAAGTCGGTGGTTTCGATCGTCTCGCGGGGGTTCATGCCGGCTGTCGGTTCATCCAGCAAGACCAGCTTGGGGCGATTCGCCAGCGCCCGCGCAATCTCCAGCCGCCGTTGGTCGCCATAAGCCAGATTCTTGGAAAGCATATCGCCCTTGCCTTCCAAGCCGACAAAATGCAGCAGTTCCCGCGCGCGGTCTTCACAGCCATCATCTTCGCGGCGCGTGGACGGCAGACCGAGGATCGCCCCGATCCAACTGGAGCGCAGGTGGGGCTCTTGCCCGACCATGATATTCTCGATCGCCGACATGTTGTTGAAGAGTCGGATATTTTGAAAGGTGCGCGAGATGCCAGCGCGGGTGATTAGATCGGGCGTTTTGCCGCTGATGCGCGCGCCTTCGAAGAGGATCTCCCCATCATCAATTTGGTAAAAACCGGTGATGCAATTAAAAAAAGTGGTCTTGCCAGCGCCGTTGGGTCCGATAATGCTGGCGATCGCGCCTTCGGGGATATAAAAATCGAGGCTGTCCACCGCCACCAAGCCGCTGAAGCACTTAGTCATGCCCGCCGCTTCGAGGATGCGCCGCTGTCCGTTCTTGCCTGCTGCTGCCATCTGCGCGCCTTTCGCTCCTAGTCGCCTGCGCTGAGCTTGGGTTTGACCCCCGCCTGAACTTCATGCATCACCAATTTGGATGGAATAAAGCCTTGCGGGCGGTTAATCATCATCAAGATGAGCAGCGCGCCATACATCAAAAAGCGGAAGTCGCTGAATTCTCGCAGCAGCTCAGGCATGCCGATGAGCACGACCGCGCCCACCACGATGCCGGGGTTGCTGGCGATGCCGCCGACAATGATCAAGCTCAACACATTGATCGAAATGAAAACAGTAAAGCTATTGGGAAAGACTGTGCCGACCTTCGCCGCGAAGATCGCGCCAGCCACGCCACCCGTAGCCGCGCTCAAGGTAAATGCCAGCAGCTTGGCGCGCGCTGTATCGATGCCCATGGCTGTGGCGACATCTTCATCTTCGCGGATGGCCATCCACTGCCGCCCGGCGCGCGAATTGTTCAAGCGAATCGATACAAAAAGCGTGACCAGGCAGGCCACCAGCACAATGTAATAGAGTTGCTCCGGGTTTTTCAACTCAGTCGCAAACAGAAATGGCTTGGGGATATTCTGCACGCCTTGCGCGCCGCCAATCAAGGGCTTCAGCCAATCCGAAAGCGCCAGCTTGCCGATGATCTCGCCAAAGCCCAATGTGGCAATCGCCAAGTAATCTCCGCGCATACGCAGCACCGGCACAGCAAAAATGAAACCGGCGAACATAGCCGCCAGCAGGGCGATCGGTATGACCATCCAAAAGGTGAATGTGCCCTTGAACAAGCCCAGGGGTCCGATCGACGTCAGCGCCGCCAAGATATACGCGCCGACGGCGTAATTGGTTACATAGCCCAGGTCGAGCAAGCCAGCCAAGCCGATCGCGATATTCAAGCCCAGCCCCATCAGCACGAAGAGGCCGATCGTCACCGCGACATCGCTGAGCGTGCGCCCGATCAACCATGGCAGCGCCAGCAGCAGCGCGGCAAACAGCAGCATGCCCAGATTGCGTATCCGGTGTCGGCGGCTGTTGTCCAGCGCGGCAAACTCATCCTGCGCGCGCCTGCCAAACAGCGCCCACAAGAAGCCGGCCAACGCGCTGACGATGAACAGTGTCGCCGCGGCATTTTGGCGCAACGTATCGCGGCGGAAGATTTCGCGCAGGGTGTCGCGGTCTACATTCTCTTGCAAGACAAGCCGCACTGTTTCGCCAAATGCGCCCACCAGCAGGGTTATGCCCAAGCCATACAGCAAGGCGCGCCGCGGAATATCGGGCAGGATGCGCATAACCGCGCCAGCCAGCCCAGCGCCAGCCGAAGCCGCCAACAATAGCCCGATGCCCGTCCACAATTCTCGGCGATGGTCAAAGGTCACCACTGCGACCCAGTCGCGGTCGACATTGACCAGCACGCCGCGCAGGTCGCCCTTGACCTCGAAGATCAGCGCAAAGCCGAATGCGACAATGCCGATCAGCAGCGCCGCGGTCAGCCAGGTAGCCGCCACTTGCCGCGTTTCATTGCCTTGCGCATGGCTCTTCCAAGCCAGGAAGCTGGCGGCAACAAAAGGCAGCAGCCGCAGTGAAGCATAGAGCAGGTTGCGATATTCCTCAGAATTAAAGAGCAGAAGAACAATAGTCGGCAGCGCAGTCAGCGCTCCAATCACGAATCCGCCAGCCAATGCCATGCGTGGCTCTTGGCCCGCTTCGCTCAAGCGCGCCGCCGCCACATAGCTGGTGACAAATGGCGCAGCCAAGAGCAGTGTCTGGCCCAGGCTGATAAAGTCGTCGACGACTTCGCGCTCATGAAAAGCGGCGATCATGCCGATGACGCCGGCGAACAGGATAAAGCCCCCCGAAAGCAGTCCTAGGCGCAGCACGTGGCGGCTGGCTTGTGAAGTCATGAAGGTCATGCCGCCTCCTTGCATCAGGCTTTTGTCTCGGACAAGCGTTCGCCCAGGATGCCTTGCGGACGGAAGATCAGCACAAGCACCAGCATGGTAAAGGCAATGACATCTTTCAGTTGGTTTGCGCCGGGGATGCCCAGCCCAGCCAGCACCAGATTAGGCCCGATCGCCTCGATGACGCCGAGAAACAAACCGCCCAGCATCGCGCCCGGGATATTGCCGATGCCGCCCAACACCGCGGCGGTAAACGCTTTGATGCCAGGAATGAAGCCCATATAGAAGTTCACCCCTTGCGGACGAAACAGCCCGTTGATGACGCCAGCCGCTCCAGCCAGAAACCCGCCAACGCCGAAGGTGAAGAGGATCACCCAGTCGATGTCGATGCCCATCAGGCGCGCCACTTCTTTGTTTTCGGATACCGCGCGCATCGCTTTGCCGATACGCGTGCGCTCGACCAGCCAGTGCAGCCCAAGCATCAAGACCAGCGCCGAAGAAAACACAAAGATCTGTGTGATGGGGATGTTGAATTCGCCGATCTGCAATGCGCCCTGCAGCGCCTGCAACTGCGGATAGGCTTTGAAGTTTGAGCCATACAAACCGCGGAAGGCGTATTGCAGGAAGAAGGACGCGCCGATAGCTGTAATCAAAGGGACGAGCCGCGGACTGCCACGCAGCGGTCGATAGGCGATCCGTTCCACCAGCACCGCCACCGTCATCGAGACCAAGCCCGCGAACATGATCAGCAGCAGGATGGCCAAGAGCGGTTGTTCGTTCAAGAAGCCGGTTCGGTTTAGCGCCTCAGCCAAAAAGAAAGCGGAAAACGCGCCGGCCATAAATACCTCGCCGTGCGCAAAGTTGATCATCAGCAAGATGCCATAAACCAGCGTGTAACCCAGCGCGATCAAGGCATAGATGCTGCCCTGCGCCAAGCCCGCGGCCAGCAGATTGACCCACTGCGCCAGGCTGATGCGCCCCGACGACAGCGTATTCCAGGCACCAACCACCACCGCCAGCACGATTAGCACGCGCAGCACGTCGATGGTGAAATCGACCCAAGAAAACTCGCCGGACCTGTTTCTGAACATAGGCATTATCCGCATTCTTCTTTATGCAAAAAATCTCAGTCGGTCTGCGCGCCGACCGCGCTACATCATAACCCAGACGCCGGCGCAGAGAAACAAGCTCAGGCAGGTTCGAGGCATGTTGAATCTTCCCAAGCAAATTGAAACAGTCAGATTACAGGGAACAAGCCAGGACATACGTTTATCCTGGCTTGTCCGCAATGCTGCAGATTGTATCTGCGGCGATAACAGGCTCTAGCCTTCGTCCATCATGTCCATCGACATCGACATATCCCAAACGACTGCCGGGGGCCATGCGCCGTCGACTTCCGCCTCGGTGATCTCGTAGACCGCCAATGCCGAGCCAGTCGCGCAGTCGCCGCGATAGGGCGATTCATCCTGGCAGGTCAGGGTGCCGGTCAAGCCAGCGTAATCCTCGACAGCCGCGATGGCATCGCGCAGCGCCTGCCGGCCGATCATCAAAGAGCCGTCATGCTCTTCGGCGACCATTTCGACAGCATCCATCAGAATGTTGGCGGCATCGTAGGCATGCGCGTGGAAGCCGCTGGGCGGCGCGCCACCGAACATATCGTCCCAGGTCATCAGGAAGCCGTCATAGTCTTCGCCAACGACATAGGGGCTGGTCATGTGGATGCCAACTGCCGCAGCGCCAACATTGCCGGCAAAGGTGCTGGAGAAGCTGCCATCGCTGACGATCAACTTCGCGTCTTCCAAGCCCGGCGTATTGCGCGCCTGCGTGGCGATAAACTCCGATTCGGGCGTGAAGACGGGGAAGTACACGACATCGGGTCCGCTGGCGGCGATCTCGGTCAAGATAGCCGTCATGTCGGTGTCGCCTTTGGCGACCGCGCCCTGGAAGACAACCTCGCCACCCATCTCGGCGAAGGTATCCGCCATGACAACCGCCAAGCCCTCGGTATACGGATCGCCGTCATGGATAGTGGCGACTGTTTCCGCGCCGAGCACTTCAATGGCGAAGCGCGCGCCCATCGCGCCCTGGAAGAGGTCATTATGCGCTGTGCGGAAGTAGCCAGGATAATAGGTGCCGCCGGCATCGACATCGTCATTTGTCAAACGCGGCGAAGTGTTGGATGGCGAAATCATCAGCATACCCGCTTCGCTGATGATGGGCATTGCGCCTTGCGCCGCGCCCGAGCAGGTCGTGCCAATCAAACCAACAATGCTCTCATCGGCGGCCGCGCGCTGGGCAGTGGCTTGTCCGCCCTCTGCCGAGCACAGACTATCTTCTACGACCAACTCAATTTCCCGACCAAGCAGCATGCCATCGCGGGCGTCAATGGCTATCTCGATGCCGCCGCGCGAATCTTCGCCATAAAACGAAGTCGCGCCCGAAACGGTGAGCAGCGCGCCGATGACGATCGGGTCATCAGAGCCGACTTCTACACAGCCCAGCGCATCCATGCAGTGCCCGTCGGCCATGGCGGGCAGGCTGAATGCGAAAAGCAGGCTCAGCGAGGTGAACAAAAGTAACGCTTTCTTCATGATGCTTTCTCCTGGCTAGTTGATGAATTGAAAAATCCTCGCGCATCACCGCGATTACACGCAGTATACAGTAATCCTGCCAATTTACGCAATCACGCATGGATTGGGGAGTGGCGCGTGTTTGACAGCCCCGCGACTGGTGTACAATGACCGCCACATTTGCATGGTCGATGCAGGCGCGCGATGAAATTGCTGGTCCTTGTATCTTCGCTTGATTTGAGTCAGCCGTTCAGCGCCACGCCGGCTTGGTGGCAGCTGCTGAAAGGCCTTTATGAGATCGGCGTGGAAGTCATCGCTGCGCCGTATCAGGGACCAGCCATCGACAGCTTGTGGTGGCGCGCCGAAGCCAATCCCGCGCGTTGGCAAGGGCAGGTTTTCAAGTCTGCGCGGGAGTTTTCGCGAGCGTTGCGCCCAACAGCCGGCGCGGGTGAGCCTGCTCCGCCTGCGGGCGATTCGCTTTCCGATATTGCGGTGCGCGCCACCGCTCAAAAGCTGATCGCCCCACTCTGGCGCGACCACCTGGCGCGAATTTTGCGCCGCGAGGACGACATCGCCGCCATCCTGTTTATCACCGTGCCCCTGAATCATCTGCGCGGCGTACCGAGTTATCTGTCGCAGACCTTCGATGTGCCTATTCTGTTTTACGATGGCGATGTGCCCGCCAGTCTGCCAGCCATGCGCGGCTTTGCGTCCGGCTTTCGCATCTACCAAGGCGCGGATTTAAGCGAATACACAGCCTTTATCAGCAACAGCAGCGGCGGCGAAGCATTGCTGCGGCAGTTGGGCGCGGCGAATACGCATACACTGTGGTATGGCGCGGATCCAGATGTCTTCTGCCCCGTCGATGCGCCGGCGCAGGATATAGACCTGTTCTTCTATGGGCATGGGCGCGAATACCGCGAAGCCTGGATCGAAAGCCTCATTGCCGCGCCAGCCCGCGAGCTGCGCGGGTATCAATTCGCTGTGCGCGGCACCAACCTGGGCGATTTGGGCGAGGTGAAGCAGCTGCCCTATCTCAGCTTCAGCAAACTGCGCGAATATATCTGTCGCAGCAAGCTCAATGTATGCATCACCCGCGGAGCGCATGCCAGCGTCTATGCCTCTTCTTCGTCTCGCCCCTTTGAACTGGGCGCATTGGGCGCATGCATCGTCGCCAACCCCTATGCCGGCATTGAAGAATGGTTCGAGCCCGGCAAAGAGCTGGTCATCGTGAACTCGACCGACGAAGCGCTGGATCGCTATGCCTTCCTGCTGCGCAACGACACGACGCGACAGGCGATCGGCAAGGCGGCGCGAGAGCGCGTCTTGAAACAGCACACCTTCCGCCACCGCGCAAGAGAACTTGTCGACATCATCCGCCAATATATCTGAGTGGCGATTTCGCCCCCTATCCAAAACGCAGGAGAGTTGCCATGCCTGTTGATATCGGCAAAGCGCGTGATTTTGTCTATCGCCAGGGCAGCGTATTTGAACGAGCGCTGTTCGCCTGGTTGTTTGATGACGGCAGTTTGGAACGGCTGCAGCAGGTCATCCTGTGCTACAAAAATCCTGACGGCGGCTTTGGGCACGGCTTTGAGCACGATCTAAAAGCGCCGCAATCCAACCCGCTGGCATTGGAATACCTGCTTGGGGTCATGAAGCGTTGCGGCATCCCGGCGGGTCGCCTGCTGGATGGCACAGCCGCCTGGGTCGAGGCGCAAATGGGCGCGGACGGTGCCCTGCGCAACCCACCCCAGACGCGCGAGTATCCGCTGGCGCCATGGTGGCAAGAGAGTGGCGGGCAAACCCTGCCCGACAGCATCGTCGGCAACTTGATGCGCTTCAACCGCGCCACGCCAACATTGGTGGAAAGGACGAAGAGCTGGGCGCTGGACAATGTCACGATCGAATCCATCAAAGCCAACGACTGGCTGTTTATGGCGTATCACGCCTATGACTTTTTCTTCGCCATCGACGACTTTCCTGCGCTGGCGGATTATCGGCGCGCGACAATCGATAACATCATCGCCTGCGCGCGCGCCCTGCCCGATTCGCAGGTCGATTCGCTCTTTGCCTTTACGCCTGCGCCTGGTTCTTTGGTCGCCTGCGCCTTGCCGCCCGGCATTTTGGAGCGCTGCCTCGATCGCCTGGCGAGCGCCCAGCAAAGCGCTGGCCACTGGCGCGACCAGCATGAGTTGCCGCAGTGGTATCCCATCACGACCATCAACGCGCTGGTGGCTTTGCGGCGTTATGACCGCTGCTGAGCCTTGTGCTAAACTGAGCGTCAGGCACAGAGGAGAGACGACTTGGCTATCGACTCCGTCATCGAATTCGCCTGCGCGCCCAAACGCGAGTTGTCGGCTGGGGGCATCGTGCGGCGCATCAAAGAGCGCGCCCAAGCTGAATCGGTCATTGCGTCGCACCGCGCAAGTGGCGACCAACGACCTGTCGCCGAGATGCACTTTGAATTCTCGCGCAGCACGCCCGGCCATCCCGGCGCGCCGCAGCTGATCGCCGTGACTGATGTCTTGGATTATGCCAGCGACCTGGATAGCCATGCCCATCACTGCCAGGCTTGTCCAGCCAGCCGCGGGCTGGGCGCTTATGGCTGCGTTGGCTTTGTGCGGTATCCAATCAGCGCCCGCGCCGAAAACTGGCTGCTGGAGCGCCTGCCCGTGCCCGACGAGCCGCTGGTCTGGCTGCTGTTGAAGCAGGGCATTCAGACACTCGGTTATGACGGCGCATCAGTGCGCGCGCTGCGACAGTCCGACGAGCGTCGCGCTTATTTTGAGCGGCCGGTTGCGGCGCGGCGGCGCCTGGGTGAATTGCGCGTTTCGGGCGACCAAGCGCTGGAGATGATCGTGGGCGTGGGCGAGCGCGTCATCCCCAACCACGCCGGGATCTTGCTGCTCTTCTTCGGCGCGGTCGACCGTGATCTGGAAGCGCGGCAGATCCAGTCCATCTCGTCTCATGCGCCAGATATCCGCCAGCGCACGCCCTTCACGCTGGACCTGCCGGCAAACCCCGACAGCTGCATCCGCGAGCTGGCCGCGCTGTTTCACGCCCTGTATGTGGCTTGGAAGCTGAATGTGCCGCTGTTCATCGATGCCTGATTGCGAAACAAGGAGTGGGACTATGCCAACAGGGCAAATCGCCTGGATCGAGACCATTGCCGAAGCGGATGCCCGCGGCGATCTGCAGCGCGCTTATCAGCGAGCTGGCGATGCGGGCAGCGGTCATGTCGACCACATCATGAAGATTCACAGCCTGCACCCACGGTCGCTCATCGACCACCTGCGCCTCTATAAGACGTTGATGGCTGGCGCAGGCCCCCTGAGCCTCGTCCAGCGCGAGATGATCGGCGTAGCGGTCTCGGTCATCAACCGCTGCGAATACTGACTGCGGCACCATGCGCGCAACCTCCGTCAGTTGACTGGAGACGAGGCTCTAACAGCGCAGATCGAGCAGGATTATACCCGCGCTACCCTGACAGCTGCCGACCGCGCCATGCTGGATTACGCCGCCAAGCTCACGCGCAGACCGGGCGATATGGTCGAAGCGGATGTGGCTGCCTTGCGCGCCCAAGGTTTCAGCGACCGCGCCATCTTGGATATCGCGCAGGTGACCGCCTATTACGCCTATGTCAACCGCATCGCCGATGGGCTGGGTCTGACGCTGGAAACATATTGGGCGGAAGGCAGAGACGGCTTCTAACGCTCAAACCGCGCGCGTCGCCAGCGCCAGCAGCAGCAGCGCCAGCAAGATCACGCCGATCGCGCCAAAGGCATAGACCTTGCCGAATAGCCGGCGCGCTTCTGAGCCTTCGCTGAAGATATCGGACAGCTTCATGATGATGACCAGTGTGCCCAAAGCAATCGCTTCAACGCATGTTTACCACCGAGCGCGCCAAGTTGAAAGCGTTCGCCACCCTCGCGGTCTATGCGCCGAATCTTGTATTCCGACTGCTTGCATGGCTATAATAACTCAGTCCCCTCTCCAGAATGAGTCAAGGGGAGTTTTGCTCGTGACTCCATGATTTTGAAGCGCCTCCCTCATCATCCTTGTAGCATGGGCGCAGGCCTCGGGCCAAGGCTACAATCCTATTTTTGCCGCCACACGGAACCAGTCATGTCTGCCATACCTGCCAATTTCAACGGATTTATCGCCATCGTCAAGCGCGACTGCAAAACCTGCCAGCTCATCGCGCCGGTCCTGCGGCAATTGGCGGCGACTGGCGACTGCCTGGTCTATTCGCAGGACGACCCAGCTTTTCCGCCGGGCATCCCATCCATTCGCGACGACCGCGAGCTGGAGGCATCGTATCGTCTCGATATCGAGATTGTTCCGACCATCATCCGCGCCGTGGACGGTGTGGAATCGCAGCGGCTGGTCGGTTGGCAGCGAGAAGAGTGGCGCGCTCTGACCCATCAGCCTGGGCTGGGCGCGGGCTTGGCGGCATTTAGCCCGGGCTGCGGCTCGAAGTCGGTCGAACCAGGTCTGCCCGAAAAACTGGCGTACAAGTTTGGCGATACGCGCTTGGGTGCCCGCCGCATCGAAGTCGCGCCGCTGCAAGACGAGCATGAGCTGGCATTCGAACGCGGCTGGTCGGATGGCTTGCCAATCGTGCCGCCCACAGAAGACCGCGTTCTGCGCATGTTGGCTGGGACGACGCGCGCCCCCGATGAAATTGTCGGCGTGATACCGCCCGATTTCGCGCCGTGCAGCGTGGAAAAAGTCGCCATCAACGCGGTCATGGCTGGCTGCAAACCGGCCTATTTGCCGGTGGCGCTGGCGGCGGTCGAGGCATCATGCCGGGATGAATTCTGCATGCATGGACTATTGGCGACCACTTACTTCGCCGCGCCCATCATCATTGTCAATGGAACAATCGCCTGCGAAATCGGCATGAACAGCGCGCACAATGTGCTGGGGCAGGGCAACCGCGCCAATGCCACCATCGGCCGCGCCCTGCAGTTGGTGATTCGCAATGTCGGCGGTGGAAGACCTGGCGGCGTCGACCGCTCCACGCTGGGGCAGCCCGGCAAAATCGGCTTTTGCTTTGCCGAGCGCGAACATGACTCGCATTGGGAGCCGCTGTCGGTCGAGCGCGGATTCGCTCCTGGCCAATCGACTGTGACGCTCTTCGCCGGTGGCGGCGTGCATGTGCTTGGCGATCAGAAATCGCGCCAACCCGAGTCGCTCGCCCGCAGTTTGGCGGCGATGCTGCGTGGATTGCATCATCCCAAGCTCTATGGCGGACCAGACGCGCTGCTGGTGATTTCGCCCGAGCACATGCGCGTCTTCCGCGAGGCTCGCTGGAGCAAGGCGCGTTTTCGTAAAGCGCTGGCGCAGGAATTGCTTGTTGACGCCGCGCGCATCCTAGCGGGCAAAAATGGCATCGCGGAAGGTATGCCCGAGCGCGCTGCCGGTGCGCCCGCGGCGAAGTTTCGTGAAGGCGGCTTGCAGATCGTTCATGCGGGCGGCGGCGCTGGCATGTGGTCGGCGGCTATCCTGGGCTGGGCAGCCAGCGGCGCAAAAGGCAGCGTGCCTGTGACTGTGCCGGTGACAGCTTGAATAAGCCACTGCTTACAAACCCAACGAGGAGAAGACCATGGTCACCTTGCTAGACCCAACCAACGAAGCGCTACCGGCACAGCGGCAGATGCTGCCCCGTCCGCAATCGCTCGCGGGCAAACAGGTCGGCTTGCTGGATATTTCCAAGCCGCGCGGCGATGTTTTTCTCGACCAACTGGAAGTGAAACTGGGTTCGCTGGGCGTGACGGCGCTGCGCTATCGCAAGCCGACCTTTGCCCGTGTCGCGCCAGCCGACTTGCGGCAGCGCATCATCAGCGAGTGCGACCTGGTCATCGAGGCGCTTGCCGATTGAGGCTCGTGCACGTCGTGCAGTGTGCACGACATCAGTGAACTGGAAGCTGGCGGCACCCCCGGTATGTTTGTGGCTTCGAGCGAGTTTGTCGATGCCGCCGCGGCGCAAAGCCGGGCTTTGGGCTTTCATCCGGCCGCGCATTATGTGCCGCACCCGATCCAAGACCGCAGCGATGCTGAAATACGCGCCTTGGCCGACGCGGCTTTTGAAGCGATTTTGGCGCAGCTTGTGGCGAGCTAGTCGTAGCGGCTGAGCACCACCGCCGTATTGTGCCCGCCAAAACCGAAGGAGTTGCTCAGCACATGCTGCAGCGGGCGTTCTTTGCCGACCAGCGGCGTATAATCCAAGTCGCATTCGGGGTCGGGATTTTCCAGGTTGATCGTCGGCGGGATAAAGTTGTCATGCAGCGCCTTGATTGAGAAGATGGCTTCGGCGGCGGCTGTCGCGCCCAGGATATGCCCGGTCATTGACTTGGTCGAGCTGATGGGAATCTGGTAGGCGGCTTCGCCCAGCGCATGCTTGATGGCCAAGGTTTCGCTTTTGTCGTTGAGCTGCGTGCCCGTGCCGTGCGCGTTGATATAGCTAATTTGCGTTGCGCCGATATTGGCTTCCCTCAGCGCGCGGCGCATAGCTTCGGCAGCATCCACGCCATCGGGGTTGGGCGCGGTGACATGAAAAGCGTCTGAGGTATGCCCATAGCCGGTTAGCTCGGCATGAATGGTCGCGCCTCTCGCCAGCGCATGCGCCAGGTCTTCCAGGATGAGCAGCGCCGCGCCTTCAGCCGCGACGAAGCCATCGCGGGTGGCGTCAAAGGGGCGGGCGGCTTTTTGTGGAACAGCTTCTGTGGTGGTCAGTACCTTCATATTGTTGAAGCCGCTGATGACCATGGGCATGATGCAGGCTTCGCTGCCCCCAGCCACCATCACTTTGGCGCGCCCCATGCGGATCAGGTCGGCGGCGTCGCCCAGCGAATTGTTGCTGGTCGCGCAGGCGGCGGTGATGTTGTAGTTGGGGCCTTTCAAGCCAAAGTGCATAGATACGCGCGAGCTGATGCCATCGTGCAGCAGGGCGGGCACAATCACCGGACTGACGCCACGATGCCCCTTTGCCTCGAAGCCCTGCAGCGCCTGCACAACCGTGACGATGCCGCCGATGCCGCTGCCGACCACCACGCCGACATCGTATTTGTTGGCGTCGGTGATGACGATGCCCGCATCGCCCAGCGCTTCTTCCGCCGCGACCAGCGCCAGCATCTGCGCCCGATCCATACGCCGCATGTCCCGGCGCCCGAACCTGGCGACCAAGTCCAATTGCTTGACCTCGCCAGCCACGCAATTTTCTACCAGGTCGGCGTCAAACAGGCTGATCCAGTCGATGCCCGAAACCCCCGCGCGAATGTTCGCCCAGGAATCTGCGACATTGTTGCCCACCGGACAAACCAAGCCCATGCCCGTGATGACGACCCGTTTTTCTGCCATGCCGACGTTTCCATTCACTTCGCGCAATCCGACCGCGCCGCTTCCAGCAACTGCAATTCTGTCAAGAGCGCCGTTTTCATCGCGTCTGGCAGCCGCGCCCAATGGATATACAAGAGCGCGCCCTGCAGCGCCCACAGCATATTCAGGCTGACCGGGCGTGATTGCCGCAGCCGCCAAAATGCCATCGCCGCTCCATCTGCCTCCAGCTGCGCCGGCGTTTCATAGCCCGCTTCCAGCAGCCACTGCGCCGATTTCTCGCCGATATTGGGCAGCCGCAGCCAATCTTCGCGCATTATGCCCCGTTTTGGCGGGGTCCAGCAACCGCGACCACCATGCCGTCCGCGCGCAGGTAATGCCGCGCCGCTGCCAACAGGTCGCCTCTGTCGATGTCCTTGACGAGCTCGGCATAATTCGCCAGATAATCCAGCCCCAGCCCAAAACTCTCCATGCTGTGGATGCGCGAGGCGATGCCTTCATTGCTTTCCAGCTGCAGCGGCATGCGCCCCGTGAAGTAACTCTGGTTGTCGGCCAGGTCGTCTTTGGAAACGGGCTCGCTCGCCAATCGTTCGACTTCTCTGTGGATCGATGCGATCGCCCGCTCGACATGTTCGGGGTTGACGCCCGCGCTGATCGTCCAGGGGTCGGGTCCATGCCCGCCGCCCAAGCGACTGAAGGCGTAATAAGCCAAGCCTTGCTGCTCGCGTACGCTTTTGCCGATGCGCCCCATCATGCCGAATTCGCCAAGCACGCTGTTTGCCAACTGCGCCGCCAGGTAATCGTCCGCCCGGCGCGCTGGTCCGATACTGCCCATGCAGATATCCGACTGCGTCTTGCCCGCCACAAAGACATCCTGCCGCAGCGAGTTCGCCACAGCGCCTGGCGCTGCAACAGCCAGCTTGGGCGGTTGATGCTCATTGCGCCAATCGCCAAATGCCTCGGCGGCCAGCGACACCGCATCATCGGCGGCGACAGCGCCAACCACCACGATGATCATCCCGCGCGGACCAACATGCCGCGCATGAAATTCGGCGAGAGTAGCGACATCCAGATTTATGATTGTCTTTTCGCTGCCACTGGGGCTGTAGTGATAGGCATGGCCGGCGGGATACAGCGCCTCGCGCATGGCTCGGCTCGCCCGCCAGCGCGTGTCGAATTGACTGTATTGCAGCCAGGTCAGGCGTTCGCCGCGCAGCCGCTCGACATGCTCGGCAGGGAAGACGGGATTGCGCAGGGCATCGTTCGCCACATTCATCAGCAGCGGCAGGTCTTCCGCCAGCGCCTTGCCCGAAAAACCAAGCTTGTGCACATGGGCGCGAAAGCCCAGATCCGCGCCATTGTCTTCCAAAGCGCTGTGCAACTGGTCGAAGCTGCGCTCGCGCGTGCCCGTCAGCAGGGCGCTGGCTGTCAAGGATGCCAAGCCGTTGCGGCGCGCATCTTCATAGAGGCTGCCGGCATGCAGCGAACCCATCAGATTGACCGATTGCACCGCGGGGTTTTCATAAGCCAGCACGACAATGCCATTGTCCAGCTCGGCGCGGGTGATATTGCCGCTGTGGGGGATGCTGTGCAGTTGTGTCATGCTAGCTCTCCCTGCGCATCAGCCGGGCGCAGCCAGCCCACCACGCGACTGCTCGGCGCCAAATAGCGCTGCGCTACATCCTGCACATCAGTGGCGGTCACGCTCATCAGCCGGGCTGCGTAGGCATCAAACCAGCCGACTTCGCCCAAAATGAAGGACTGCGCCAGCCAATATGCCTGCCAGGTCACGCTTTCGGTGCTGTAGGCAAAGGCGGCGCGGCTCTGTTTGCGGGCTTTGTTCAATTCGCTTTCGCTGATGCCGTCCGCCTGCAGGCGCTCAATTTCGCCCAGCAGCGCCGTTTCCGCTTCTTCGGGGCTGCGGCCATCGCGCAGGGTGATGAGTATGCTGTACAAATAGGGGTCGATGGTGGTTGTCAGGGATGCGCCGACGCTGGCCGCGATCTCGGATTTGACCAGCGCCGCATACAGTCGGCTAGTCTTGTTGTCTGATGCGCCGCTGCTGCCCGTCAGCACCGCATCCAGCACCTTCAATTTCATCCAGTCGGGGTGGGTGGCGGCCGGCGCGCGATGGCAGATTTCGCAGAAAGCCGTCTTGCCCGGGCGCTCGATGGCGACGCGGCGTGAGCCTTGCTGCGGCGGTTCGGGGCGAACAAACAGCTCGGTCGCCGCCCCCGCGGGGATGTCGCCATAGAGCTTTTGGATCTTCGCCAGCATGTCTGCGCTGTCAAATGCGCCGACCGCGATCGCCGCGGCATTGGCTGGATGGTAATGCGCCCGATAATGCGCGTAGAGGTCATCGCGGGTCATCGTGCGCAGGTCAGTCTCATCGCCGATGATTTCGTGATGATAGCCATGCACGCGGAAGGCGGCGGCGCGCAGCTCTTCTTGCAGCCAAAAGGTCGGCTGGTTTTCCGCGCCCTGCCGCTCGCTGATGATGACCGTGCGCTCCGATTCGGTCTCGTCGCGGTCAAACAGCGCGTTGCTCATGCGGTCGGCTTCGGCGCGCATGGCGATGTCGATTTTGTCGGCGGGCAAGGTCTCGAAGTATTTGGTGGCGTCCATGCTGGTGAAGGCATTCCATTGTCCGCCAGCGCGGTCGATCTCGCGGTCGAGCGTGCCAGCGGGGAAGCGCGGGCTGCCTTTGAACATCATGTGCTCGACCCAGTGCGAGATGCCGGTTTTGCCGGTGGGTTCGTTGCGGCTGCCGACGCGATACGCCAGCCACCAACTGATGACAGGCGCGCTGTGTACCTCTTTGAGCAGAATGGTGAGCCCGTTGGGGAGAGTGTGCTGGGTGGGTGGGGTCAATGGTGATTTGCTCGCGTGAATGGTTGATGATACAATAATATGATTGAGTGGCGACAAAGGCAATTGCTGTTCTTCAAAGTGGAGAAAAATCATGGAAGTCCAAGACTCTACAATTCAAGATGTATTCAACAGCGGTGGGAAAATACAATTTAGATTGCCCCACTTTCAGCGTGAATATGCATGGGAGAAGCGCAACTGGGACATGTTCTATGATGATGCCTTTGCACTATACAAGGCGGATTGGGAAGATACTGATAGCGCTCCAAAGCACTTCCTTGGCACTATAGTTGTGCAATATGAGGGAAAGCATGGACTTACTCTCAACTACTACAAACTTGTAGATGGCCAGCAACGATTAGTTACCGCATCACTTCTGTTATGTGCGCTCCGTTCGTACAAGAATAAATAAAGATTATCAATCTGTTGAAGCATTTATCCAAGAAATTCACGAGTTACATCGCTTCTCGGGTTACTATGATCTCTTATTGCGACCAGCAAATGAAAACGATAGCCAAATTCAAATAAGTTTGGTTCGCTTACAAAGAGCGGACTCTGTTACTGCATTCCCTCTAGTGCTATTCCTATACGATCTATATCATCAGAACGTTATCGAGAAAGCAGAGTTCTGCGAAGCTTTGCATCTAATTGAAAACTTCATCATTCGCGTATTCTTGAGTGGCGGCTCTACGACTGGCCTCAATCAGACCTTTCCATCGTTGGTGGCTAAGTTAGATGAAAGTGAGATTATCCAATCTTTGCGAATGGGTATTTGCAATCAGCGGAGGTACCCGTCCGATAACCGTATTCGACAGAGCCTAGCGGTCAACACAATGTATGACTTTAAGCGTCAGAGTCGTTTAATATTTGTTCTTGAGAATATCAACCAGCAGCTGTCGAGTGGAAAAGGCGGATACACATTGCTTGATGATGTCGCGACTATCGAGCACATAATGCCTCGGAAATTGACTAGAGAGTGGCAACTGCATCTAGGTAAGAATTGGGAAGCTGATCATCGAGAATATTTCAATACGATTGGCAATCTAACCATTCTCTCGCAGAAATGGAACTCTTCCATATCGAATGGGTCTTTTGAAAAAAAGAAGGCGAAATTATCAGCTAACGAACTGAGAATCAATAAAGACTATTTCTCTAGAGATATAGAAACTTGGAACGCTTCGGAAATCTTGCAACGATCTGGCCAACTTGCCGATCTAGCTCTCAAAATTTGGCCGGCTCTTCCAGCTGGTCAAACTACAGACGATTATACTGGGAGAATTCCTGTAGCCATTACAATTGATGGTGTGAAAATCCCTGTTGAAAGCTGGGCAGAAGTGACAGTTAGAACAGCAGAGCAAGTCTTTGCGAGAGTTGATGACACAGCCCAATTTGCCGAAAAACACACAGGTTTGAACATTCCATACTTCCGTCGAAGTTATGCTAAGTACTACAAGAGAATGAGCAATGGATGGTATGTATATGTCAACAGGTATGCAACAAGTCATGTTAATTTCTGTAAAGAATTGGTTAGTTCTTCAGGTCTAGACGCTGCAGATTGGGATGTGGAAGTAGAAGCCAACATGCCCTAAACCCGCACCCGCCTCTCGACCACCTGCCCGCGCCCATCCAGGCCCGCCACCCAATCGCCCACAGCCGCCACTGCCCGGTGCATGCCCAATGTGCTGCGCGCGTGGCCGATGGTCGTCAGCTTGACGATGTATTCGCCTGCTCCCGCCCGCGGCGCCAACCTGATCATGCTGTGCTGGGAGATGCTCGGCTCTTCCACTACCACTTCAAATAGGGCGACATCCCGCTCCTTGCCCAGCCAGGCATGCAAAATCGCGATATGCGCGCCATCGATGGACAGCTTTTGGGGCGCGAAGCGGTCGACAATCTCGGGGATGTTCAGCGGGCTGCGCAGGCTGACATGTGGCATAGCCAGTTCCTCAATTAGGGGCGGGTGCGGCACGGGGCTGCCATCGCGCCGATAGCGAAAGAAATGTCCGCGCCGCCCTTCGCGATAGCCTTTTTCTTCGTATTTGGTGCGAAACCGCCCCGCGACTTCGTGCCGCCAGGCCGCGGCGTATTCGTTCTGCAAGCCCGGCGCGCTGGACAGGATGGCATGCGCCATTTCGGCATAGGCGCGGATATCGGTGGCCAGCAGCAGCAGTCCGCCCGCCTCCAGCCGGCTCGTCAGCAATTCGACTGTGCCGCGCTGGATGAGGCGCCGCCGCCCGTGCCGTTTTTTGAACCATGGGTCGGGATAGTTGATGTGAAATTCGCGGACAGACTGTGGCCGCAGCAGATGCCAGAGGGCGCTTTCTGCGCGGCAATGGATCGGGCGCGCATTCGTCAAGCCGAGCTTCTCGATCTTGGCTTCGGCTTTTGCCATGGACTGCCCCGAGATTTCCAAGCCAAGGATATTGCAGTCTGGGCGCGCCGTCGCCAGATGCAGCAGATAGTCGCCATTGCCAAAGCCAATCTCGACGATCAGCGGCTGACTGCGCGGGAAGAGCCTATCTTGCCGCAGCGGCCAATCGATCGTGAGAATGTTGAGCTTGCTCAACATGGATGAATGGAGCCTTCTTTTTTCGATAAAGTCTCTGTCGCATTTTTTGCGGTGGGGCAGGCAGGGTTATACAGTCGCCAGGGGCGGCTTGCGCTGCAGAGTCTCGGGCACGAGGAAGGTGAAGATGCCCGCCGCCAGCAGCCCCGAACCAGCAATCACCCAGACCGCCGAGCTGAGCAGCAGCGCATCCGCCACCACGCCCACCACCAGCGGCGCGCCCGTATGCCCGACATCGCCGATGAGCCGCCAGACGCCCAGAAACTCCCCGCGTGAGCCCGCCGGCGACAAATCCGAGCCGAGCGTCATCATGCTGCCGGCGCCCAAGCCGTTGCCGATGCCGACCAGCGTGGCCGCGAAGAGCAAACCGCCAAAGCTCGCCGCGAAGGGCACCAGTGCCATGCCCAGCGCCTGGATACCGAAGCAGGGCACGATGGCAAACTTGCGCCCATAGCGGTCCATCAGCCAGCCAGCGACCAGGAACAAGCTGAAGTCCACCGCCACAGACATGCTGATGATCAAGCCGATCTGGTCGACAGCCAAGCCCAGCGCATCGGCAGCGAAGAGCGGGATGATGACAGTGCGCCCGGCGCGGATCATCTGCCCAAAGACCTGCGCCGTGCCCGCCGATGCCAATATGCGTTTGTGCTGCTGCAGCACAGCCGCGATAGGCAAACCATGCCCGGCTTTAGCAGGTTTGCGGCGCGCGCGTTTCTTGCCCTGCATGAACAAGGCAATCAGCGCAAGTCCGATCGCTGTCGCCAGCGCAACCACCAAAAAGGTCGCCCGCATGCCCATCATGCCCGCCAGCAGCCCGCCCAGCGCCGGCCCAATGAAGCCGCCCAGCCGGTGCGTGCCGCCGTACATGGATATCGCTTTGCCGCGCTGCCCCAGATCAACATGGTTGGTGATGTACACATGCGCCGAAACGGTATACATGGCGCGCCCGAAGCCGCTGATCAAACGCAGCAGTAGCAGCGCCCAAATCGACGAAGCGAAAAAGAGCAGAGCGAGCGAAAGCGCTTTGACCAGCAGGCCCATCATCATGACTGGCTTGTCGCCAAAACGCCGCTGGATCATGCCAGTCGGCACATCGGCGATTAATGTGCCTATGCCTTCGCCAGCCAGCGCCAGGCCGATGAGCGCATAGCTGATTTCAAACTCGGCGACATATAGCGGCAGAATGGGCACGAGCAAGCCGTGGCCCAGAGTCACCATCAGCGCCGGCAGATAGAAAGCCAAAATCAGCGCGCGCAAGCCGCTGTCCGGTTGTTTGACTCTCGGCAATCTCAGTGTGGCAGTTGGCATTCGGCTGGTCCAGCGCTAGTTGATCCGTTTGCGGGACGACTCATCGCGCGGGTTTTCGCGCATGACCCGCCCCAATGTCGCAATCGCGCGCTCGATGGCGGCTTCGTCCACTCGCGTAAAATTGAGCCGCATGGTCGGCAGGCCATCGGCGGGATTCATATAAAAATACTTGCCCGGCACAAAAGCGACCTTCTGTTCCACAGCTCGCCAATACAGCGCTTCGCCATCCACGCCCGGCGGGCCTTCGATCCAGATGAACATGCCGCCTTCGGGTTTGGTCCAGCGATAGCCAGCCGGGATGTGCGCGTCCATCGCGGCCAGCATGGCAGCTTGCCGTGGCGCATACAGCGCGATGATCTTAGGGACCTGCCGGGCGATGACGCCGCTGCCGATGTATTCCGCAGCCAGCGCCTGGGCATAGGTATTGCTGTGCAAGTCGGCGCTCTGTTTTGCTGTGCAGAGCCAATCGCGGATGAGCGCTGGCGCAAGGCAAAAGCCCAAGCGCAAACCTGGCGCAAATATCTTCGACAACGTGCTGATATAGACTGTGTTGCCCGGCGCAAACGAATGCAGCGGCGGCAACGCCTCGCCGCGATAGCGCAGGTCGCTGTAGGGATCATCCTCGACCACCAGCGCGCGCCGGCGCTTGACGATGTCGGCGATTTGCTGCCGGCGCTGGCGGCTCATCGTGCGCCCGGTGGGGTTTTGGAAGGTCGTCACCAGATAGATGAACTTGATCGCGTGCCGTTCCAGAGCGGCATCCAAAGCTTCGGGCAGAATGCCTTCGTCATCGCTGGCGATGCTGATATAGCGGGGTTGGTAGACGCCAAAAGCTGAAAGCGCGCCCAAATAACTGGGCGATTCCAGCGCTATGCAATCGCCTGGGCTCAGCAGCACCTTGCCCAGCGTATCCAAAGCGCTTTGCGAGCCATTGAACACCAACAGTTCGTCGGCAGTCGCGGCGATGCCTTTGTCCGTCAGATAGCCTGCCAAGGTTTCAAGAAAGGGCGCGAAGCCTTCTGTGCGGTCGTATTGGAGCGCCGCCGCGCCATAGCGATCCAGCACCGCTTCATTGATCTGATACATCTCTTCGATAGGGAAACTCTCTGGCGCCGGGATGCCACCGGCCAAAGACACCATGCCCGGCTGCGACACCACCTTGAGGATTTCGCGGATCTGATTGCGCTGCATGGTCTGCGTGCGCTGGCTGAGCAAATGCTGGAAGTCGCTCATCATGGTTTCCTGTCTTGGATGATCGTGTGGCGCGAATCATTGGGCCGCAAACGGCAAAGCAATCGGCGGGGCGATACAGAAAGAGACTGGCGATTACACCAGGTAGTCGCGCAGGTTGTGGGCGACTTGTGGATGGCGCAGCCGGCGCAAGGCTTCTTTTTCCAACTGGCGGATGCGCTCGCGGCTCAAGCCAAATTTGTTGGCGATCTCTTCCAGCGTGTGTGGTTCGCCGCCACCTAGTCCAAAACGCAGG
>JAPOSR010000055.1 GCA_026709625.1 Chloroflexota bacterium
GCACGGTCGATGCCTACTGGGAAGCGCACATGGACCTGCTTTCCAGCCCGCCATCGCTCAATTTGAACGACCGCACCTGGGTCATTCACACCCGCAGCGAAGAACGCCCGCCCGTGCGCATCGGCACAAATGCCCACATCGTCGATAGCATGATCACCGATGGCGCTGTCATCGGCGCGGGGGCTGTCATCGAGCGTTCGATTCTATCGCCCGGCGTGTTTGTGGGTCCGGGCGCAGTCATCCGCGAATCGGTTATTTTGAATGACGCGTATATCGAACGCGACGCGCTGGTCGAACGGGCGCTGGTCGACAAAATCGCTGTCATTGGCAGGGACGCGCGGGTGGGCGCATGGCAAGACATGGGCGATTTGCGCATCACCAGCGTCGGCAAGAATGCTCGCATTCCGCCCGATTTCACCATTGGCGCTGGCTCGGTGGTCGGCTCGGATGTCGATCATGACGCCTTCGCGCAGTACGAACATCGCACAGTGCCCGCCGGCAGCGAGGTCAAACTCGGCGCGCGCCAGTAAAAAAACATGGCGCAGGCAAAATCAGCCAGCGCAACATAGTCGCTGATGTCAAAAAATTATCGGCGAGACAAAACAAACCATCATGGAACAGAGAGGCAGACAGATGGCAACAATAAAAATAGGCGTGCAATTGCACCCGCAGCGAGTCAGTTATGCGACCTATGCCGAGGCAGTCAAAACGACAGAGGCTCTGGGCGTCGATACCATTTGGAATTGGGATCATTTCTTCCCGCTGTATGGCGACGGCGCTGGCGACCACTTTGAAGGCTGGACGCTCTTGACAGCCATCGCGATGTTGACCTCCCGCGCAGAGATTGGCACCTTGGTCACCTGCAACAGCTATCGCAATCCGGCGCTGCTGACACACATGGCGAATACAGTCGACCATATCAGCGGCGGTCGCTTGATCCTGGGCATCGGCGCGGGCTGGTTCGAGAAAGATTATGTCGAGTTCGGGTACGAGTTTGGCACAGCTGGCAGCCGCCTGCGTGATTTGGGAGAAGCGCTGCCCATCATTAAGCAGCGGATGAGCCAGGAGCTGCCGCCGCCAGCGCGCAATCCCATCCCCATTCTGATCGGCGGCGGTGGCGAAAAAGTCACCCTGAAATTGACGGCGCAACACGCGGACTTGTGGAACGGCTTCGGTCCGCCGGACATGTATGCCCACAAAAATCGCGTACTGGACGACTGGTGCGCGGCGGTCGGACGGGATCCAGCTGCGATCGAGCGGACTGTCTCAATCACCCAGAATGATGATATTCCTGGCGATCTCGATACCTATGCCGAAGCTGGTGCCACGCATTTCATTATGATGACCGCGGTGCCGCCCGATTATGAACGAATCGAGGCGCTGCTCGCCTGGAGAGAGCGCATGAACAGATGATCCTCGATCGGCTTCGAGGCAGCCGCGTCTAGGTCTTCACCACGCAATTGTCGCTGCCGTGCGGGTTGGGCGCATAACCATCGGCCTCCCAGTCGTTGTGCCACTCGTCGCCATTCACCAGATAGCGGAATTCATATTGTGAATCGGCTTTCAGGTGCAGCCAGGCGCTAAAACGGCCATCTTTGCGCGCTTGCATTGGCGTGGCTGTCTCGTCCCAATTGTTAAAATCGCCGACCAAGGTGACCGTCTCCGCGCTTAACTGTTTGGGCGTGTAGAAGGTGACCTTGCAGATCGTTCCGCGTTTCAAATACCGTTTCTTCAGCATGTTTCTTCTCCATTTCCATGCCAGCAGCTGGCTTTTTTGCCACAATGTTGCCAGTTTAGCATAATTTGCAGCCGTCTGTACAGCGCGCAAATGCGCAATACTCGCTGCTTTTCTTGAATTTCTGTGCGAATTATGCAGATTTCGAAACTATTTTTGGCATGTTTCAAACGATTGACAGCCATTCGCGGATGTTTGGCGCGCGAATCGGCATGGTTTTAAGTATTTCTGATTGTTTTCCGCTCTTTAGAGTTTATGCTGGCATTCTTGCGGCGATTGCGTAAAATACGCAAGCTGCGAATAGATATCTGTTTTCGCCGACAAAGGAGCCTCGTCAATGGTACAGCCGGTCGCGCGCGTAACTGTCGCGCCGAAATTGCCGCCGCAACTCAGCCGCCTGCGCGAATTGACCTACAACTTGCGCTGGGCATGGGACCACGAAGCGATCTCGCTTTTTCGCCGCCTCGATCCCGAGCTTTGGGAGGCAACTGGGCACAACCCCGAATGGATGCTGGGCAGGCTGAGCCAGGCTCGTTTGCGCGCCTTGGTGAGCGATAGCTCGTTTATGGCGCATTATGCGCGCGTCTGCCGTTCGGTTGACGACTATATGCGCGCCGATGAAAGCTGGTTCGCCGCGAAATATCCTCATGACGAAGTCCCGCCGACCATCGCCTATTTTTCCATGGAATTCGGCTTGACCGAGTGTTTGCAGAATTATTCAGGCGGCTTGGGCGTCTTGAGCGGCGACCATCTCAAGAGCGCCAGCGACCTGGGCGTCCCGCTGGTCGGCTTGGGCATCTTGTACCAGGAAGGCTACTTCCAGCAGGTTCTCAATGCCGATGGCTATCAGCAAGAATCGTATTCGATCAACGATTATGTCAATTTGCCGATGCGTTTGCAGTTGGACGAGCAGGGACAGCCGATCAAAATCGCTGTACCGCTGCCCGGACGCGAGCTCTATGCGCAGATATGGAAGGTGCAGGTTGGGCGCGTCGCGCTTTATTTGCTGGATTCGAATATCGACGACAACACCTGGGAAGAAGATCGCAATCTGACCGATCGTCTGTATGGCGGCGACCGGCGCACCCGCATTCGCCAGGAGATCTTGCTGGGCATCGGCGGCGTGCGCGCTTTGCGGACTTTGGGCATCAATGCCGATGTATTTCATATGAACGAGGGGCATTCGGCATTTTTGCTGTTGGAGCGCATCCGCGATTTCATGCAAGACGACCGCCTGCCTTTTGAACAGGCGCGCGCATTGACCACAGCCAGCAGCGTCTTCACCGTGCACACCCCGGTGTCGGCTGGTTTGGAACGTTTTGACTTTGACCTGATTGACGAGCACTTCAGCGACATGATGCGCGAGTTGGGCTTGTCGCGCGAGCAATTTCTTGATCTGGGCCGCGAGAATATGGGGGACTATGAACTGTTCTCTATGTCGGTGATGGCTCTGAATCTCTCGGCGGGGACAAATGGCGTCGCGCAGCTGCACGGCGCTGTCTCGCGGGAGATGTGGCGCTGGGTCTATCCCGATGTGCCTGTGCATGAAGTGCCGATCGGCGCAATCACCAATGGCATCCATGTGCAGACCTGGGTCAGCCAAGAAATGGCGCAGCTATTCGACCGCTATCTTGATCCAGCCTGGCGGTATGCGGAAGCGCGACAAGACGCCTGGGAAGGGGTCGCCAGCATCCCGGATGCGGAATTGTGGCGCACGCATGTCCGCCGGCGCGAGCGGCTGGTGGCGTTTGCACGCGGCCGTCTGCGCGCGCAGCTGCTGCGGCGGGGCGTATCGCAGACGGAGTTGGAAGCCGCCGATGAAGCGCTGAACCCCGATGCCTTGACTGTCGGCTTTGCGAGGCGCTTTGCCACCTACAAGCGCGCCAGCTTGATCTTCCATGACCTGGAACGGCTGCGCAGGCTGGTTGTCGACAGCGAGCGCCCCGTGCAGTTCATATTCGCCGGCAAGGCGCATCCGCACGATCACCAGGGCAAAGAGTTAATCCGCAGCATCATCGATGTATCGCGCGACCGCGACTTTCGTGAACACATCGTCTTCCTGGAAAATTACGATATGAATGTGGCGCGCTATATGGTGCAGGGCGTGGATGTCTGGCTGAATACGCCGCGCCGCCCCAAAGAAGCCAGCGGCACCAGCGGCATGAAAGTCATCTATAACGGCGGCTTGAATTGCAGCATTCTTGATGGCTGGTGGGCAGAAGCCTATCGCCACGATATCGGCTGGGCGATCGGCAATGGCGAAGACTATCGTGAAGACGACTGGGCGCACCAAGATTATGTCGAAAGCCAGGCGCTCTACAACCTGCTGGAACAAGACATCGTCCCGCTTTTCTATCGGCAGTCGCGCGATAATTTGCCGCGGGAATGGATTCGCCGTGTCAAACGTGGCATCTACCAGCTGGCTGCCGAGTTTAATACCCAGCGTATGGTCCAGCAGTACACGGACGATTTGTATATGCCGCGCTACCGAGTCTGCCAGCAGATGCGCAGCGCCGGCTTCCAGCAGACGGTGGCATTTGTCGGCTGGCAGCAGCGCCTCGAGCGAGTTTGGCACGAAGTGTCTGTGCTCGATGTCGCCGTGGGAACGGACGATGTCGAGATCGGCGCCCGCACGCAGATTCAAGCCTCTGTCGCGCTGGGGCAGCTGGATCCGCAGGATGTCAAAGTACAACTGTATTCTGGCATGCTGGATGCCTATGGGCAGATACACAACGGGCAGTCGGTGGATATGCGCGTGCTGGGGCAAAATGGCAGCGGCGCATACACCTACGAAACCGACTATACCTACAGCCGAACAGGCCATGTCGGTTTTTCGGTGCGCGTGCTCCCTCATCATGCCTTTTTGCATTCGCCCTTTCTTCCGCACAAAATCGTCTGGGCATAGCCGCTTGCTGTCGACTGCCGAACGCGCCTGCCATGCTTTGCCACCGGGGCATGGCTAGTTGTATGGATATGGCAACCGAGCCCCCGGCCCCTTGTTCCCAGAACGAGGGAAGGGGAGCTTTGCCTGCGCTTCCGCAGCATGGTAGCCCCTCCCTCATTTTTTGGGGGGGGGCAAAGCAAAGCGTATCCACCAAAATCACCACTCCCGCCACTGCGAGCGCTAGACCCGCTTGCCAGCCTCGGTTACAATAGAAGCATTCGTGAATGAGCATCGAAGATCGGACACATGCAATATCACATTTGGACTCTCGGCTGCCAGATGAATGTTGCCGATTCGCAGCTGTTGGCATCAGAGTTGGAAAAGTTGGGGCATCGTGCCGCGCCAAATGGCGATGAAGCCGACATCATGGTTGTTAACACCTGCGTGGTGCGGCAAAGCGCCGAAGACAAGGGGCTGGGCCGGCTGGGCATGTTGGGCAAGCTGAAGCGCCAGCAGCCCGACAAGATCATCGGCGTGATGGGCTGTATGGTCGGCGTGCGCGACCCGCTGTGGATGCGCAAGCGACTGCCCTATGTCGATGTCTTTATGCCGCCTTCCGACCCCGCGCCCATGATAGACTTTCTGAGCGAGCGCCGGCACGAATCGGAAGCGCTGCGGCTGGAAACGATCGCCCGACAAGAACGCGACGCCTTGCAGGATGGCGAGCTGCTGCTGCCGCTGCGCGAGCGCGGGCGACTGGTCTGCGCGCATGTGCCGGTCGTCTATGGCTGTTCGCACGCATGCGCCTTTTGCATCATCCCATTCCGGCGCGGCATCGAACGCAGCCGCCCGATTGGCGAGATCGTCGCGCATCTACGCAGTCTGGCCGAGCAAGGCGTCAAAGAAGTGACGCTGCTGGGGCAGATTGTCGACCGCTATGGCAAGGATATCGCCGATGGCCCCGACCTGTCCGACCTGCTGCGGGTTGCGCACGCCGCCGCCGAGCAGACGGGCTTGGAGCGCATCCGCTTCCTAACCAGCCATCCCAACTGGATGAGCGAGAAACTGCTGCGCACTGTTGCCGAGCTGCCGCGCGTCATGCCCCACATCGAAGTGCCGGCGCAGGCGGGCGCAGACGAAGTGCTGTCGCGGATGCGGCGCGGTTATACGGCTGACCAATATCGCCGTCTGGTAGACAAGATCCGCAAAATTATCCCGCAGGTTGCTATCCATACCGATATCATCGTCGGTTTCCCGGGCGAAACGCGGCAGCAATTCATGCAGACGTATGCGCTGCTGGACGAGCTGCAGCTGGACAAGGCGCACTTGGCGCGCTATAGCCCTCGTCCGCAGACTGTCAGCGCGCGCCGCATGGACGATGATGTGCCCGAGACAGAAAAGCGCGAACGGCACAAAATGCTGGAAGACCTGCAAGCCCGCGTCGTGGCAAAGATCAATGCGCAGTATCTGGGCGAACGAGTCGAAGCGCTGGTCGAAAGCCAGCACAAGGGCCGCTGGCGCGCTCGCACTCCGCAAAACAAACTGGTCTTCTTTGAAGCGCCTGGCGACTGGCAGGGCAAGCTGGCGGAATTGGAAATTACCTGGACGGGACCCTGGAGCATGCAGGCGCGACTGCCCAATGCCCAGCCTTCTGTCGAAGAGCCGCTCGTCATCGCTGGTTGATGCCTGGCGCGAGCTGCCGTCTTCTGCTTTGCTGCGCCTGTTTTCTGCTGGCAGCCTGCAATCTGCAGCCGCGCAGCCCGGCCGCCCCGGCGACAGACAGCCCGAGACAGCCGCCGTCTATCGAGATTGGCTCGCCCGGCGAGGGTGACGAATTCGTGCTCGGCGACGAGATTCTGGTCTCTGTGCTGGCTGCCGACAGCGTCGGCATCAACCAAGTGAAGCTCTTCATCGATGACCAGATTGTGCGCACGGTGTCGTCCGAGTCGCTGCAGGGCGAGCTGGCGATGCGAGCTATCCTGGACTTTGTTCCACAGCGCGCCAACCTGGGCCGCATCGCCTTGCGCGTCTTTGCCTACCGCGGCGCGGTGGTCAGCCCGCCCGACGAGGTCACAGTCATCGTGCGCGAATCGCCCGCCCAGATTGTGGCGACGCCCGCCCAACCAGATGGCATCCCCTACATCCCCAACGATGGCATCTGCCGCGCGCTGGTTAATGTCCCGCTGAATTTCCGCGCGGGGCCTGGCACCAGCTATCGCATCTTGTCTGTGCTGCCCAGTGGCGCGCTCGCGCCCATCCGCGGACGCAACAGCCAACACAGCTGGTGGCAGCTTTCGGCAGAAGGACGAGATGGCTGGGTCAGCGGCGACTTCACGACAGAATATGGCGATTGCAGCCGCGTGCCGGTGGTCGCGAGTTGAGCCGTATCCGAGTTGCCGCTCGGCCCGCCTGTGCTAGACTCCCCGCAGGTGTTCTTTGGAGGCATTATGGCAATCGCCATAAAGCGAATGCTTCTGGTTACGCAGCAGGTGCAATTTGCCATCGATGTCAAGCGCGCTCTCGAGGCGCTGGGCGAATACAGCGTAGCGACCGCCGCCAACGCGCGCAACGCCATCGAATTCTTGCGCGAACATCATGCTGATCTGCTGCTGCTGGATACGGTCGGATTGGCCATAGCGCCCGGCATCATGATCGACTTGGTGCGCGCGCGCAATGCCAATATCGCCATCGTGCTAGCGCCCGACCAGCCGGCCGTGCATCAACTGGCGGACGAATGCGCGGCAAACGCGGTGGTCGATATTCCCGTTTATGCCCGCGACCTGCTGCCCGTGTTGAATGCCGCGTTGGCAGCGCGCCCCGAATCACTGCCGCCGCTGCTTGGCGATTCGCCCCATGCCAGCCAGGACACGCGTGAAATCGAAGCGCTGGTCGATGAACTCATTCCCGAAGACAGCGCGCTGAATTATACGCGCCGCCGCTTGCAAGCCTCGTATGAACTGCTGCACCCGCCCGCCGATGAGCGTCCACGCGCTGCGCAGACGATGGTCGAGCTCCAAATCGCCCCGCCAGACGAAAACGATACCATCCGTTTCCATACAACCAGCATCGCCAGCGACTTCGACGAATCCACGGTGACATCGGGCAATAGCGATACTGTTCGCGGTTTGGCGCAGCGCCTGGCAGCCTCTGCCCGAGCCGAAGCCGAGCTGCCTGCCGCGCCACAATCAAACACAGCCATCGGCGACAGCGCCGCCTTCCAGCAGATGCTCGATTCCCTGTTGGATGAAAGCACGCAGTTGGATGATTTGAAGCTGGAATCGCTCTTTGATACCACAGCCGAACTGAGCGGCGCGCTGGGGACGGGCGCAGTGCCACGCTGGCTGCGCGAAACCGAGCAGTTGATCAGCGAGCCCGATTTTTTGAATTTGCTGCTGCCGCGGCTGGATGACGAATCGGCTGACCAAACCGAGCCAGCCGCTCGCAAGCCAGCTGCCAGCCAAGATGTGGAAATAATTCCGGGACCTGATGACGAAACAGCGCCCAGCGCCGACTTGCCAAGCGGCACAAGAGCAGCCGCAGACTCGGCTTGGCCGCCGGTCTCTAGCCATGCCAAAGACCCGCTTCTCGCGCAGTTGGCGCTCACCATGACGCAGCGCATGACGGAGTTGACTGCCGATGCCAGCGTGCTCACCCAGGGCAAGCGCATTCATGCCTTCTCTGGTGACATGCCGCTTGATCGATTCCACGCGCTGCGTCAGGTTATTGCCGACGACTGGGCAGCGCAGGGAGATCAATCGCGGGTGCGATTCATTCGCTTGCCCGATGGCAGCGCCAACTACATGCTCTATTCGCGCAGCACTATCGCCGGCTTCTCCCTGACAGCGATTTTCTCTGGCGGACGCCAACTTAGCGAGATTCGCCAACAAGGCGAAGCCCTCGTGCATGCGCTGGCTGCTGCGCCGGCGCCGCCGACTGCTGCCCCTGCGCAAACTGATATCGCGCCCCCCCCAGAAGCTGCGACGCAGCCATTCTCGTTTGTCTGGCTCTTGGCAGACTCTGATTTGCCTTTGCCCAAACCAGTCGCCGAGCAAGTGCTCTTTTGGCTGGAAGTGCAGTTGAACAGCCGCGGCTGGACGATTCATCGTCTGGATGTGCACGGCGATTTTGTCTATCTGTATGCCGATGTGCCCGGCAGCGCCTCTCCTGATGCCTTGATCCGCGATGTAATGGAGCGCTCGCGGCAGATCGCATGTGCCGAAGACCGAGCCTTGCCCCGCGAGCTTTGGGCAGACGCCTACCTGGTTCTGCAGCCAGGCCGCGACATCAGCGACCGCGAGTTGGGGCGTTTTTTGCAGTTCGCCCGCGCTTGAGGGCTGTGGCTTAAGGCTTGCTGTTTCGCATACGGCGCAGTCTATATCATATCACCGCATTCAACACTCCCGAAAAACAAGAGCGGAAGCTGCGGGATTATCGATATGCGCGGGCGGGTCGCTTTTGCAAAGGCATCGAAACAGCGCAAGCACGCAGCGATCAGCATCGTCGAACCAGCAGCAGAAGCCAACTGGCGCGCTTTGCCGCAGAATTCCACGAAGGCACTGATCGGTTCAACAGCGAGACGCTGGTTTACAACCTAACGCTGCCGCCCAGCCTGCCCAGACGCGAGCATCTGCGCGCCGACAAGTTGCTCGAGCGCGCCTTATAAAGATGCGAGCAGCTTAGGCAGTTTCTTTCTGTTCAGCTTCTTCTGGATTGCTCCTGGCACCTTCTTGCAGCCCCTTGCGGAAGTTGGCGACCGCAGAGCCAAGCTCGCCGCCGATGCGCGATACACGCCCGACGCCGAAGAGCAACACCACGATAACGAGTATGACAATCAGTTCAGTAGGTCCCAAGCTAGCCACAATCGCATCCTGTCTCTGTTTCTTTGCATTGGCAGCAGTATAGCACGAAAACGCGTCAATGGGCTAGCCTCGTGAATTAACTGAAGAGCGATCGAGACGTTGTGGGTTTACTCGATTATGGTGCCGACCATGCCCTCACGGGCGAGGATAATGCCTTCAAGCCGCGCTATGCGCTGGTTGCTTTCGTCCACTTTGTCTTCGACGCGGCGGATGTCGTCGCGCAGTTCCGCGTTCTCAGCTTTGAGCTCGGTATGCGACTTTGCAATTTCGGCTTTGAGCTCAGTGCGAAGCGCCTCATTGTCGGCTTTGAGCTCGGTGCGAAGCGCATCGTTGTCGGCTTTGAGCTCAGTGCGAAGCGCCTCATTGTCGGCTTTGTGTTGCTGGCGAAGCGCCTCATTGTCCAACTTTAGCTCGTCACGCAAATTCTTGTTGTCAGCCTTCAGCTCTGTGCGCAAGGCGGTGTAGCGATTCTCCAACACATATTGTATGCGCCATACTGCGCCCAAGACCGCCAGGATCGTAATAACGAGATCCAAGGAAATGTTCGTGTCGAAATTCATCCCATCCCCCCAACTTGTCCACCATTGAACTTAATTGAAGCCTAGCGCAGTACTGCCATGAATTCAAACTCCGTAGGCGCTAACTTAAGGCAATTCCATACCGCGCCAAGAAGCTGTTGACCTGCGGCTGTAAAGGCTTCGGATCTTCTCGAGTGGCGAGTGAGCCGACACAAACGTCGTATGCTACAATATCAGCAATTCCAACCACAAAAGCGCACTCCGAGGCGCAATAGCGATGTTCGACAGCGCCAGCCAGAAGCAGATCAATCCGCGCTTTGCCGAACAGCGCGCAGGCGAAACCATGCTCGTCGATACGCGCCGGCATAGCTGGGCCTTTTGGCGCAGCGCCTGGCTGCCCGCCCTGCTTCTGCCGATTATGTGGCTGGCGGCAGCGCAAGCCTATGCGCAGGCGCTGCAACTGGGATTGCTGGGGCTTTCGCTGCTGCTGCCGGGCGCGGCGCTTGTCTACTTTTATTTGGAATGGCGCAACGATTCGGTCATCATAACCGACCAACGCATCATCCGCATCCACCGCACGATCGTGACCATGCAGCGGCAGATCTCGCAAGTCGGCATGGAGAGCGTGCACGAGGTCAATTTCGAGCTTCCATCGGGCGATATTTTCGCGCGTCTGCTGCGTTATGGCACCGTGATCGTCAAGACGGCTGGCGCGCAGGGCAATTTGGAATTGGATCTGATGCCCCATCCCGAGCGCATTCAGCAGCTTGTGCTGGCGACGCGCAAAGGCTATGGCGAAAAGCAGGCGCAGCGGCATGGACAAATGGTGCGAGCGGAAATGCAGCGCTGGATGGCGGGCGAAGCCACTGACGGCGACTGGCGCGCGCAAGAGCCAGCCGACCAGCCGCCGCCCCGCCCTGTCCGCGGCAGCAACGGCTACCTGAGCGCCCGCATTGAGATGAGCAACGGCGACATCGTTTATCGCAAGCACATCAGCGTCTGGTTGCGCCACACAGCCATCCCGCTGGCGGTGACGCTTGTCGCGCTGGCGGCGCTGATTCTGACATTCACGGTGGTCGCGCCAGAGATGCGCGTGGCGACTTTCAGCATCGCCATGACCGCCCTGCTGGTCGGCAGCCTGGGTTATTATTGGTTGGATTGGGATTGGCGCAACGACATGTATATCCTGTCGGACGATACCATCACGCTGGTGCACAAACGCCCCTTTTTCTTGCAGAATCTGCGTGATCAGATCCTGGTCGAGCGCATCGACAATGTCGAATCCAGCACGAGCGGGTTTGTATCGGCGCTGCTGAAGGTCGGGGATGTGCGGATGTCGCTGGTGGGCGCCGACGAGGCCAAGCTTTTCACGCGCGTCCACAAGCCAGCGCAGATCCAGCAAGAGATTTCGCGCCGCCAGCACAACAAGGCGCGCCGCCGCGCTCGTTATGATGCCATGCAGCAGCGGCAGATCCTCGGCGACTATCTAACTATCGCAAACAGCGCTGCGCATCCCGCTAATCCAGCCACAGCCACCCAGCGCGACCTGCAGTCCAGCGCCGTCATCAACAGCGACCGCAATCGTCCGCCACGCCTGCCGCGCAAATTGGCGCCTCGTCCCGCCGCGCCCCGATCCGACAGCAGCTTGGCCAGTCCCAACAAACCGCGCCCGCCTCGGTTCCGCGCCAGGTGACCGCATTCGATAAAAAGCAGCCGCTCAAGCATTTAGAAATCCAGCCGCATGTGCCATAGTTCGCGCCGCGCTTTGAATTGCTGTTGCCTCAGCAGATCACTGACGACCTCGTCATCGCGCGGGTGCTCGACCAGAATGGTCGCGCGCTCGTACCGAGAAACCAAGTTGTTGAGCAGCGCCTGAGCATAAGCGCGGTGGTCAATCTGCGGCGAGGCGAACATGCGCGCCTGCACCCGGCCGAAGCCGATGGGTGCGTTCTCCAACCAGCAAGACGCGAGAATTTCGCGGTCGGCAGCGCTGCGGATAATCAGCTTTTCGGCGCTGTTCATCGACAGCCATTGTTGCGCTCGTCGCCAGAGCGAAGGACAGAAGTCGCCGTGGCGCAAGGGCTTCAGCCAGCCCAACCCACCCCGGCTGTTGGGGCGAGCGGCTTGCGCCAGCGCAAACTCCGCCGCGCCTTCGTTGCGCCGCAAACGGGTGATATGAAAGTCGTGTCGGGGCGGTGTCGCTGCTCGCGCGCGACTGCTGCGCCGCCAGTGTATCCAGGCGCGTTCATAGCGAAAGCCGACCGCTTCGTACAAGCTCAGCGCAGCTTCGTTGGCGGTGTCGGCTTGCAGGATAACACGGGAAGCGCCGCGAGCCCGCAATGCCTCGATGCTGCTCGCCACCAATTGATGGGCGATGCCGCGCCGCTGGTGACGAGGATGCACCGCCACATTCGCCAACAGCCAGGTTTCGCCCAATTCGCGCGGGAAGTTGGCGGGATAAATCGATACATTGCCGACCAGCTCGCCCGCAGCCATATAGACAAAGCCGAGGCTGATGCCTTCTGCCAGTGAATTGAAGCGCGTGATAAGCCGCAGCGCCGCGCCCCTGTGGCTCAGGTAGCGCATCTCGCGAATGGCGGAATGACCCGCGCTGTCCATGCTGTCGGCAAATGCCAGCTCAATCAGGTCGGCCAAGGGGCGCAGATCGCTGTGCAAATTAACCGGGCGCAGGCCGTCCGTGTCAGAAGCGGCTGTCGTTAATGCGCCGAGGCCGAGTCGTGCCACAATGTCGTATCCCAAGACAACGGATTAGCCCAAAGCCTAGTCGCAGTCGGCCGCGCTGTCAAGCTGGCCCAGCTCGCGGGAGTGGCTGGTTGCGTGGATATGGCAAGCAAGTCCCCATCCCCGGCCCCTTGACCCCAGAACGAGGGCAGGAGAGTTTTTCCTGCGCTCCCGCAGCATATAAGCCCCTCCCTAATTTTTGCGCCGCGTAGACACAGGCGGTCGGAGAGTGGTTTGGGGTGGGGGACAACGCAAGGCGCACCCACAAAAATCGCCGCTCCCGGTTATCGTCTGGCTTACCCTGTCTTGTCCGATGCGCTATTATTATTGATTACAACAAGGTGGGCAGCCGCGCGCAAGGGAGCGTACATGGGCTATAGAAGACTGGGTGGCAGACGAAATCGCGGAGCAGCCTGGCAATGGGGCATTTTGGGTTTCATCCCCGGCTTGGTATGCGGCTTGACCGTCCTGCTGGCTGTCCTGGCAGAAGGCACGCTTCCCGCCTACTTCTTGCCGACGCCGCAGCCGCAGATCGTACAACAGGTCGTGCATGTTGTCATGACGGCCACGCCCAACCCCAACCAGCAGCCAACAGAGCTGGCTCCGCAGGTGGTCATCATCACCGCGACGCCCTTTCCCACCTCGCAGGTCCAGCCGACCACTGCGCCCATATCGGTGCAGATCCAGCCGACCGCCTTTCCGACCAGCCCGCCAACAATCATCCCGCAGCCCACAGCGCCGCCAGTCAGCGCCGTTCCTGATGCGATGCTGCGGCTGCGCAGTGAAACAGCCACCATCCCCGGCGGCGTCTTCACCATGGGGACGAATCCTGCCGAAGTCGCCGAAGCGGTGCGCGAATGCCAGAGCAGCGGCGGGACCTGCCTGGCGCAGTACGCGCAAGACTCTTACCCCGAACACGATGTGCGAGTCGAGCCTTTCCTGATGGAAATCACTGAGGTCAGCTTTACACAGTATGTCGCCTTCCTCAACCTGCTGGGTCCCAATTCCCATCAATCCGCTTGTCCGGGCTTTTGGTGCATCCAGACGCGCAACGACAGCGAAGACGCGCCGATTGTATTTAATGGCAGCAGCTACAGCATCAATGTCGGCTTGGCGCAGCATCCCGTCTATGGCGTGAATTGGCATGGCGCGCGAGCCTATTGCGAAGCTGTGGGCAGACGCCTGCCGACCGAAGCCGAATGGGAGCGGGCTGCGCGGGCAGATGATGGGCGCATCTATCCTTGGGGCAATATCTGGGACAATGCGCTGGCCAACACCAAATGGTCGCGCGAAACGCCCACCCACTTCCCCGTTGCCAGCCCTGAATATGAATTTGGCAGGAGTCTCTATGGCTTGTACCACCTGGCTGGCAATGTTGCCGAATGGGTGAGCGATTACTACAGCGAAATGTATTATCAGCAGCAGGCGCAGCTGGGTTTGTCTGTCGAACCGACCGGTCCTATCAATGGACTGGAAAAAGTGCTGCGCGGCGGATCATGGAACAGCGTGCCCTTCTTCAGCCGCGCAGTGCACAGGCAATCGTCCAATGAAGCGGAGTTCCACCGCTGGGTGGGCTTTCGCTGCGCAGAAGACGCCCCCAATCCGGAGGCGACTGGCAGCTCTGACCTAAATCCGGCGACACTGGGCGTGGATGTGCCGGCTGCGCCGAGCATTAACGCGCCCCCGGCCAATGCCCAGCCGACATTGCCGCCACCGCCCGAATCGGCAAATGCGACCAGTTAGCGCAATGGCAGGAGCGAGTCCTATGGAAGGCGAATATGTCCTGGTCGTTGGGTCATCGGCTCTGGAGATGTCTGGGCGCGCGATCGAAGCGCCTCAGCTGGGTGCCCGCCAACAGGGGCATATCCATGTGTCGGCTGGCGGAGTCGCCCGCAATATCGCCGAAAATCTGGCGCGCCTCGACATTGACACTGTCCTGCTGTCCGCCGTTGCCGATGACGAACTCAGTGATTACCTGGTGAGCCACTCCCAGCTGGCGGGCGTTGATTGTAGCCATGTGTTGCGCGTGACTGGCGAGCGAGTCGCCACTTCGCTGCTGCTGTATCATGCTGCCGAGAGTGTCACGCACCTGGATGATCTCGCTATCATGGCGGCGCTGGACTCTGATTATCTGCTGGAGCATGACTGGCTGTTCAAAGATGCCTCGCTGGTCGTCATTGATGCGACATTGAGCGAAGACGCGCTGGACACCCTGTTCGAACTGGCGCAACGATACAAAACGCCGGTCTGCGCCGACCCCACAGCGCCGCGCCTGGCTCGCCGGTTGCGAAAATACATCGCAAACCTGTTCCTGATTGTGCCCAATGCCAGCGAAACGGCCGCGCTTTGTTCGCTGGACGAGCCAGCCACCGAACGCGAATCAGCCATCGGAACAGCGCAGATGCTGGTCAGCATGGGCTCGAACATCGCAGTGGTCACCTTGGGCGCGCAAGGCTTGGCCTATGCAGACAGCAACGGCGGCGGCTACATCCGCGCCATTAAAACGGAGATCGTCGACACGTCCGGCGCGGGCGATGCCTTCTCTGGCGCGGTTATCTTCGGCATTCTCAACGGCGTACCCACTGACGAAGCCATGCGCCTGGGCGCGGCAGCCGCCTCGTTGACGTTGCAAAGCGAGTATGCTGTCTTGCAGTCGCTCACCCCCGACCGGCTCTATGACGAGTTGGGCATCTGAGGCGGATAGCGCTCAAGCACCCAGCGCAGCAGCGCAAAGTGCCCAGCCAAGCCCGCATAAGCGCCATGCGCGCCCAATGCCTGCCTGACCATCCAAGCGCTTTTTTCGCCTTCGCCAGCGTAAAAATAAGCCTGCACAGCCGCTTGCAGCGCGACATCGTTTTCGGCAAGCAGCGGATAACAGCCGAATGCCCGCCCCACGCAATTGCCAGCCGTCCATGGACCCACGCCCTTGATCTGCATGAGGCTTGCGCAGGCAGCGCTGGCATCCAAAGCGGCAATCGATTCCAGAGCGAGCGCGCCGGCCTCGACACGGCGAGCCAGGTCGATGATCAAGGCGCAGCGCCGGTCGGTGATCTTCAGTGATTTCAGCTGGCCAGGCGTGGCAGCCGCTAGCTGCGCCGGGCTCGGGAAGTCATAAATGGTTGCGCCGTCCGCAACAAACTCGCCCACCGCAAATTGACGCATTAGCGCACGTTGCGCGCGCAAAGCCGATTTCCAGCTAATGTGCTGTTCGACCACCAGCGTGACCAGCGCTTCGAAGACACTTTCTGTACAGAAGAGCGGCAATCCCAGCAGTGGTTCGACCACCGACCAAAGCGATTCGTCTTTTGCGGCGTGGTCATAAAACGCCGATAGATCGCGGTCGAGCCCTAGCGTCTGGGCAGACTTTTGGGCGATGGCAGCCAGCTCGCAATCGGCAAGCCCCACGCCACGAACAACGATCGCGCCGTCTTCTTGATGATAAGCCAGCGGGCGTCCACAGGTAAAGCGCCACAGCACACTGTCTCGCACTAGCATGCGCGCTGGATAGGCGATGCGCCTGACGATCTCGAGCAGCAAGTCGAAGCGGTAGGCGTATTCGGGCAGCGGCAGGCGAATTTCGCTCATTCCACGGCGGGTTCGGGCGACAGCGCTGCCTGTTGTCTTGCATAGCGGCGGCGCGCCAAGTCACGCAGGTCGGCAACCCGGTCGGATTCATCCAGGATCTCGATACCCAGCAGGGTCTCGACGGCATCTTCTAATGTGATTAAGCCTGCCGTGCCGCCATATTCGTCGATGACCAGGAAGATGTGGTCTTGCTTGGCAATAAATTCATCCAGCACCTGCGCCACAGAATTTGTCTCTGGCACGACTTGCAGGGCGCGCGAGATCTCGCGCAGGGGCACAGCGTGTTCGTCGGCGGCGGCGCGCTTGAAAATCTCATGCCTCAGCACATAACCGTGGATGTCGTCAGCCGATTCGCCATAGACCGGAATGCGCGAAAATGGCAAAGCTGGGTGCGCGCGCATGATTTCGCCGACGGTCGCGTCAGCCTGAAAGCTCAGCATGACGGTGCGTGGCGTCATGATTGTTTCCACCTGGACTTCCGCCAGTTGCAGCAGGTTGGCGACGATGCGGTTTTCGCGCTCGCGTATGCCGCCTTCTTCAGCGCTGATGCGCGCCATAACCTGCAGTTCAGAGCGGGTCACTGTCGGCGCTTCTTCATCGGGGCGCATCGCGCGTGTGACAAATTCAAACGCGAAGACCGCAGGTTTGAACAAAACCAGCAGCCCGCGCAGCGACCAGGCGGTGAAGGGAGTCAGCGGCTTGGCATAAACCGCGCCCAGTGTCTTGGGAATAATCTCGGAGAAGACCAAGATCAGCAGAGTCAACAGCGCGGAAATAATGCCAAAGAACTCGCTGCCGAAGATCGCAGTGGCTTCTGCGCCAGCGCCAGCCGCGCCGACCGTGTGCGCAATCGTATTCAAGGTCAATATCGCCGAGATCGGATGTTCGACATTTTGACGAAGCCCCTGCATGATTTCGCCCGCCTTGCTGCCCTGGTCGACCAGCAGCTCAATGTGCGAAACAGGGGTCGAGAGCATGGCCGCTTCCCAGACTGAACACAGAAACGACACGCCCAGCGCGATGACGATATAGAAAATCAGCGCGCTCCAATCGCCCGCGCCGCCTGTGCCGCTGCCCGCCGCCAATATGGGAATGCTGCTGTGTAGCAAGCTGTCCATGCAAATTCAGTTTTCGCTTATCGGGACTATATCAGCAGAGCGAACGGCGCACAACCTTGCTCACGCCACAATCGTGTCAAAACATGCTGCCAGCGGGCGCGCCAAGTTTTTTTTTGATTATAGCGAATGCTTGCGAATAGCTGCGCTTATGCCAGCAGCAAGATGCCGATAAATGTCAGCGCGATGCCCACTGCCTGCGCGCGCCCCCACGATGCGCCGAACATCGCCAAACCCGCCAGGTACAAAATGATGATGCGCGAATTGTCGATAGCGATGGCATACGCGAGATTGGGCGCTTTGGCATAGGCGACGAAAAGCGCGGCATTGCCCAAAGTCGCGCAGACAATCACCGCGCCAAACAAGTGGCTGTGCCGCAGCGACAGACGCAAGCTCGCCCTCTCGGCGGTGGCAGCGCCCAAAAAGCCCAAGCCAGCCACCAGCAGCACGATGATCAGCGATACTTCGCCACTGACGCCATCATCGTTGGCAAAGCGAACAAATATCGAGACCAGCGCGAATGACAGCCCGCCCAGCAACGCCCAGCTCACCCAGGCGATTGAGAAGTCTTTGCCGCGCATCTGCCAAGCGCCCGAAACAGCCAGCACGCCCACAACAATCAAGACGATGCCACCCAGGCGCAGCGCTTCGAATGGCGCGCCCAGCAGCAGCAGTGAATACACAAATGTAAGGATGAGCCGCCACGACATCACCGCCTCGATATAGCCGATATTGCCTTGCAGCCGAATCGCGCGGTTGTAGGCATAGTTGCCCAGCATGCTCGTCAAGCCCGACAGCGTCAGCGGCAGGATATTGCGGACGATGCCATCTACATCGGCAGGGCGCAGAAACAGCAAGCCCAGCGCCAAAGCCGCGCCCAGCCAGGCATAGGTCATAAATGTGTTGATGGCGTAATGCCGCTGCAGCCGTTGGAACACCAGCGCCTGCGCCGACAAACCCACCGCTGAGATGACCGCGGCCGAAAACCAGTCCATTTGCCCCTAGCCCGTTTCGCGCATGGCGAATTGTCTGGCGCGCAAGAGTCGCCCCTCCAGTTCGCTGAGCATGATGGCAGTCGCCCCCCAGACTTTGTAGCCGCTTAAGGCATAGTAGGGGACACGCACATCCACGCCGCGAATCAGCCGCCGCTCTTCGGCTTTGCGCTCGGGATGCAGCAGATCGTCCAAGGCGAAAGTGAACAATTCCGCAACTTCAAAAGCATTTGGCGAAAAAGCAGGTATGCCGACATACCGCGCCACCACTGGCGTCACATCATAATGCGAGGCGGGGATGTAGAGCTTGGCGAGCCGGCCCAGGGGCTGTACGCGCGCCGGGCAGATGCCGATTTCTTCGACAGTTTCACGCCGTGCCGTGTCTAGCGCGTCTTTGTCGCCAGGCTCGACGCGGCCGCCAGGGAAGCTGACTTGTCCGCTGTGTCCCCGCAGATCGGCATTGCGCAGAGTCAGCGCCGACTGCAGGCAGCCAGCCGCATCGTCAAAGACGAGGATCATAACCGCTGCCTGTTTTGGGGGGTCGGCGCGTTTTTCCCAGCCGCGTGGCGCTGGCACCATCAGTCGCTGCGCAGCCCGCGCATCAAAGCGGCTCAGCCGAAGCGCCCGCCGCAGGTCATGGATGGTTATGCAAGTAGACACAGGGGTAACTTGGGGTTGGCGCGCTTCATAGACGCGAAGTCGCGCGGCAATGCCCTTGGGCGGGCCGACAAGTAGACAAAATTGCTGAAAGCGACCGTCGAGCCTCAGCCATACCAGGCGCGGCGTTTGCGCAATGACACGCCCGCTTCTGCCCCACTGCGCCGGGCTGTGCGCACCCGTCCGCGCGAGTCGATGTGGACTTGGCCCGCCTTTTGCAGCCGCTCAAACTCCTCTGGCGTTATCGCAGGCGCTGGCTCGCCGCCCAGACGTTCCAGCCGATCGCCCAGGTTGTCGCCTTCGTCGCTTTCCATATCGTCATTTCGGTTGGTGTTTTCGTCGCTCATTCATTCCCTCTGCAACAGTGTGCCGATATTGCCAGACTCGCTCATCCGCAATGCATTCATGGCGATCATACCACAAGTATAGTCAATCCAGGCCGGCTTTACCAAAGGACAATCGCTGCAAATCGAAAGCCCGCAGCGCGCAACCGCCACATCCGCCAAGCGAACAGCGCAACTGTCGCGCTGGCCGGGCTCATGCCAGCAGAGCCGCCGCGTTTCGCGCATATTCCAGCAGAATGGATTCGCTCTGCCGACTCGGCTCTTCCAGCTCGCGCAGGTCGTCATAGGCCAAGTACAAGCCGGTGTAGCCCGCGGTTGTGGCGCTGGCTGGCGGAGCGAGCGTCAGCTGCAAGTAACCCGTCGGCTGCGACCAGGCATAAGCGTACAGGTAGGGGCGCGGCAAACCCGGGCTGCTGGGCGCGAATCCGCAAGCGACATGGGCATCGCGGCGCTCGTCTGCCCCGCCGCCGGGAAACCACGCAAATCCCAGATCGAAATGATGCGCCCACAAAACGACTGGCGTTGCGCTGCCACCCAGTTGTTCGCGCACACTCGCCAAGACAGCCGCAAAGCCGTTCAAAATACGGATATAGTCATTGGCTTGCTGCGGGGCAATGGTCAGCGCCAGCTCGGCAGCCAGTTGTTTGGCTGATGGCGCGATGGAAGCGCCGCCACGGGACAATTTGTCTTGCAGCGCGCGCAGCAAGCTTTGCGGCGTTTCTCCGCGCAGGTCCAGCGTAAAGGCATGTTGCGACTCGCCCGCGCAAAGCAGTTGCAAAGCCGAACAGTCAAAAGACAGCGCAGCGCCAATCGGCAATTCGCCGGTGCTGAAGCCGCTGCGAGTCACATGCAGGCTGAACTGCCTGTCGTTGGGCAATTTGTCGCCAGCCGCAACCCGAACCGCGCTGAGCACAAGCGCCACCTGGTGCAGGGCAGCGCGCGTATCATCCCAGTTGCGCAAGGCTGGCAATGGCATGGTGAGCATAGACAAAGCCTTTCCTTATTCTTGATGTTAGCCTCTCGGCAGCAAACATGCAAACTGTGGTGTAGATGGGAGTGGCTAATTGCGTGGATATGGCAACCAAGCCCCCAGAACGAGGGAAGGGGAGTTTTTCCTGCGCTTCCGCAGCATGGTAGCCCCTCCCTCATTTTGGGGGAGGGGTTTGGGGTGGGGGCAACGCGTATCCACAAAAATCGCCACTCCCGCGTGGGCTGGCACTCGTCCCCGCCAATGTTGCGCCAGGATAATCCTACATAGTGAACAAGTAAATAGGAAAAAAAGCAGCATATCAGCGTATAATTCATACATATTGTACAATAATTGACCTGTGAATTGGCGGCAGTTGTGCGAGGCTTCGCGGTCGGGGCTGTGCTACAAAATGCGTGGCTTGACTCAACAGGAGACACAGCGATGAATCGGCACTTGGCAAAGACCGTGCGAAATCTGCGACCATCTGGCATTCGGCGCTATTTTGATATCGTCGACAGCCTGGACGATGTGGTGACACTGGGGATCGGCGAGCCCGATTTTGTCACCCCGGCGCACATCCTGGAAGCGGGCATGCACAGTCTGCGCGCGGGCAAAACCGGCTACACTTCGAATGCGGGCACGACAGAATTGCGCGCGGCGATCGCGACTCATATTGAGCGGCGTTATGGCTTGCGCTATGCCGCCGATGACGAAGTGCTGGTCACCGTTGGAGTCAGCGAAGCACTCTTTCTGGCATTGAAGACGCTGCTTGATGCCGGCGATGAAGTTTTGGTCGTGGAGCCTTGCTTCGTTGCCAATCCAGCCTTGGTCGAGATGACGGGCGGAGCGCCGGTGCCGGTGCCAACTTCGGCTGAAGACGACTTCCAGGTCACTGGCGCAGCGCTGGAGGCGCACATCACGCCGCGCAGCAAAGCGATCTTGCTCAGCTATCCCAGCAACCCCACCGGCGCTGTCTTGACCCGCGAGCACCTGCTGCAAGTCGCCGAAGTCGCGCGCAAGCATGACCTGGTGGTCATCTCGGACGAGATCTATGAGCGCCTGGTATATGGCAGCCAGCACATCAACTTTGCGACGCTGCCCGGCATGCGCGAACGCACGATCGTGCTCAGCGGCATGAGCAAATCATACGCCATGACCGGCTGGCGAATCGGCTATGTGACCGCTCCGCGCGCCTATACGCAGGCGATGTACAAGCTGCACCAGTATCTGATCATGGCTGCGCCGACCATGGGGCAGGCGGCGGCGCTGCAAGCCATTCGTCATGGTGAAAACGACATTGAAGCGATGCGGCGGCGCTATGGCCAGCGACGCCGACTGCTGGTCGATGGCTTCAACGGTCTGGGGCTGCGCTGTTTTGAACCGCGCGGCGCATTTTATGCCTTCCCCAGCATCGCCAGCACGGGCATGGATGACGAAACTTTCTGCGAGACTTTGCTGAAAGACGAGCGGCTGGCGCTCATCCCCGGCCGCGCCTTTGGAACGAGCGGCGCTGGCTATGTACGCGCCAGCTATGCCACCAGCGAAGCGAATATCTTGGAAGCGCTGACGCGGCTGGAGCGATTTTTGGCGGCGCGCGGCATCATCGAGCGGCAAGGAGCGCCGGCGCTGGTCGCGTGAACAAGCGCAAGCGGCTGATGCTCAGCATACGCGCCCGCTCCTCAACATATTTTTGAGCGGGCTTGGGGTGGGCGCGCCTTTGCATTCTGAACCAAATCGGCTATGGTTGGCGGGGTGATTTTGATTGCAGGTACGGTGCGATGGATGAATGGACGACCATCATCGGCTTGGAAGTGCATGCCGAGATGGCAACCGCCAGCAAGATGTTCAGCCGTTGCCCGGTGGTCGACAGCGGCGAAGCCGCGCCCAACAGCGCTGTCGACGCGCTTTCGCTGGGCATGCCCGGCACCCTGCCGGTCATCAACAGGCAAGCTATGGAATACGGCATCATGGTCGGCTTGGCGCTGAATTGCGAAATCCCGCCCATCAACCAGTTTGCGCGCAAGAATTATTTCTATCCTGATCTGCCCAAGGGTTATCAAATCAGCCAATATGACCGCCCGCTGGCCGTCGATGGGCACATCATCATTGAGCTTGATGGCGAGCCCAAACACATCCGCGTCCGCCGCGCCCACATGGAAGAAGACACCGGCAAGCTCACGCACAGCATGGGTGGCAGCTTGGTCGATTACAACCGCGCTGGCGTGCCGCTGCTGGAGATCGTTTCCGAGCCCGACCTGCGCAGCGCCGCCGAAGCCGAAGCCTATGCGCGGAAACTCCGCTCGATCCTGCGCTATCTGGGCGTCAACAGCGGCGACATGTCCAAAGGCGTGCTGCGCTTCGAGGCCAATGTCAGCGTCAGACATCAGGACGATGCCGCCCTGCGCGAACGCACCGAGATCAAAAATCTCAACAGCATCCGCAATATGGTCAAAGCCATCGAGTATGAAGTGGCGCGGCAGATCAAAATCTACCGGCGCGGCGCGACCGTCAAGCCGGCCACGCTGGGCTGGGACGAAGCGACGCAAAGGATCCAGGTGCAGCGCTATAAGGAACGCGCCGACGAATACCGCTACTTCCCCGAGCCCGACCTGCCAGTGGTCGAGGTCAGCCGCGAGTGGGCGGCGCAGATTAAAAGCAAGCTGCCCGCCCTGCCCGATGAATTGCAAGCGCGCTTTGTCGACGACCTCGGCTTGAGCGCTTATGACGCGGGTGTGTTGACCGCCGAACAAGCTGTGGCGCAGTATTTTATGGCGCTGGTTGAGTTGGGGGTCGATGCCAAAGTGGCTGCAAATTGGCTTATGACCGAGGTCTTCCGCCTGATGAATGCCGCCGGAATCGATCGCGACGCCATCGCCTCGATTCCGCTTTCCGCCCAGCGATTTGCCGGCTTGCTGACTTTGGCGCAAGCGGGCATGATCAACCAGAGCACCGCGCGCAAGCAAGTCTTGCCGGAGATGTGGACGAGCGGAAAGCATGCCCGCCAGATTGTCGAAGAACGCGGCTTGGCGCAGGTCAGCGATGCGGCGGTCATCGGCGACATCGTGGCTAAGGCGTTGGCTGACAATGAGGAGTTGGTGGCGCGCTATCTGGCTGGGAATGAAAAGGTCATCAACGCATTGTTTGGTAGAATAATGGGCGCGCTGCGCGGCAAAGGCGATCCAGCTGTGGTGCGCCGCGTTTTGACAGAAAAATTGGCGAAACTGGCATGATAGAGCGAATTTAACGGAGATATTCGCTATGACCTGGCATCAGACAATTGTTGTTGGCAACCTGGGCAGCGACCCAGAACTTCGTTACCTGCAAAGCGGACAAGCCGTTTGCAACTTCAGCGTCGCGGTCAGCGAGCGTTGGCGCGACCGCAATTCGGGCGAGCAGCGCGAGAAAACAACCTGGTACCGCGTGGCGGCATGGGGACCCCTAGCCGAAACTTGCAACACCTATTTGTCCAAGGGCAGGCAGGTCATGGTTACTGGCAATGTGAGCGCGCGCGGCTATTTGAACAACAATGGCGAGGCGGCGGCATCGCTGGATTTAACAGCCCGAGAGGTTCGCTTCTTGGGCAATCGGGGTGGCGATCAAGACCAATATGGCGGCGGACAGCAGCGCGGCGGCTATCAAGGCAGACAGCAGCAGGGTGGCTATCAAGGCGGCCAGCAGGGTGGCTATCAGCGCGGCGGGCATCAACAAGACGATCGCGCCGCGAATTATCCAGACTCGCGCCCTCAGACATCAGACGACATCCCGTTTTAGCGCGTGACAGCCTTTGCCATTGACCTGTCTGGCACAGTCGCGTTGGTAACGGGCGCGGGCGCGGGCAGTGGGCGGGCGATTGCGCTGTCGCTCGCGGGTTGTGGCGCGGCGGTGGCGGCAGCCGATCTCAATATTGAGCGCGCCGACGCCACCAGCCAGCTAATCCACAGTCGCGGCGGGACAGCCATCGCGCTGCGCGTCGATATTTCCAACCGTTTTCAAGCCGCCAACATGATCGAACAGACGCGCGATGCCTTTGGACAGCTGCGCTTGCTGGTCAATGCGGCCAGCATCTGCCACGTCCGGCCCCTGCTGCAGGTTGATGAATGGGAGTGGCGGCGGCAGCTGGAGGTGAATCTGGGCGGACTATTCTTTTGCATGCAGTTGGCTGCGCGCGTGCTGGCGGACGAGGGTGGCGGCGCGATCATCAATGTGCTGCCCGCAGAGGCGCTGGCGACTCTGCCCGCGGGCGTCGGCGCTGTGGCAGGCGCGGCGGGCGTCATCGGCTTGACTCGGCAGGCGGCGCGCGAACTGGCGGAATACAAGATCCGCGTCAATGCCATCGCGGCTGGCGACCGGCGCGATCCTGTCACCAACCTAGCGCTGTTCTTGGCTTCGCAGGCCGCAAACAGCATCAGCGGGCAGCTTTTCTACAGCGACCGCCCATATCCGCATTGGAGCTAGCCAGTCAGCAGGCTGCCGCGCCCAACAGCCGCTTGTAGGCAGCAGCCAGCGCCTGCCATGGGGTGATATCCCAATAGCGGCGCGCGGAACCCGATGGCGATGGCAGGACGAAACAGCGCGTCTGCCCAATGGTTTCCGCTTGCCAGCCATAGGCGGCCGGCTTGCCCGCGGGCTGGCTCGAAAAAATGCGCCAGGCGGTCTTGCTGGTGAATGCCGCGAGCTTGGGCTGATAGTGGCAAAGCTTGTTGCGCAGCGCCACAACATCGCCCGGCGTGATGATGATATCGCTGTCGTTTCCCGCGCTGCGCTTGCAGAGGTCGGTCAAGCCAATGCCCAGCTCCAGCAGATTGCGAAAATCTGCAGGCGCGAATTGGCATGATGTGAAACCAGCTTCATGCAGCGCGCGCCAAAAACGGTTGCCAGGATGCGCATAATAGGCAGTCGCTCGCGCCGATGCAAGGCTGGCTGCTGTGCCACAGAAGACCACGGCCAAGCCATGAGCCAACGTATCCGGCAAGGCCGCGGCTGCGCTAACGCTGTGGGAGGTGCGCCACTTCAAATTCGGGCACCAGGCGGAAGCTGTCCAATACCGCCAGCCAGGGATAGTCTTCGGCGGTCGCTTCCAGCAGGTCTTCGTCCAGGTCGGCGGCGCGCAGGTTGGCGACATGCAAGCGATTGTCTGCGCCATTCAGCGCGATGACTGCGCCGCTTTCTACGCCGCCATCCAGGTTGCGCAGACGATAGGAGATGCGATAGCCCTCCGCGCCGTCCACCTCGACCGCTTGCGCAGATTGCGCCTCCACGCCAAAGCGCCAGCCTTGCATCCAGGCGCGCGCTTCGTCTTCGTTGGCAAGCAACACATCAAAGGTAGCCACCGCCAAAGTCAGATCATCGCCCAGCGCCGTCGCCGGCAGGCCGGGCGCGGCATCGGTTACTTCCCAACTGGATGGAAAACGCAGCATATGCTTGTCCAGCTCGTCATAATAGACATCCCAAGCGAAGGGTCCGCCAACATACTGCGGCAGCCATTCGATCGTCTCAGCCACGCCACGCAGCAAAAATTTGAGCTCTTGGGCGGCATTTTCTGCGGTGACAACGCGCGCGCTGAAGATATCGCCGCCGGCTAGCCACGATTCTTGGCGGGCGATTAGATTCGTGCGTCCGCGCTCCAGGTTGAAGTCGATGCGCACGATGCCATCATCAGTGATTGCGCGGCTGGTTTCGTCCCAGCGCGTATAGCCGCCCCAGGTATAGCGAAGCCATGAATCGTCCAGGAACTCAGCGAGACCGGCGGCATCGACGAGGCCATCGGTATTCTTGCTTATGCGCACCTCGACCACGCTCTGAAGATCAGCGTTGTTCAACGAAGCGCGCAATTCGACATCGTTGCTGCTGTCGGACTGGGGGCTCCAGCCGCTGGGCACGCCGATCGTGAACAAGCCCGAGCGATGCAGATAGCGGCTGTCGAAGTCAATCATGGCGATGTCGGGCGGCGGCGGCAGAGTCGGCTCGGGCAGCGCGGTCGGCTCGGGCGTAAGCGAATAGGGATCCGTCATGCCCACCTGACTGGAAAGCATGGGCAAGATCAAGCTGCCCACCATGGCAATCGTCATGACGATGCCGATGATGTAGGTAAAGGTTCTGGTCGTCTGGTTCATGCGGGTGGCGCTCCGCGGCTGCTGGCAAACTCGCGGCAATCATAACGCAACTTGGCGAGGCTGTTAAGCAAGACTTTTTGCCTTTATAATCGGCGCATGCCAAACAATCGTGTCTGTGCCGTTCGCAAGGTTAACCCGTCTATGCCCGCAGCTGATTTTGTCCGCCGCCCGCTCACCTTGTCCGATGCCGGGCAGGTCGCCAGCACAGCCAGCGCAATCGCCGCGCATATTGGCTCGGACGAGCGACACCAAGCCGAGACTTTTCAGATCCAGTGGCAAGAGCCGGGCTTCGACCTCAGAGAGCTGTCGCTGGGCGTCTTTGACAGCGCGGGGAAGCTGGCTGCCTACGCCATCCTGTGGGCAAATAGTGAGGTGCCGGTGCATCCCTGGCTGGACTGGGGCGTGCATCCTGATCAGTATGGGGAGCAGCTGGGCGCGGATCTGTTCGCCTGGGTGGACGAACGGGCGCGGGCTGTCATGTCGCGCTGTCCCGACAAGGCGCGCGTGAGCGTGGTCACTGGCGCCCCGCAGGGCGATGCCTGGCGAGAAGATGCCTTGCAGCGCGCTGGCTATGCGCCCAACCGAGTCAGCTTCGAGATGCGCATCACCATGGCCGAGCGCCCCCAGCCCGCCCCCTTGCCCGCGGGCATCGCCTTGCGTCGCTATCAGCACGAGCGCGATCTGCGGAAGCTGGTCGATGTCGTTCGCGATGCCTTTTCTGATCATTACGGCTATGTCGAGCAGAGCTTTGAAAAAGACCTGGCAGAGTTTCGGCATTGGCTGGACAAGGACAGACACTTCGCCGCGGAGCTGGCGCTGCTGGCTTATGATGAAGCCACTGACGAGGCGGTCGGCTGCCTGCTGGGTTTGACGCAAGATCATCGCCATCCAGGCATTGGCTACATCGATGTCGTAGGGGTGCGGCGCGGCTATCGGCGGCGCGGACTGGCGCAGGCATTGCTCACACACAGCTTTGCGCAGTATTGGGAGCGCGGCACAACAACCGTCAGCCTGGGCGTCGATGGCCAGAGCCTGACCAACGCGGTGGCGCTGTATGAGCGAGTCGGCATGTATCGGCACCGCAGTTATATGGAATATGAAAAGCTGCTGCGTGATGGCGCCGAGCTGGCGAAGACGACGATGGAGTGAGGCTTTGGCCAAGCAGCCCCCACAGCAGCCCGACGACAGCCGCTATCAAGCTATTCTGGGGCGGATTGCCGCGCGGCGGTCTTTTGGCAGCGCCCACCCGCAAGAAAAGTCGGCGCGCCCACAAGACCAAGCGCTTGACCTGCTGAATGCCTTTGACACCTGGTCCGACCTGGCTCTGCGCGAATACGACCGCATCCTCTGCCATGGACCCAAAACAGTGCGTGGCGCAGCCTGGTCAGGAGTCGTCATCTGGTACCACAACAAGGCTTATCACGGCTACCAGCATCTGCGCATCTTGGGTGTCTGGGCGCGCTATGCGAAGGGCGACATCGTTGTGTGCGCCGGCCTCCGCGAATTGCCCTACCGCGCGCCGGTCTTTGATCCAGGCGCTTTCCGCCACCATATCACTGGCGGTTTTCAGCTGTATTACGCAGACAAGGGCGAGCCGCCGAATGAAGGCGACCAACTGCTCTTTCAAGCGATTTTCACTCGCGGCGACCGGTTGCAGCTGCGCGCAACGCTGCGGGACATCGCCGACCAGTGGCGTCGGCGGCAAGAGCGCTAGTCCCTGGCTTCCGCTTCCTCGAAAACGATATCGGTGGTCAAGCGTGAAGCGGCGAGGTCGTCCAATGAGATGCTGGCATGTTCATCGCGCGCCAGCAAACTGAGGCTTTTTTGCAGGCGCTCGCCACAGACCAGGCAATCCGGGTCGCGCTCGATTTCGACCCATATGCCCGTATGCGGGTCGCTGTCTGCGCCTTCGATGATGTCCAGATAGGTGTTGCTGATAATCAAGGTGTTGGCGGGCATTTCGACATAGGCAGCCGTGCCGCGCAGCAATTCATTCAAAACAAGGTCGGTCTGGATGCCAGCTACTTTGGTGACATTGACCCACAGCCCCGGTTCTGAAGCCAGCGTGCCATCCGCGCCGATCATGCCATAATCAAGATCGCCCATAGAGTTCATGGCGATTTTGACGCCTTCGCGCGTGGCTTCTGCCCAACAGGCATAGCAGGGTCCGTCATAGGGCTTGATGATGACATGGTCGCCGCCTTCGCCGCGTTCGTATACGCCAGCATACGAGGCGGTCAAGCGCTTCGCCAGGCACTTCTCGTTGATCGAGTACTTGACCTGCTCGTTATCAACCGCCACGACCAGCAAGTCGAGCCCGTCCAGGCAATCCCAATGGTCTTCGATGGTGCCGGGGCGCACATCGATTCGCGCATCAGGATTGCGCTGCCAGATCAGGTCGGCCACAGCCGCCGCCTTGTTTTGTCCCAGACTGCGCAGGTCGGCCACATGCCGCGTGATATTGCCGCGCTCCAGCACATCGTCGTCCACCAGCACGAAGCTGCCCACGCCGCACATCGCCAGACTGAGCGCGACAAAGCCGCCCCCCGAGCCCAAGCCGACCACGCCAACCCGTTTTTCAGCCAGGCGGTCGAGGTTGTCCGCGCCGATCAAGCGCCCCACGCGTTCCCACATGTTACTCATGTTCGTTTGCCTCGGCTTGGCTGGCTGGCGCTTTTGTCTGTATTCTCGCGCTTGCGGCTGGGGCAGCGTCGGCGGGCGCGCCCGGCGGGATTTCGTCGATGACGGGAATGCTGACGCGTTCTGGCTCGCGCAGACCCGCCGCGATCTCGATGGCGATGACAAGGTCCAGCAGATATTTGTCTGGCGACCAAGACCAGCCGGCTGGCTCGGCGATAGGCTCGGCAAGCGTCCAGAGTGTTTCAAAGGTCGCGACCGGGTCCATGAGGTCGATTCCAGCGACAAAGGGCGCACGATAGGCGCGTGGCGGGCTTTGCGGATAATCGTGCTGCGTAACCAACAGGGTAAATGACGACGCGCCCTGGCGAATGGCGATAAAGCAGAACTCAAGCGGCACCTGGCCATCGCACTCATAGAACAGAGCGCGCACGAGCAAGCCATCGTCTTCCAGCGCATAGTGCTCGCTGGTCAAGCGGTCCGCCAGCACCACATGCCAGCCGTATTTCATCATCTGCGGCAAGGTCTCGGGGGCGACGATCTGCGGGCGCACCGGCTGAAAGACGCGCACATCGCGGTGAATGTACCACCAGTCGACGCGCATATCGGTGCCGTCTGCCATCGACTCGTGAAAATAATTGACATCGACATCAGATGCGCCGACGACCGCGGTGTGCCCGGTCGTGACGATCGGCACCAGCAAAAAGTCCAAGCCCGATTCGTCCTCGTCCAGCCAGGCAAGCGCGGTCATCAAATCGCCGTGGCTGGGCTGGATCATGGAGCCGGGCTGCTTGTGCCAGTCGCCCAGATAGCGCAGCGGCACATCAAAGCGCGCCGGCAGCAGGGCTGTACCGCGGTGCTGAAGACGATGATAGTGCCAGTTTTCTTGCAGCCACCAGATGACCTCGTCTTGCAGCGCGTCGCCCTGCTGAAAAGTGTGCGAGCGGCGCACGGCTGTTTCGTCTGGCGAGATGGTGTCCAGCACATAGATAGTTGGCTTGCCTTCGGGCGTGGCGTCATCGCCAACGAAGCCGACCATAGCCTCGCCGGTTTCGTCGGCGACATATTGGCCGGCTGCCAGCAGCATGCGCTCGACCGCCCGCCGCGACACCACCAAATTGGGCACGATGCCGCGCGAGATCATCGCCATGCCCCGCAGTCGCTTGCGGATATGATCGTATTCACTGCGCAGAATGCCAAGCAACTCGGGCTCATCGGCGGCTCGCATGGTTAACGCCTCCGGCGGCGCGGCAGGGGCGTGCTGGCTTTGATGCGCTCTTCGATGCCGGGCCACTTGCCGGTCGAGCGCCAAGTATAATAGGCATACAGCCATTGTATTGCCCAGCCGCCCACAGTCACAGCGGTCGATTTGCTGGGATTCCAGCCGTACTGCTCGCCATCTTTGGGGTTGAACAGGCATAGCTGCCCGTCTTCGTACTGGTGCTTCTCGCTGTAAATGCGCGGCTTGACACAGTAGGCTTCGGCGGGGCGGTTGGGATATTCTTTGGGATAGACAATTTTTAGGTTGTGAAACGGCGAATCGAGGATGCTCATGTTGATCTCGACCGAGCCCTGCCAATAGAGCAGGCCGCCAAATGGCGGCACAACCAGCCGGAATGTCGAGCCAAACGCGGCTTTCATCGCCTCGACCTCCCAAACCAGCCGTGACGAGACATTCTTCCGCGAGCCCCACCAGTTCGACATTGCCTGCGCTCTCCACGACCTGAACGGGTATTGTACAGGCTAACTGTATTGGCTGTACGCGCGATTGTCCAGAGTCGAGGCGGCGGCACGCTATCGCCAGTGGGAATTAACCGACTGCAACTTTTTATGACGGCAAGCGCAGTTCATGCATTAACCAGCTGCGTAGACAGGCGGCGTGTGCGCCTGCTACAAACACAGAAGTCAGTTCAGCTGGGCGGACGCGCATCCATGTTCCAGCCGAGACTGACTTCTGTCTATCAACGCGAATCGTAACCCGGTTTCGCAGCTAGCTCAAGGAGTCGCATCATGTTTAAGGTTCGCAGTATCGCCATCAGTCTGGTTGTGACGATCTGTCTGGTTGTCACGCTGGTCATCATCGGCGCAGCGCCCATCCTGGCGGACAGTCACGACCCGCTCACGATCTATTCGGGTCGCAACGAAAGCCTGATTGGCCCGATCCTGGCGCAATTCAGCGCAGACACAGGAATCGATGTCGAAGTCTTGTATGGCGGCACCAGCGCTGTCGCCAACCAGATCTTGACTGAAGGCGAAAATAGCCCTGCCGATGTTTTCATCGCCCAAGATGGTGGCGCTTTGGGCGCGCTGGCAGCCGCAGAGATGCTGCACAAGCTGCCCGACGCCACACTCGACCGGGTTGCCAATGCAGCCTTTGTATCGCCTGCTGGCCTCTGGGTGGGCTTGAGTGGACGCGCCCGCGTCTTCGTCTACAACCCAGAGATGCTGGCTGAGCTGGCGCTGGATCTGCCGGGCTCGATCTTCGACCTCGTCGGTGAGGAATGGAGCGGCTTGGTGGGCTGGGCGCCGACCAACGCGTCCTTCGTGGCCAATGTAACCGCCATGCGCGTGCTGCTGGGCGAAGCGGCGACCGCGCAGTGGCTGGCGGACATGATCGCCAATGGCGTGAATGCCTACCCCAAGAACACGCCCATCGTGCAGGCGACGATTGACGGCGAGGTGGTCGGCGGCTTGGTGAACCACTACTACCTGTTCCGTTTCCTGGCTGAAGACCCAGACATCACGGCGACGCTGCATTTCTTCCCCGGTGGCGATCTCGGCTCGTTGATCAATGTGGCTGGCGCGGCGGTTTTGAACACGACCGACCAGCCCTACGACGCCCTGGCGCTGGTCGACTACCTGCTCAGCGATGCGGCGCAGGCATACTTCGCCCAGAGCACCTACGAATATCCGCTGGTCGATTCGGTCGAGCCATCGGTTGACCTGCCGGCGCTTGCCGATATCGAAACGCCCGAGATCGACTTGTCCGACCTCGCTGATTTGCAGGGCACTTTGGAGGTGATCGAAAACAGCGGGGCGCTGGACTGATTCATGCAGCTTTTGGGAGTCATCCCGGCGCGATTGCGACCGCATTGGCGCTACCCGCATGCGCTGCCGCGCTGGCATGCTGGGCCTGGACAAGCCACACAGCTGGTTAGTCTGGCGGTGGTCGCGGTGGTGATGATTCCCATCAGCTTGCTGGCGCTGAGGGCCGTGGGCGCGGGGCAAGAGGGGCTGGACTATCTGCTGCGCCCGCGGACTCTGCTGATCGTCGGCAACAGCCTGGCGCTCATGCTGGCGGCGACGGGCTTGGCGACCGCGATCGCAGCGCCCTTCGCCTGGCTGACTGCGCGCTGCGATTTGCCCGGGCGGCGCATATGGCTGGCGCTGGGACTGGCGGCCATGGTGATTCCCTCTTATCTAGTAGCTGTTACCTACAGTGAAGCATTTGGGCCGCGCGGCATTGTACAGGGCTTGCTCGAACCCTTTGGCGTGCAGCGTCTGCCGGGCGTCAAAGGGTTTGTGGGCGCGACTTTAACGCTGGGCGTGGTGTCTTTCCCGTACATCGCGCTGCCACTGCGTTCAGCGATTTTGCAGTGCGACCGCAACCTGGAAGAGGCGGGGCACAGCCTGGGCTTGGGTCGGTGGCGGGTCTTCCGCCAGATCACCTTGCCCCAGCTGCGCCCGGCGCTTTCGGCTGGCATGTTGTTGGCTGCGCTGTACATCCTCAGTGACTTCGGCGCAGTGGCGGTGATGCAGTACAACGCATTCACGCGCGCCATCTTCTTGCAGACCGAGTCTTTCCGCATGGACAAAGCCTCGCTGCTGGCGCTGGTGCTGATCGTTATGGCGCTGGCGCTGCTGGCCATGCAATCACGCGTGGCGGGGCGCGGGCGGCGTTATCGCATCGGCAGTGGCGCATCACGCCGGCTGGAAGTGGTGCGGCTGGGCAAATGGCGTTATCCGGCGCTGGCATTTTGCGGCGCGGTGGCGCTGGCTGGCGTCATCATCCCGATAATCGTGCTGTTTAGCTGGCTGCTTGGTCGCCAGATGACCAATCCGGTGCAGGTACCGATTTCGCAGCTGGCCGGCAACACCATCGGCGTGAGCGCGGTGGCGGCGCTCGTCGTGACCGGGGCGGCTTTGCCCTTGGCGCTGCTAGCTATGCGGCGAGCCAAGCGCGTAAATCGCTGGCTTGTCAATCTGGCGTATGCCGGCAATGTGCTGCCGGGCATCGTTGTCGCCTTGGCGCTGGTGTCATTTGCATCGCAGAACTTGCTGTCGCTGTATCAGACCTTGCCCTTGCTGATTCTGGGCTATGCCGTGCGCTACCTGCCGCTGAGCGTCGGCGCGACCGAAAGCGCCTTTGCCCAGATCAATCCGCGCTTTGAAGAAGCCGGACGCAGCCTGGGCTTGGGGCGGCTGGCGGTCTTGGCGCGCATCACTGTGCCACTAGCGCGCGGCGGCATCTTGGCTGGCATGGCGCTGGTCTTCCTCAATGTGATGAAAGAGCTGCCTACCACATTAATCTTGCGGCCAATCGGTTTTCGCACCTTCGCCACGCGCATCTGGAGCGCCTATGACGAAGCTTTCCTGTCCACAATCGCGCTGCCCGGCTTGGCGCTTATCCTCGCATCGGCGTTCGCGCTCTTGATTGTGCTCCGGCAAGAAGACATTTTGGGCTGAAAGACGCGGTCTGCCCGTGTCAGCAAGCGCGATATCATCTATGCTGTCCCTGCGACCGGGCAAAAAGTGAGCACATGGCATTCGCGCTGGAAACCGACAGCTTGGGCAAGGTCTTTGATGATGGCTCGACAGCGCTGCGCGAAATCTCGCTGCAAACGCGCGCTGGCAATTTCATGACGCTGCTGGGACCCAGCGGCAGTGGCAAGACGACCATGCTGCGTCTCTTGGCTGGCTTTGAAAAGCCCACCAGCGGCAGGGTCTGGATCGGCGGCGCATTGGTCGCCGATGGCTCGCGCTTTGTTCCCCCAGAGCGGCGCAAAGTGGGCATGGTATTCCAGGATTATGCCCTGTTCCCCCATGTCGATGTAGCCGGCAATGTCGGCTTTGGGCTGCGAGCCGGCGCGGCGGGGCGCGACAAGCAAATGCGGCGCATGCTCGACATGGTCGGCTTGCCAAAGTTCTCCGAGCGCATGCCCCATGAGCTGTCTGGCGGGCAGCAGCAGCGGGTGGCGCTGGCCAGAGCCTTGGCGCCCAATCCCGATATCCTGCTGCTGGACGAACCCTTCTCCAACCTGGACAGCGACCTGCGCGCGCATATTCGCAACGATGTGCGCAAGATTTTGCGCGAAACCGAAACAACCGCGATATTTGTCACCCACGACCAGGAAGAGGCGCTCAGCCTGTCGGACGAAATTGCCGTCATTTATGAGGGACGTCTGCTGCAGCTCGCCGCCCCGCACATCATCTACAACCGACCCAGCAGCATCCAGGTGGCAAAGCTCATCGGCGAAGCGAATGTGCTGCCAGCGCGGGCGCAGGGTTTGACCGCTCGCAGCCGCCTGGGCGAAGTCAAGCTGTATCACCCACAAAACGGCGAAGTAAGCCTCATGATCCGCCCGGAAGCGCTGCGCATCGACCATCTTGATGAGGTTGGCGTGCCAGCCAAAGTGCAATGGCGCGAATTCTTCGGGCACAATCAGCGCGTTGGTTTGACGCTGGGCGATGGCACAGAGCTGGTGGCGTGGACGGGCGTGGAACGGTATATTCGGCGCGGCGATCAAGTGCGTGTGTCGCTGGGCATGCCCGTGCTGGCCTATGCGGCGAGCGGATGACGCGGTTTGCTGGAGCTTGCGCCTAGACCGCATCCACCTCCGGCAGCCAGACGACAAACTCTGCGCCACAGCCTTCGCCACCGCTCTCGGCACTGAGGCGGCCCTCGTGCGCTTCGACGATCTCTTGGGCGATAGCCAGCCCCAAACCGTTGCCGCGCTGCGGCCCGCGCGCTTTGTCGGCTTGATAAAAACGCTCGAATATGCGCGGCAAGTCGCCCCGCGCGATGCCGACGCCACTGTCGCGCACTGTCACCTTTGCGCCACCGCCAGAGCGCGCCACCGCCACTCGCACGACCCCGCCAGCCGGCGTGAACTTCAGCGCGTTGCTCACCAGATTCGTCAGCACCTGCGCCAGCCGGTCGCCATCGCCAAGGATGTCGGGCACAGGCGACAAGTCGGTTGTCAACTGAATATGCCCTTGCGCAGCCACGACCTGCAAGCTGTTGACGACGCCTTCGCAGAGCCGAGCCATGTCGATGCGTTCGCCCTGCATGGATAGCTTGCCAGCCTGCAGCTGTTCCAGATGAGTCAGCTCGACGACCATGCGGTTGAGTCGGCTGGCTTCTTCATAAATGATCTGCGCCGCCGCCTGCGGGTCGTCGGCCGCGCCATCGACAATGGCTTGCGCATATCCCTGGATAGAAGTCAGAGGCGTTTTTAAGTCATGCGAAACATTGCTGAGGAAGTCGCGCTGCGCAGCATTCGCCGCCCGCACTTCGGCTGTCATGTGATTGAACGATTCAGCCAGCGAGCGCAGTTCGGGCGGGCCGCTGACCGGCACATTGACGCTGTCATCGCCACGCGCCACGCCGGTGGCTGCTTTGGCGACGCGCTGTAGCGGCTGGGCGATTGTGCGGCTGATCAGCGCCGCCAGCAGCAAGGCGAAGAGGATGCCAGCGATGCCAGCTTGCAGCAATGGCGGCGCCAAGGCGTTGCCAAAGACAGCCAATGTTTCGTGCAGGCTGACGGTCGGCTGCGGCTCTGCCAAGAGCCACAGATCGTTGCCGGCGATGCGCCCGCCAAAACCGCGCTGCTGTCCAAACATGACGCCGGCATACAGCCATTCGCCGCCGTCGGGGTCAACGAAGCTGCCAAAGAGCTGTTCGCTGCCGCGACCCAGCACCTTGGCCAGCTGTTCATTGTGATAGACCTCGCCGCGCAGTTGGATCCGCGCGCCCGGCGTGTATTTGCCCGCGCTGTCATACAGCATAATCGGGCCTTCGCGCGTCACGCCGATGTGCAGGGTGCGCACAGCTCGCGTTTGGGCAAAGACATCCAGCAGCTCGTACACTTGCGCTTGCAATCGGTCGCGGCCAAACGGGAGGTGGGCGATAAAATCCAGATAATTCAAGCCCTGTGTCAGAGCTGCCAGCCGCTCATACGTTGGCGCGTGCGGGGCGCGCCGGCCGCCGATCAACAACAGCAAAGCCATTGCGATGACGCTCAATGTAATCATCAGCAGCGCCAGATATGAAGTCAACAGCCGCAAGCGCAGGCTGAAAGCGAGCTTCCTAGCCATCTTCGAGTTTGTACCCCACGCCCCAGACGGTTTCTATCTTGGGGGTCATACCGCGCAGTTTGTGGCGCAGGTGCGCAATATGCACATCGACCGTGCGCGTCTCGCCCGCAAAGTCATAGCCCCAGACCACATTCAGCAGGCTGTCGCGGCTGAAAACGACGCCTTTGTTTTGCGCCAGATGCTGCAGCAGGTCGAATTCTTTCATGCGCAGCTCGACCACCTTGTCCGCGACTTCGACGCGCCGGCGCTGTGGATCAATGCGCAGGTTGCCGATGCGCATGGCGGCAACAGCGTCTGCCTGCGCGCCAGCCCGGTCTGCCCGCCGCAGGATAGCTTTGATGCGCGCCACCAGCTCGCGGGGATTGAACGGCTTGGTCAGATAATCATCCGCGCCCAGTTCCAGCCCGACGATTTTGTCGATGTCATCGCTGCGCGCGGTCAGCATGATGATCGGCACATCAGATTGTTCGCGCACGCGGCGGCAGACTTCCAACCCGTCCATGCCCGGCAGCATCAGATCCAGCACAACCAAACCGGGTTTGTCTTGCAAGATCATCCGGCAGGCGGCCGCGCCATTGGTTACGCTACGCACCTGAAAGCCATCCTGTTCGAGGTACATGCGCGCCAGGTCAATGATGCGCTGTTCGTCGTCAACCACCAGAATCGCATCAGAATCGGTCATATTTTCGCCAATCGTCTGCTTGCGCCGCAACCTCCGGGCAAGGCCGCGTCCGCCTGCGTCAACTATGACACAATGCCGTCAGTACCGTGCAAGGCAAATGTAAACGCTGTGTAAACATATCGCAGCGCGCAAGGTCATCATAAACCATTCGCTGCTCGTCGCGGCATGGTTCTGCGGGGGCGGGCTCGGCTATACTGTCGGGGAAGAAACCACCTAGTTGAGAGGCTCTCGCGCCGCAAATGCCAGTGATTCGCCTCGCCAAGCCGACAGATGCCCCTGCCATCCGCGGTATCTATGCGCCAATTGTACAGAATACACACATCTCCTTCGAACAAGTCGCGCCCGCCACAGCCGAAATCGCCGCGCGCATCCAAAACACATTGGCGCAGCATCCTTGGCTGGTCTGCGAGATGGGCGGAGAGCTGGCTGGGTATGCCTATGCCAGCGCTTTTCGCAGCCGCGCCGCCTACCAATGGACGACAGAGACGACCGTCTATGTTCACAGCGGCTTCCTGCGCAGGGGCATTGCCCGGGCGCTGTATACATCGCTGCTGGCTCTGCTGGGTGCGCAGGGATATGTAACGGCGGTGGGGGTGATCGCGCTGCCCAACCCCGCCAGCATCCGCGCGCATGAAGCCATCGGCTTTTACAAAATCGGCGTCTTCCGCAATGTAGGGCACAAAGCCGGCGAATG
>JAPOSR010000071.1 GCA_026709625.1 Chloroflexota bacterium
GTCTTGCCGCGCCAAAGCCCGCGCTTCAGCCACAGAGTCGGGCGTGCCGCGCATGGCGAGGTCATCGGCATTCAGATACTTGAAGTTGTGCAGGATGCGGTCGCGGATGAGGCCGGCGCTGAACTTGGAGATGTCGATGCCCAGCCACTTGCGCCCCAGCGACTCGGCGGCATGGACAGTCGTGCCGCAGCCACAGAAGGGGTCGAGCACGGTGTCGCCTTCGTTGCTGCTGGCGCGGATGATGCGCTCCAAAAGGGCGAGCGGCTTTTGCGTGGGGTAGCCGAGATTCTCCTTTGCGCCAACCCGAACTCCTATTTCCGTCCAAATATCCTCGATTATCTTACCTGGAGCGTCCCTCTGATAGCGCTTAAGGGCTGGCTGTCCGCCCTTTTTGCGAGGCCAATGAATCAATCCCGCGTCATCAAGACAATCTAATTTGGAATGTATACTTAATTTCGACCATTCCTCTTCGCTTGGTAGATTTATCCAATTTGGAAGAAGGCTATAGCGCGGTAGAGCCCAAGCTCTGCTAGTGCTAGGTGTTCTACCTCTCCATGCTTCATAAGCCTCCTGTCCACCTGGTCGTGCGCCAGTGATTGGATATGCTTGATATGGTCCATTTTCATCCGAGTATCTAAATGACTTTCTAATGTAATCCGCAGTGTAGTCTTTGTGTTGTGTGTTCCAGCTCCATTTCTTACCTTTGGTATACATCAGCAAGACATCATGAATAGCAGGCCATTGTTTAGCACCCAAACTGTGTGAGTGTGCGTGTCGCCGCCATATAATTTCGCTACGGAACGCACTATTTCCATAAATCGCATCCATCAGCAGCTTTAAGTAGTGGCTCGCAGTAGGATCACAATGCAGATAAATTGACCCCGTTTCTTTCAACACGCGCCGCATCGCTCGCAAGCGCACTGCCATGTTCAGCAGATAAGACGCCAGCGAGGTGCCTTTGCGCTGCTTGCCGCTCATCAATTCGACATCCTGCGCGAACTTAATGATGGTCGCCAGCGGGCGGGTCTTGGGATTGCGCCGCAGGTCGTCGAGCGCTTCGGCGTCCTGGTCGCTCCACTTCCAGATATCCACGAAGGCTTCGACCGGCTTGTGATTCTTGTCTTTGCCTTTGAACGGCAGGTTGTACTTCGAGTTGGAATTGAAAGGCGGGTCGAGGTAGATGAGGTCAACCGACGCGTCGGGGATGATGGCGCTGTCGTTCAAAATATCGAGGCAGTCGGCGGCGAAAAGTGTGCGGTTCATAGGGGGATTTTACCACAGAGGCACAGAGGGCACAGAGAAAAGCGTTAGAGGACAACTCTTCTGATGCCTTCGCGCAAGAAACGGACTATTGCGCGAAACTCAGGAACAAGGCAACCGCGATTCCAAACAAGGTAATCATCATGCCAATGACTGCAATTTGAGTCGCAATCACCCACATAACGATTAGGCGCGTCAGCCGTTCCAAGTCCGACTTGGTTGCAAAGTGCGACAGGATTCTTTCTGTGGTAGTTTCCACCCTGGTTACACGCTCCAACACTGACGATTCCTGTTGCAATGTATTCCCGACGCTCGCCATTGCTTGTCCCTCATCTATATGGTTTGCGCCAATTATAACTCGCGGCAGCGATTCGTCAGTTTGCCGATAATGGCATGGGCGAGCGGATCTTGCTGTGAAGAATAGCTCATAAACCTTGACCGTATCTCCTCTGCGCCTCTGTGGTGAATTAAGGCGTCAGCGTTACCTTGACCGACTCGCTGCCGTCCGCCACCAGCTCCATGCCCGCCTGAAACTCGCTCAGCGGCAGCTGATGCGTCATGATGCGCTCCATGGGCAGTAGCCCCTTGCAGAGCATGTCGATGGCGATCGGGTAGGCATAGGGGCTGAGGTGCGAGCCGTGGATATTGAGCTCTTTGGTATCGCCGATGATTGTCCAGTCGGCAGTTACTGGCTCGCGCATGACGCTGAATTCGACAAAGGTGCCCAGCTTGCGGATCATCTGCAAGCCTTGTGTCACGGCGGCGGGATAGCCGGTCGCTTCGATATACACATCGCAGCCATAGCCATCAGTCAGCTTGAGCACTTCGTCCACCACATCGATTTTCCGCGGGTTGAGGCTCAGGTCCGCGCCGCATAACTCGGCAATTTCCAGCCGGTCGTCATTGAGGTCGATGGCGATAAGCAGGCGCGGATTTTTTAGGCGCGCCGCGGCAAACATGCCCAGCCCCAGCGGTCCGCAGCCAGCGATGACCACCACATCATCCAGCTCAATTTCGCCGCGCTGCACAGCGTGGATGGAACAGCCCAGCGGTTCGATGAAAGCGGCATGGTGGGCGGGCAGCGACTCGGGCACTTTGTAGTTCAATGCGCCGCGTGGGAAGAGCATATATTCGGCCATCGCGCCGATGGTCGCCTGCCGAAAGCCGTAGACATCGTGTTTGTCCTGGCACATCCAGTATTGCCCGCGCTTGCAGAATCGACAGCCCCAGCAAGGCACGATCTGCTCGCTGACAGCGATGTCACCCAGCGCCAGCCCATATTGCTCGCCCGCGCCTTTGCCCAATGCCACGACCTCGCCGACGAATTCGTGCCCGGGGATGACTGGCGGCTGGCAATAACCCTCGCGCGCATCATCGCCCCAAAACAAGGGCGCGCCCTGATAACATTTGAGGTCGCTGGCGCAGATGCCGACCGACTGCACGCGGATGAGGACCTCACCATCGGCAGGCGCTGGCACATCCCATTCTTCGAGGCGGTAATCTTCGGGTTTGTGGCAGACGATGGCGGGCATGGTCTTGGGCAGATTTTCTCTGGCGAGGCTTGTCATGGTGGGCATCCTCAAGCTGGAAGGTTATGCGATAAGTATAGTGAGTTGCTCGATAATAGCGCATAATGGGAGTGGTGGATGCGTGGATATGGCAATCGAGCCCCCATCCCCCGGCCCCTTGCCCCCAGAACGAGGGAGGGGGAGTTTTCCCAAGGCTTCCGCAGCATGGCAGCCTCTCCCCCATGTTTGCGCCGCGTAGACACAGGCGGTCGGGGAGGGGTTTGGGGTGGGGGCAAAGCAACGCGTATCCACCAAAATCACCACTCCCGCCTAATCGTATGCTATGTGTCAAGTTTCGGAGACATTGCTATGCTGACCCAGCAGACCCTACTGGACCTTGCGCCTGAATCGCCCAAGGATGCTCTGCTGCAAAATCTGCAAAGCGTCAATGGCAAGTACAAATACAAACGCTATATCGGCGCGCCGATTCGTTATGCTGGTGGCAAGAGCTTAGCGGTTGGCCATATTATTGAGCGACTGCCCGACGGTATTACTCGCCTAGTCTCTCCCTTCTTGGGCGGCGGCTCTTTGGAAGTCGCCTGCGCGCGCGAGTTGGGCATCGAAGTTACCGCCTACGACATCTTCGACATCCTGGTCAACTTTTGGCAAGAACTTCTTTCTGACGCTCACGGGCTTTATGACAAATTGAAGGGGCTTTCGCCGACGAAAGAAACTTACGCTCAGGTCAAGGAACGGCTTAAAGCGCATTGGAAAAATGAAATCCACTTGCCGCCGCGCGAGCTGGCTGCGCTATACTACTTCAATCATAACTTGTCCTATGGTCCGGGCTTTTTGGGCTGGATGTCCAAAATATACGAAGACACCGAGCGTTATGAGAAGATGCTGCGCCGCCTGCGCGACTTTTCCGCGCCCAGCTTGGCAGTCGATTGCCTGTCATTTGACGAGTCCGTTCCGAAGCACAATGGCGACTTCCTGTATTGCGACCCGCCCTACTTTCTCGGCGGCGACAGTTTGATGTTTCGCGGCATTTATCCCCAGCGCAACTTCCCGATACACCACAAGGGCTTTGACCACGAACTGCTGCGCGACCTGCTGCATGACCATCGCGGCGGCTTCACCCTGTCCTACAACGATTGCCCAACCATCCGCGAATGGTACGCCGATTGCGAGATTGTCGATGTGCAGTGGCAATACACCATGGGCCAAGGCGAGACGCGCATCGGACTCAATCGAATTGCTGATGGCCGCGGGCATGTCAAGAAGTCGCACGAGATATTGATTGTGAGCGACTGATGTCCCAACAGCGCAAAAAGAGGAACGACCTTCGATCAATCCCCAGGCACAGACTTTGCCAGCAATTGGCGCTCGATTAAATCCGCGCAAGACACCGATTAAGAAATCCCCGCGCACTTGAATCTATCCCCAGGCGCTGACACAATGGGCGCGGCAATCAATCAGCAGGAGCAAGGTAGAAAAATGGCAACCAGCGACATCGCCCGGCGGCTCGTCCAGCCCGGCAAAGGCATCATGGCCGCCGACCGCCCTTCACCCGCTTTTAAGGAATTGCTGGCGGCTGGCGGCAGCACAGTCGACGATCACAGCTATCGCAATTGGTCGCAGCTGCTTTTCCGCGCGCCAGGGCTGAACGACTATGTCAGCGGCATCATCATGACCGACGAGCAGACGCGTTTGCGCGACGAGCGGGGCGATTCGCTGCTGGGGCAGGTGATCGCGGATGGCATCATCCCGGGCATCTCGCCGTTCACCGGCATGGTCAAGCTGGCGGGCAGCGCGGACGAAACAGTCGGCGGCGGGCTGGATGGCTTGCGCGAGCGGCTGGCGGCATACGCGGCGCTGGGCATCGGCTTCACCAAGTGGCGCGCGGCATTGCAAATCGGCGCGGGCACGCCCAGTGACTATGCCATCGCCGCCAACGCCTATGTCATGGCGCAGGTCGCCGCTCTTTCACAAGAAGCGGGCCTCGTGCCCATCGTCGAGCCCGAGGTCATGCTCTGGGGCGACCATACGATCGAGACCTGCTTTGCGATTACCGAGCGCGTGCTGGCGCGCACCTTTGAAGCGCTGTATCTGCACCGCGTCGAGTTGGAAGGCACACTGGTCAAAGCCAGCATGGTGCTTTCTGGGGATACATGCCCCGTGCAAGCTGATGTCGATGCGGTCGCTGAACAGACGATCAAGGCATTTCGCCGCCAGATCCCGTCAGCTGTGCCCGGCATCGTCTTCTTATCGGGTGGACAAAGCGATTATCATGCCACCGCGCGCCTCAACGCCATGAACGCGCAGTACGATTTGCCCTGGGCTTTGAGCTTTTCCTATGCGCGCGCCCTGCAACGAGAGCCGATGGCGGTGTGGAGCAACCAAGCCGAGAATGTGCCGGCTGCGCAGGCGGCGCTGCATCATCGCGCCAAGATGAATGGCTTGGCTGCCGCTGGCTTGTGGACGGATTCGCTGGAAAACGCAGCGGCATAGCCCTGCCCAAAAGAAGGACATACAGTCACGGCACAGCGCGGTGATTCAGCATCGCGTTGATCGCCGCCACCAGCCGCCGCATCTCATCTTCCAGGTCATGGCTGATGCCATCTTGGATCAACGCCTCGCGGAAGAGGTCGCGCGCCTCGCGGATATGCGCTTGACCTTGTCGCAGCCGCTGCAATCCCGCGCGCATCTGTGTCCGCGCCTCGCGACTGGCGGCATTGGAGTAATAGTCGGGGAATTGGAAACCATGCTGAGTGGCCACCCGCTGCAAGCCATTGACGAACTCTTGCAGCGTGTCGATCTCTTGCGCCGCCCCTCTTTGCAGCAAGTCGGCGATACCCTCGCTCAACTGTGGCTCGAGGCTGAAGTCTAGTTGTTCGATGTCGGTATAGCGCGCCTCGACCGCGTCGCGGCTGCTGGGCTGGGGGCGCAGCGCTGTCATCTGCGGCGACATGCCGGTGAAGATCGTATACAGCACGCCGACGCACAGGCTGTGCACATCTTTGGCATATTGTTGAGATGCCTGGTGGCGGTCGTCGTCGAGCCGGCGCGAGCTGTTGAAGTCGATAACCTTGAGGTGCGCGCCATCCCAATAGACATGCTCGAGCTTGTGATCAAGATAGACGATTTTGTTGTCATGCGCCATTTCCAGCAGCGCGCAGAATTGCAGCGCCAGCGCCAAGCCTTCTTCGCTGGGCAACCGCCAGCGGCTGTTGGGACGGTTCGGTTTCATCAAATAAAAAAGGCTGTTTTGGCGAGGCAGTTGTTCCAAAGCCAGATAGGGACGCCAGCCAGCCGATGCGAATTGTCCCATGGCCTCGACAAAGGCGCGCACATTGACCTGGAAGCTGGTGATGTCGCCGCCGCTGGGGGCTTCTTCGCGGGCGGAAATATACCCGCAATCAATCAGTTTGACGATATTGGGGCTGTGCCACAAGCGCGCCAGAATATCGGCTTCGCTGCCAAACGCGCGGTATTCCCAACGGACATCGCCATCGTCGGCGAGATGTTCCGGACGCATGACCTTGAAAGCGACCTGCCTGCCGCTGCGCTGGTCGATGGCATCCAGCACGCGCGCATAATGACCCAGCGCAAAGGTGTCGATGTAATTCTTCAGCTGGTACAAATCAGACAGTTGCGGCATGGGCAGAGCGGCTCGCTGCGCAGGTGCAAGACGCCATTGTAGCACCGATGCCTGCGTAGATACAGGGGCTGAATGCCGCGGGAGTGGCGAATGCGTGGATATGGCAATCAAGCCACCAGAACGAGGGAAGGGGAATTTTCCCATATGCCGGTATTGTGATAGATAATACAGGGATCGCTCATCAATTTAAATGTTCGCTGCCTGCGCGAAGGCGTCAAAGGGTTTGCCCTCAAACGCTTTTCTCTGTGCCCTCTGCGCCTCTGTGGTAAAATCCCCCTATGAACCGCACACTTTTCGCCGCCGACTGCCTGGACATCCTGGACGACAGCGCTGTCATTCCCGACGCGTCGGTTGACCTCATCTACCTCGACCCGCCTTTCAATTCCAACTCGAAGTACAACCTGCCGTTCAAAGGCAAAGACAAGAATCACAAGCCGGTCGAAGCCTTCGTGGATAT
>JAPOSR010000067.1 GCA_026709625.1 Chloroflexota bacterium
AGAGCAGCGCCTGGCTATCGCGCGGGCGCTGCTCTTGCCCGCCAGACAGCTTCGCAGCCGGCTCATCCACCAGCCCGGCTTCGAGCGATGCCTGCGCCATCAGCTCCAAGATGGCTTTGCGAGGCAGCGCTTTGCCATGCAGGCGCGCGCCAAAGCCGATATTGTCCGCCACGCTGCCTTCAAAGGTCGTCGACTTCTGAAAAAGCATGCCGACTTTGCGCCGCAGTTCAGTGATGGGCAGCTCGTTGATGTCGCGCCCATCCAGCAGGATCCTGCCCGCTTCAAGGTCGTTCAGCCGATTGATGCAGCGCAGCAGCGAGCTCTTGCCACTGCCGCTGCGCCCGATGACCACCAACAGATCGCCCGCGGCCACTTCCAGCGAGATATCGCGCAGGACCACTTTGCCGCCTCGCTTAAGCTGCAGTTGACGAATGGATAACCTGGACATGCGACATCTCCTCTCCGCGCATCGCCGCCCGATTGTAGCGCAACTCCCGCAGCGCCTCCGGCAGGCCCAACAGGCTGATGCGCTGCCCTAGAAGGCGAATGGACGGGTTGGGAGTGGCGGTTTTTGTGGATGCGCGTCGCTTTGCCTCCACCCCAAACCTCTCCCAACAATGAGGGAGGGGCTTGCATGCTGCGGCAGCGCAAGGAAAACTCCCCATCCTTCGTTCTGGGGGCTGGTTGCCATATCCACGCAAATCGCCACTTCCTCGTACCGCCAAACTTGACAGATTGCCCAGACTCGAGTAGCCTTGCAGATATTAGACAAGGGGCGGCGTGTATGCTTGGCCCAGCCGACATTCGAATCGAGCGCGTCGAAAACGACATTGAAACAATGCGCGCGACGATGCGCACAATCGTGGATCGTCACGAAACAATGGTCGACCTGCTGAATGAAACGCGCGACATCGCCATCGATAATCGTTCGCGCCTGGGTCGCGTCGATGAGCGGATGGATCGTGTTGAAGTGCGACTGGATCGCATCGAAGTGCGGTTGGACCGCATCGAACTGCGCATGGAAATGGTCGATAACCGGTTAGACCGGCTGGAAGAGATCTGTGCGGAAAACCGCAATTTGATACGCGAAAACCGCGACGCGATACGCGAAAACCGCGACATGATACTCGAGAACCGCGACATGATACTCGAGAACCGCAATTTGATACTCGAGAACCGAGACGCCCTGCGCGAAAACCGCGCCATCTTGGTCAGCATTGCCGACCATTTTGGTTTGACCTATGCGCAGCCCGACAGCGACGCCTAGCTGAAATCAGCCCGCCCGCTGCAAGTTCAAAGCCAGCAGGCGCCGCAGCATCGCTTCTTCATCATCCAGCACAGCACAGCCCCAGCCATAGGCAGCGCACACGGCGCGATCCAAGTCCCGATGCAGCTCGTCCAGGCGCGGGGCGAAGTCGGCGGCGGCCGGCTTGACCCTCATGTCGCTCTCGCCACGCCAGACTTGCAGCGCGTTGTACAGGTTGGTCAGCGTGCGGTCTTTGCGGGATTTTTCACCCCCCCCCCCCCCTCACTCATTGTTGGGGTGGGGGGCAATGGATTCAGCCACGCCTCCCGCTCTTCGTGCAGCTGGGCGGCGGCAGCGCTGATGGCGGCATGCGCGGGGTGGGATTCGTCTTCGCTGCCCGGCGGCCAGGGGAATGGGAAGGTCTCGAATGTGGTGGTCGGCGTGTAGCGGCGCGCGGGACCCAAAGTTGAGCCAGTATGCAATGCCCAAACTTCGTGGATTCTTGAGTGCAAAACGCCGAAGAAGTAGTCATCTTCACGAGCGATGGCGACGGTGGTTGAATCGCAAAGAACGCGGATGTCCAGCCACGCATAGATTCTATGTTTTGATGTCAAGGGAGTGCAAATATATTGATTGCACTTTGCAAGTGCTTTCCGCATTCCGGGTCGAGCTTCTGCATGTATCCACCAGTAGACTCGATGATTTTTCCGCCTCAAGTTTTTTCTTTTCAGATAAACATTGTCCGCCACGTATTTGAAGGGGACTATGTATTCCTCAGCCTCTTCAATTGGTGCATGCGCTCCAAAGTCAATAATCCACCTATTTCTAGGACTGATTACAATATCGCTTCCATTCACCAGTGGCGCGATGACATCCGTATTTGAAAGTCCGCTAGGATTATCCTCTTGCATCATTGTTTTGGCTTGTTTGGCGCTTATGTCAAACGCCCCGCCTTTCTGAACGCCAATAAATGACAACTTCTGATTTTCTGTGAGAGATTTTGCTTTTGTCAGGTCGAGCTGCGAAGTTAAGTTTGAGTGAACATCCGTTACTAGCAATCCATCCAATGTTTTCTTTATTTCGCTGCCATTGTCAAATCCGACCATTGAGATTCTTACCGCCGCGCCGTCAAGCACCCATTCCCTGTCCGACCACGCCATAAAAATATCGCCCGTATCCTTAATTCGCTTGAGGACTTCTCGGCTGGCCCCGTCCCGAATTGAATTGGTCGCCAGCAATCCCGCGCGTTTTGCTCGCCCTTTTTCTATTTGTTCTCGCGCGTTTTCAAACCAGTAACAAGCTACATCAATAAACGCTGGCACGCGCCCTTTGTAGTGTTCGCGCAGTCCTTCTACATAGTCGTCGCCAAGTTCAATCCGTTGTTTCTTCGCGCCCAAAAACGGCGGATTGCCGACGATGACATCGACTTCGGGCCAATCTGCCCCCACCCCATCAAGAGGGCGGGGGTTTTCGTCGCTTTTGGTGGGCGCGCCGTATCGTTCCGTATTCTGCTTCATTTGCGAATCGCCATATTCTTCACGATTCCGTTTTTCAAGCTCCCCCTCCCTCATTTTGGCGGCATCCTGTTTTGTGCGGCTTTGCTCCCCCTCCCTCATTTTGGCGGCATCCCGTTTTGTGCGGCTTTGCTCCCCCTCCCTCATCTTGGGGGAGGGGGCCGGGGGGTGGGGGGGCGGCAAAATCGCGTCCTTGCAGACGATGTTGTCTTGCAGCTTTTCCAATATCGGCTCGGCGAAAGCCTGCGCATAGCCGTTGTTGCTGCGCCATTGGATATAGCCAATCCAGACGACGATGCTCGCCAGCGCATGGGCGATCGGGTTCAGCTCGATGCCATACATCTGGCGCGGGTGGACTTCGGGGACGGCCAGCTGAAAGCCGCGCCATAGCGGGTGGTGGATGACGTCTTTTTCCATATCCATCAGCAGCTGCAGCGACACATAGAGGAAGTTGCCGCTGCCGCAGGCGGGGTCGAGCACGGTGATGCTGCGGATGCGCTCCAGCATACAATCGCGCAAGTCCAGCAGTTGCTTGCGGGCATTCGTCCGGGCGCGGCCTGTCTTCGCCCCGTCATGGCGCTCGCGGATAGGCTGGGCTTGCAGCTGGATGGTTTCCCATTCATAGCGCAGCGGCTGCATCAGCACTGGTTCGACGATAAGCAGGATGTCCTCGCGCGCGGTGTAATGCGCGCCCAGCTGCGAGCGCTTGTTTGGGTCGAGGCTGCGTTCAAAGAGTGTGCCAAATATAGACGGCTCGATATCCGACCAGTCCAGCGCCGCCGCCTTCGCCAGCCCACCTAGCGCCTCGCTCGACAGGTCTTCGACCGTGACGACATCGAAAAGCGTGCCGTTGAAATAGGGGATATCCTGCATCAGCGCTTCGCCTCCGTTGTTCATGGCGACAAACAGATTGTGCACATATTGCTGGAAGACGCTGGGTTTGCGCCGCGACTGCTCGATGATATGCGTGAAGATGCCTTGCGGGCTTTCGTTGCCGGCGCTGGGCAGCAGCCCGATATCTTCGGCGAAGAGGCAAAAGACCAGCTTGGTCAAAAAGAAGGCGATGCGCTGCGGCTCGGCATCCCAGTCGCGCATGTTGTCGGCGATTAGCTGGAAGGCTGTGGCGGCTTCGCGGGTGACCTGTTCGCTGTTGAAGCGCGGATGCAGGCGCTGCGGCGCGTGAAACATGTCGCGCAGCCAGCCGAGCGCCCGCGCGTCGGCGATGTCGGCGTGTTTGAAGCGGTAGACCCGCGGCGCGGCATTGACGAAATTGGTGTGGATCTCCCAGTTGTTGATGTCGGTGACCACCAGCAGCGGCGGGTTCTTGAGGCCTTCGCGATAGCCCAGCAACTGCTCATACGCTTCATTCAGATTTCGATATTTGTCCGCCGTTTTGTATTCGATAGCAAAGTGATTTTGAAAATAGACATCGGCGAATCCATGCCCGCCGCGCAGCTTCAGCGATGTCTCGAAGGCAAAGTCTTCTCCCGCTGCCGTGCTGCCATCCGCGGGCATGGCGACGCCAACCAGTTGACAGACATCCAGGAAGTGCATTTGGGCGATTTGCCGCTCGCGAAGCGGAGGATTCGCCCATTTGTTGACAAATTCTTGCGGCGTCATCGTCATAATTCGTTCTGGCTGGGTCGGCTGAGCTGAAGCGCGGCTATGCCCCCAGCCCAAACATGCGAGGAGTATCCAACCTCAGTGTCTCCGCGCTGGATTGTTGCCGAGCGAGCTGTTTGTTTTTATGCAAGCCTGGCCAGCTTGCCAAAGAAATCCCGGAAAATGGCATCGCGGTTGATGTCCAGCGCTTCGCGGATGGGGTGGCGGGCTTCGCCATGCCGCAGCCAGCGACAATCGGCGGTCAGCCACGGCGCATCGTGCCGGTAAGAAGGCAGCCAGCCCGGCTCTAGCAGCCAGGCGATATTGACCAGATCCCAAATAATCCAACTGCGCGCGAAGTGCCCGCTCAAACCCTGAAACGGATAATGTGGGTTGTGGGTGTAGAGCCAGTGCAGATAATCGCCGATTGCGCCTTTGCCGCGCACCCACGCGTCCATCTCGGGCAGCGACAGGCTCAACTGCGCGCCGACATGAAAACCGGGGATATAGACCAGCGGCACGCCACTGTCAAACAGCAGCTGCGAAGCGATGATGTCCTGCTCCATATTAAAAGACGGCTGCTCGACATCCATCACGGTGGTCGGATAGCCGGCCGTCCAGACCACCACGATGCGCTCGACCAGCTCTGGCGCCAGCAGCAGCGCCGATGCCACATTGGTGGGCGCGCCGACAGCCAGCACATACAGGGGCGCTTCGGGCGTAGCGGTTTGCGCCTGCTCAATCAGGTGGGCTGTCGCTTGGCTCTCGACTGGCGCGTCCAGCGATTGCAGATAGCGGTCTGCGCCGCGAAATGCCTTGTCGGCGCAATCCACGCCTAGTTTTTCGCAGCAGAGCAGGATCTCTTGATAGCTAAGCTCCATGCCCCGCCCCGGTTCGACCATGATCAGGCCTTGCGGGTCGATCTGCGCCAGGTCATTGATGTCTGTGCCGGCGGCATCCAGTCGCTGCAATTGCTTTTGATAATTCGGCAGCAGGGCGCGTTCTTCGTCTGTGGCGGCGGCGGGATTTTGGCGGGCTCGGTCGGCGGCGCGCAGCTCGTCCAGGCGGCGCAAGAAGGAATAGGGCGCGGCATAGATGCCTTCAATCTGCAAGACGTCCTGCGAGAGCAGCGCCCAAGCCAGCGCATACTGATCGTCGATTTCATTGCGCGTATCGGTATCGATGACGCAGCGGACGCGCCCACTGGGCAAGCGCAGCAGATTCTCGTACTGCGCAGCCGACAAAGCGGGGAAGCGCCCGCTCATGCCAGCGCCCCGTCTGCGCGCAGCTGGGCGATTGCCGGCTGGTCATAACCCAGCTCGGCGGCAACTTCATCGCTGTGTTCGCCCAGCCGCGGCGGATGACGATGATAGACCAGCGGCGTATCGCTCAGGTGCACGGGCGTGGCCAGCGATTTGACCATGCCCAACGCTGGATGTTCTAGCTCGACAATCATGCCGCGCTCCAGCAAATGCGGGTCGCCCAGGGCCTCGGCGACTGTGTTGATGCGCCCGCAGGGGACGCCAGCCGCGCGCAATTCGTCCAGCCACTGGTCGCAGGTTTTGGCGCGGATGATCTCGCGCACGATGGGCAAAAGCGCCTCATAATTGGCGATGCGCTCGGCATTGGTGGCGAAGCGGGCATCAGTCGCTAGCTGCTCGCGCCCGACATGGCTGCAAAATGCCCGCCAGACATTGTCGCTGCCGACGCCCAGGATAAACCAGTCGCCATCGCTGCCTTGCACCGCTTCGTAAGGCACAACCTGCGGATGTCGGTTGCCGCGGCGGGGCGGGTCGGCTGCGTTGGCAAAGTATTCGCCGGCATAATTCTCGAGCCAGGTAATTTGGCCTTCTTGCAGCGACATATCGATGAATTGTCCCGCGCCGCTTTGGTCGCGCGCGCGCAGAGACGCCAGGATGCCGATGACGGTGAACAAGCCGCAGGTCATATCGGCGATAGGCGTGGGGAAGCGCATGGGCGCTCCGTCCACCTCGCCGGTCAGGTGCATCGTGCCGCTTTCGGCTTGCGAAACCAGGTCATAACCAGGCTGTCCGGCGCGCGGACCACGCCGACCATAACCGCTGATGCTGGCATAGATCAGCCCTGGATTGAGCGCCCGCAGGGTATCATAGTCGATGCCCGAGCGCTGCAGCGATGCCGTCGTCGCCAGATTGGTCATGAAGACATCGGCTTTGGCAGCCAACTGGTGGATAAAGGCGCGTCCCGCCTCGGCGCGGATATTCAGCGCGATGCCGCGTTTGTTGCGATTGACCGCCAAGTAATACGCCGACTGGTCGCCGATGAAAGGCGGCGCCCACTGCCGGGAATTGTCGCCAACGCCGGGCCGCTCGATCTTGATGACATCCGCGCCTAGATCGCCCAGGATCATCGCCGCATACGGACCAGCCAGCGCCTGTGTCTGGTCGACTACCTTGATGCCAGCCAACGGGGCAGCGCCGCTCATATCAGGTCCCTCAGCCGATTGTCGCCGTGTTGAAATTGGTGCGCCCGCCGAATGGGTGCAATTCCACGCCTGATACATGCCCGGCCAGCACCATGAACTGCGCGAAGAAGTAGGGCACGACCACCGGACCCTCATCCAGCAAGATCTGCTGGATCTCTTTGTAGGCGGCGGCGCGCGCGTCATTGTCCAGCGAAGTGCGCGCCAGCTCGATCAACTCGTCGACGCGGGCATTGCTGTAATGCGTCTCGTTCCAGACGGCGTCGGAATGGTAAGCCAGGTCGAGGTAGAGCTGCGCCACCGGCCGCGCTCCCCAGGTCGTCACGCCCAGGTCGACTTCCAGCCAATCTTCGACCCAATAGCTGTTTTCGTCTTCCAACTGGATTTCGACGCGGATGCCGGCTTCGTCCCATTGCGCGGCCAAGGCTTGCGCCAGGTCGGGCATGTTGCCGCTGTTGGGCACATGCAAGGTCATATCCAAGCCATCCGGATAGCCAGCCTCGGCCAGCAGGGCGGCAGCGGCGGCGGGGTCGCGCGCGGGCACAGCAGCTTCAGCCAGGAAATACTGCCCAAAAGCGGGTCCAATCGGCGAATCTTTGCCGACAGCGCCATACCCCAGCTGTACGCGGTCCCAAATGACATTGCGGTCGGTGGCGAGTTTGAATGCCTGGCGGACGCGCGCGTCGCTGCCTGGGGCGCGGTCGCTGCGCAGGCGCGCCAGATGATGCCCGCTGGTCGGGATATCCACTGTGTGGAAGTTGGCATCTGCGCCAAAGCCGAGAAAGCTGGAATTGTCGAGGCGCATGATGCCATCGACGCTGCCGCCCTGCACAGCCGCGATGCCCGCCTGCTGATCGTCAAAGAAGACAAATTCCAGGTGTTCGATGCTTGGCGCGCCGCCCCAATAGGCGCTGTTGGCGCGCAGGATGGCGCGGTCGCCAGGCAAGATCTCGTCCAGCGCGAAGGGGCCAGTGCCATTGAAGGCGCTGCCGATGTCCTGCGCATCGGCTTGCAAAATGACAAACTTGTTGTCGCTGAGGTTATAGAGGAAATCGGGGTTGGGGGCGTCCAACTGGATGGCGATTTTGTGGTCGCCAGCCGCTTCGATAGTCTGAGCTGCCCCAAGCAAGCCGGCGACGGTTCCCTCGGCTTCGCGCTGCCAGTTGATCGTCCAAAGCACATCATCGACAGTCAGCGGGCTGCCATCGTGAAAGACGGCATCGTCGCGGATGTGCAAAGTAATCAATGTGCCGTCGGCGCTGAGTTCCCAGCTCTTCGCCAGGCGCGGCACCAAGCTGCCAGCCGCATCCGTGTCGATGAGATAATCATACACCGCGTTGAGAATGGCGATTTCCGCATCGCCAGAAGCCGAGCGCGGGTCGAGGGTGGCGGGCGTCAGCCAAGCCATGCGCAATGTGTTGTCGGACTGGGCACGGGCGACCGCGCCGAGCGGACCCAGAGCAATGCTGCCGACAGCCGATGACGCGCCTGCGGCAAATATCTTGAGCATGTCGCGCCGAGATACAGCGCTGTTCTTCGTGGACTTGGGTTTCATGGTGACATTCCTTCGTTTATGACATACAGGGAATTTGAAATCTAAGTATGACACAATTTGCCGTCTGGCTGTAGGGGCAGCCCAAGACCCCCTACCGATGCTCGCGGGCGGCGGGTAGACTCTTAATCGCCAAGACTGATCGGATTCGCGTCATGCCATCTGTTCCAGTAGTCGCCGCTGTCGGCTGCACAGAAATCGCCAGCGAGCGCCGCGACTGCAACGCCCGCGATCTATTGACCGATGCCTTGCTGGACTTGCTGGCGGATGCGGGCATGGATGGCTTGGGCGCGGTCGAACACGGTTTGGCGAGCTATGAAAGCGACCACTTCAACATGCAGATGACGTTGGGCGCGATCCTGCACGACACCATCGGCATGACGCCAAAGCCCAGCCTGCGCGTCGAGGGTGGCGGAGCGACCGGCGCGTTGGCGCTGCGCACAGCCTGGGCGCATATCCAAAGCGGCTTGTGCGACTCTGTCTTGGTGTATGGGGTCGAAAAGAACGGGCGCGGCGTGTCGTCGCAGACCGCCAACCAGCTCTTTGCCTTGTCTGCCGATGTCGATTGGGAGACAGCCATCGGCGGGACCTATACCAGTTTCTATGCGGCGATGATGCGCGCGCATATGGCGCAATATGGCACGCGCGAAGAGCATTTTGCCCATGTGGCGGCGCGCAACCGAGCCAACGCGGCATTCAACCCGATCGCCCAGAAGCCTATGGACATCAGCATAGACGATGTGCTGCGGTCGCGCCCGGTGGCTGATCCCTACAAGTTGCTGGATTGCAGCCTGCTCAGCGATGGCGCGGCTTGTCTGCTGTTGGCCAGCGAAGCCTGGGCACGCGAGCATGTGCCGACTTTTAGGACGCGCCCGCCGGTCTTTTTCACCGGCACAGGCTGCGGCACCGATACCATGCGTTTGGGTGACCGCCACCCGCATATCACCAACTTCCGCGCCAAGCAGCAGGCTGCGCAAGCCGCTTATGCCATGGCCGGCATCCGCGATCCCCTGCGCGAGATTGATGTGGCTGAGCTTTATGACAGTTACAGCGGCGTGGAGATCCAGGCAGTGGAAGATCTAGGCTGGGTGGGACGGGGCGAAGGCGGGAAGACCGTGGCCGCCGGCGCATTCGACCTGGACGGCATTTTGCCGGTCAATCCCAGCGGCGGCTTGCTGGGGCGAGGCGCTCCGGTCGGCGCGACCGGTATCCTGCAGGCTATCGAAGTCACCCAGCAGCTCTGGGGGCTTGTCGACGAGCGGCGACAGGTGCCGGGCGCAAAACGCGGTTTGGCCGATACGCACGCCGGCATCGCCAGCATCAGTGTCGTCAATATCTTCGAACGGCGCGATTGAGCGCGCAACACGCAGGATTTCGGGAAAGCAGACATGTCCGACAAAGTGAGCAGCTTGATCGACATCACAGAGCGCGCTGGATGCGCCGATGACGCTTGGGGGGACTTTCGAGGGTTCGAGCGCATCACGCTGGAATTGAAGCAGCGCTATCACTACAGCTTGGGCCGGCAATCGCGCTTTTTCATCGAATTGGAAAATCGGCGCTTTTTTGCGACAGCCTGCGCCAGTTGCGGGCGGGTCTATGCGCCGCCGCGTCCGCTCTGCCCGGCTTGCCTGCAGCCAACCACCTGGCGCGAACTGAGCGGCGAAGGCAGCCTGGAGACCTGGTCGGCGCTGCATTTTTCGCCGGGCACGAATGCTGATGTCGCGGCGCTGCAAACGCCTTATGTGCTGGCTTATGCGCTGCTGGATGGGGCGAGCACGCTCTTCCCGCATTTGCTGCGCGCGGAAGGCGAAAGCCTGCGACAGGGCATGCGCCTGCGCGTCGCTTACAACGAGGGGCCTGTCAGCCACCCGATTCATTTGATGCATTTCGCGCCTGCCTAAGCCGGCTTTCACAATAAAGTCTTGTCGCCGAATGCGCCGAGGAGTCGCACCAGTGGCTTTGCGCTGCGCCCCCTGCATCAATCTTCTGTGGTGAATCAGACCGATGCCACCTAGCCAATGCCCAGCCGCCAGGGATGCGCATAGACGCGCATGCGCCCCTGCCGCGCATAGCCGACAATGCAGATGCGCCAGGCGTCCGCCAGAGCCAGGCTGATGCTGGTGGGCGCTGTGCGGCTGACCACGATGGGCACGCCCATGCGCCGCGCCTTGCCCAGCATCTCGCTGCTGATGCGTCCGCTGCACAGCAAAATGCGCTCGCGACTGTCAATCCCCGCCAGCAGCGCCGCGCCCGCCACTTTGTCGACGGCGTTGTGCCTGCCCACATCTTCAGCGCTGACGAGGATGCCGCTGGCATCGCCCAGGGCGGCTGTATGCACGCCGCGCACGGCTTGGTACAGCTTGGCAGCGCCTTGCAAGCCGCGCATCAAGCGCAGCGCCAGTTCGGGAGTCGCGCGATAGTCGCTTTGCAGGGCTGGCTGGCTGGCGGAGAGTTCTTGCCCGGTCATGCCGCCGCCACAGCCGCTGGTCAATATCATGCGGCGGGGCAATTGCGCATCGCCGCTGCGCAAGATGACATCGGCTGCGCTGCGAGCCTGGTTCAGCTGCAGATGCCCGATATCAGCGGCGCTTTCGATGATGCCCTCGTTGTAGAGATAGCCTACCGCCAGCGCCTCAAGCTGCAGAGGGCTGCACATCATGGTCGCCAGCGACTGTCCATTGACATAGATAGACAGCAGCGCTTCGTCAATCACGCCGCCGGGCACCAGACGCGCCACGCCAGCTTCGACCAGCGTGTAGTCGCATAAAACCGCGCCGGGCAGGTCAGCCAGTTCAGGCACGGTTGCGGTCTCGCCTGCGGCCGCGGCGGGTGAGCGCGCGCAGCTCGTCTTCGCTCAGCCCCTGCTGCATGCCCCACTCGATCTTCGGCTTGAGCGCGCCGGTCGGGCAGACGCCGATGCACTGCCCACAGAATACACAGGGCGACTCGGTCATGTTGATGTCGAAGGCGGTCGCGACAGCTGTATCGTGTCCGCGTTCGTTCAGGGTCAAGGCAAAAGTGAACTGGGCGTCTTCGGCGCAGACCTGCACACAGCGCCAGCAGAGCAGGCACTGGGCATAATCGCGCACATAAAAGGGATTGTCGTCGATCACCTCTGCTTCGCGTTTGCGCGCATGGGGAAAGCGATCGGGGCGGGCTCCGCAAGCGCGCATCATCTCCTGGATTTTGGGCGCTTCGTCCAGGTTGACCGAGGCGTTCAGCATCTCAAGGATGGTGCGGCGGCTGCGCAGCACGCGCTCATTGTCAGTTTCGACTTTGGAATCGGGCTGGCATGTTGCGACGCAAGCCGGCTGCAAGACGCGCCCGTCATCGACATCGACCACGCAGACGCGACAGAGTCCGTTGGGGCTGGTGGCTTCGTGGTAGCAGATGACCGGGATGTCGATGCCCTGCTCGGCGGCGGCTGCGAGGATGGTCGCGCCTTTGTTGACAGAGACTTCGCGCCCGTCGATGCTGAGGGTGATTTTGTCAGTGGTCATAGTTCGCGCCCTTCTGCTGGTTGTGCGTTCTGCATAGGACTTGGCCGTTCCAAGGTTTGGTTTCACCGCCCTTTATCCAGGGTATGATGTGGTCGCCGTGAAATTCAGTCCAAGGAACTCGCGATTCGTTTTCGGGCAAGCCATCCGAAAGACATTGCTGGCAAAAACCGTTGTCTCGCAAATAGATTTCAATGCGCTGGTCTTCATTGAATGCGCGCTGGCGGTCTTTTTCGACGAGGATAATCCTGTCGTTCTCTCGCGCAGATTTAAAGAATTCTAAACGGAAGATACGGTCTCTTGTACTCACAGCCACTACATTCTGCTGACGACTTTCAACGAACTGGTTGACAAGGTTTGTTGTTCGCTTGATTCCTTGAATGCGCCGGTAAAAGTCCCACACGAAATCTCGAAAACAGAGACGAACTTCGTCATTATAGACATAGTACTTTCGCAGATGACGCAGGAGCATGTAGCACGATATTGTGAAATACTCGTAGCGAAGCGCAAGGATTCCCGAGCCTTTGATATCAAGCAGTTCGTCATCGTGAAAGACTTTGTGGAAGAGTTTTAGATTTCGTACCACCGCTTTAGCTGGTACTTCGTCTTCATAGTTTTGACTGCCGATGCGATCTTGCAGATCCTCTCGGTCAATTAAGGACACGATACTTCGATCGCCAAGATCAGTTGCGCCATCAGCAATCTCAATAAGAAGGAATCGACCCAAAAGAGTAAGGTGTTGCATTCTGCTGTTGGTTCTCGCCCTGGTTTCGGTAAAGAACGCCAGCTTATGTGGATTGCGGTCAATGGTTATGTACTTGTCAAAGTCGAAATCATAATCATCGGCATATTTCACCAGGAAATTTCGTATAAGGCTGGAGAGCCTGGCATGTGCCGTTTCCATGTTATTGAGCGATTCACCTTGTTGGAGCCTCCAGAATATCTCTGTTGCTGCCTTTTGGTGCGTGGGGTCGAATGGATCGCTAATGTTCTTGATGATGTCGACATCAAACTTCAGTTCCTTGTGGATAAATTTCTTGATTTCTGATGGCAAGGCGGAATATGTTGAATCAGACAAGCTAGAACTAATGTCGGCAAGCGTGTGCGGCAGAGGCAATTCGTCACGGAAGAAGGCTTGCACAGTGTTGATTCTCTGCTGCCCGTCGACAACTTCATATTTCGCTTGCGCTTCATCAAGGCGTACAATGCGGAGTACGATGCTGGGAATGTAAAATCGGCGAAACAAACTGTCTAACAATGCTTGCTGCTTCTTTCTGTCCCAAACCACCCTACGCTGATACGGCGGACGAGTCTCATAATCGTCCGCGTAATCATCAAAGTCGCGTATGCGAATGTTTGTCCTCTGAATGTCATACTCAGTCTTTGGATTAAATGTCATTTTCCACTCTCCTTCTCACACCGTCATAACATACTATCCGCTCATTGGCGCGTTTGGCCATTTCCGACTCAATCTCAAAACCCAAAAATTCGCGCCCTTCTAGCATCGCGGCCACGCCAGTCGACCCCGAGCCAGCAAATGGATCCAAGACCAGCGCTTCGGGGGCGGAAAATATGCGAATCAGGTGGCGCAGCAAATCGACCGGTTTTGCTGTGATATGGCCGTAACGTTGCTTCGGCTTGGGGACGGAAATCACATTGCCGGGGAAGCGCCCTTTGTCCAGAAATGGATCTGCCACATCAATCAAGCCGGTTTCCCACTTATCCCAATTTTGCACAAATGTGCCTTCGCGCGGGGCTTGAGCTAGCACGATCATCTCGCCTTGCGGTTTGAGCTGCGGCGTCTTGCGCCCGCCTAGCTTCTTTAGCAGCCGCTCTTTTTCGCTCTCGTCCAGCTTGCTTTTGCGCACAAAATGATCTTGCGTGAAGGCTTTTGCCTGCCCTTCATAGTTCCAAAGCAGCACATCGCGTATTTCAAAACCCGCTTCTTCCAGCGCAATCGCCGCGCGATGCACCAGCCGGTTTTGGCTGAAGACCAGAGCAAAGCCGCCCGGCCGCAAGATACGCAGCCATTCTTTGGCGATTGGGTACAAGAACTTTTGCAAGCTGCGACCCTGCTCGGTTGAAAACTTCATGCCCGCGGGCAGCGAGCCTATGACGCCCGGTTTCACGCGCCGCTTGATCCGTTGCGAATTCCAGTTGTCATCCATGCCGTCAATAAAATACGGCGGGTCTGTCAATATGAGCGATGCCTGCTTGTCCAAGAGCCGCGCCATGCCCAAACGACAATCAACCGGCTCGATTGTCGCCGAAGTCGCTAGCCGTGTTTCTGCAAATTGCCACATTGATTTTGCAACCGCCATAGCTCTACCTCGCCTCAAACAACCCCGGAAACTTCTCCATAGCGCTCATGACCGCCATTCCCGCCGTGTGCCCCAAGCCGCAGATGCTGGCTTCTGTCATCGTCATGCCGATATCTTGCAGCCGTTCGCGGTCGCCCGCCAGCGGCGCATCTAGCCGCTGCAATATCTCGACTTGACGCTGGGTGCCGAGCTGGCAAGGGAAGCATTTGCCACAGCTTTCGTGTTGGAAAAAGCGCCCCAGCCTCAGCAGCATATCGCGCAGGTCGACCGTGTCGTTGAAGACCATGATCGCGCCCGAGCCGAAGGTGCTGCCCGCTGCGCGCAGGTCTTCGAAGGTCAGCGGCACATCAATCTCATCCGGCAGCAAGAAAGTGCCCGCCGCGCCACCCATCAACACCGCCTGCAACTGCCCGGTCACGCCGCCACACTGCCCTGCCAAGAAGTCGCGCAAGCTGATGCCTGGCGCAATCTCATAGACGCCCGGCCGCGCCACATGCCCGCTCACCGAGACCAGCTTGGGTCCCGCGCTGCCGGCTGTGCCAATGCCGCGAAACCACGCTGCTCCCCGCGTGATGATGGGCGGCACAGCGCAAAGCGTCTCGACATTGTTGACAGCGGTGGGCTTGCCAAACAAACCATAGGTGGTCGGGTACGGCGGCTTCATGCGGGGGAAGCCGCGCTTGCCTTCTATGGCTTCGAAGAGCGCCGTCTCTTCGCCACAGATGTAAGCGCCTGCTCCGCGCCGCACTTCGATCATCAAGCCATCCAGCAAGCCCGCTCCCGCCGCTTCGGCGATGGCGTCGCGCAGGATCTGCGTGGCTTTTGGGTATTCGCCGCGGATGAAGATGATGGCGTGGTTCGTGCCCACAGCATAAGCCGCCAGCGCGATGCCTTCCAGCAGCAAATGCGGACGATGCTCCATCAGCACGCGGTCTTTGAATGTGCCTGGTTCGCTTTCGTCGGCGTTGCAGACGACATATTTGGGCGCGCCGGCTGCTGCGCGGGTGAACTTCCATTTCAGCCCGGTGGGGAAAGCCGCGCCGCCGCGACCGATCAAGCCCGAAGCCTCAATCTCGGCGATAACCTGGTCGCTGGTCATGGCGCGCGCTTTTTGCAGCCCTGCGTAATCGCCGTGCTCGGCCAGGCTTTGTGGGGCGCTGGTCAGACCCCCAGCCAGCAAGACCGAGTTCGCATCGCCGGCGGGGGTGAAATAGTCGCCCGCCCAGCCGTCCAGCAGCGAAGCGACAGTCGCCTGCGACCAGGCGCGGTCGGGTTCGCCACGCGCGCTGACCAAGGCGGCCGGCGCAAGGTCACACAGACCCAGGCAGGGCGAATGCTCAATGGTGAATTCGCCATCGGCGGTTGTTTCATCTGGCGCGATATCCAACTGCGCGCAAAGGTCATGCAGCAGCGCATCGGCATCAGCCAGGGCGCAGACGGGGTCGGTGCAGACGCGGATGATGCGGCGGCCCGTCGGCTGGTCGTGAAAAAGCGTATAAAAGCCGATGACGCCGAAGATGTCTGCTTCGGGGATGCGCAACGTGTGCGAAATCTGGCGCGCCTGCTCGGGGCTGATATGCCCAAAAGCCGTCTGCATATCCCACAGAATCGGCAGCAATGCCTCGCGGCCGCGGTCCTGATAGCGCGCGCAGATATCGGCGCCATCGTCATTCATAGCGCGGGGCCTTTCTCCATCTGTCGCTGCGCCTGCGCCAGTTCGGACGGCGTATTGAGGTTGGTGAACGATTGCGCCTGCGGGTCGATTGCGGCGTAATCGGCTTCGTCCAGATACCGCACGCGCACCGCCGGATAAAAGCCGATATTTTTCAGGCGACCCTGCAGCAAGCGCTCGCGGATGGGCGGCAAGCAGGTCTTGCGGTAGATGGCATGCAGGCTCTGCGGATAGCCAGCCACGCGCGGGGCGATGACATCGGTCTGCGCATCCAACTGACTCAACATGAAGCGCAGCAGCCGTCCATTGACAAAGGGCATATCACAGGCCAGCGTCAGCACGACTGGGCAAGTTGCGCGCAGCAATGCTGTGTAAATGCCGCCGAGCGCGCCTTTGTCGGGCAACGCATCGCCGTGCATGGGCAGCTGCAGATGGGCGTAGGCGGCGGGATTGTTGGTGATGAGCAGAGTCTCGGCTTGCCCCAGGCCAGCTGTGCGCTCAAGCAGGCGCTGGATGAGCGTTTTGCCGCCCAGCTGCGCAAATGCTTTGTCGCGCCCCATGCGCCGGCTCTGCCCACCGGCGATGATGGCGAGGGCGAATGCCTCGTAGCTTGGATTCATTCCATGCGCCGCTCTTCTTCCAATTCGATTAGGCGCTCGAGTTCGATGAGCAGAACCGGAATATCTTTCTGCACGACATTCCAGACGGTGTCAGGCTCAACCCGCCAGTAGTTGTGTACCAACACATCGCGCATCGATATCATTTTCGACCACGGAATACTCGTCTGCTGTGTGCGCAATTCCTCTGAAATGCGGCTGGCGCATTCGTCGACAAGTTCTACGGCTTTCACAAGCCCGAGTTGAAAATGCCTATTCGTGTCAAGGTCATTGCGCGAATGCCCGATGGCCCCATCTCGCGCCCACTGCGCCGCGTCGCGCATGTGCAGCAAATGCAAGCGATCTCGATCACGACTCCTTCGCATATATGAGCCTCGCGCTTTCAAGGATTTCGTCTTTGATATATGGACTGAGTCCGCCAGGCGTACACAGGTCCACCTTGCGCCCCACGATGTCCTGAAAGTCCATCAGATGCCCGCCCATATCAAACAAACTGACTCGCGCTTCGGGCATATATTCGACCAGAAAATCAATGTCGCTGTCGGGGCGCAAGATACCGAGTTTCTGTACATAGCGCCGATGCTGGTTGAAACAGAGATCGAAAATGCACAGACTTTTGCTCTAAATTGGGCGGAAGACTTAGAGCTAAACGCTGCATTGGCTGATTTCATGCGTATACGGTTCCCCGACAGTTGCGTCAAAGCTGACGTTAGTCCTTACAGATCAGGTGAAATGTGCTTCTGGCACACCGCACAGTTAGCCGGTGGATTCTGTATGCTTGTCATCGCACCAGAGATAACGATTAAAGTGATGGTAATCCACCAAAGTCCTGATGGGCATGTCGGATTTAGAACAGATATGGCTGGGCGTAGCCGTGAGCATTGGGCAATCATGAAGCTGAACAACCCAGGCAGTTATTCGGTTTGGTCTCTTTACGGAGAAGACTATACTGTAGCAAAGTTGGGTTCCTTCGACATATCAGAAGGTGATTGCTCCTAGGTTTCTGCTCAATTCAGAAATTACAATAGCAGAGATGGTGGCAAATCCTTGAGAGTTGCCGCCGATTGGATCAAAGCCGTCTCTAATGCACATAGCGCAGCGGGTCTTTGATCGCGCCTTGCTCTTCCAGCGCTGCGCCAGCCCGCGCCAGCTTTTCCAGCTTGACTGCCGCCATCTTGAAATCGGGGATTTTGGCGCGCGGGTCGACCCTGTCCAGCGTCAGCAGGTTGGCCGCCGCCTCGACGAAGTGAAATGGCAAAAAGACCGTGCCGGTTGGCGAGCGCCCTGTGACCATCACCTGGCATTCGACGCTGCCGCGCCGCGATGTAATGCGCAGCCAGTCGCCCGAGACCACTTGCAGCGCGCCAGCATCGCGCGGGTGCATCTCTACGACAGGGATGGGGAAGACGTCTTCCAGCCGCGAGCTGCGCGTCATCGTGCCGCCATGCCAATGGAACAGCACGCGCCCGGTCGTCAGATGCCAGGGATAGTCGTCATCGGGGGTTTCGCTGTCTGTCCCATACGCCAGCTCCCAGAATTTGCCTTTGCCGCGCGGGAAGCCATCTTCAAAGAGGTAGGGCGTGCCAGGATGCTCGGCGCTGGGGCAGGGCCAATGCACACCGCCTGCTTCATCCAGCCGCGCATAGGTGATGCCGGCGAAATCGGGCGTGAGGCGGCGCATCTCTTCCCAGATTGCTTCGGCATCTGCATAGTCGAAGCCAGCGCTGGTTTCGATGCCCAGCTGCGTTTCCATGCGTTTTGCCAGCGCGCAGATAATCTGCCAATCGGGCAGTGATTTCCCCACCGCGGGCAAGACCTGCCGCACTCGCTGTACGCGCCGATCGCTGTTGGTGAATGTGCCGTCTTTTTCGGCAAAGCTGGCTGAAGGCAAGACCACATCCGCCATCTCGCCGGTTTCGTTCATGAAGATATCGATGCAGACCAGCAGGTCGAGCGCTTCCAGGGCGTGCTGCGCGTGCGAGAGGTTGGGCTCGCTCATCATCGGGTTTTCGCCCATGACGATCATGGCTTTAATCTGCCCCAACAGCGCGCCATCGACCATTTCGGTCACGGTCAAGCCAGGCGCGGGGTTCAGATGGGCGCGCCATTCCGCTTCGAACTTGCCGCGAATGACAGGATCGGCGACAGGTTGATACGCTGTGAATACATTGGGCAAGCCGCCACTATCGCTGCAGCCTTGCACATTGTTTTGCCCGCGCAGGGGGTTTAGCCCGGTGCCGGGTTTTCCGACATGGCCGCACATCAGCGCCAGATTGGTCAGCGACAGGGCATTGTCTGTGCCATGTGTGCTCTGGCTGATGCCCATACCCCAATAAAAGGCGGCGCGCTCGGCAGTGGCGTACAGGCGCGCGGCGCGGCGGATGTCATCGGCTGGCACGCCGCTGATCTGCTCGGCCCATTCGGGCGTGCAGCGCTCCAGCGACTCGATGTAGTCTTTGAATCCCTCGGTGCGCGCTTCGATAAAGGCTGGGTTGAAGAGCGTTTCGCTGACGATGACATGAGCCATCGCCTGGAAAACGGCCACATCTGTGCCGGGCTTTTGACGCAGCCACAACGTTGCAAAGTCGGTCAGCTCGATCTGGCGCGGGTCGATGACGATGAGCTTCGCGCCGTTTTTGCGCACCGCCTTCTTCAAAAACAAGCTGATGACCGGGTGCGTCTCGGTGGTGTTGCTGCCGGTGACGATGAAGGTATCCAGGTTTTCCATCTCGGCGATGCTGTTGCTCATGGCGCTCGAGCCGATCGCCAACTGCAAGCCCGTGACGCTGCCGGCATGACAAAGGCGCGCGCAATGATCGATATTGTTGGTGCCCAAAACCGCCCGCACCCACTTTTGAAAAACAAAATTATCTTCGTTGGTGGCTTTGGCGCAGGCATAGGTGGCGATGCTGTCGCCGCCATGCTCGCGAACGAGGCGCGCAAGCCGTTGGCTGATGAAATCCAGCGCTTCGCCCCAGCTGGCTGGACGAAAAACGCCGGGCTCGCCAGCGCGGATGAGTGGCGTCTGCAAGCGGCGCGGGTGAGTGGCAAAGTCCAGCCCAAAGCGGCCTTTCACACAGAGATTGCCATAATTCGGCGCGGCATCGAATGGCGCTTCGACGTGGTAAATCTGGCCCTGCGCGATATGCAGCTTCATCTGGCAGCCAACGCCGCAATACGGGCAGGTCGTGCGAACAGTCGAATCGGGATGGAGTGATAGCATACGATGCCTCCTCTGCCAATTATAATGCGCCAAATGGCAGGCTGGCAACACGGTCGGCGCTGGGCTTCGCCTCGGTTGCAGCGTGTTGCCTGTGTGATATACTTAAGATTGATGATCCTGCCGAAAGGTCACTCCATGTCCGCCGATACGCTGTTGAGAGAAGCGCCCGCCCCTGCCTCCGCCCGCGAGCATGACTTCGTGTCGCTTGAACAATACTTCGAAATCGCCGCCGCTAGCGACTTGAAAATCGAATACCTGGACGGAGAGCTTTTCTTTATGGATGGAGTGAGATACGAACATGGCGCGATACAAATGCACATTGGCGGACTTCTGTATATGCAGCTCGCGCATCCTGAGTATCAATTGCTCAGCAGCAGTGTCAGCATCCGCGCCCGCCAGTCCGCCTACTTCTTCCCGGATCTGACCGTTGTCCGCGGCAAAGCCCGCTTCGCGCTCGGCCGGAACGACCTGCTCAATCCCGTTTTGGTGGTCGAAGTCTTGTCGCCATCGACGCGCAATCACGATCTGGTCGACAAGCTGCCCGTCTACCAAGCCATGCCCAGCCTGGAGCATATCCTCATCATTGAGCAAGCCCGCCCGCATATCGCCCATCACAGCCGCGCTGGCGACGCCTGGACATTGCGGCAATACAGCGAGCTTGACGATGTCGCGCCGCTGGACAGCCTGGCTGCTTCCTTATCGCTGGCTCAGGTCTATCGCGGCATTGATTTTCCCGCATAACTGAGGAGCGTTCCAGCGAATTGTTGTTTAGGTTTGGCGCTGACGCACGAGCTCAGGTTTTGTTACCGGTCCCGCGTCTTCCAAATGCCAATGCTAAAGAGCCAACATGATTCCATTCAACCAGCTCAAGCCGCTGCACGACTATCTCGCCGACGAAATAAACGCTGCTCTGCTGCGCGTCGCGGTGAGTGGCTGGTACATCCTTGGTCCCGAGGTGGCCGCATTTGAGCGTGAGTTTGCCGCTTATCATGGAGTCCGGCACGCGGTGGGAGTCGCCACGGGCACTGATGCCATCGAGCTGGCGCTGCGAGCGGGCGAGGTCGGCAAAGGCGACGAGGTCATCACTGTGGCGCATACCGCCCTGGCCACTGTCGCGGCTATCGAAGCGACTGGTGCCGCGCCCGTATTGGCTGATATTGATTCTGAAACTTTCACCCTGTGCCCCGATGCGGCGCGCGCAGCCATCACCCGGCGCACACGCGCCATTGTCGCTGTGCATTTGTATGGCGGGGCTGCGGATATGGATTCACTCCGGGCTTTGGCGCAGAAACATGACCTGCTGCTCATTGAAGATTGCGCCCAGGCTCATGGCGCGTTGTACCGGGGACGCAAGCTCGGCACCTTGGGCAGCCTGGGCGCGTTCAGCTTTTATCCGACCAAAAATATGGGTGCGTATGGCGATGGCGGCGCGGTCATCACCAATGATGACGCCCTGGCCGACAAACTGCGCAAGCTGCGCAACTATGGGCAGAGCAGTCGGTATCGGCATCAGTCGCGCGGCACCAACAGCCGGCTAGACGAGATGCAAGCGGCGGTCTTGCGCGTCAAGCTGGCGCATTTGGATGACTTGAACCAGCGCAGACGCGATATCGCCGCCATTTACGAGGCGAACTTGACTGGCGTGCGCAAGCCAGGCGTCCGCGCCGACTGCCAGCATGTCTATCATCTCTATGTCATCCGCGACGCCCGACGCGACCAACTAATGGCTGATTTGCAAGAGCGCGGCATCGGCAGCTTGATTCACTATCCCGTGCCCGTGCATCTGCAAGAGTCGCACCGCGACTTGGGCTTGGGCGCAGGCAGCCTGCCACACACCGAGCGCGCCGCCCGCGAGATCTTGTCGCTGCCGCTGTATATCGGCTTGCGCGATGACGCTGCGCTGCGCGTATGCGAGGCCGTCGGGCATCTGCGAGGGGCATTGTGAAGGCTTATGACGGGGCATTTGCTGGCGCGCGCGCGCTGGTGACGGGCGGCTTGGGCTTTACTGGCAGCAATCTGGCGATCGCGCTGGTCGAGGCTGGCGCAGACGTAACCATCGTCGATGCCATGATCCCGGGTTATGCTGGCAACCTGTTTAATATCGAGCCGATCCGCGAGCGCGTCCGCGTCAACTTCAGCGATGTGCGCGATGTTAATGTTATGAATCACCTGGTGCGCGGGCAAGATTATGTCTTTCACCTGGCTGGGCAGGTCGACCATATTTTAAGCCTGACCGACCCCTTCCCCGATATTGACATCAACATTAAGGGCACGGCTGTGGTCATGGAAGCGTTGCGGCGGCATAACCCACGCGCCAAGGTCATCTATACGGGCACGCGCGGGCAGTATGGTCCGGCGGTCAGCCTGCCCGTGGCGGAAGACGCGCCCACCCGCCCCAAAGGCATTTATGAAATCTCCAACCTGACGGCTGAAAAAATCATCCAGGTATATTGGGTGACTCACCACATCGAGGCTGTGCTGCTGCGTTTGACCAATATCTATGGTCCGCGCGCTCAGATGAAGCATCCGCGTTATGGCGTGGTAAACTGGTTTGTGCGCCTGGCGCTGGATGATGAGACGATTCAAGTCTTTGGCGATGGCAAGATTCTGCGCGACTTTCTGTATATTGACGACGCGGTGGAAGCGATTTTGATGTGCGCGCTGCAACCGCGAGCGGTCGGCGAGATATTCAATGTCGGCGTCGACAAGCCCACGGACTTTGTCGAGCTGGCCGACACGCTTGTGGATGTCGCCGGCAGCGGTCGCTGGCAATTCGCGCCGTTTTCGCCGGAACGTAAAGCGCAGGAGCCCGGCGATTTTTACAGCGACATCAGCAAGATCGCCCGACTGGTGGGCTGGGCGCCGCGCACAAGCCTGCGCGACGGGTTGCGGCGGACAGCCGAGTATTATCGAGCGCACAAAGCGGCATACTGGAGCGATGATGAGCGAGGTTGATATTCATCCCAGCGCAACGGTGGGCGCCAATGTGACCATTATGGGCGCGCTGACCTTGGGCGCGAATGTGCAAGTCGGCGCGAATGTGACCTTCTTTCCCGATGTGCGTATCGGCGCGGACACGCGCATTATGCCTGGCGCGGTCATCGGTCGACCGCCCATCCGCGCCGGCGCGACCAACCGTCCCATCAGCCTAGGCGATGCGACTGTGAAAATCGGCGCGCATTGCGTGATTAGCCCCAACGCTGTGCTCTACACAAATCTGCGCATCGGCAACAATGTCTTGATTGGCGATGCAGCCTCTCTGCGCGAGGGCTGTCAACTGGGCGATGACACGGTGGTGGGGCGCGGGACGATGTTGATGCACGATGTAGAAGTCGGCGCGCGCAGCCGCATCCATAATCTGGCATGTATCGTCGGCGGCTGTCGCATCGAGGCGGATGTCTTCATCGCCCCTCATGTCAGTTCACTCAATGACAATGAGGTGTATCTGAAGCGCTTTGGGCTGGTGCCTTTTCGCATCAACCCGCCGCGCATCCGCCGTTTCGCCGTGGTCAGCGCTCATGTAACGCTGGGCGCGGGCATAGAGGTCGGCAGGGGCGCGGTCATTGCCCCGGGCGCGGTCGCCATGCGTGATGTGCCGGCTTGGACAGTCGTGGCGGGCGTGCCAGCGCGCCACATGCGTGATGTCGCCGCTGAAGATCGCCAAGCAATCCTGCGCAAATTTGGGCTGGCGCGCGAGGAACCTGCATGAGTCTGGTTTCCATCGTGGTGCCGGTCTATCACAATGCAGCCAGCTTGGCCGACCTGCTCGCGGAATTGCAGGCGGTGGCGGCGCGCAACCGTGGCGACATCTTCGAATTTATTTTCGTGGACGATGGCTCGCGGGATGAATCCTTTGCCGTCCTGCAAGCATTGGCAAAAGACGAACCGCGCCTGCGCATCGTGCGCCTCTCTCGCAATTTTGGCTCGGTCGCCGCGGTGATGGCTGGCTTGAGCCTGGCGCGGGGTGATTGTGTGGCTGATATCTCTGCCGACCTGCAAGACCCGCCGGCGCTGCTGCACGATATGCTCGCCCAGTGGCGCGCAGGCAGCAAACTGGTCCTCGCCGCGCGGCGCGGACGGGACGACCCCTTCCCCACTTCGCTGCTCGCCGATGTCTTTTACGCTTTGTTCCGCCGCTTCGCCATCGCGTCCATGCCCAGGCGCGGCTTCGACTTTTGGTTGATCGATCGCCAAGTTGTCGACATGGTCAATGGCATCCAGGAGAGCAACGCCTACCTGTCGGGCTTGCTGCTGTGGCTGGGCTTCGAGCCGGCTGTGCTCTACTTCGACCGCCAGGCGCGCCCTAAACAATATGGTCAGTCGATGTGGACGCTGCGCAAAAAAATGAAATACTTCATCGATTCATTTGTGGCTTTTTCACATTTTCCCGTGCGGCTGGCGACATCTCTGGGCATCGTCTTCAGCCTGTTGGGCTTGGCTTATGCGGCCTTTATCGTGTATAGGCAGCTGGCCTTGGGGATAAGGGTGGAAGGCTGGGCATCGCTGATGGTGGTCGCGCTGCTGGCGGCTGGCGCACAGCTGTTGATCTTGGGCGTGCTGGGCGAATACCTGTGGCGCAACCTGGATGAAACGCGACGGCGGCCCCGCTTTGTCATCGACCAGGTGATTGAAGGCGCAGATGCCGCCCCGCAAAGCGCAAGCGACGCAACGAGCGAGAAAGCGGGCGCAACATGAACTTATATGGCATCGTGCCGCCCATGACAACGCCTTTCGCCGCCGACGAATCGCTGGACGAAGACCTCCTGCGCGCAGAAGTCGAGCATCTGGTGGGTGTGGCGGGCGTGCATGGAGTGGCTGTCGGCGGCAGCACCGGCGAGGGGCATACGCTAGACACAGCCGAATTGCGGCAGCTTGTCGGCACAGCGGTCGATGCGGCAGCCGGGCGAGCGCCAGTCATCGCGGGCATCATCGTCGACAGCACGCGCCAGGCGGTCGAAAAAGCGCGCGCGCTGGCTGATCTGGATGTGGCGGCGCTGCAGGTTACGCCGGTGCATTATCTCTTCCGCCCCAGCGATGAAACCATGTTTCGGCATTTCGCGGCGCTGGCAGAAGCGGCTGCCCAGCCCGTCATGGTCTACAATGTCGTGCCCTGGGCCTATTGTTCGCCAGCGCTGCTGGACAAAATGATGCGCGAGATCGACGGCTTGGTCGGCGTGAAACAGAGCGCGGGCGATCTGAAGCTGTTGGCTGACCTGCTGCTGCGCTCTGCCGATGCGGGCACGATCATGTCGGCGGTCGATGCGCTGCTCTATCCATCTTTTGCCTTGGGCGCGCATGGCGCTATCGCCGCGATTTTGAGCGCCGCGCCCGAATTGTGCGTGCAGCTGTGGGATGCGGTGCAAGGCGGCGACCATACAGCCGCGCTGGCTGTCCACCGCCGCCTGCTGCCGCTGTGGGATGCCATCATGGCCGACAACCTGCCCGCCAATGTCAAAACGGCGCTGGAATTGCAGGGGCGTCCAGCCGGCCTTCCGCGCATGCCTATGCCCGCCAGCTCGCCTCAACAGCGCGAGGCGATTCGCGCGGCGCTGGTCGAGGCAGGGATGGTATAAATTCGCGGCGGTATCAAATATGCAGGCTACAGCAAGCAGCCCCCGCCCCCTTGGCCCAGAACGAGGCAAGGGGAGTTGATCAGCGATTTCGCAAGCTAAGTGATTGCCCTTCCCTCATTTTTTGGGAGGGGTTTGGGGTGCGGAGAATAGCGTAGTATCCACAGCAGCCATAGCGCGATCGGTATCAGCAGCAAGAAAGACGCCATCACCAGCACGGTGCGCAATTCGCCGGTGGCGTCGATCAGCCAGCCGGTCGCGCCCGATGACACCGCCGCAAAGAGCGTATACAGCGCGAATTCGGTAGAAAAGACGCGCCCGCGCACCTCGTTGGGCAAGATCTGCAGCAGCAGTTGTGTGCCCAGAACCCAGATCAAGCCGCCGCCGACGCCACGCAGCAAGCCACCGAGCAGTATCACGGGCAGCGAAATTAACGTGGCGGAGATCAAAAAGCCGACAAAGGCGCAGACATAGCCAAAGGCGATCGCCAGTCGCAGCCGCTGGTCGCGGTCGCGCGCCCAGTTGCGCCCCAATATCGGACCAATCCCGCTGCCGATGCCTGACATCACATAGATCAGCCCCAGGCTGATGCTGCCGCCCTGGCCGATCGGGAAGTGCTGCTCGGCGATGGTGACCTGCGCCACCTGGTAGAAGCCGATGACCAACAAACCCAGCACGCCCTTGTGTATGGCGATCGCGAAGGTGTCGATGTGCCGCCACAGATAGCCCAGCCCATCCAGGTATTGGCGAATGCCCGCCAGGATAGACGGGTCGCCGTCCGCATCCAGGCTCGATACATACGGCAGGCGCAGCAAAATCAGCGCGCTGAGCAGAAAGGTCGCGGCATCGATGACAAACGCTGGGTAGACGCCGACCACGCCCGAAACCAGCCCGCCCAGCGCCGCGCCAAATGCCAACATTACCGACCAAGTCGCTGCGGAAAGCGCATTCGCCACGCTCAGCTCCGACGCCGCGGTGATATCGGGCAAGATAGCATTCCATGCGGGAAAATAGAACCCCTGCGAGGCGCTTTGAATGGCGGTCAGCACATAAACCAGCCAAGCATGTTCGGGCTCGCGCACCAGCACAAAGCCCAGCACAACCACCGCGCGCAGCAGGTCGGTGCTGATGACGATGCGCTTGCGGTTGTAGCGGTCGGCTATCACGCCAGCGATGGGGCTGACGAGGAAAGGCGCCAGCATGCGCACAACAAACAGACCGCCAACCGCAGTGCCCGATTGGGTCAATGTGGCGATGAGCGCCGCCGATGCGATTAAGTTGAACCAGTCGCCACACAAGCTGATGATCTGCCCCGACCACAGATAACGAAAGCTGCGGTTGCTGCGGATCAAAGCGATATAACTGGATTGTTTCATGCGGCGGCTCGCGGCGATGGTGGACTGGGCGATTGTAGCCGCGTTTCGCCCATTTTACCCCCTCAGTCATCTTGAGAATCTGCGCGAGGCGGCGGCTTGTCTGTTTCAGACAAGCCTTACAGTATTCAGCCGAAATCGGTAACATAGCCTCGACACAGACGTAGCGCAGGAGCAGCCTATGCGAGTCTTCATCGCCGGCATCGATGGCTATCTCGGGTTCCCCTTGGCTTTGCATCTGCGCGCTTGCGGACACGAGGTCGCTGGCGCTGATTTGCTGCTGCGGCGTGATTGGGTCGCAGAAGTCGGCGGCATCAGCGCCCTGCCCATCGCCAGCTATGCCGACCGGCTGCGCGCCTGGCAAGACCACTTTGGCGACTCGCTGGACTTTCGCATTGGCGACCTCACCGACTACGACTTTGTGCGTGATTTCTTCGCCGAGTTCCAGCCCGAGGCGGTCGTGCATCTGGGGCAGATGCCATCCGCGCCTTATTCCATGATTGACCAGGCGCATTGTGTCTGGACGCAGCGCAACAATATCGTCAACAACCTGAACCTGCTATGGGCGATCAAAGAAGTCGCGCCAGACGCGCATTTGGTCAAGCTGGGCACGATGGGCGAATATGGCACGCCCGGGCTGGATATTCCTGAAGGTTTCTTCGAAGTCGAGTTTCGCGGTCGGAAAGACCGGCTGCCTTTTCCGCGGCAGGCGGGTAGTTGGTATCACCAGAGCAAAGTGCATGATTCGCACAATACGCACTTCGCTGCCAAGATCTGGGGCATTCGCGCCACCGACATCATGCAGGGTGTTGTTTTTGGGGCGCAGCTGTCCGAGATGGACGCCGACCCGCGCCTGCGCACCCGCCTCGACTTCGACCAATGCTTTGGCACGGTCATCAACCGCTTCTGCTGCCAAGCTGTCATCGGGCATCCGTTGACGCTCTTTGGGCTGGGCAGACAAAAACGTGGCTTTTTGCCTTTGATCGACTCGGTCGCCTGCTTGCGGCTGGCCCTGGAAAATCCGCCCGAGCCTGGCGAATACCGCGTTTTTAACCAATTTGAGAATGCGTATACGATTGAAGAATTGGCGCAGTTGGTGCAATCGGTTGCGGGCGAGATAGGCTTGCGCGCGCCGATTAAACGCTACGACAATCCACGCGCCGAGCAGGAAGACCATTATTATCAGCCCGACCGCGAGCATCTGCTGAAGCTGGGCTATCAGCCGACGCGGGATATGCGCGCTGTGGTTCGGGCGATGCTGCTCGCCCTGCAAGCGCACCGCGAGCGCATAGAAACGCATGCCGATGCGCTGATTCCTGATATTCGCTGGGCGGGCGGACGGCGGCGCTCCGCGGTCATCGCATGAACCGACCACCTCGTCCACAGCTCACTTGGCGAGCCACCGCGGTCGTCCTCGCGCTGCTGGTTTCGTTGCTTGCCGCTGTCATCGCCGTCAATAGTCCCATTCCCGTCATCGCCGAGCAATATGGCGATACCACTTTGTTTTTCGCCGCCGACCGCGCTTGGTCGCTGTATCCCGGTGACTGCGTGGCCGTCGAATGGAGCGTCGAAGGCATTGAATCGCTGCATATTGAGGAGCGCGGCGAGATCGGTTATGGAGAAAAAGCCTTCTGCCCACAGATCAATCGCATATCGGCGCGTTTTGAAGTGCGCACGCCCGACGGGCTATATCGCGAGTTCTGGCTGCGCATCCACTTTCTGCCTGACTTGCTCGTGTATTTGGCGGGATTCCTGGGCGTGGCGAGTTCGCTTGGCTTGGCGGTCTATTTCTTGTGGACGAATCGGTTGGAGCGCTCGTTGAACCCCCGATGGGTCGGCGTTGCGCTGGTCTCGCTTATCGCGCTGGGCATATCGCTGCGTCTGTCTGCGCCGGATCGACCATCGCTAGAGGTGGATGACGGGCAGGTCAAGGTCGCGATGTGGGCGGAAAAAGCGAGCTTGATCTTTCCAAAAGAATGTCTTGATATTTCACTCTCGGTGGTGGGCCAGCAGTCGCTGCGGCTCAATGGCGAAGAAGTTTCGCTCGCAGGCAACTGGGCGCAGCGCAAACATTGTGATGCCCACGGTCGCGCAGCGGTATTGGAAGTGGTTGGCGCAGATGGCATAGAGAGGCAGTATGCGCTGCCCATATTTGCGCCCTTCGCTTCGCTGGCGCATATCCCGGTCTTTTTCTATTTGAGCTTGTTCGCGCTGCTGCTGGCTGCGCTGGTCTATTTGCCGATGGCGCTTGAAAAGACTCGCGGAATGATTATCACGCGGGGGGGGGGCAGTTCTCGCTGTTTGCGCTTTCTTTATGCTTATGTTGTATCTGCCATTTGGCTTTGACAGCGCGGGGCAATGGGAAGAGTGGGTATTGTGGGATTATGTTGAATCGGCCGCAAAGTCCTTCAAGAATGAGTTCCCTACGCGCTTCCTGTTAATGCTGCCCTATCCGCTGGCTTTCTCTATCGATAACAATTCATTCCTGGGCTTGCACCTTGTGCAATTCATGACGCTGATCTTACAGCTGACACTGGCTTTTGGCATCCTGCGCAAGTTGAAGCTACGCGTTCTTTACGCTTTTCTTATCGCCGCGCTATTCTTTGTCTACCCCGTAAATGATCTATTTATGTCCCCGCGATATGTCATAAACAATGCCAGCATTTTGTGGCTTCTGCTGGCGGCATACTGCGCGCTGGATTATCTGGAGGCGCCGCGCCGCCGGACATTGATGGGCGTCGTGCTCGCGCTGTTTTTCAATACCGGTTCTTACGAAGCGGGCTTGGCAGTCATTGTAACGCTGCCTTTTTTCTTGTGGCTGTGGCGCGGCAAGCTGGGCTGGCGTCAAGCCAACCTGGCTGCCATGTGGATCAGCGCGGCTGTATTCAAGGTTGGGTATATTGTATTGCTACTGGTCACTAATCGCCCTGTTTATAATAGCAGCTTCATCGAATCGCAAAGTCCACAGGGCGCTTCGTTGCTCGGGCAGGATCTATTTTCGACATTTTTTGGTGTAATGACAGGAATCTACTATCAGACTTTTTTCGACGGTTGGCGCGAGGCGATCGCTTCGCTTGCGGAGAATCGCTGGTTGCTGCCGACTGCGCTTATGCTGATGGGTGTTGGCGCGCTCGCAGTTCACTTGGCGCTTCAAGACTCGCCGGCGCAACCGCCGACCTTGCAACAGATCGGCGCGGGATTGCTAGGCGGGGCGCTGTTCATCATCCCGGCGGTCGGTGTGTTGATGTGGCTGCCAGCCTACAATTCTGGCGAGATGCAGCGGCTCTACTTTTATGTGCCAGGTGGCGCGGCTGTGGCTGTATTTTGTCTTTTATTGCTGCTGACGGCGAAGCTCACAAGACAGCGCGCGCGAGATTATGCGCTGATTGCGCTGTGCCTGGCGCTGATGTTGCCGGCGGTCTCGCGCCTCTTTGTCCAGCATGATAAATACACGCGCAGCGCCGACAAGAAAGCGCTCATATACAAGCAGATTCTTGATCTTGTGCCACGCCCGCATCCTGGCGCTTATTTGCTGATGATAAGTCCAATGACTCGCTCCGAGCTTGTTGCTGAGCAGGTGTCGGCGATTTCTATGTCTACACAGTTTGTTAGCGCCATGAGGACGCTCTACGAAGGCAATGCGCCAGTCGACAGCATTTTCTGTCGCTTCTACGACCGCTGCACCTGGACTTGGGATCGAACTGGCATATTTTATTTGCACGAGCACGATGATCATTGGCAAGACACCATCGTGCTCGAATTGCGCCGCGACTTGACCGTCGAGCTGGTCGACGATCCAGCCGCCCGGTATGGCTGGGATATTGATATCGACTACAATCCCAGCCAGCTCTATGATGTCGACGCGCCCCTCCCGCCGCGTGCCCACACCATGCTTGACGGAGCCATCCGCCGCAGAGCCAACTGAAGCCCCCGCAACGCCCGCGGCGAGCGCCTGTCGAGGCGAATGTAGGCGCGGACTTCTGTAGGCGGCAGTTATTTCTGAATAGGGAAATTTTGCGGCAATCTGCTACAATGCCTGCGCAGCAATCAAAATAGGAGCGAGCGATGATCACCACCACCACTCCCAGCGTTGAGGGTAGCCCCGTCAGCGAATATCTTGGCATTGTCAGCGGCGAAGCGATATTGGGCGCAAACATGTTCAAAGACTTGTTCGCTGGCATCCGCGATATCGTGGGCGGGCGTTCGGGCGCTTATGAAGAAGAATTGCGCCGCGCCAAAGAAATCGCCCTGCAAGAGATGCAGCACAATGCCCAAATGCTGGGCGCAAACGCCATCTTGAGCGTTGACCTGGACTACGAGACGGTCGGCAGCCAAGGCAGCATGCTCATGGTGACAGCAAGCGGCACGGCTGTGCGGCTGGAAAAGCGCAAGGTCGACGCCTAGCCGTCGCCGCCATGCTTGTCGCGCAAGATATCCAGGGCGCGTTGGATTTCGTCGGCCGCGCGCGTGTTTGACCAGTCCAGCGCCGCAGCCGCCACATCCGCCACTTCGCACACAGCAGCGCGATCGGCATAACCCAGCATGCCGATCAATGTGCGCCGCAGCAGCAGATCATCCAGGCGCGTCACTTTTTCACAGCGAGCCAGATAGTCGATCTCGCGTCGGCTGTAAGCGGGGCAGCAGCGCAGCGGCCAGTCGTCTCCTGCAGCGATATGCTCGGCGATACTTGCCGCAGCGCTGCCATAACGGGCGAATAAAGATGCCATTCGCCCGTCCGGCAGACCCGTGCGCAGCGCAGCTTCGCGCAGCCAGGCTTCGGGGTCGGCTGGATAATCGCGCCCGCCGCCAATGGGCTCGTGGCGGGTATCTTGGCGGCGCGGCTGCCCCAGATTTCTGAGCGCCAGGTCGGCTGCCTGCTCGGCAAAAGCGCGGAAGGTCGTCCACTTGCCGCCAACCAGCGAATGGATCGCATAGCCGCTTTCGTCCGTTGGTGACAGGCTGCGGATGCTGTGGTCGCGGCTGATCTGCCCGGTCACGCCGCCTTCGCTTTTGGGCAGGGGGCGCACGCCGGCGAACTGAAAGACGATCTGCTCGCGCTCGAGTTGGATGTGGGGAAAGACCCGCGCAACCATGCCCAGTAAATAGTCGATTTCGGATTCGCTGACGCGGGCATCGTCCGGATTATCGATGCGGATATCGGTCGTGCCGATCAACACGCGCTCAAAATAGGGCAGAATCAGCACGATGCGCCCATCTTCATGTTCAAAGAAGATCTCGCCGCCGCCAGTCGCCGCCAGCAGCGCCGGGTTGTCTAGCACCAGGTGCGAGCCTTTGGTTCCGCCGATGAATCGCTGCCGCGCTCCCAGTCGCCGATTGACAAAGTCGATCCAGGGTCCCGCCGCATTGATGACCACGCGCGGCTGCACGGGCAGGGTCTCGCCAGTCAGCTCATCGCGCAGTGTCACCGACCGCGCATCGCCACCGACCGCGCTGACATAATTGACCGCCCGGCAGCGTGGGTTGGCGGCTTCGGCATCCAGCAGCATATCCAGGCAGATGCGCTCTGGGTGTGGCATCCAGGCATCATAATAACTGGCGGCGCAGATGATGTCCGGGTGCAGCTGTGGCAGGGCCGCCAGCGCAGTTCGCCGCAGTTGAAAGTCGTGGCGGGGCAGGGCGCGTTCGCCGCGGACGAGGCTGTCATAGAGCCATAGACCCAGCTTGATCACCAGCGCGCCGCGTTCGCCCGGACGATCGCGCAAGCCCAAAAACCGCAAAGGCGCGTTCAATGTGCCCGAAAACCAGCGAAAGATCGGGATGGTGGTGCGCAGCGCCTTGGCGTGCTGGGGGGCGTTGCGCAGCATCAGGTCGCGTTCGCGCAGCGCTTCGTTGACCAGGCGAAACTCGGCATTTTCTAAGTAGCGCAAGCCGCCATGCAGCATGTGCGAAGACGCCGCCGATGCCCCGCTGCCAAAGTCGCCGCGTTCGACCAACAAGCAGTCGATGCCCTGCAGCGCCAGATCGCGAAAGCTGCCGATGCCGTTGACGCCGCCGCCGATGACGAGCGCGGATACTCGCGGATACTCGCGCAGCGATTGCAGGGTTTTTTCTCGTTGTCCGCTCATCGCATCATCGCATGGATAGCCTGCCGGCGGCTCCCGCCAAAAGCGAATTGACTTGGCAGCTGCTGTCCGGTAGCATGTTCGCTTCCGGTTGCAGAAGGAGACCTAACTGTGAAAATAATACACTGGCTGCTGATGTTCGTTCTACTGGCAGCTTCGCTGACATCGCTCGCCGACAACAGCCTGGATGTCGTCAGCGAAGACATTGCAGTGATGAGCGGCGAGCAAGCCTACCAATCCTATCTGGCCTATCCGGCCAGCGAAGGCATATATCCGGCCGTTGTTTTGATCCATTCGTTTAATGGCTTGCAAGACGGCTATCGCGATATGACAGATTTATTCGCCAGCGAAGGTTTTGTCGTCTTGGCGATCGGCTGGCAGACCTTCGAACGCAGCCCAGCGGACGCGCTCGTAGAGCAACTCTTGCGTGACAGCATCGCCTTCCTTGGCGCGCGCGACGATGTCGACCCGATGCGGATTGGCTTGACTGGCTTCTGCGCCGGCGGACGCTATACCATGCTTCTGCTGCCCCAGATCAAAGAATTCGGCGCTGGCGTGGCTTGGTACGGCTTTCCCAATTTTGGCGACCCAGCCACCGCGACCGATGTCATCGACCAGCTCGACTCGCCCATGCTCATCATTCATGGCACACAGGACCGCCCCAGCCCGATTGCGGACATCTACGCGTATGCTAGCGCGCTGGGCGATGCCGGCAAAGACTTTGAACTCAAGGTCTATGCCAATGAGCCGCATGGCTTTATGCTCGAAGCCGGCGAGCTGCAGCGAGATGATGTCGCCACTGACGCCTATCATGAAATGGTCACCTATTTCAGGCGCAAGTTGGCTTAGCCTTGGCCTCGTTGGCGCAGAGGCAGCGAGCGCCTGGCTCGTATCAGGCTTTTGCCCGTCATTGCGGGCGGCGCAGTGATGTCCAGCAGGTCCAGCACAGTCGGCGCGACATCCGCCAGCCGCCCCCAGCTGCGCAGGTCGTAATAATGCTTGGCGTCCAGCACGAATAGCGGCACGGGCGCAACGGTATGATAGGTGTGCCTTGCGCCAGTCAACGGGTCAATCATGCGCTCGCAGTTGCCATGATCGGCGGTCACGATCGCCGCGCCGCCTTTGTCGGTGACCGCCGCCACCAGTTTGCCCGCGCAGGCATCCACCACAGATACAGCGTTGACCGCAGCGTCCAGCGAGCCCGTATGCCCGACCATGTCTGGGTTGGCGAAATTGACCAGTAGAAAATCGTCATCCGCTTCGTCCAGCCGCGCCAGAGTCGCTTCGGTCAGCTGGCGCGCGCTCATCTCGGGCTGCAAGTCATAGGTCGCGACCTTGGGCGAAGGCACGATATAGCGCGTTTCGCCGGGGAATGGCGCTTCTGACCGTCCATTAAAAAAGAAAGTTACATGCGGATACTTCTCCGTTTCGGCGCTGTGATACTGCGTTTTTCCGGCGCAGCTGATCGTCTCGGCTAACGTGTCCGCCAGCAGCTCGACCGGAAAGAGCACATCATCGGCGAGCCCGTCTTGATAGGCTGTCATGGTGATCAAGCGTAGATCGGCAACCGGCGCGAACTGGTCGACAGCGGCGAAATCGCGCTTGCTGAATGCCCGACACAACTGGCGCATGCGGTCGGCGCGAAAATTGAAACAGAGCAGGGCATCGCCCGCTTCAATCGCCAGCCCCTCGCCAGCGATGACCGTCGGCGGCAGGAATTCATCGCTAAAGCCAGCGGCATAGGCTTCACGGATGGCGGCCATGGCATTGGCCGCGCCCAGTCCGCTGTCGCGCTCAACCATGGCGGCATACGCGCGCTGTGTGCGTTCCCAGCGCTGGTCGCGGTCCATGGCATAGTAGCGGCCGCTGACTGTGGCGATGCGCCCCGCGCCCAAATCTGCCAGCCGCTGGCAGAGATCAGCGCAGAAATGCTCGGCTTGTTGGGTTGGCGTGTCGCGCCCATCGGTGATCAGGTGCAGCACAGGGTCGATGCCCGCCGACTTGGCGGCTTCCAGCAGCGCATACAAGTGGTCGCTGTGGCTGTGCACGCCGCCATCGCCCAGCAAACCGATCATGTGCAGCTTCTTGGCGGCGCGCTTCAGCGAAGTGAAGGCATCGTGCAGGACGGGGTGCCGCGCCAGGCTGCCATCGGCTATCGCATTGCCAATGCGCGAAATATCCTGATAGACGATGCGTCCCGCGCCTAGATTCAGGTGTCCGACTTCGGAATTGCCCATCTGCCCCGGCGTCAAGCCGACATGCTCGCCCGAACTGTGAATGATGCTGCGCTCGTTTTCCGCTAGCCAACGATTCATATTGGGCGTATGCGCCAGGGCGACCGCATTGCCTGCCCGCGCCTCGCGGATGCCCCAGCCATCCAGGATGATCAGCAATACAGGCGTTCTTGGCATATTCACTCCACCGAGGCTGGCTGATGTCGTTACTGGTTTAGCACAGACAGCCATTGCGATATAGGGGCGAGCCGATTCACTGGCGGCGCAAGGCAGCCCCAAGCATGCTGTTGGCGCGGGGTGGCAGCGGCGCATCGGCAGTATAAAGCCGACTGGAGTCGTAGTCGCCAGCTATATCCCAGCCCAGCCAGGCGGCTGGATCCTCAACCAGCGTCACATTCAAATCGCTATCCAGATGAAAGAGCAGCGCCTTTTGCAGAGCCGCTGCCGGGTCGGCGGCTCTGAATGCCATATCCTGGCTGTGATGCCTTCCGCAAACCGACTGCGACAGGCAGAAGGTCGCGCCAGCCGGAGCAAATTCGTCATATACCAGCCACAGCGCGCTGTCAATCATCGCGCCTTGAGCCAGCTCGGCGATGCCCAGACCTTGCATCGTCTGCTGATCCATATCGGTCATGACAAGCAGGTCGGTATTGGGCTTCGGGCGCGGGACGAGCGAGACGATCTTGTGCAAGATGCGCGCTTTGCTGTCGGCGCTTTGGCGATACCAGCTCTGCTGTCCGAGGTGCCAAGCCAAACCTGGCAGCAGCAACAGCAGGCACAGCGCAATCAAGGCATAATCACGCGCGCGCTGGTTGTGTATGTTCGCTGTAAGCAGCATCAGCAAGCAAAATGCCGCCACAGCCGCGCCAAAGGGTACATAGAAGAAGATGCGCCAGTTGCCAAACTGGTGTCTGCCCAAGATCACAAAGACGCCCGCAGCCAAGGCAACCGCCAGCAGCCCCCCCAAGATGCCCGCCAGCAGCGCCCGCGGGCTTGGCTCTGGCGATTCGTCCTGCCGCGAAAGCAGCCAGGCTGTTGCGGCAATGCAGAGCAGCGACAGCAGCGCATGCCCCAGCCAGACGCTTTCGCCCAGAGATTGAATGGCATCGCGCCAGCCGCCAAAGATAGTCCGCTCGTAGACATGAACCAGGCTGCGGACAATCTCGCCCAGTCTTGCTTCCGTGGATTGGGCTGTTCCATATTGCCCACCGCGACTGTAGTATGGACGATGGGTCAGCTCCAGCAGCAGCAGGTAGGCGGCTTTGAACACGGGCGGCAGATACCAGGCGGCGCTGACAGTCAGACACAGGCAGCGACTCGGCTCTTTGCGCAGCCAAAACAACCCGGGCAGCGCGAATATCAGCAGATAACCGGACTCGTTGGAGGCTACATTGTAGAGTAGCGCCATGAAGACAGACAGCAGAATAAACCGGCGTGGTTTCTTCAAGTAGACGAGCGCCAGGAAAACAGCCGCCAATAGCCAGAAGACGTTGTTCGTCAAAGGCAAAGACCGCAGCGACAGCAAGCCCTCGTTGACGGGGTAGGCAACCGCCAAGACCGCGATCAAGAAGGCGTAGAGCGGGCGCGCATCCAACTGCCGCAGGATGCCATAAAATAGCGCCGCTTTGCCGAAGTGCAGCGCAAAATGCGCCAGGTTGAAGCCGATGAAGGAATCGCGGGCGAGCAGTGTCGCCAAGATATGCGGCATGAGAACAAAGAAGCGGCTGACCTCTTCACCGCGATGTTTCACGTCGTGCAGCCCCTGGATAGCCGCGCTGTTGACCCAGATTTCCCAATGCGCCGCGCCCGCAAAGCCAAAAGGGAGGAATGTCAGCAGCGCCAGCAGCAGGCAGCCAGCCAAAGCCAGCGCTTCGCGCCAGCGCCGCGCCCGCCAGAGATCGCGGGCCCCGAATGCCAGCAGCGGTGTAAAGACCAATCCAGCCAGCGCAAGCCCCAAAGCCTGAAAGGCGCTGAAGGCTGCTTCGCCCGGCGCGCCGGGCAGCATGATGTCGACCGGCAGGCTGTGTGTCGATGTCGTGCCATCGGCATGGCGCAACGTTAGTGTGGGCAGGCCGCCGAATTCGATGCAATAACGCCCCCGGCTGCGGGTTTTATCCGTGACATAAACCTCATCGCCATTGAAGCTGACTGATTCTGCGCCCACCACCGACCAATGCGCTGTGAGGCATTCGCGCGGAAAGAGCAGGCTGCTTTTTTTTGTCCAAAAGCGCAGGCTGACCGACTCGCCAACATACTCAATCAAGGGCGGGTTGGTGGGCGCGAGACGCGTTGCAGTCCCTGCCACGACCAGCAGCGCTGCGGCGACCAGCAGCCAATTTGGATTCAACGGGCGCTCAAGCCGATTTGTCCACAAGAAATAGGCCGCCAAGCCCA
>JAPOSR010000034.1 GCA_026709625.1 Chloroflexota bacterium
TCCCTCGTTCTGGGGGCAAGGGGCCGGGGGATGGGGAGCTTGGTTGCCATATCCACGCATTCACCAATCCCTTGGGCGAGATTGTTTGACAAAGCCAGACAGCTGTGTTCCAATCCAGACATGGACAATCAATCAAGGAAACGCTCTTTATTGAACTCGGCATGTTCCCTCAAGTTTGCGAACTGCCTACGGTTGCGCCGTACGCGTTTCTCACCGTTGCCTGCGCGCCTTAGACGGTGGCGCATAGGCATCATGCCGAAAGGACAGCCTATGCCTTGATTCTCGCTGTAGACGCGCGGCAAGCAAGGCCTTGCCCATATCTTCAAGTCGCACAATATGCTAAGGAGACTCTCCAAATGAAACGCTATCTGCTCGCTGTACTGATGCTCTTGCTGCTGATGGCGGGCGGCGTGGCATCAGCCCAAGATGTCACGCTGGAATTCCAGCAATGGTGGGAGCCGGAATTGCCCGAAGGCGCATTCCGGGCTCTTTTGGACGAGTTTGAAGCGGCCAACCCGGGCATCAAGGTCGAGACGATCAGCGGACCCTACCTGACCACAAAAGACCAGATTATCGCCAGCGCGGCCACTGGCACCATGGCGGATGTCGTTGGTTTGGACGGCGCTTGGGTGAATGTCTTGTGGAAACAGGGCGCGCTCGCCAATCTGTCCGCCGTGATGATGGAAGCTGGCTATGATGACAGCGAATTGGCGGCGCAGATTCAGCTCGCCGGGGCGACTTACATGATCCCTATCGCCAACTTCATCTACCCAGTATTTGTCAATTTGGACATGCTGGCGGCGGCTGGCATCGACCCGCCTTCGACCCGCGCTGAATTTGCCGCGGCGGCAGCAGCCCTCACCGACCCCGACAACAATGTGTATGGCTGGGCGCAGCCGCTTTCGCTAGAGCAGCCCAATGGCGTCCAGAACGACACCATGTCTTGGCTCTGGGCCAGCGGCGGCAGCATGCTCGATGATATGGGGCAGCCCAATCTGGCTGGCAACGAAGCGCTGGCTGAGACGATGGCCTACATCAAGAGCCTGCATGACGCGGGGGTGGTCGCGCCTGGTTCCTTCTCCATGAAAGAGAACGAAAAGGTCGAAGAATTCGTCAACGGGCGCGTGGCCATGATCATCAACACGCTGGCGCATTTCACGCTGATCCGCGAGCGCAACCCCGACCTGAACTTCGACATCAGCGCGTTGCCGGCTGCCGAAGACTATGCCGGGCCGCGCGGGCTGCCCTATGCCTCTTGGGGCATCGGCATCGGCGCCAACACCGAGCACAAAGCCGAAGCCTGGAAGCTGATTGAATTCCTGGTAAGCGTCGATGGCAACGCCAAGCTGACCTCGATGGCCAACGCCTTCCCGGGCAATGTCAACGCGACGCCAGACTTCATCACCACCGACCCGCTTTTCGAGACCGCCTTCGCCATCTTCCAGGCGGGTTATCTGGCGAATGAGTTCACCGGGCTGCCGGCCGCGGAAGAATTGATGCGCCAATTCGCCGAGCCCTTCCAATTTTATCTGGAAGGCGACATCGACCTGGACGAATTCCTGGAAATCGCGCAAGCCGAGTGGGAAGACACCTTTGCGTAACCCCGACCGGAGCGCAACTCCCGCAAGTTGAGACGCTGGGGTGGATTCGCTAGGCCGAGTCTGCCCCCAGCCCAAGCGCCAGCCACTATGCTACAGCCCGAACAGCCTGCGATTGCCGCGCCCGAAAACCTGCGCTGGGTTGAGGCAAAGCGCAAATTTCTGCCCTACGCCTACCTGTCGCCGACGCTGGCTTTGCTGGCGGCGCTGACCATCATCCCAATCGCGACAGTCTTCCTCTATTCCCTGGTCGACAATGTTATCGTCAATCCGAATCCGCCGGTTTTTGTTGGCTTGGACAATTACGAAACAGTGCTGGGCGACCGCAAGTTCCGCGGCGCGCTGGGCAATACCCTCTACTTCGCGGTTGTCAGCGTGGCCGCGCACTTCGTCATCGGCTTGTCTTTCGCGCTGTTGTTGAATACGCGCTTGCTCGGCAGCAAGACCAAAGCGCTCTTCCGCGTCATATACATCCTGCCCTGGGTGTTCACGGCATCGATCATCGCGATCTTGTGGCGGCTGCTGTTGAATCCGCATGGAGTCGTCAACTTTGTGCTTCTCGAGCTGGGCTTCGTCCAGGAGAAAATGGAGTGGCTTGCCGATCGCGACCTGGCGCTTAACACCGTCACTTTCATCAATATCTGGGCGGGTTATCCTTTCTACATGGTCAGTTTCCTGGCTGGCTTGCAGGGCATTCCTGACGACCTGTACGAAGCGGGACGAGTCGACGGCGGCAACAGCTGGCAGCTATTCCGATTCATCACCTTGCCGCAGCTGAAGCCGATCATCGTCAGCCTGGCGCTGCTGGATTTTATCTGGACGATACACCAATTCACCCTGATTTGGATGACCACTGGCGGCGGACCCATGCGCTCTACAGAGGTGCTAAGCACCTACACCTACAAGGCGGCATTCAGCTCGCATGAGTATTCGATCGCCTCGACGCTGGCGATGATCATCTTGGCGATTTGCACGTTCGTCGGCATCTTGTATGTGCGCAATCAGCGCATGACGGACGCATAAGATGGTTGGCGGTCGCGCGCAGCTACGCGGGGCGAAGCTCTTGACCTGGGTCGCGCTGATCGCGGGGGCTTGTTTCGCTGGCTTGCCGGCGCTGTGGATGGTCGCTTCGGCATTCAAGTCCAACCTGGCAATTTTCGCTTATCCCCCAGCCCTGATCGACCACTCTTTCTCGTTCAATGCCTACCTGGCTGTGCTGGGCGATGCGAGGCAGCTGCGCTTTTTCTTCAACAGCTATCTGGTGGCTCTTTTGGTCACCATCTGCACTGTCGTGGCGAGCATCCTGGCCGGCTACAGCTTCAGCCGCTACGACTTTCGTTTCAAGCGCTTTTTGACCTTGGTCATCATCGGCGTGCAGTCGGTGCCGCCTATCACGTTGATGATCCCCTACTTTGGGCTGATTGTCTGGCTGGGCTTGTACAATTCGTATGCGGCGCTGGTGCTGACCTATATGGTCTTCACGCTGTCTTATGCCATCATCATGATGACCGGCTATTTTAACACCCTGCCGCGCGACCTGGACGAGGCGGTGATGATCGACGGCGGCGGCAGCTTTGTCACGCTCTGGCGCATTCTGGTGCCAATATCCTTGCCGGGCATCGTCTCGGTGGGTGTGTATACATTTATGCTGGCTTGGAACGAATTCCTGTTTGCGCTGACCTTGACTCGCACCAACGATATGCGTACTGTGCCGATTGGCATACACTTGCTGATGGGGCAGCATTCTTTTGAATGGAATCAAATGATGGCGCTGAGCGTGCTGGGTTCGCTGCCCGTATTGATCTTGTTCCTGCTCTTTCAGCGCTACTTCATCGCTGGCATGTCGGCTGGTTCCATCAAAGGCTGAGTCGCCATTTTGCCCACTGCTGGAGAAAAGCCCTGCCATGCTACTCAATATGAAAGACCTGCTCACCGTCGCCCGCGCCCATGATTTCGCCGTGCCCGCCTTCAACATCAGCAGCAGCATGTTGCTAAAAGGCGCGATCGAAGCGGCTGAAGCGGCTGAAGCGCCCGTCATCGTCGCCATTCATCCTGATGAACTGGCTTTTGTTGGAACTGCCTTTGTCAAGATGGCGCTGGCAGAAGCGGCTGAGGCGAGCGTGCCCGTGGTGATTCATCTGGACCACGGCTCGTCAATGCAGCAAATCATGACCGCCATCCGCGCGGGCTTCACTTCGGTGATGATAGACGCGTCGGAATTGCCGCTGGCGCAGAATATCGCCGCCTGCCGCGAAGTTACAAAGCTGGCGCATATTGTCAATGTCTCGGTCGAAGGCGAGCTGGGCACCATCGGCGAGCTGGATGAAGAAGCAGAAGCTGGCGCAGACGAAGTCATCTTTGTCAATCCCGACGAAGTCAAGCTATTTGTCGATGCCACCCATGTCGACACGCTGGCGGTCGCCATCGGCACTTCACACGGCTTGTATCCCAAAGACATGAAGCCAGAGATCCGCCTGGACCTGCTGCGCGACATCCGCGCGACGGTGGATACGCCGCTGGTCTTGCACGGCGGCTCGGGCAACCCAGACGCGGAGATCGCCCAGGCAGTTGCCTTGGGCATAAACAAGATCAATATCTCGGCGGACATGAAGAGCGCTTTTTATCGAAAGTGCCGCGAAGTCTTGGCCGACCCCATCCTGCGCGAGCCGAGCAGCATCTATCCAGCCTGCATTGATGCGATGAAAGCTGTCTGCCGCCAGAAGTTCGACCTCTTCAGCACAACTGGAAAAGCAGCCTTGTATTGAGCCAGCGCATCGCTCTGGGTTTCGGCAATAATGTCGATTATGAGATTGTCTGGCATGCCGAGACCCTCAACAAACTCGCCGCCGAGCATCTTCTTTGCGATGCCGGCTTGGGCTGCCGCCAGGTCATCCACAGCGAGCGTGAGTTGATCGCCTCGATTTTGGGCTTTGTCAAGGCGGGGCAAGGTGGCGAACGATTTGTCGCGGACAGCGATTTGATTGAATGGTTCGCCAGCCGCTTCCAAAAGCAAACCACATTGGGCGGCACACCCGTGCGCGCAGCCATCGCCATGGGCAAGCTCGGGCACACCGCCGCCCTGCATTTGGTGTCGATGAATGCCGATGTGCGTCGGCTGTTGCCGCCGGGCTGCCCCTGGGTTTGCAGCAATCCGCGCGACAGCCACTATCCGCATCTCATCGTGCAATACGATAGCGGCGCGTCTATCCGAGTCAATGGCGACCACATCGTCGCGCCAGCCGCCAACCGGCTGATTTATCACAGCAACGCCGACAATATCGCTATGCGCTTGAACAGGGATTTCGCGGACCTGCTGCCGAATGCGCGGGCTTTGCTGGTTTCTGGCTTTAATGCCATGCAAAGCGAAGCCTTGTTGATTGCGCGCCTGGAAACGCTGTCGGCTATGCTGGAAACGCTGCCTGCCGATGCCGTTGTCGTCTATGAAGATGGCGGCTACCATGTTGCCAGATTTCGCCGGCGGCTGCAGGCGGCGCTCGGCTCTAGGGTTGATGTCCACAGCATGAATGAAGATGAGCTGCAAGAGCAGATCGGCGCGCCGCTTGCGCTGGATGATGCGCGGGCGGTTTTGGCGGCGCTGGACTGGCTGCACAGGCGCACCTCCGCCAAGACCCTGGTCGTACATACAGGGCGATGGGCGCTGGCCTATGGTGGCGGCGCGCAACAGTACGCGGCGGCGTTGCGCGCTGGCGCAACTTTGGCGACAACGCGCTTTTGCTATGGCGATGGCTGGAAGCTGGCGAATTATCGCGCTGTGCAAGACCACCCGCCCAAGCCCGCCGATGCTTGTTTTGCGGCGGCCGTCAACGCCAGTCGCTCAGATTCTTTTTGTGTGCCGGTGGCCTGGGACGAGCCGCGCAATACCACCAGCATTGGCTTGGGCGATGCGTTTGTGGGCGGCTTTATGACAGAGCTGGCTGGGTAATTGGCTGCTTAGAAATTCGCGCCCGGCACCCGCATATCACCGACGCGTCTTGTGATGCCTTGCGCATCCAGACGTTCCAGCACGGGAATGGCGTATTTCCGCGAGCTGCCGAATTGATCGCGCAGGGTTTTTGCATCGATTTCGCCATGCGCCTCGATATGCGCGCGAATGCCTGCCATCAGCTTCGCATAATCTCCCGCGGCAAAGGCGATGCTGTCGCTGACCTGCACCAGACGCCGCAAATCCAGCAAGGCGCGCACCACGTCTTCACCAGCCAGGTCGTTCATTTCGCTGATCGTCGGCGGCGAAAATGGCGCAGCCGCCAGCGCAGCCATCAAGCTGTCGATGCGCGCTTCTTGCTCGCTGCTGAAGCGGATGTCATGCGACTGGCTGCGGACAAAAACGCCATCGATCAGCAGACTGGCTTCGGCATCAATGACCGCATCCAGCAGATTCAGCTTGACGCGCAAACGACTGCCCAGCTCGGCGCGCGACATGCCCAGACGCAATGGGTTCGCGCTGTGAAAGCGCCCCAATTCGGCGTGAATCCCTTTGACCAGCTCTCGCCAGGAATCGCGGGACCAGATGCCCAGTCCAGGCAGATCATGCACCAGCTGCGCCGCCAGCGCTTCAGCCAGCGCCACATTCATTTCTTGGTTGTCAAGCTCTAGCTGCGCCGCCAGATCCGCGAACGTTTGCGGAGCGCGCGACCGGGCTGCCATCGCCAGCTGTTCGCCAGCCGAGCCATGCAATCGCGCTTCCAGCTCGGCGATAACCTGCGGCTGCATGCGTCTATAGCGCCGCCCTGGCTGCGAATTGACGATGACTCCGCCGCCCACAGTCTGCGCCGGCGATGGCACGCGCAGGATAAAGCGGTCGCCGCGCGTCAGGGGTAGGGTTTCGCGCAGGCGGATCTGCAGCCAGCCGCTTTCGCCCGCGGCGAGTGAATCTGCATCCAGCAGCCGCAGCCGCGCCAGCGACTCTGCCGCTCCGCAGAAGAACTTGACTTCGGCATTGTGCGCCAGCGGGCGCTCGACATCGGCGAGCATGGTGAAATGCGCGTCTGCCAGCAGGGTGGGCTGCAATCGCCCGGGCCGCGCCAGCACATCGCCGCGTTTGATTTTGGCATTGCTGAGGCCGGCGATATTGACAGCCACGCGACTGCCTGGCAGCGCTGTTTGCACATCGCGTTGATAACTTTGCAAGCCGCGGACGCGCCCGCTGAGACCGCCTGGCTGCACGATCAGCGCATCCCCGACTGAAAGCGAGCCGCCCGTCAATGTGCCGGTTACGACTGTGCCAAAGCCACTGACGACAAAGACCCGGTCGATCGGCAGACGCGGCTGCCCCCTGTCTCCGCGCTCTGGCATGCCGCCCAGCAGCCCGCTCAACTCGTCCAGCAGCTGCGCGATGCCAGCGCCTGTCTGTGCGCTGACCGGGACGATGGGCGCGTTTTCGATGCCAGATTCCGCCAGCAGGTCTTCAATCTCCATCCGCACGAGCTCTAGCCATTCCGCGTCTTCGCTCAGGTCGACCTTGCTGATGACGACGATGAGGCGGCTGATCTCCAGCAGGCGCAGGATGGACAGGTGCTCGCGCGTCTGGGGCATGATGCCTTCGTCGGCGGCGATGACCAGCAGCGCAGCATCGATGCCGCCAATGCCCGCCAGCATATTCCCGATGAAGTCGCGGTGCCCGGGCACATCGACGATGCCCAAGGTCTCGCCATTGGGAAGCTCGGCCCAGGCAAAACCGAGATCAATCGTCAGCCCGCGGCGTTGCTCTTCGGCGAGGCGGTCGGGGTTGATGCCGCTCAGCGCCTCGACCAGGGTCGATTTGCCATGGTCGACATGTCCCGCTGTCCCGATGACGCGCATGAACTATCCGCCTGGTTGGTTCAGGTTGGCGCGATGATTGTCGGCGTTGGCGCTCGCCTGGCGCGCATCATATTGCATCAACATGGCTTGGTAACGATCGCGGTAGAGCTCGGCGCGGGCGCGTTCCAACTGCCACAGCCGTTCGATATCGTTGCGCAGGCCGGGCAGAGACGCTTCCAGCCGGTCGATGCGCTTGATAAAAGTCGTGAATTCGCGGTCGTGGTTGCGCCAGACTTCATCGCTGGACAAAGTTAATTGCTTCCAGCGCTTCAAATCATCATCGCGCCAGTCATTCCATTCTTGCCGGAATCGTTCTTCGCTGAGTCGCTGCAGCTCTGTGCCTTCGCCAATGCGTCGTTCCAGCCGGTCGCCGATGCGGTTGAAGTCGTCGATGATGCGCTTCATTTCCCGATACGCGCCCGCCCACACTTCAAAGCGCTCGATATACCGCTGCAAGTCGTCATCCTGGCTGCCAAAGCGATTCTGCAGATCAGCCACTTGCTGGTCGCGCTGCTGAGAAAGCAGCTGCTGCTGGTCGATAAACTGCTGGATTTGTTCGCGCCGTTCGCGTTCGCTGTTGCCGACATCTTGCAAGCGCCGTTCATTGCGCCGCGTCAAATCTTCGATCAAGCGCAGCTTCGGCGAGATGCCATCGACCGATTTTTTGAATTCCGGCAGGTCGGTTTCGATCTCTGCCAGCCGGCGCGCATCAGATCGGCGCTGCTCTTCCAGAAAAGCCAGGCGTCTGTCTGGTCCTTCGAGCTGCTTGGCCAGGTCTTCCATTTCTTGGTTGAGGATGCGCATGGCATTTTGCAGGCGGTCGCCTTCGGATTGCAGGTCGCTGATATTGCCCATCTGCCGTTCAATGCGCTCGGCTTTGCTCGATAGTTCGCGGACCGCTCGCTGGAGGGTTTCCCGTTGCAGCTCCAGCCGTCGCTCTGTTTCGCGTTCGGCAGTGAGCCGGCGCGCTTCGGCTTGCGAAAGCATCTGTTCCATGTCGGCGCGCAGTTGTTCGATGATGTCATGCTCGCGCTGGGCTGGCATGGCTTCTTGGCGGATCTTTGCCTGGTCCGATTCAACCGAATTGACTCGCCGCTGCACCACGTCGACATCTTCAACCTGCTGCTCGAGGCGCTGCTCCAGGGCGTTGATGACTAATTTGTCGCGGCGGCGCTGTTCATCGAGCCACTCGATCATGCTGGCAAGCTGATTGATGTCCATCATCCCCGCTCCTGACAGCGCGCCCCCAGATTCTCGCGGACGACAAACTTATTGTAGCAGTTTGCCGCCGTCGCTTCAATTCGTCCGCCCTTGTGGGAGTGGCAAGTTTTTCGCGCGGATTGCCGAGTCGGGGCGCGGGCGGTATACTGTTGATCCATATAGTCACTGACAAACAGGAGCAGCCACTTGGCCATTTTTCGCCGCGGATTGTCAAAGACGCGCCAGTCTTTCTTTGGGCGCATTTCACAATTCTTGGGCAACACCGAAATTGACGACGACACATGGGACGATATCGAAACCTTGCTGATCCAGGCGGATGTCGGCTTCAACACCACGGCGCAGGTGGTCGACGCCCTCAAAGCCCGTGTGCGCGCCGCGGGCATCACCAAATCCGACCAACTCCGCAATGCGCTAAAAGCCGAGCTGGCCGCCCTGCTGTCTTTTCCGCCAGCGCTGGATATTGCCGGGCGCGAGTTGTCGATCATCCTGGTGGTCGGCGTCAATGGCTCGGGGAAGACCACGTCTATCGCCAAGCTGGCGCACCGGCTGAAAAATTTGTCGCGGCGCAAGGTGATGATCGCTGCTGGCGACACCTTTCGCGCGGCAGCCATCGAGCAATTGCAAACCTGGGGCGAGCGGATTGATGTGCCGGTCATCGCCAATCGACCTGGCTCTGATCCTGGCGCGGTCGTATATGACGCAGCCAGAGCCGCCAAAGCGCGTGGCTATGAAATTCTCATCATCGACACCGCCGGCCGGCTGCAAAACAACTTCAATCTCATGCGCGAGCTGACGAAAATCAGCGAAGTATCGAAGAAAGTGGTGCCAAATGCCCCGCACGAGGTGCTGCTGGTGCTGGATGGCACGACCGGACAGAATGCCATCCAGCAAGCCAAGAGCTTTCAAGAAGCCTCGGGCGTCAGTGGCGTCATCGTCACCAAGCTGGACAGCACAGCCAAAGGCGGCATGGTCTTCTCAATCTTTCACGATCTGCAGCTGCCAGTGCATTATCTGGGCTTGGGCGAGACCATCGACGACCTGGTGCTCTTCACGCCTGAATTCTTCGTCGACAGCCTGTTTGACGACGATCCGGAGAATTGACCGGCATTGTGCACATCACCAGCGCGCAAAACAGCAAGCTGAAGCTGGTCTCTCGACTGCGCAGCAAGCGCGGGCGCGATGCAGAAGCCCGCTTCGTTATCGACTGCCAGCGAGATCTGCGGCGAGCGCTGGCTTGTGGCTATCAAGCAGAGTTTGTGCTGTGCTGCCCAGAGATCGGCAGCGCGACCAGCGATATGGACTGCGAGACGCATACGATTGCGCCCCGGCTGCTGCGGCGCTTTAGCTATCGAGACAATCCCGACGGCTTGTTGGCGGCCATGCGCAGCCAGCTGCCCAGGGGGCGGCTGTGGCTGGAAGGCGCATCAATATGCAGCGCGCTTCTGCTGGTTGACCTGCGGGTGCCGGGCAATATCGGAGCGTTGATGCGCAGCGCCGACGCCAGTGGCTGCGACGCGCTTCTGCTGGTCGATTGCGCGCTGGACCTCTATAATCCCAATATCATTCGCAGCAGTACGGGCGCTTGCTTCTTGGACAATATCTATCAACTGACCACGGACGAGGCGCTGGATTATCTGGGCAGCGCCGAGCTGGAGATCGTGGCCGCAGATGTGGGCGGCAGCAGCCTGTACGACGCCGACTTCGCCACCAAGACAGCCATTGTGCTGGGCGCGGAAGACCAGGGGCTGAGCGCGGAATGGCTGTCCAGCGCCGATCGCCGCATTCGCATCCCGATGGCGGGACGGGCAGCCGATTCGCTGAATGTGTCGGTTTGCGGCGCTATCCTGATGTTTGAATTGCAGCGCCAGCGTCATCGCGGCAGATAGGTGTACCAGCGCTATGGACAGCATCGCCAGTCAACTGCAAGACTTCCAAGCGCAGATCCATGAACTCATGGCGCGCATTGGCATCGCCGATAAAGCCGAGCGCGCCAGCCAGCTGGCAGCCGCCGCCAGCCAAAGCGATTTTTGGGACGACCCTGAATCTGCCCAGCAAACCATGCAGCAGCTCGCTCGGCTGAATGCGCTGGTGGACAAATGGCGCGGATTGGCCAACCGCGTCGCGGATGCGATTGAACTGGTCGAGATCGCCGATGATGATATGCAGGCCGAGCTGGCAGCCGAGACCGAGACTCTGCGCAAAATGGTCGCCGAGATGTCGCGCGAAGCCATGCTCTCGGGCGATTATGACAACGAAAACGCCATCTTCGCCATTCACGCGGGCGCAGGCGGCGTCGATGCCCAGGATTGGACCGAAATGCTGGAGCGCATGTACCTGCGCTGGATCGAGCAGAATGGCTACAAAGCCGAGGTCCTCGACCGCAGCGGCGGAGAAGAAGCCGGCTTGAAGAGCGTCACCATCAGTGTCAAGGGCGATTATGCCTTTGGCAATTTGCAGAGCGAAGAAGGCGTGCATCGTCTGGTGCGCCTGAGCCCGTTTGACAGCGCCAGACGCCGCCACACCGCTTTTGCGAAGGTGGAGCTCTGGCCCGATATCCAGCGCAATATCGAGATTACGCTGGAAGAGCGCGACATCCGCATCGATACCTATCGCGCTAGTGGCGCGGGCGGGCAGCATGTGCAAAAGAACGACACCGCCGTGCGCATCACCCACTTGCCGACGGGGCTGGTCGTGCAGTGCCAAAACCAGCGCAGCCAGGCGCAAAACCGCGACCGCGCGATGCAAATCCTCAAAGCGCGTCTCTTCGAGATGGAACGCGCCAAACAAGAAGCGGAGATGGCCGAGCTCAAAGGCGAAAATGTCGAGGCGGGCTGGGGCAACCAGATCCGCTCGTATGTCTTGCATCCTTACCAGATGGTGAAAGACCATCGCACCAACATCGAGATCGGCAATGCGACAGCCGTGCTTGATGGGCGGCTGGGCGAATTGATCGATGCCTACCTGCGGCACAAAATCAAAGGCTGAGGCAGCTTGGCGGCAGCAAAGAATCGGCGCAGATTAGCGACAGCCATGCCAAGATGTGGTAAATTGGGGGCAGGCACATCGAACATGGTGGCGGCATGATAGCGAGCGCCAGCAACCTGTACTCCCGCGATCTGGCATCTCTGCTTGCCACCCTGCCCAAGAGTCAGCCGAATGAAATCGACCTGATCGCCGCTGCTTATCACCACGCCGAATCGGCGCACAGCCAGCAAAAGCGCAAATCGGGCGAGCCCTACTTCACACATTGCGTCGCCGTCGCCAGCATCTTGGCAGAGATGAAGATGGATGCCGAGACGATCGCGGCGGGCTTGCTGCACGATGTCGTCGAAGATACCGACACCACGATCGTGGATCTGCGCCGCGAATTTGGCGCGACAATCGCTATGCTGGTCGATGGCGTCACCAAGCTGAAAAATCTGCCGCTGAAGAATGTATCGGTCAACGGCGACACCCGCCGCTCCAGCGCGGTCAACCGCGAGATGGAATATATCCGCAAGATGCTGCTGACCATGGGCGATGATGTGCGAGTCGTACTTGTCAAGCTGGCCGACCGTCTACACAACATGCGTACGCTGGGCTATATGCCGCGCGAAAAACAGCGAACCGTGGCCATCGAAACACGCGACATCTTTGCGCCGCTGGCAAACCGCCTTGGCGTCTGGCAAATGAAATGGGAGCTGGAAGACCTGAGCTTCCGTTATTTGAACCCCGAAGCCTATCGCGCGATCGCCAAAGCCCTGGACGAACGGCGCAACGAGCGAGAGGCTTATGTACAGCAGATTAAAGAACGGCTCATCGAAGAATTGCGCGCCGCCAACATTAAGCAGGTCACCATCACCACACGCCCCAAGCATATCTACAGCATCTATAGCAAGATGACGCGCAAAGACCTGCCGCTCGAGCAGATCTACGATATTCGCGGCATGCGCGTGCTGGTAGAAAGCCTGCCAGAGTGTTACCTGGCGCTGGGCATCGTCCACAATCTGTGGCGCCCCATACCCGGCGAATTTGATGACTATATCGCCAACCCCAAAGACAATTTTTATCGCAGCCTGCACACAGCCGTGCACGACGAAGCGGGCAAAACAGTCGAAGTGCAGATCCGCACCTGGGAGATGCACGAAGACGCCGAATATGGCATCGCGGCGCACTGGCGCTATAAAGAAGGGGAAAACGAGCACGACCAGGCATTCGAACAGCGCTTGGCCTACCTGCGCCGGCTGATGGAATTTGGACCAGAGGTTGACGATGCTTCGCAATTTGTCGACACGGTCAAATCGGAAGTCTTCCAGGATCGCGTCTACAGCGTAACGCCCAACGGCGACATCATTGACTTGCCAGTCGGCGCGACGCCCGTGGATTTTGCGTATCACATCCACACCGATATCGGCAATCGTTGCCGTGGCGCAAAGGTCAATGGACGGCTTGTGCCGCTCAATAGCAAGCTGAAAATGGGCGACCAGGTCGAGATATTGACCGCCAAACGCGGTGGACCCAGCATGGACTGGCTCAACCCCGATCTCGACTATGCCGCCACCAACCGCGCCCGCAGCAAGATCCGCCAGTGGCTGCGCAAACAAAACCGCGACAAACACATCGCCACCGGCCGCGATGCCCTGGAGCGCGAGCTGAAGCGGCTGGGCGTGCAAGAGAAGATGTCCTACGACTCAGTCGCGCGTCTGGTTGGCTTTGACAAGCTGGATGATTTTATGGCGGCAATCGGCGCGGGCGATGTCACGGGCCCACAGATCACAAACCGCGTGCTGGAAGAAGAACGGCGCAAAACTGCCGCGAGCCAGACCGATGCCGACCTGCTGAAGCCGCGCGTCAAACAGGCCGGCGCCAACACGGCCAAGGGCGTCAGCATCATGGGCGCTGGCGGCCTGCTGGTCAACCTGGCTGGCTGCTGCGCGCCGGTGCCGCCCGACGACATCATCGGCTATATCACGCGCGGCCGCGGCGTCACCGTGCACCGCGCCGATTGTCCCAATATCAATGCCCTGCGCGAAACAGAGCGCTTGATAGAAGTGTCTTGGGGCGCTTCAGAAGACGATCAGCGCTATCTTGTGCCTGTCGAAGTCATCGCCTATGACCGCGAAGGGCTGCTGCGCGAGATTACCACCATCATCGCCGACCAGCATGTCAATATCGCTTCTGTCGATGTAACGACCAGCCAGCAATACGCCCGACTCAAGCTGCAACTCGAGATCGCCAACAACCGGCAGCTCACGCGCATATTGACCAAGCTGGATATGCTGCACGATGTGCTGGAAGCTCGGCGGCGTTATTCCAACTGAGCGCCGAGATTCATGCGCATTGCCCTGTTGGAAAGCTATTATGGCGGCAGCCACAAAGCTTGGGCTGATGGCTACCAGCGGCATTCGCGCCATGATATCGATCTGCTTGCGCTGCCGGCTCGATTCTGGAAGTGGCGCATGCAAGGCGCGGCCATCAGCTTTGCGCGCATGCTGCAAACCCAACCCGACTTGATCCTCGCTTCTAGCATGATCAACTTGGCGACCTTCCGCGCGCTGACCTATCGGCGTTTGGGCGATGCGCCGCTGGCGCTCTACCTGCACGAAAACCAGCTCTCATACCCGCAAAACCAGCGGCAAGGGCATGGCTGGCGGTATGGATTCATCAACTACATCAGCGCCCTGACAGCCGACGCCGTCTACTTCAACAGCGACTATCATCGAGCCGACTTTATGGCGCAGCTGCCGCGCCTGCTCAAACACTTCGCCGATTACAACGAGTTGGCGAGCCTAGAAACGATCCGCCATAAGTCGCAAACGCTGCCACTGGGGCTTGACCTGCGCCGGTTTGACGCGCACCACGCCAACAAGCCAGCGGACGCGCCAGCGCGCATCTTGTGGAATCATCGCTGGGAAGCCGACAAGAATCCCGATGCCTTTGCCCGCAGCTTGATTCAGTTGGCACAAAGCGGCTGCGACTTCCAAGCAGTCATCTTGGGCGAGCGATTTGGCGAGATGCCGGCGGCTTTTCGCGCGGCGCGGGAACAGCTTGGCGAACGCATCATTCAGTTTGGTTATGCGCAATCTTTCGCCGACTATGCGCGCTGGCTGTGGCAGTGCGACTATGTGGTCAGCGCCGCCTGGCAAGAATTCTTTGGCGCGGCTGTCTGCGAGGCGATGTATTGTCGCTGCATCCCCATCTTGCCCGACCGCCTCAATTATCCGCATCTGCTGCCCGCCGAGTTCAGGTCACAGTGTCTATACGCGCGGGACAAGCTGACGGCGCAGCTGGCGCATCATCTGGCAGGCGAGGCTTCGGCAGAAACAGACAGGCTGCGGGCAGCGGCAGCGCGGTATGACTGGTCGCGGATGGCTGGGCGGTATGATGAGGAATTGGCAGCGCTGGCTAGTCGTCTGGCATCAGGCTAACATCAGCGCCATTTGAGCGGGAAGCGGATGCGCTTGGCGCGGTCTCTGCCTCTGGCAAAGCCGATTTACGCTGAGGGGCTTCGGACATATCGGCGCGAATGCGCAGAGAATGGTGGCAGCGAGCGACGCCGACCACCGTTTCTTTGTCACGCAGAGCGATCACTTCATTGCCGCCGGCGCTGCCTCGCTTCAAGGTCTTCGCCAGCCCCAGCGACATGTATTTGGCTTTGCGTTTGTTGGTCAGCGCCAGCGCAGTATCATTGAGGCGGCCGCTGGTCGCAGCCACGACCCGCTTGCTGCCCAGTGGCAAGCGCATGGAAAGCACGCCGCTGCCGCCGCGGCCCTGCGTTTTGTATTCGCGCATCGGCGTTGTCTTGGCGATGCCCTGCTCGGTGATAGTCCAAACATACAGCTTGTCATCGGCGGTGAATGCCGATGCGACCTGGTCGCCCTGCGCCGCCAATTTGATGCCGCGCACGCCACCCGAATTCAACCGGGTCGGGTTCACATCCCGCTCGCTGAAACGGATGGCATAACCGCGCGCCGTGGTCAACAGCAGATCGTCATCGCCGCCCGTGTATAAAGCCGCCACGAGCTTGTCCTTGCGCCCGATTTTCATCACGCTGAAAGCCGCCGACATCACACCAGGCAATTCGCCCACGCCCAGCCGTTTGACCTGTCCGCCAGCTGTAACCAGACAGACGAACCCAGCCTGGAGCGAAGCGGGCAGGCACAAGAACGAGACAATGCGCTGGGTGGGCTGCAAGGCGCACAAATCGCTGAATGGCATCCCTTCGCCAGCGCTTTCCACCTGTGGGACCTGCTGGACGGGCACAGTCGCGCAATCGCCATCGTCCGCGAAAAGATACATGATCTGGCCCGTCGTGCTGTGCTGCAGCCAGCGCGGTGGATTCTTGGTGGCGACTGTCACGCGCGGCGGCTCGGCATTGGGCCTGCGCCCCAGATGCGCGCCTGTGCTCAGCAAGACGACAGTCGCTTCTTCTGGCACCAAAAAGTCGCCTTCCGAGAGATCACTGGCTTCGCCATCGGCGATGATGCTGCGCCGTGGATCCGCATATTGCGCTTTCATCGCCGCCAGTGTCTCGGCAATATGCGCGCGCTGCCGCTGCGGGTCGGCCAGCAGGGTCTCCAGCGCCTTGATTTTCTGGCGTGTCGCCTTGTATTCATCACGGATCTTGCGGCGTTCCAGCGAAGCCAGGCGGCGCAGAGCCATATCCAGAATGGCGCTGGCTTGAGTCTCGCTCACATTAAATTGCTTGACCAGGTTGCGGCGGGCGGTTTCGCTGCTGCGTGATTTGCGGATGGTCTGGATAACCGCGTCCAGCTCGTCCAGGGCGACCAGCAAACCTTCCAGCACATGCGCCCGCTCGGTCGCGCGCGCCAGGTCATAGCGGCTGCTGCGCTGCAATACCTCCAGGCGGTGCTCCAGATACACGCGCAGCGCCTGTTTCAATGTGAGCAGACGCGGCTGGCCATCGACCAGCGCCAGCATGATGATGCCGAATGTGTTTTGCAGCGGCGTCAGCTTGAATAGGCGCGCCAGCACAGCCGTGACATCCACATTGCGCTGCAGCTCAATGACCAGGCGGACAGCATTCTGACGGTCGGATTCATCGCGCAGATCTGCCAAGCCTTTCAGTCGGCCGGCATTGGCCAACAGGGCGATGCGCTCGATGAGAGTCGTTTTGTTGGTCTGAAAAGGCAGCTCGCTGATGATAATGCGCGACTTGCCGCCGCCCATATCTTCGACATGCGCCTTGGCGCGCAGGGTGATTTTGCCGCGGCCTGTCGCCAGCGCTTGCCGCAGCATATTTTCCTTGCCGCGCCACCCATAAATGACGCCGCCGGTGGGAAAATCGGGTCCCTTGACAAAGCGCATCAGCTCATCGACATCGATGGCATCCAGCCGATGCCACTGGTCGAGCATGTGGCGCAGGGCATCGCAGACCTCGCCCAGGTTGTGCGGCGGGATATTGGTCGACATGCCAACCGCGATGCCAGACGCGCCATTCACCAACAGGTTGGGCAGCATGGCTGGCAGCACAGTCGGTTCGTTGAGCGTGCCATCAAAGTTGGCGGCAAAATTGACGGTATCTTTGTTGATATCAATCAGCAATTCGCCGCCGATGCTCGCCATACGCGCTTCTGTATAGCGCATGGCCGCTGCGCCATCGCCATCAATGCTGCCAAAGTTGCCCTGCCCGTCGATAAGCATATAGCGCATGGAAAAGTCTTGCGCCATGCGCACCATGGTGTCATACACAGCGGCATCGCCGTGCGGGTGATATTTGCCCATCACCTCGCCAACAATGCGAGCGCTCTTTTTGTGTGGATTGCCGGCGCCGACGCCCATGTCGTGCATCGCGTACAAGATGCGGCGGTGCACGGGTTTTAAGCCATCGCGCGCATCGGGCAGGGCTCGCGACACAATCACGCTCATGGCATAACTCAAATAGGCATCGCGCATTTCGCTTGCGATGGCGACCGAGTGAATCGAGCGATCTGGCATGAGGCGGCCTCAGGGATAAGCGAAGAGTGGACATACAGGCAGCGCCTGCAAAGCCAGCACAGCGACACCATTGTAGACGGCAACTAGAAAATCTGTCAAACGCGCGGATGGATGGGAGTGGTGAATGCGTGGATATAGCAACCAAATCCCCCCCACCCACCCCAAACCCCTCCCCCAAAATGAGGGAGGGGCTACCAGTTGCGGAAGCGCAGGAAAACTCCCCTTCCCTCGTTCTGGGGGCAAGGGGCCGGGATGGGGGGCGAAGCCTGGCTAGAGCTCGCTGAGAATCAGCTGTTCAAAGTCGTCAAAGTCGATGACTGGCTCGGGCTTGAGCGCGCCTTGTTCTTCCAACGTGGTGATGGGCGCGATAGCTTCGCGGTCTTGATAGGCGTGGAAGCCCGTGCCAGCCGGGATGAGCTTGCCGATGATGACATTCTCTTTCAAGCCGTGCAGCGGGTCGATCTGCCCTTCGATAGCTGCGCCCGCCAAGACCTTGATGGTGTGCTGGAAGCTGGCAGCAGATAGGTAGCTGTCGGTTTCCAGCGCGGCTTTGGTGATGCCCAGCAGCACTGGCGAAGCGCTGCAGATTTCCTTGTCTTCGGCGCGCAGGTTTTCGTTGATCTCGCGCAGCTTGCGCTCGTCGATCAAGTCGCCAGGCAGCAGGTCGCTGTCGCCAGTCTTGGTAACCTGCACCTTGCACATCATCTTGCGAATGACGGTTTCGAAGTGTTTGTCGGCGATATTGACGCCCTGGCTGCGATAGACTTCCTGGATTTCACTGAGCAGATACAGCTGAGTCGCTTCTGTTCCCTGCACCTGCAAGACGCGATGCGGACTCTTCGAGCCTTCGGTGAGCTGTTCGCCGGGTTCGATGGTCATGCCGTCATAGATCTCTTTGCGCAGGCGCGCGTTGGCGGGGAGTTCATAGTCATTCTCTTCGCGGATTTCCTTGCGGATGAAGACGGTGTCTTCTTCCAGGTGAATGACGCCGCTCATCGCAGCCTTCAGTTTCTCTTCGCCGTCGGTGGCCAACGCCGCACGCGCTTTGACTTCCTGTCGGTCTTCCACCAAGATTTCCCAGCCTTCGGGCACGATATGCGTTTCGCTTTCCATCGTCTCGTCGATGACCGTGGCGATTCGCGCGCCGTCTTCGCGCTCGGACAGCCGCAGGATGCCACCATGCTCTGTCACAACCGACTCGCCTTTGGGCTTGCGGCGGGCTTCAAACAACTCTTCGACGCGCGGCAAGCCGCTGGTGATATCGCCTTGGGCATAGACCGCGCCAGCCGCATGGAAGGTGCGCAGAGTCAGCTGTGTGCCGGGCTCGCCGATAGACTGCGCCGCAATGATGCCGACAGCCGCGCCGATATTGACCATCTCGCCTGTGCCGAGGTCGCGCCCATAACACAAGGCGCAGCAGCCATGGATCAGGTCGCAGGTCAGCGGGCTGCGCACAGCGAAGGTTTCCAAGCTGGACTGTTGCAGCCGGTCGGCAATATCTTCGTCGATCATTTCGTTGCGGCTGACGATCAATTCGCCCGTATCGGGATCATGCATATCGACCGCGGCGCAGCGCCCAACAATACGCTCGCTGATGGACTGGCCGCCAATGTCGTCGCTGCGGCGGATTTCCAGTGAATTGCTGGTATGGCAGTCGATGCGATTGACGATCATATCTTGCGCGACATCCACCAGACGCCGCGTCAGATAGCCAGCATCGGCTGTGCGCAGCGCTGTATCCGCCAAACCCTTGCGAGCGCCGTTGGAAGACATGAAGTATTCCAACGTGTTCAAGCCCTGGCGGAAGTTGCTGCGGATGGGCAGCTCGATAATGCGGCCAGCCGCGTCCGCCATCAAACCGCGCATGCCAGCCAACTGCGTGATAGGACCATAACCGCCCTTGGTCGCCCCAGAACGCGCCATGATGGCGATAGGTCCATAAGGATCCAGCGCGACTTCAATTTGGTCTTGCAGGTCGTCTTTGGCGCGCGTCCATTCGTCGACCGTGATTTGATAGCGCTCTTCCTGCGTCATCAGCCCGCGCCGATAATCGCGCTCGGCACGTTGAACGACCAAGTCGGCTTGCTGCATGATATCTTGCCGTTCATCTGGCGTGGACAAATCACTAACGGCGATTGTCGTGCCCGAGATGGTCGCATAATGAAAGCCAAAGTTCTTCACGGCATCGACCACTTCGGTCGTGCGGTCTGCGCCGATGACTTGATAGCAGCGCGCGACCAACTCTTGCAAGCCCTTTTTGCCCATGGTTTCTTGCACAAAGCGCATTTCATCAGGCAGGATGCGGTTGAATATCGCTCTGCCAACGGTGCAGATTTCTGGCTCTGCTTGCGGCGACCGGTCATCATAGACATTGCCCAACAAGATGGGCGTGTGCAAGCCGACCAAGCCGATGCGATACAGGTATTCCACTTCGTCCATGTCAACCACCACACGCCGCTCGTGCAGGTTGGTGATTGCCAGTTGGTCTTCGAGCTTGCGCGCCCGCAGGTGCCTGCGCATCTCGTAGGCATTCGCCAGCAGACAATCGACTTCGCCAGCCAAGAGCGCCTCAATCGTGAGGTCAATAGCCGAATTGACGACGCGCTGCCGCCCGCTGGAGTCCGTCGCCACTTCATCCATGAAAAGCTGTGTCTGTGGTATCTGGCGAAACTGCGCGTAGTAATAGCCGTTGGAACGTTCGGCAATGCCAACAGTATGCTGGCCAGAATAGAGCGCCTGTTCGCTGCGAAACTCGTCGGCGCGCGACCGCAGCGCCAAGATCTCGACTGTTGGATCCATGGTCAAGTAGTAATTGCCCAGCACCATATCTTTGGCAGGCCCAACAATCGGCGCGCCATCGGATGGTTTCAGCAGGTTGCGCGTACTCAGCATCAATTCGCGGGCTTCTTTGACAGCGGCCTCGCTCAAGGGCACATGCACAGCCATCTGGTCGCCATCGAAGTCGGCGTTGAATGCCGAGCAGACCAATGGATGAATCTGGATGGCTTTGCCCTCGACCAGCAGCGGCTCAAATGCCTGGATGCCCAGCCGGTGCAGGGTTGGCGCGCGATTCAGCAATACCGGGCGATCCTGGATGACTTCTTCGAGCACCTCCCACACTTCGGGCTGTTCGCGTTCGATGATGCGTTTCGCGCCTTTGACATTGCTGGCATAGTTGTATTCCACCAGCTTGCTGATGACGAAGGGGCGATACAGTTCCAGCGCCATTGATTTGGGCAGCCCACATTGATGCAGCTTGAGCTTGGGTCCAATGACGATGACCGAGCGCCCGGAATAATCGACGCGCTTGCCCAGCAAGTTGCGGCGGAAGCGGCCCTTTTTGCCTTTGAGCATGTCGCTCAGCGATTTAAGCTCGCGGCGACCGCGCCGGCTCAAGGCTTTGCCGCGCTGGCTGTTGTCAATCAGGCTGTCGACCGCTTCTTGCAGCATGCGTTTTTCGTTGCGCACGATGACATCGGGCGCGCCCAGATCAAGCAGATGCTTAAGGCGGTTGTTGCGGTTGATGACGCGCCGGTACAGGTCGTTCAAATCGCTGGTGGCAAAGCGGCCGCCATCCAACTGCACCATCGGGCGCAAGTCGGGCGGGATGACCGGCAGCACAGTCAAGATCATCCACTGCGGACGGTTGCCATCCGGCTCGTTGCCTTTTTTGTCGCGGTCGCTGTCGACTACAGTTTCGCGGCTCTTTGTCAGGCGCTCGACGACGCCCAGTCGCTTCGTGGCTTTGCGGGCGCGCTGCTTAGAGCGCGTCGTGCGCACCTCATGCCACAATTCCTCTTCGAGTTTCTTCAGGTTGAGATTCTTGAGGATTTCATGGAAGGCTTCCGCGCCCATATCAGCCTGGAAGACATTGCCAAACTTGCCTTTCAAGTCGCGGTAACGACCTTCCGACAAGAATTGCAGAGCCTGCAATTCCCGCAGCTCTGTCAACTGCGCTTCGGCATTGGCGCGCATCTCGGTCATTTTTTCTTCCAGCCCGAGCAGGTGCTCGTTCATGGCGCTTTCGACATCGGCGTTGGCTTGGTCGATATCGCCACTAATCTTTTGGATCTCTTCGGTTTTCAGCGCCGCCATTTCGGTTTCGAGCGCGCTGAGATACTCGGCAACCATCGCCTGCATGCGGCTGACATGATCGCTGGTGATGGTTTCACCGAGCTCTACAACGACTTTGCCAGCCGATTCCAAGCGAATCTGGCTGGGCGCGGCATTGCCCAACAGATTGGATATGCTGTCTTCGATCGTGCGGCCCTCGCGGACAGCCGCGTCGCTCAGGCGGTCTCGCTCTTTTTCAAAGTGCTGGTCGATCTCGCCAACCTTCCTGTCAAATTTGTCGGCGGCGCGGTCGCGGTTGACACGCAGGTCGGCCATCTGCTCATCGATCTCGTCTTTGAGCGCGCTTTCTTTGTTTTCCAGTTCTTGGTGAATGCGCGAGATTGCGCGCTTGCGGGCATCTTCATCCACCTGAGTGATGACATACTGGGCGAAATAGAGCACGCGGTCGAGGTTGCGCCGGCTGACATCCAGCAGCAAGCCGAGATAGCTGGGGACGCGCCGCGTATACCAGACATGGGCGACCGGCGCCGCCAACTCGATATGCCCCATCCGCTCGCGGCGAACCGACGAGCGAGTCACCTCGACGCCACATTTATCGCAGACGATGCCTCGATAGCGGATATTCTTATACTTGCCGCAATAGCACTGCCAGTCACGCGTAGGACCAAACGTGCGCTCACAGAAAAGCCCATCCATCTCAGGACGCAGCCGCCGATAATTGATCGTCTCTGGCTTGGTTACCTCGCCGTATGACCAAGAACGAATCTGCTCGGGCGATGCCAAACTGATGCGCAATGCGCTAAAGTCTCTAGCCTCCAAGGATCAACCTCCTCTGCGCTGTGATGCCCTAAATCAAAAAAGCTGCTGAAACAGATGGCGCGCCAACACACAATTTCCAATGCAAACAAAACAACAGAGAGCACAGCCCCCTGAGCCCCTAACACGAGGTCAAATTGTGGTTTCTTCGCATCTTGCAAACATTCTAGCGCAATTTGCGACACTGTCAAGGCGCAACCAGAGTCGGGGAGGCGCTGCTTTGCCGCAGGCCAAACTCATCTTACCAAAGAAATACTCCGTGCAGTCGCTGGCAAAGGAGACGCCGCGATTGCATAAACCGTATGCTATACTAGCCGAGTCAATTCGCAGCTGGAGCGCAAAACCATGCCGCAACTGCTCAGTGTCGACAAAGCGCTGGCGCAGATCCTGGATGATATGCAGCCGCTGGACAGCGAGAACGTCGCGCTGGCAGAAGCGCTCGACCGCGTCATCGCCAGTGACATCGCCGCGCCCTTGGACCTGCCGCCATTTGACAATTCAGCCATGGATGGATATGCCATCCGCCACAAAGACAGCGTCAACGCCAGCCAGCAGCAGCCAGCCACTTTGCGCGTGACGCAGGATATACCAGCGGGAGCCGCGCCGACAAGCGCCTTGCAGCCTGGCCAGGCCGCCCGCATCATGACTGGCGCGCCTATACCGCCTGGCTGCAGCGCAGTAGCGCCTGTCGAGGATACCAACGACAATTGGCGCAAACGCGGCAACCCAGCTCTGCCCGAAGAAGTGCAGGTCTATAGCGATTATGCCTTTGGCGCGAATATCCGCCGCAAAGGCGAGAATATTGAGCGCGGCGCAACCATCATGCGGGCGGGCACAGTCATCCAGCCGGCTGAAATCGGGATGCTGGCGGCGATCGGCTGCGCGCGCTTCGCGGTGGTGCGCAAGCCCAAAGTCGTCATCCTGAGCAGCGGCGATGAGTTGGTCGATGTGCACGAAGCGCTTGACGCTGGCAAGATCCGCGACACCAACAGCTATGCATTGGCAGGCTTGATTCGGCAGGCTGGCGGCATCCCGATCCGGTTGCCGATCGCGCGCGACAATTTGTCAGACATCCGCGCTTTGTACAACCGCGCCCTGGGCATCAATCCCGATATGATCATCAGCAGCGCCGGCGTCTCGGTCGGAGCAGCCGATCTGGTGCGGGAAGTGATGGACGAACTGGGCGATATCGACTTTTGGCGCATCAACATGCGGCCCGGCAAGCCGCTGGCTTATGGCGCGCTGCAAGGGATTCCTTTCTTCGGTTTGCCCGGCAATCCCGTTTCCACGATGGTGACCTTCGAAGTATTCGTGCGCCCCGCGCTTGCGAAGCTGGCCAGGCGCGCGCTGCGCAGAAAGACGCTAACAGCGACCATCGCCGAAGACCTGCGCTCGGACGGACGGCGCAGTTATAACCGGGTGCGGCTTGCTCGTGAAGGCGCTTGTATTGTGGCGCATTCCACCGGCAGCCAAAGTTCTGGCGCGCTGATGTCCATGCTGCTGGCGGATGGGCTGGCTATCATCCCGGAAGGCCAGCGCCTGGCACCAGCCGGCAGCGAATTGCCGGTGCTGCTGCTGCGACCATTCGAGTAGACAGCGAGGTTGACTGCCATGCGCGATATTCGCCGAATTCAGATACTGTTGGTCGTGGTCGGTCTGGTGGTCGCGGCGTATTTAAGCTATTTGAAATTGACCGACTTGGCCGCTGTCTGCGTTGAAGCCGCCGCTTTCGACTGCAATGTTGTGCTCAACAGCCGCTATTCAGAGCTAGCGGGCATACCCATCGCCTATTTGGGCTTTGGGGTGTATGCCATCATTGGCGCGCTGCTGCTGATGGAAACGCGGGTGGTATTTCTGCGCGAAAATGGCAGCCTGCTTATGTTCGGCCTCGGGCTCTTCGCCTGGCTGTTTTCAATGTGGCTGGTGTATGTCCAGGTGGTCTTGCTGCAAGCGCTCTGCCCTTGGTGCCTGGCGCACGAATTGAACTTTACGATTCTCTTCGGCACGATTGTCTACCGCGTCCTTCGCACCTTGTAAAATTAGCGGGGCGCGCGGCGCAGGGTTCGCGCCAGGATATCTTCTTGCTGGCGGCGGTGATTGCGACGGTTGTTCTGCGTGCCGTCTTCACGGCCGGACGGGCTGCCATCGCTTTGCATCGCGCGCTGGAAAGCCTGCGCCATTGAAGTAGGCAGTGGGTCGTCGTCTTCGATTACGACAGGTTCTTCGGGCTGCTTCATCGTCAGGTCGATCTTGCGCGGGCGGACGCTCTTTTTGATGACGCGCACCTCGACAGCTTGCCCGACCGCGGCGACATCACTGGGAGAGCGGACATAGCCATCAGCCATTTCTGACACATGCACCATGCCAGGCCGTTCCGCCCCAAAATCAACAAAGACGCCAAAATCTTCTACGCGGATGACTTCACCCGTGTAGGTGTTGCCCTGCTTGATTGCCGACCAAGGCACAGCCGGCGGCTTTTCAAAAGTCAAAGCGACATGGCCATCGCGCCGTGTCTTGTATACAAAAGCGGTGATTTCTGCGCCGGGCTGCATGCTGGCGTCCGCGCTCAGCTGCGATACATGCAGCAGGGCGTCTTGTCCCGTGCCGATATCCACCAGCGCGCCATATATGCCCAAATGCCGCACTTTGCCTTGTACCTGCGCGCCGATCATCAGCGCCTCTGCTTCAACAGCCATCTTTCTCTTGCTCCTCAAACTGGTGGTTTCGTAGCGAGCCTAGTTTGTCGGACAGGCTGTTTCATCGCCGACGCCCTCGCCAACATAGTCATACGCTTCGCCGCTGTATGCCGAGAATGATGCAAAACCCGCCCAGTTGAACAGGCTGGTGCATTCCAACAACTGCCGCTGTTCAGATTCTCCCAAATACAACGTGCCGATGATCTGGCTGGCGGTCGAAAGCGAGCCCAGCGCAGGGTTGGGGACGAAGGCATAGACGACCAGGGAGCGCTCGGTATACATCAGCGCGACATAGCCTTGCTCATCGCTGGCCTGCTGGGCGATCGCATAGTCAGGTTCTCCATATCGATCATAGAGGGGACCAAAGGTCATGACTGGCGCTGTTTGCAACAAAAAGGACGACACAGTTTCGCCGTCGCGGCTCACGACTTGGCAGCAGCCAGGATTCTCGCCCTCGGCAAAGGTGAAGCTGCGCGCCGGGCTGCCCTCCTGTGGGTCGGGCTCTTCAATTATCTTGAAGCGGTCATCGCCTTCGATAATTAATTTGGCATCGCGATAGCTGGTTTCATCGGGGATGATGCCGCGCCAGCAAGGGGCTTCGCAAGGATCGCCAGTTATCAAGCTGGTATCGCGCAATTTAGTTTCGTCCAGCAGGTTGACCTCGCCACATGCGGAAAGCAGCCAAGCAGCCAGCAACATAAACAAGAGTAGAAGTCGGTTCATCTGGCTTCGCTTTCGGCAAATTGCGGATGCGACAACGCGGCAATCATATCAGAGCGCGCCCGCATCGCGCAATAGCGGCATGTTGAATTTCATCTTCGGCTCAGCTTTCAGTCACGGTTAGCGCGAGTGTATAGGCGCCGATCGTCCCCCCGTACTGGTTGCCATAGCGAGTGGCGATGATCGCGTAGGGTCCGTTGTCGGGCAAGACAAAGTCGCTGATTAAGGAATCGGTGCTGCGCCCGGTCGCTCCCAGCAGGTTGGGATCGGCATCGTCATTGTCAGCCAGCTCGCGGTCGCCCGGGCTGATCAAATACAAATTGGTGTCGAGCGTCTGCGATGTCATGCTGATGCTGATGGAATCGCCAGCAGCGCCATTGAAGCCATAGACATCGAAGGTGTTGTCGCCAGAGATAATGCCAGAAACCGGCTGCCCAAACTCGATAGCGGGCGGGTCGAAAGCTTCGTTCTGATAAGCCAACGTGCGGCTGCCCGCATCAATGAAGCCCGCTTCGCCAGCGCTGGCCGCGCCAGCCGGGTCGATGCTGAAATTGGTCAGGTAGCGCTGGCCAGGCAAGGGGAATTGGATTTGGCTGATCAAGGGAACGCCAGCGACTTCGATGACAAGCGCGAAATCGACCGGCGGCGGCTGGTCGGAACAGGTATTTTGATACCAAACTTCGACCTCATAGGTGCCGGGGCGAACGCGGCCGGGGGGCCAATAAATGTGCGAGACCGGCGCGCCTGTTTCAGCCGGCACGCAGTTGACATTGCCGTCTTCCGCCAAGATGCCGCCACTGGCCACGCTGGGGTTGTCGTCATAGACCGACTCGCCGACTGGGTCGCGCACCAGCAACTGCAAGTCTGCGCCCGTGCTCCAATAGAGGCTGACTTCAATATCGCCTTGTGGCAGGTTCAGGGCGCTGGCTTGGGCGGGGGCATCGGCTGCCGCGCCCGTCAGTGTAAGCTCAAATTGCCCGACGGTGCCGCCGAGCTCTTTGCCATAGCGCGTGGCGACGATGGTGTACAAACCACTGCTTAATAACCGCGCATTGGCGATGCTGGAATTGGTCGTGCCGCCAGAGTCATCATTGATATTGACGACAGCGCCGGCTGGGTCGACCAACTGCAAGAACGTGTCCAGATTGGGTCCGACAGCCTGCATGTCGATCGACACGATTTCGTCGGCCGCGCCCGCAAATCGATAAGCCACAACCGGCTGGGCATTGGTGATTGCGCCGGTCACAGATGCGCCGCGCGTGATGGGCAGCGCAACAGAAGCCGCGGCGGCATATCCACTGGGCAAGATGTTCAGGCTCGCGCTGGGATATGCGCCGCCCTGGCTGACCACGGCGCTGCCATCGGCGGCGATTTCAAAACGCGCGACATGGATGCTGGATTGACCTGGGGCTGGCGGCGGCAGGGTGCTGGAGATTTGCCCGCTTTGAGCGCCATTGACGCTGACATCGGCGAAGAACTGGATGCTACCGGCCTGAGCATCGCAAGCAGAGGCATAATAGATGATGACTTCGTAGCTGCCGGTCGGCAAATAGCCAGGCTGCCAGGTGGCCGTCTCGACCGAATTATTGCTGACGACTTCGCAAAGTCCGTTGGCGTCAAAGCCAAAAGCGCCGCCATTGCCGGTCGCGCGCGCATCCCAGTGCAGCGATTCGCCCGTGGGGTCGCGCACCTCCAGATTGAGGTCGGCAGCGCCGCTCCAGTTCAGGCGCACTTCGATGCCGGCATTCAACAATACGAGCGAGGATTCGCTAGCGGATTCGCTGTCATCAAGAGGCGCGGCAGCCGAGTCGGAGATCGCCAGCGAAAGCGCGTAATCTGTGTCAGTCGCTGGGCTACCCGGCGCAAAATAGACGAAGGCATAATAGCGTCCGCCAGCCGACAAGGTCACATCCGTCAAGCTGAGCGCGTCGGCCGCGGCGCTGCCGGCTGTCTGGGCGATGGTGTTGCCGTCGCTATCGGTCAGCAAGAGCGCCAAGGGGCTGCCCTGCCCCGACAGCGACAAGGTCGCGACAGCGCCAGGGGCGGCATCAAAAACGAAGGCAGACGCGCTGGCATCAGCATTCAATGCGCCCGAGGCGGCAACGCCCGGCAGCAGCGTTTGCCCGCCAGCCAGCGCCGCCACTGGCAGCCAGCCAGCCAGCAAAATCGCAAGTGCAAGCCCCAAGGCAACGGCAGAGTCTTTGCGCAGAACCATCATTAAGCCAGGCATACTTTGAATCCTCCATCCGCGCGACACGGAATCTCGCTGCGCAGCGAAGTGTAACCGATTATGCCGCGGCTTGCCAGTTGCGCCTCGTTCCCGCGCCTAGCCGGACCTTCCGCCATCCAGCCCCAGGTCGGATGCATGGTCTTGCATAGCGCGCAGCACCAGCGGCACATGGAAACCCCAGACATCGACGCCCAGCGCCGCGCAGCCATCGATCACATCCTGGCGGTTGACGCCAGCCGCGAATGCCTTGTCTTTCCACTTTTTGCGGATGCTCTTTATCTTGACATCGCGGATGTCTTTGCTGGGGCGGACAAGGGCGACAGCCGTGATCAAGCCGGTCAGCTCATCCACTGCATAGAGCGCCTTGTCGCGCAGGGTGACGCGGTCATCGGCAGCCAGCGGACCATGGCTGAGAATGGTGCGGATGTCTGCTTCGTCCAAGCCGCGCTCGCGCAAAATGGGCGCACCGTCCATAGGATGCTGCTCCAGCGAGGGATGAATCTCCCAGTCGAAGTCGTGCAGCAAGCCGACCAGCCCCCAGGAGTCGGGGGCTTCGTCATAGTGCTCGGCATAGGCGCGCATGGCGAATTCGACCGCCAGCATGTGCTTGCGCAAAGAGTCGGACTGCACGAATTCACAGACGATGTTGTAGGCGTCAGAACGATTCACAGAGCGATTTCCTCAATTCTTGCTTTCTTCGTCATCATTTGGATAACGCTGAAAACAATCGCCGCGTAATGCGGTCAATAGTTTCGCGCACATTGTACAAGCTGTCTTCAGGGTCATTTGCTTCGTCATTTTCAACACGCACATGTTCAAGCGCCAAAGAATATTCGACAGCAGCAACTTCATAGCTCATCTCGCGAAACTGCATGCCGGTCGTCTTTCCCTTGCTACGTTCCAGAGCTTGCGCAATTTGCAAATGGTCTAGATTGATCCAGATCGTTTTAGACTCCGGATCAAAACGCGAACGCGCCTCTTCCTGCGAAGCGTTTTCGTAATCCAAAGAGAATACGCCCCGACGCCGGCGCTGCCTGCCTTCTTTCTGTCCAGTTTTACGTCCTTTATCCTCGCCCCCAATTAAGGATGGTCCAGGGCGCGGCGTCTCTCCCTCTCCAACCTCGGACCCGCCATTGCCTTCACCATGTTCATTACCGGCCTGTTGCTGATCGGTGGGAATTTCGCCTTCTCCAGGCAAGAGTCCATCGTCGCCCTGCGTATCTGCAACCGCCTTTACTCCAGCGCTATCTGTTGCCCTTCTCGCCCTTTCCAGCTTCAGTTCCTGTTCCACAAAGTCATCGTTGAGAATATCCCGAATTCGCTTTGCTTCTCTTCGCAGCCGCTTGGCTTGTTCGCTTCGCCGCTTATCTTCAGCTTCCTGGACTAACTGCGCGTGTACATCCTTTAGTTGCTGCGTCAGCCAGCCCTTTAGCCGCGCAACGACAGGATTCTGATCGTTTAGCTGCAAACTCCTGGTGTTGTCAAAAGGTGGAATATGCCATTCACCATCCTCCAGAATAGGCACATCAACTTCTCCAAAAATGTACTCGGCCTGTTCGCCGTCCTCAATTCCGACAAGCGTAGTCTCATGCAAAATCCCTTTAGACAGAATATCGATGCCCTGCAATTCCTTTTGCAACGGCACCTGTGACTTCTTTATAATTAACTTTACCTTGCCCAAGTGTCGCTGCAGGTGCTGCGGTGGGAAGACCTCTGCCAAAACTTCATGGGCCGGTTCTTTGAATTCACAGGTGATTCCGTTGATACGAACCTGCGCTCTCCCTCTGAATCGCCCCAAGAAACGAGTGACATAGCGGCTGATCTTTTCTACATTTGGTTTCGACCTGCCGGCAAAGGCTGAGACTGTGACCTCTGTTCCGTCAATTTTGTCTGTTCGTTCATCGGATACTAGGTGCGTTACAGGGAAAGCGCCACCGTCATTAGCCGACTTTATATCGTTGCGCGTTAGCTGGACTTGATTTCTTAGACCGTTCTGCACTGTGTCAATTGTAAGTCGGTTGGCTACGCCAAATGCTGCGGACTTGCCCGTGCCGAATTTGCCACGCGTCGCCTTTCCCCGTTGCCGATGCAGGTTCTCACCATGCATCTGGAAAAATCCCGATAGCTCGCCCCGGGACATGCCCCGCCCGTTATCCAATACCGTTATCTTTTTCCTGGTGACCTCAACGGTTACGATGACTTGCTGATTGTCCTTCGCACCGTCCAATGAATTAGACACATACTCCCATACAACCTTCTCATAGGTATTGAAGTATGCAGCGCTCTGTTCGAAATCGCGAGAGACATGGGAAGTTACAAGGATCTCATTGGATTTCGTGCTCATCTATACAAACTCGCTACCATAAGCCGACCGAAAATGTTCCCAAAGGGGCTCAAGCGCTTCATGCCCGCTGACAGAGCTCGCCACCAAATTGATACGACGGCGGCGGGCACGATCTGAGAAATACTCGTTTATGCGCAAGAAGTCGAAAAAGTGCTTTCGCGTGATCTTTTCTTGCTTGCCGCTGCTGAAAAGCTCACATGCTTCGGTTGCCGCCAGTCTGTGCGATTCAATACGCTGACCCGCGATGAGTGAACCTCTTGCATCGCTTACCAGTCCAGCCAATTCTGAGGATGCAATCGTAACCAAACACTTAATCCATATCTGACCTTCAGCCGTGAGCATCCAGCCCTTGACATTGCTTCCCGCGACATGCGCATCATATCGGCTGCGCCGCGCATCACCCAGCCCCTGAAGGACAACATTGATGTCAATGCGTTCGGGATATTTTCTCCATGCAAAGCGACCTGGTGCGAGCCTGTCAGCTTCCAGCGCAACATCTTCAGTGTGTACTGCTTGATCGTGTCCGCCCAAGTTGCCTATGGCTATGGTCACCAGTTGCCTGATTGGCGCTTGCGTCATTATTACCCCACCACTTTGGAAATGGATACTTGCCGATTGTCCACATTGAAAGCAAGGGCAATTCTATCACCTACCTGGCATTCGAGCGACTGCATTGCTGCCCGCAATCCACTAATCTTGTCACTGGTTGCTGTGACATCAATCTCTTCGCCCTCTTCGGATGTCCAAAACCAACTTCCAACGATGGTGGGCAAATGGCTGCTCGTGACAGTGCCATGCCCCAAAGAAAAGCTGCTGAGATTGGCAGAGACGATGATGTTTCCATCAACATCAAAACTTGTTTCTAGATTCAGCGGGATATCAGCCACAGCTTCATGCGCACGCAAGATACTATCGATGGGTGCGTTGGATGCCCTGAGTTTGTAGAGGCTATGTTCGAAATTGTCAAATAATGGAGAGCGTTTCAGTGTGCCCGCAATGCTTGCATAAGACATTCCGCCAGCTAGGATGGCCGAAGCCAGTTGTGAATGATGCGCAACACCATCATTCGCTTGAATTGCTTCGAGAATGACCTCCTCTCCTCGACTCAGTTCACGATTTTCGTCACCTTGCCAGTACCACAACCCATCTTCAACTGTATATCCACCTTGAGCCAATACTTTCTCGAGAACACACGGCGGCGGAACGGGAAAACCAGGGCGTTCCAGCGCGTGTTCTAAGCCAAAGTAGATGTCATTAACTGAGACCGGGCCACAAAACGTAGATAGTTTTATAATTGTATTATGAAACACATTATCCTTACCTCGCGTGCCGGGCAAGTCTCCGTCGCTCACATTAAAATACCAACCGTCGCTCAGTTCCTTATACTCTAGCGCCTCAAGAAACGCGATAAGGTCCGTCCTTGTCAAATTGATGTGCTCACTCTCAGCGAGCCAGTCGACGCTTACCGCACCAGAGTGTCGTTTGTGCCTGCGAAAAAATCTTTTCTCCTCTGGCGAAATACGTTGCAATGCAAAGTGATCTCTTGCAGGAACTGCAGACATGCCTTCCTTGTGCAGCCTAATGATGACTTCTAGGTAATGTGGAAACTCGAGGTCATTGCGCTCATACCTTATCGCCTGACATAGCGCCACCATCATCTCAATGGGATCAATATCGGTAAACCTTTCATCCGTCCAGACACCCAAGAGACCGGTTTCCAATAGCTTTTGCGACCAATTTTCATAGCTGATATCCAAATCATCCGCGAAGAGCAAGGCGCTCTGAAACCTAATTAGTAGTCTGTTTTTCGCTATTGGCACGACTCTATTTAGGGCATTCTTTTCAAGTTGCCTGACCCGTTCCCGAGTTACTCCAATTTGTGTGGCGATAATCTCAAGTGTATTCTGTGAGAAGCCGTGTCGCTGACGAATGATATCCAGTTCTCTGGACGGTAATGGACTCAGCAAAGCCTCAAGCTCTTGTGTCACATTCAAATGGGAGGAAAGTACCTTTGAAAGTTTGAGATACAAGTCCTTGCTATACAAATTCCGTTCTTTGACAAGACTTCCAATTGCTTCGCCGTAAATCGCAATATCCGGATGCAGCAGACCAGCATTCAGTTGTTTGGATATCGCGGATTGCAGACCCGCTACAACCTCGTGAACAGGAACCTGTGGAGGTCCCCAGTTGAAAAACGGCAGGTTTTCGCCTATTGGTGAAAATGGAAGAACGTCTTGACTGCGGGACAGGGAGTTGAATCTTGCAACATCTATATTCGCTAACTTGCAATCAATCTCGGCTATCCCCTTTTCTCCGAGATTCCTAATATTCCAGAGTTCGCCTTTTTCATGACCATACACAAGTTGACCAATGGTCTCTATATATGACCGCAGCAAGGCGTTCTGCACCCTAACGCTGAAGCCCAGCGACTTTATGGAATCGTCTTCACTGTAAATTTCGTGGTCTTCGTTCGCCACTTCAAATCTCGTGCTAAAAACTGTCATGCGAATTGTAGCAGCAAATCACAATCTGTGCGGACGGTGCCACCCCCTCACCCGCGGATCCCGCCTTCCGTCATCAGCTGCGCATCCAGCGCGGCGTCCAGCTCATCCGCGTTCATCAGCCCCAGCTCCAGCACGACCTCGCGCACGCTTTTGCCTTCTGCCAGCGCCTTTTTCGCCACTTTCGCGCCATTGTTGTAGCCGATGATCGGGTTCAGCGCCGTCACCAAGATCGGATTGCGCGCCAGCCAGCTCGCCGTCCGCTCGCGGTTGACCTCCAGCCCGACCAGCAGTTTCTCGGTGAACGCGCCGACAGCGCCGATCATCACCTGCATGGTCTCGTTGAGGTTGTGGGCGATGATGGGCATCATGACATTCAGCTCGAATTGTCCCGCCGCGCCACAAAGGTTGACCGTCGTGTCATTGCCTATGCAGTGATACATCGCCTGGTTGAGCATTTCCGCCAGCACCGGGTTCACCTTGCCGGGCATGATAGACGAGCCGGGCTGCACCGGCGGGCAGGTCAATTCGGCGATGCCGGTGGTCGGTCCCGCCGAAAGCAGACGCACATCATTGGCGATACGCGTAAAATCCATCGCCAGGTTGCGCAGCGCCGCCGAGAAAAAGACCGCGTCTTGCATAGACTGCATGGATTCGAAGAGGTCGTCGCTTTCATACAGGACGATGCCCGATAGCGCCGACAGCTTGGCGACCATGCGCGCATGATAGTCAGGATGCGCATTCAGCCCCGTGCCAGCCGCTGTGCCGCCGATGCCGAGCCGCCGCAGCCCCTCCGCCGCAAAGCGCGCCTTGTCCATTTGCCGCTCGATAGCGCGCGCCCAGGCGCCCACTTCTTGCCCCAGTCGGATGGGCACCGCGTCTTGCAAATGCGTGCGCCCGGTCTTGACGACATCATCCCATTCGGCTGCTTTGCCACGCGCGACCTCGACAAAGCGACCGAGCGCCGCCAGCAGCTCATCCAGCCGCCAAAGCGCGCCCAGCCGTATCGCGGTGGGGATGGTGTCATTGGTCGATTGCGCCATGTTGACATGATCGTTGGGATGCACGGGCTTGCCATCCGCATCGACGGCGAAGCCCAAGAGCTGGTTCGCGCGATTCGCCAGCACCTCGTTGGTGTTCATGTTGTGGCTGGTGCCAGCGCCAGCTTGAAATGGATCGACCACAAAATGCTGATGATGCCGCCCAGCCAGCACTTCATCGCCCGCCTGGATAATCGCATCCGCCAGTGTCGCGTCCAGCAGCCCCAGCTCGCAATTCACCTCCGCCGCCGCCCGTTTGATGAGCGCCATGCTCCAGATGAAAGCGGGCAGAGGCTTCATGCCGGTGATAGGGAAATTTTGCAAAGCGCGCTGGGTCTGCGCGGCATAAAGCGCATCGGCCGGCACCCGCACCTCGCCCAGCGAATCTGTTTCCACACGATAGTCGACCATCAGTACGCTCCTTGCGCGCAAAACAAAAAGGACGCCAGCATTCTAGCGTCCTTCGCTCGTCATGAGAATGTAGAGCGGGGCTAGGCGGCCGCGTACAGCTCGCCCACCTTGTCCCAGTTGATGACGCTGAAGAATGCGGCGATGTAGTCCGGGCGGCGATTCTGGTAGTTCAGGTAGTAGGCGTGTTCCCACACATCAATGCCCAGCAAGGGAGCGCCCCCCGACATCAGCGGCGTATCCTGGTTGGGCGTCGAGCAGACACACAGCTCGCCGTCTCTCACGCAAAGCCAAGCCCAGCCGCTGCCAAAGCGAGTCGCCGCCGCCGCCGAAAAAGCCGACTTGAATTCGTCGAAACTGCCAAATGCGCTGTTGATGGCATCCGCCAGCGCGCCGCTCGGTTCGCCGCCGCCATCAGGACTCATAATTTGCCAGAACAAGCTGTGATTGGCGAAGCCACCGCCATTGTTGCGCACAGCGGTGCGAATGCCTTCGGGAACAGCGTCCAGGTCGCCCAGGATCGCTTCAATGCTCATGCCTTCCAGCTCGGTGCCAGCAATGGCGGCATTGAGGTTGGCGGTGTAGCTTGCATGATGCTTGCCATGGTGGATGCCCATCGTCCGCGCGTCAATGTGCGGCTCCAGCGCATCTTCGGCATAAGGAAGTGCTGGTAATTCGAAAGCCATGATTATGCTGCTCCTTATGGACTCATCGCGTCGTTTCGTCCCGTTGGTCTGGGAACTGACGCTATTATAGCCGCCACAGCAGCCGTTGTCCAATCAGCGGGGCGGCATCCCATCGTCTTTATAGCTTTTCTGGCGATGCCTGGCGTCGATTTATGGCTTGCATTTTGTGCCATTCGCGCCAAGATTCAACTGTGGCGCGCAGGAGAGAACAGCGTGACATCCGAAGGCATATCCAGCAACAGCGCCCCTCTGCGCGCTTATGCCATTATCGCGCTGGCGGTCATCGCGACATCATCCGCCGCCATCCTCATCCGCTTTGCGCTCGCCGAAAGCATGCCGCCGCTGTTGATCGCTGGCTCGCGTCTGGCGGTGGCGACGCTGGCGCTGACCCCCTTGGCGCTGGGGCGGCATCGGAAGCGGATTGTCAGCCTGTCACGCCGAGAAGCCGCGCTCATCGCCTTGGCCGGGCTCTGCCTGGCTGCGCATTTCACAGCCTGGGTGTCGTCCTTGCAATACACCACGGTGCTGGTCAGCGTGGTCATCGTGTCGACGGGGCCTATCTGGGTTGCCATCATGGAAGTGGTCTTTCTGCGCATTCGCTTGTCGCGGCTGGTGGTGGCTGGCTTGCTGGTGGCGCTGGCTGGCGGCGCATGGATTGGCATTCCGCTGGATGGCGGCGCGGCGCTCGCCGAAGCAGAGATCGCCGCAACAATCACTGGCGCGGCGCTGGCGTGGCTGGGCGCGCTGAGCGTGTCGGTGTATATGCTCATCGGGCGGATGCTGCGAGCGCGGTTGCCCGTCATCCCGTATGTGTGGCTGGTCTATGGAACAGCCAGCATCGCGGCGGCGGTTGTCATGTTGTTTAGCGGAACGCCTTTGCTGGGTTTTCGCATAGAAGGCTATCTCATTCTGCTGACGATGGGGCTGGTGCCGCAGTTGCTGGGGCATTCGTCCTTGAATTACTTGCTGGAGCATTTCCCGGCCGCGCTGGTCAGCATGTTCTCGCAGCTAGAGCCGATCGGCAGCGCAGCGCTGGCGCTCTTTCTCTTCCGCGAATTGCCCCCCCAGCAGCAGATAATCGGCAGCTTGCTGATCTTGGCGGGCGTCCTCCTGGCGAGTCGGGGAGAAATCCGCCAAGCCGCGCAATCTGGCTAGGCTGACGAGAGATCGAAACCGGCAAACTGGCTGGAGCCCGGCGCAATGCCAAAATCTGGCAGGTCGCCGCCCAGCAGCAGCTCCCCTGTCATGCGCGCCAGGCTGCCATCCAAGATCATCTCCTGCAATGTATAGTTCACCAGTTGGCGGAAATCCGGGTCGTTGTGCCCAAGCGCGAAAGCATAATAATCGCGGCTGTACCAGCGCTCGGTCAGTTTCAATGTGTCGGGGTTCGCATTCAGATGCTCGACAAGCAGCAGGCTGTTGGCATAAACGGCGTTGGCGTTGTTGAAGTCGAGCAAGGTTCGCGCCGCGCCCTGCAAGGTCGTATCAAATCGCCGGATCGTCATGTTGATGCTGTCCGCCCAAGCCTGCGCCCGCTGCCAGGCGCTGTCATCGCCCAGCATCACCGCCACGATCCGATTGCGCAAGTCATAGAAGCCAGCTATCTGCGAGCGCGCCGGCACCATCAGGCGGTCGCCCTGCAACAGATAGGGCATAGAGAAATCGACATTGTTCAATGTTTGCCAGTCCAGCTTGACGCCAGCCACCAGGTCGACTGCGCCTTGACGCAGCATATGCAAGCCCGCGTCGGCGCTGACTGATGAATCTGCCACTGTTGTGCCCCAGCGCCTGGCCATCTCGGCAAGCAGCGCGTGATTCAAAGCTGTGAGCTGGGCGGCATCGCCCTCTATGCCGGCAACCCGCAATGGTCGGGACTCAAGCAGGCGAACCACTGTCGACTGCGCCGGCGGCGGCATCTCGGCAGAGAATTGCGCCGGCGATAGCTCTTCGCCGACGCCCTGCCAGACCAAGATGGCGCTCTCGTCCCGCGGCAGATCTGGGAAGTATTCCCGCTTTGACAGCTCGATGCTCTGTTTCGCAGCCAGCTGCTGGATAGAGCGATTCAACAACTGCCGCAGTGGCGCGTCATGGCGGCGAACAGCGAAGGCATGCGGCTCGCGCAGCAGCGGCTCATCCAACAAGCGCGCCAACTCGATATCTTCGCCAGCGATGCGCAAAAGAGATTGCTCTTCATCCACGAGCGCGTCGATCTCTCCCAGCATAAGCGCGGCAAAAGCGCGGTCCAGCGTGAGGAACTGGCGGGTGTCGGGGTTGAGCGCTGTGCGTTCGCGCCACAGGTCCAGCGCTGTTTCTGCACGCGTGCCGATAACAACACCGGTTTTGACGCCAGCCAGCTCGGACGCAGCTTGCAGCGGACTGTCCGCCCGCGCCATAACCGCCTGATGCCCGACCAGGTAGGGCTGGGTAAATTCGATGTCGTTTTCATAACCGCGATACGGCAGCAAAGCGGATGCCAGCGCATGCGCTTCGCCCGCCTTGAGCGCGTCAACCGCATTCAAGCGCGTGACCTGCACGAAGGCGATCTCCACTCCCCAGGCTTCGGCGATCATCCGCAGCAGATCGATATCAAAGCCGGCCAGCTCGCCTTGCCAAGTGAATTCGCTGTAGGGAGGGTCGTTGTACAAAACGCCCACGCGGAATACTTGCTCGGCGATGATCTCGGCAATGGCGGATTGGCTTGGCGGATTTTCCACTGCGGGGCGGAAAGCAGCTGGCAGCGGCGTCGGCACAGCCAAGGTGGGCACAGGCGTGGCATCCTGTGTCTGCGCGGCTGCGGCCAGGCAAATGGCGAATATGCAAGCGAGCCAGCGCATCATTGGTACAAATTGCGCGCGCAGATGTAATCGAGCACGGCATCGGGCACCAGGTAGCGCACGCTGTGCCCGGCGCGCAGGCGGCTGACCACATGGGTGGACGAGAGCCAAACGCTCAGCAGCGGCACATCGATCATGTCGATCTGCTGCGACAAGCCCGGCAGCGACTCATCGTGCATATCGGGCGCGATATCTTCATCGGCGCGGCGCATCACCGCCAGTCGGCAGCTGCGCGCCAATTCCTGCGGGCGCTCCCAGGTTGGCAGGTCGCGCAGGTTGTCGCCGCCCATCACAAAATACAGCTGCGCATCGGGCTGTTGCGCGCGGATAATGTTGACTGTGTCGGCGGAGTAATGCGGTCCGGCGCGGTCGATATCCACCCGCGAAATACGAAAGTGTTGATTGCCCGCTATCGCCAATTTCAGCATCGCCAGGCGGTGCGGCAACGGAGAGCGCGCACTGCTCCGCTTGACAGGATGGTCCCCGACTGGCACAAACAACATGCAGTCCAGGTCGAGGATTTCGCGGCTGTATTCCGCCAAGATCAGGTGCCCCAGCTGTGGGGGATCGAAGCTGCCGCCCAATATGCCAATTCGCGCGCGGCTCATTCCGACCACTCCAGCTCAAAGTCGCCGATGAAGACCGTGTCGCCGCCGCGCACGCCAGCCTTTTCCAAGGCTGCGACAACGCCCAGCGCCGCCAAGATCTTGTGGAAGCGCGCGACAGCCTCGTCATAATCCCAGTAAGTCATAGCCGCCGCCCGTTCGATGCGCTCGCCGGTGATGTAATAAATGCCATCGGCGATGCGCAGCTCAAATGGCAGGTCTGCATCAGCCAATTCATAGACTGGCGCAGCGGCTGGGGCGGCGGCGCGGTCTGGCAGGCGGCTGGCAAGCTCAAAGACGCGCTGGACAAGCTCGCGCACATTCTCGCGCGTCAAGGCTGAAACCGCCACAACATCGTCCAAGCCGCGCTCGCGCAAACTCTCACGCAGCAGATCAAGATATTCACGCGCTTCGGGCAGGTCGAGCTTGTTGATGACCACAAGCTCCGGGCGCCGCGCCAGGTCGGCATCATACAGCGCCAGCTCGGCGCGAATCTGGTTGTAGTCGGCGATTGGGTCCTCAGCCGCGCCATCCAGGATGTGCAGGAGGATCCGCGTGCGCTGGACATGGCGCAGGAAGGCATGTCCCAGTCCCACCCCCGCATGCGCGCCTTCGATCAGCCCAGGAATATCGGCGAAGACCAGGTCGCGATTGTCATAAATCACGGCGCCCAGGTTGGGCTGCAAGGTCGTAAAAGGATAATCGGCGATCTTTGGCTTGGCGTTGCTCACCACCGAAAGCAGAGTCGATTTGCCGGCATTGGGCAAGCCGACCAAGCCAACATCAGCGATCAACTTCAGTTCCAGCGTCAGCCAGCGTTCCACGCCCGGCTCGCCTTTTTCCGCCAGTCGCGGCGCCTGGTTTGCGGATGTCTTGAAGTGGGCGTTGCCTTTGCCGCCACGCCCGCCGCGCGCCACCACAACTTCCGACTCGGGGCTGACCAAGTCGGCGACCAAGCCGCCTGTTTCGGCATCGCGCACGATTGTGCCGGGTGGGACACGTACGATCGTCGGTCTGGCATCCGCGCCTGTCTTGTGGCTCGAGCCGCCTTTAACGCCGTTGTCCGCTTTGAAGTGGACACGCTTGCGAAAGAAAAAGAGTGTGTTCAAGTTGGCGTCTGCGCGCAGCGCAACATCGCCGCCGCGCCCGCCATCGCCACCGGAGGGTCCGCCGCGCGGCACATATTTTTCGCGGCGAAAAGAGACCATGCCATCGCCGCCTTTGCCGCTCGCCACAAAAATCTTGGCTTCATCAACCAGCATCGCTCACGCACCGCTCTGTCTGGCGCAGATCGTCGTCTGCAAAGCATACCCAAGTTTGCGCGGGGCGTGTAGGCACAAGCGACTGTGCTACACTTTGCGCCAAAGGCAAGGCGATGCGCGGGGCGCAAGGACAATCGTGCTGGACAAAATCAAGTGGCAAGGCGGCGGCAGCTTTCGCATTGATGGCGAGCCGACAATCCAGATCGCCCCCTGGCGGGTTGTCAGGCAAGCCTCGCCGCCCGATATCATTCTGATTGGACACGATCACTTCGATCATTGCTCGCCCGCCGATGTCGCCAAGTTGCGCGGTGCCCAGACGACAATCATCGGCAGCCAACGCGTGGCGGAGATCATCGAAGGCACGATTATGCTGCGCGAGTGGCAAAGCATCCGCCTGCAGAATGCGACCATCCGCGCTGTGCCCGCCATCTCGCGGCGCGCCGAGCAAAATGCCAGCGCAGCCGGCGGCTTGGGTTTTGTCGTCTCAATAGGGTATTATGACATTTATTATGTGGGCGATGCCAGGCTGGTGGCGGGCATGGAAGTCTTGCGGCCGGATATCGTCCTGCTGCCGATTGATGGCAGTGGGCAGCTATCGATCGAAGCGGCGCTCGAACTGATCGCTTTGCTGCAGCCCCGCTGGGCAATACCATACAACTGGGGCGGCACCGGCCCGCAAGCGACCGAGCTGGATGCGCGCAGCTTCCAAAGTCGCGCCGGCGAGGCGACAGAGGTGCGCTTGCTGCAACCGACAAACTGAGCGCCGCTCGCTAGGCCGCTGGGCTGATCGCTTCTGACAGGCTGATGACTGCGCCGTCGCGCAGGACGATGCGCGGCTTGGCTTCGCCACGGATGACGGCGGCATCCACGACAACCTTGCTGATGTCGTCGCGACTGGGCGCTTCAAACATGACCTCCAGCAGCGAATTTTCGATAATCGACCGCAGTCCGCGCGCGCCGCTCTCGCGTTGAATCGCCAGTTCGGCTGCCGACTGCAATGCGCCGGGCTCAAAGACCAGATCGACATTGTCCAGCGAGAGCAAGTGCTCGTATTGGCGGATAAGCGCGTTTTTTGGCTCGGTCAAGATGCGCACCAGATCATCCAGCTGCAGCGGCTTCAAGCGCACCAACACAGGCAGCCGTCCCACCATTTCTGGAATCATGCCATGCTGCATCAGATCGTCTGGCGAAAGCTCAGCCAGCAGGTCGTCGGTCGCCTTGGCTGCGCGTTCGCGCTGAGCGCCAAAGCCAAGCTGGCTCTGCATCCCCACCCGCCGGCGGATGACATCGTCCAGTCCAGCGAAGGTGCCGCCGACGATGAAGAGGATGTTGCGGGTATTGATCTGCAAAAAATCTTGGTGCGGGTGTTTGCGTCCGCCTTGTGGCGGGACATTGGCGATTGTGCCTTCCAGGATTTTGAGAAGCGCCTGCTGGACGCCCTCGCCCGATACATCGCGGGTGATGGACGGGTTGCTGTTGGACATGCGCGAGATTTTGTCGATCTCGTCAATATAGATGATGCCGCGTTCGGCGCGCGCGATATTGCCATCCGCCGCTTGAATCAAACGCAGCAGGATATTTTCTACATCCTCGCCCACATAGCCAGCTTCGGTCAGCGCGGTGGCATCGGTGATGCACAGCGGCACGTCGAGAATGCGCGCCAAGGTCTGGGCGAGCAGAGTCTTGCCGCAGCCGGTGGGACCGACCAGCAGGATGTTGCTCTTTTCCAGCTCGACATCCTGCGGGTCGCCAGCGGACTGAATGCGCTTGTAGTGGTTATAGACTGCGACGCTGAGCACGCGCTTGGCATCGCGCTGGCCGATAATATATTCATCTAGCCGTTCCATGATCTGGCGCGGCGACAAACCCAGCTCGTAGCTTGGCTCGGCGGGAGCGTCGGCTTCGGCAGCGGCTTCTTCGGTCAACAGCTTGTTGCAGACTTCCACGCAGAAATTGCAGATGAAGATCGGCTCGGGGCCGGCGATGAGTCGTTCGACTTCTTCAGCCGGCCTGGCGCAGAAACTGCAGCTGTGGCGCACTTGCGAAAAGCTCACTTCAGCCTCCGGCGGTCAGGCGCTCGGTATCCAGCAGCACTTCATCGACCAAGCCAAAGTCAGCGGCTTCCTGAGCGTTCATATAGACATCGCGGTCGGTAACCCGCTCGACTTCTTCGGCTGGCTTGCCCGTATGCTGGACGAATATGTCGATGATGCGCTTCTTCAGGCGGACGATCTCTTCTGCCTGAATGACGATGTCTGAAGCCTGCCCCTGCGCCCCCCCCAGCGGCTGGTGCATGTGCACAGTGGCATTGGGCAGCGCCACTCGCAAGCCCGGTTCGCCCGCGGTCAAAATCACTGTGCCAAAGCTGGCGGTGATGCCAACAGCCACCGTGCCCACCGGCGAGCTGATTTGCTGCATGGTGTCATAAATCGCCAAGCCAGAGTAGACGACGCCGCCCGGCGAATTGATGTAGATCTGGATGCGGCGTTTTGGGCCTTCGCGCTCCAAGAAGAGCAGCTGCGCCACGACGAGGTTGGCGATCTGGTCGTTAATGCCCGACCCCAGCAATATGATGCGTTCTTTCAGCAGCAGGGAGAAAATGTCATAGGCGCGCTCGCCGCGGCTGCCCTGCTCGATCACCATGGGGATGACATTGTGAATGCTGTTCATTTTTCCCGCGCACCTCTCTGTGTTATGTGGTTGATCGATTATGACTCGCTTGCACTGTCAGGAGCGTTTGCTGTCGAAGCGTCTGCGCCCGCAATGGCATCAACAGCCAGGTCGGCAACAGACTCTTCATCAAGACTCGCGCGATTGCGGTCGCGGTCTTCCAGGGCTCGCTGCAGGTCGACTGCCGCTTCCGCGCGCCGCGCTTCGACAGCCGCCGCCATATCTTCGCCGCGTCCCAGCGCCACCAGCTTCGCCCGCATGTGCGACAATTCGACCTGTTCGCGAACGAAATCGCGCATGATCTTCGTTTGCTTATCGTCGATGGGTTCAGAGACGAGCGGAGCGGTGACCGCCTCAAAACGCGCATTGATATCTTCGTCTGTAACATCCGTGCCCAGGTCATCTTTCAGCTTGCCCATCACCAGGGAGTTTTCGAGCAGCCTGACCGACTCATCGCGCAGGTTTTCGCGCAGGTCGGCTTCGCTGCCACCCGTAAACCGTATGAAATCATCAAAGTTCACGCCCTGCTGGGCAATCCTGCCTTTGAATTCGCGCAACTGGTGATTCAACTGATACTCGACTGCCAGCTCGGGATAATGAAGGTCGGCGCCTGCGCGAATCCTGGATATGAGCTGGTCGACATACTCGTTGTCGTAGCGCTGCCTCGCGTCGGCTTCCAGTTCGTCTCGCAGCGAGGCGCGCAGCGCGGCCAGGTCGCTCGCTTCTTTATTGCGGGTTTTGTTGACCGCGCGCGCAAACTCGTCATCCAGATCAGGGATGAATATGGCTTCAATTCGATTGACAGTCACGACAAATTCGACGAGTCGGCCGGCAATCGTCGGGTCGGCATCGTCATCGGGGATTGTCAACGCAAAGACGACATCATCACCCAGCTGGGCATCGACAAGGTTCTCGACAAAGCCATCAATAAACGGGTCTTCATTGGGGTCGAGGATAATGGGCGTATTTTTTTCGGAGACAAAGACATCGCCTTTGCTTGGGACAGGCTGCGCGCCCTCTCCTTGCTCGGGCTCGGCTGTCTCGGCGTCTTCGTCGTCCGCGGGCTCGTCGCCATCCAAAAATGTGCTGTCGACATCGATATACACGCGGTGCCCCAGCTGCGCCGCTTCTACTTCATCGTCAAGCACGTTCGCGAGTTGCATCTGATATTGGCGCAGGCGAGCGTCGACATCCGATTCGTCTATAACGGGGGCTTCATAATCAATGCGGACTTCTTGATATTCCTTCAAGTCGATCACAGGTCGCATCGGCAACGTGTAGATGAAGGTGGGCGGATCCAGCTCGATATCTTCCAATTCGCCTGGTCCATACGGATCCACTTTAGACTCTTGCAAAGCCTGGCCATAGATATCTTGGGTCAGGCCATCCACAGCTTCTTCGATGATGGCGGCTTCACCCACGGTTTGCGCGACTCGCGAATACGGGGCTTTGCCTTTGCGAAAGCCGCGGATATTGACTTGCCGGGAGATTTTGCGGGCGGCTTTGCGCTTGGCGCTTTCAAACTGCGCCGACTCAATCTCAACCGTCAGGCGGGCTTTATGATTGTCTATTCGTTCGACTTGCAGGTTCAATTTGTCTTTCCTCAGCTTAGCGATGGCGATTGTATCAGCGCGCTGGCGAACAGCGCGTTAGCAATTGATAAGAGACTGTCAAGGTCTATGCTGCGTCGGTCAAGTGAGGAAGGAGGGACTCGAACCCTCACCTCAAAGAGACATGATCCTAAGTCATGCGCGTCTGCCAATTCCGCCACTTCCCCGCGGGCGAGCAATGCGCGCATAGCATAGCCGAGCCAAGCCGCTCATTCAAGGGTAGACGGCTTGAGCAGCTCGACGCTGGCGACATCAGGCAGGTCGCTGCTGCGCACCTGGTTCACGATGCTGTTGACAATCAACGAGGCGAAGCGAAACAGCGCCTGCATCTGGGTGATGCGGTCGAGGTATAGCCGCGCCAGAGCCTGCTGGTCGGCGGGAAGATCACCCAAGGAATTGGAGATGCGCTGGCGGTTTTCTTCCATGACCAAAAGCGCGCGTTCCATCTCGCGCATTTCGCGGCCGCTCATAATCGTTGTGAAAATCTGCCAAAAGTCGGTTTCAGCCTGGTAATACTTGCGCCGCCCGCTGCCACCGCGCACCCATACCTGCCGCGCCATGCCCATGTGTTCGAGCGAGCGCATATTTGTGCTGACGCTGGCTTTGGATATGCCCAGCCGCGCCATCATGTCGTCCAGCGAAAGCGGCTCGGCGCTCAGCAGCAAGGTGCCATAGAGCTGTCCCAGCACCTTGTTGAAGCCAAAGTAATCCGCCAGCTGCCCCAAGCCATCCAGCATGCTTTCGTGAACAATCTGCAATTCGCTATCCAACTGCCGGCGCGTGTCAAGATGGCTTTCGGCAGGTTCAGAGCTTGGTTTCATGGCAAGAGTCAATCTCAGCTATTATCGCCAGTGTAGCACTGCGCGCGCCCAGCTTCAAGTTCGGCGGGAGTGGCTAGTGGCGTGGATATGGCAATCAAGCCCCCATCCCCGGCCCCTTGCCCCCAGAACGAGGGAAGGGGCGTTTTTCCTGCGCTTCCGCAGCATGGTAGCCCCTCCCTCATTTTGGGGGAGGGGTTTGGGGTGGGGGCAAAGCAACGCGTATCCACAAAAATCGCCACCACCAAGTTCGGCTGCGCTGGCGGTGGCGGGCTGGCAATGATAAACTTTACCGTGTTGCAAGGTTAGCAAATTTTGCGGGGCCGCCTTTTTTCATGTCGAGCAAATCTTCAGCCGACATCCCTGATATCGTCATCGGACGCCTGCCCCTGTATCTGCGGTCGCTGCGGCATTTGCAAGATGACCGCCGCAGGGTGACCTCGTCGCACGAGCTGGGCGAGCGGCTGGAAATCAGTTCGGCGCAGATTCGCAAAGACTTGTCGCATTTTGGCGGTTTTGGCAAGCAAGGCACGGGCTATCAGGTTGAATTCTTGATCGACAGACTGGAGGACGTCTTGCATGTGAACAAGGAATGGCTGGTGGCGGTGGTCGGCGCGGGCAACCTGGGCAGCGCGATATCCCATTATCGCGGCTTTCAGGATCGAGGCTTTCGCATCGCGCATCTGTTTGACATCCACCCGGCAAAAATCGGCATGCGGCTAGGCGGCTTTGTTGTGCTCGCGCTCGATTGTATGCAAGCGACAATTCGCAAAGACGGCGTCAAAATCGCCATGCTGGCTGTGCCGGCGCAGAATGCGCAGACAGTGGCTGACCAGCTTGTGGCGGCGGGCATCAAAGCCATTCTGAATTATGCGCCGATCAATATCAATGTGCCGCCAAATGTGCAGATCCAATACATCGACCCGGTCGCGCATTTGCAGCGCATGACCTATTACCTGGGCGATTGAAGGCGCTGCCGCGTGTCGAGCCTCAAAACGAATTGGCTTGTTCCAGCCGCCGCATGATAGCCGGATCGTCCAGCGCGCGGCCACAGCCCACCACCACATTCAACTGCGGATTGTCGGCTTGGTAGACAGGCACGCCGGTCGACCGCGTGAGGTAGCTGTCGATGCCGCGCAGCAGGGCGCCGCCGCCGCTGAGCACGATGCCGCGGTCGATGATATCTGAGGACAGCTCGGGAGGAGTCGTCGCCAGCGCCGCTTTGACGACTGCCGCGATTTGGCTGAGCGGCTCCACGAGCGCCTCGACAACTTCGCCGGTCGTGATGCGCACCGTGCGCGGCAAACCCGACACATTGTCGCGGCCCTGGATCTCCATGCTCAATTCTTCAGGCTGGTCGACCGCCGCGCCGATTTGGATTTTGATCGCCTCGGCGGTGGGCTGGCCGATTGTCAAGCTATATTTGCGGCGCACATAATTGATGATGCCTTCATCAAGCCGCAAGCCGCCAACCCGGCCGCTTTCTGCGCGCACGATGTTGTTCATCGTCAACACAGCCGCTTCGGTAATGCCGCCGCCGATATTGATGACCATGCCGCCCGCCGGCGTGCCAACTGGCAAACCCGCGCCCAAAGCCGAAGCCAGCGGCTCCCACATGAGCTGCACCTCGCGCGCGCCCGCCTGCAAAATCGCTTCTCGCACCGCCCTTCTTTCGACGCTGGTCGCGCCAAAAGGCACAGAAACCATGACCGACGGCCGGAAGAGGCGGATGCGCCCAGCAATGCGCCCGAAGAAGTATTCGAGCATAGCCTCGGTCACTTCATAATCGGCGATGACTCCATTTTGCAGCGGACGCATAACCTGAATATCTTCGTCATCAACACGCCCCAGCATTTCTCGCGCTGGCTGCCCAAAATCGACAATGCGTTCTTCTTCTGCCAACAGCGCCACCAGCGACGGCTCTTGCAAGACGATGCGCCCACTGTCATAAATGAGCACATTGACCGTGCCCAAGTCCAAGCCAAGCCGCTTCCCAAATTGGACCATGTGCCTTCTCAAAACATGGTTGTCGCTTCCATGTATTGTAACGCAAAATGGCAAGGGTAGACACGCCTGGGCGATGCTTTGCCCAAGCTTCCAAAGCCTCTCCCCAAAATGAGAGAGGGTTTATGTTTCACAGCAGTGAAGAGAACGTCGCCCTTGCTTCCGTTCTGGGAGCAAGGGGATGGGCAACTGAGCGCTCAGCTTTCGCTGGCGTCTTCGTCAAGAATGCGCAGCATGGAGCCGCGATTGCGCATTTTTTGGCTGATGCGCACAGCCAGGTGGGCGCGCCGCAGAGCCATCTCCGCTTGGCGATACGCTGCGCCAGGCGGCCCGTCTGCCAACAGCTGCTGGGCGCGTTCGCGCGCGGCTTGCGCTTTTTGCAGGTCCAGCTCGAAAGCCGATTCCGCCAGGTCAGCCAAGACAACCACCTTGTCGGGGCGCACATCCACCACGCCGCCATAGATGGCAAACCGTTCTTCGGCAGCGCCCTTGCGCACGACCAACTCGCCAAAGCCCATGGTCGTCAAAACTGGCGCGTGATTGGGCAGCACGCCCATCTCGCCCTCGATAGCCGGCACCATGACCATATCGGCTTCGGGTTCGTCAAAGATTTTTTCGGCCTGCGTCACCAACTCGACGTGGATTGGCATGCGCGCCTCCTAGTCTGCCTCACGATTGGCAAAGCGCTCCAGCACATCCTCGATAGGACCGCTCATATAAAAGTCCTGCTCGGGAATATGGTCGACTTCGCCATCGAGGATCATGCGGAAGCCGCGCACAGTATCGCGGATGGGCACATACCGGCCGGCTTGGCCCGTGAATTGCTCAGCCACAAACATGGGCTGGCTGAGGAAGTTTTCCATTTTGCGAGCCCGCGCGACCAGCACTTTGTCATCGTCCGAAAGCTCTTCGACGCCCAAGATGGCGATGATGTCCTGCAAGTCTTTGTAACGTTGCAAAACCTGCTGCACTTCTCGAGCGGTACCATAATGATCGACGCCAACGACCTCGGGCTGCAAGATGTTGCTGGTGCTGGCGAGGGGGTCGACAGCCGGGAAGAGCCCGCGCGCCGCGATCGACCGCTCCAGGGCGATCGTGCTGTCCAGATGGGTGAATACCGCGACTGGTGCCGGGTCGGAATAATCATCCGCGGGCACATAGACCGCCTGCATGGAAGTGATTGATCCATTGCGCGTCGAGGTGATGCGCTCTTGCAGCATACCCATCTCTTCGCCGAGGTTGGGCTGATAGCCGACCGCCGATGGCATGCGCCCCAACAGCGCCGACACCTCTGCCCCCGCCAGGGAATAGCGGAAGATGTTGTCGATGAAGATGAGCACATCGCGCCCTTGATCGCGGAAATACTCGGCCATGGTCAATCCGCTCAAGCCCACGCGCAGACGCACGCCAGGCGGCTCATTCATTTGCCCAAAGACCATTGCCAGCTTGTCCAACACATTGGCTTCTTTCATTTCGTGATACAGGTCGGTGCCTTCGCGGGTGCGCTCGCCCACGCCGGCAAAAACCGACAAGCCATCGTGCTGGGTGGCGATTGAATTGATGAGCTCCTGAATGGTGACAGTCTTGCCGACTCCTGCGCCGCCAAAGATGCCCGTCTTGCCGCCTTTGGTCATCGGGGCGACCAGGTCGATGACCTTCATGCCCGTCTCGAAGACTTCAATGGTCGGCGACTGGTCTTCAAACGAAGGTGCGTCGGCATGGATGGGGCGGCGCTCGGCATCATCGGGCACAGCCTCGCCCATATCAACCGGGCGGCCCAGCACATTGAAGATGCGCCCCAGCGTCGGTTCGCCTACTGGCACGGCAATCGGCTGTCCGGTCGCATAGGCGCTAGCTCCGCGCGCCAAGCCATCGGTGGAATCCATGGCGACTGTCCGCACAGCGCTTTCGCCCAGGTGCAGCTCGACTTCCAGCACCAACGCGTCTTCGTCATCGCGCGGGACTTCGATCGCGTCAAAGATATCGGGCAGCTGGCCCGCGGGAAATTCCACATCCACCACATTGCCCAGCACCTGGGTAACCATCCCTTGCATTTGCGCCATCTCAGTTGCTCCTCATTACTGTCGCTGTAGAACCGCGCCCGTTGACGCCGTCCGCCATTTGTGGTGTGTTTTCGCTGGTGTCCAGGATAGCCTGGGCGGAGGTGTCGATCGCCTGCTGCAGCGCGTTTGCGCCGCCGACGATATCCAGGATCTCGGCTGTGATAGCCGCCTGGCGCGCTTTGTTGTATTGCAAGGTGAGGTCGGAGGTCAGCTGCGTGGCGTTGTCGGTGGCGTTGCGCATGGCTGCCATCCGCGCGGCATGCTCGCTGGCCTGCGCTTCCAATAGCGCTTGATACAGCTGCAGCTCGGTGAAGCGGGGGACGATCTCGTCTACCACCGCTTCGGCGCTGGGCTCATAGTCATAATTCTGTATGCCGCCGCTGACCGCCGCCACATCTTTGACATACTCCGCCGCCACCTGTTTGGCGACTGTGTGCGTGGTCAAAGGCAGCCAGCCAAGCACAGCCGGGCGCTGCGCCAACATGTTGATGAAGTCGGTATAGGCGATCAACACTTCATCGACTTCGCCATTCAGGTAGGCATCCATGGCCATGCGCGCGATAGGCGTGATATCGCGGAGGGTTGGCTCGGCGGGCATATCGGTGAATGAGGCGATGATGGTCGCGCCCATCCGCGCAAGAGAATCGCGCCCCTTGCGGCCCACAGCGACATAATCGACCGGCTTGCCCAGGCGCGTTTCAAAAGCCTGCGCCACCCGCAGAATGTTGGTGTTGTATGCGCCAGCCAGCCCGCGGTCGGATGTAATCACCACGACCATCACGCGCTTTACTTCGTCGCGCTCGACAAGCAGCGGATGCAAAGGCAGATTCTTGCTGGCTGCCTGGATATTGACCAAGATCTCCCAGGCTTTTTCGGCATACGCGCGGCTGGCGAATACGCGCGCTTGCGCCCGGCGCACACGCGACGCTGATACCGCCTCCAGCGCCCGCGTAATCTGGGCGATATTGCGCACGCTGCGAATGCGATTCTTTACTTCTCGGAGCGTCGGCATTTACTTTCTCCTCACGCCGATTCTGCTGGGATGCGCCGGGTATGCGGCGCGCGCTGCCCGCTCGTCAGCCACCCTAATTCCAAGCCTCGTTGAATGTCTTGATAGCGGCATCCAGTTGGCCTTGGATCTGGTCTTTGGCGCGGGCGTTGCGGTTGTCGCGGATGAATGCGCCGCTATCGGCGAATTGGGTGCGCCAACTGCGCAGAAATTCTTCTTTCCAAGCCAACATGCGTTCGACCGGCACCTCGTCTGCCAAGCCGCTGGTGCCCGCATAGGTCAATGCCACCTGTTCGTCCAGCGAAAGCGTTTGGTATTGCACCTGCTTGAACAACTCGGTCAATCGCAGCCCGCGGTCCAGCTGCTGTTGCGTGGCGCGGTCGAGGTTTGATCCGAATTGCGCGAAAGCCGCCAGATCGCGGAATTGCGCCATCTGCAGCTTCAAGCCGCCCGCCACATCTTTCATGGCGCGCGTCTGCGCAGAAGAGCCAACGCGGCTGACGCTGATGCCTGTGTTCAAGGCGGGGCGCAAACCGGCGTTAAACAACTCGGACTCAAGATAGATTTGCCCATCGGTTATGGAGATGACATTGGTGGGGATGAAAGCCGATACATCGCCGAGCAAGGTTTCGATGACCGGCAGCGCGGTGAGGCTGCCACCGCCGCGTTCGTCGCTCAGTTGGGCGGCGCGCTCGAGCAAGCGGCTGTGCAGATAGAACACATCGCCCGGGAAAGCCTCGCGGCCTGGCGGCCGGCGCATCAACAGCGATACCTGGCGATAGGCATTGGCGTGCTTGGACAGGTCGTCATAGATGACCAGCGCGTCTTTGCCATTTTCCATGAACCACTCGCCGATCGCGCAGCCGGCATACGGCGACAGGTATTGCAGCGCCGCCGCGTCAGAGGCTGAAGCGACCACGAGAGTCGTGTATTCCATCGCGCCTTCGCGTTCCAGCGTCTCGCGGATGCGCGCCACCTCGCCACGCCGCTTGCCAATAGCCACATAGATGCAAAACATGTCTTCGCCGCGCTGATTCACGATTGTATCCAGCGCAACAGCGGTTTTGCCCGTCTGGCGGTCGCCAATGATGAGCTCGCGTTGGCCGCGGCCGATCGGGATCATGGTGTCGATGGCGAGGATGCCGGTCTGCACAGGTCTGTCCACGCTGCGGCGCTCCATCACGCCGGGGGCGATGCGCTCAATATTATAGTATTCGTCGAACTGGATGGAGCCGCGCCCGTCGATCGGCTCGCCCAGCGCATTGACGACGCGGCCCACCATGCCCATGCCGACAGGCACAGATGCGATGCGGTTGAGCGCGCGCACGCTGTCGCCTTCCTGGATGTCGTCGTAAGCGCCCATGATGATGACGCCGACATTGTCTTTCTCCAGGTTGAAGGCGATGCCAGCCACGCCATTTTGGAATTCGACCAGTTCGTTGTAGCGCACATTCGCCAAACCAGACACGCGCGCAATGCCATCGCCGACCTCTTCGACATAGCCGACTTCGACAGATGCGAGGTCATCCAGCTTAATATCGCGGATTTGCTCGAGGATCGATTCGTAGATATTGTCTGCCATTCGGCGGCTCCTTGCCTCAATTTCCTGCGCTTGTTGACAAAACTGCCGCTATTGTAGCGCAGGGATGCCAGCTTGTCTATATTTTCACAAACAAATCTACTTTACTCTCCGCCTTTGCCCAGCGCCTGCGAACGCCGATAGGCCGCCCACACGCCCTCAGACAGCACCGTGCGCAAGCCGCCTTTTTCCATTTGGTGCAGCGCCGCCGCGGTGGTGCCGCCTGGGCTGGTAACTTGGTTGCGCAGCTGGGCGGAGTGCAAGCCCGACTGCCGCGCATAGAGTACCGAGCCGAGCAAGGTCTGCGTCACCAGCGACTCGGCATCGCGCCGCGCAAAGCCCATGTGCACGCCTACATCGATCAGCGCCTCCATGAACATGAAGACATACGCCGGCCCCGACCCGCTCAGCGCCGTCGCCATATCCAAAAAATCTTCATTGGTCGCATAAATCTGCTCGCCCAGCGCGCCCAGCAGTTTTTCGGCTTGTTTCCGCTGCGCAGCTTCAACCTCGACCCTGGCTGTCCAGACTGTGATGCCCTGCCCGATCTGGCCCGGCGTATTGGGCATGGAACGGACGATGCGCGGGTTGCCCAGGCGCTCGGCGATCGTTGCCAAAGGCACGCCGGCCACGATGCTGACGATCAGCCGCGCCGCGCCGACTTTGCCGCTTAATTCCGGCAGCACCACATCCATGCCCTGTGGCTTGACCGCCAGCACGAGGGCATCCGCCTTTTCCGCCGCCTGGACATTGTTGGTCGTCGCGCCAATCCCATACTTGGCGCGCAGCCCCTCCAAATGCTCGGCTCGCGGGTCGGACGCGATGATCTGCCGCGCTTCCAGCAGCCGCTGACGCAGCAAGCCGGCGATGATGGCCTCGCCCATCACGCCCGCGCCAATGAAAGCGATCGTCTCGCCATTGAATGCCATGCCGCGCCCTCAATTCTTGCGATGGGTTTCGTCAAAGTGATGGCTGAGCAGATAGAAGCTGCGCCGCCGCCCTTCGAAGAAATCACTGACAAAGTCGGTAATGATGTAACCCGCGGCGAAAATCTGCGTGAAAACCTCGCGGATATGCCCGCGCCAGTCGTCCGCCAGCCCGCTTTCAGACGCCTCCAGCTGGATAAAGTCGCCGGGGATCTCCACCAGCGCGAATGTCGAGCCGGCCACGGCGGTCATGGCGCGTGGCGCCAGCCATTTGCCCGATTGCCTCGCGCGGTTGACAATGGGCGCGCGCGCTTCCAGGTAGCGCTGCAAGTTGAGCTGGCTGCCTTCGCCACGCACGCGCGTCTCGACACGGCGCTGCGTCACCCACCACTCGACCACCAGTCGGTCGGAGCGCAATTGGTCGCCTTCCGCCAGCCCAAAATAATTGACGGAGAATCGCTGCGCAACCGCCCCCAGCTTGCGGATATTGAGATGGGCGTTTGCGGCGAGCAGGGGGTCGAATGTCCAGGTCACCAGGCGGATGGCTTGCTTCAAAGCGATATCGCGCTGCGCCAGCTTCAGCCGATAGCCGATGTTGCGGCCGCGATACCCTTGCAGCACGACCATGCGCTTGGACATAATGAGCAAGTCGGCCATGGCTGGTCGCGCAGTTTGGGCGTCGATGTCGCTGTCGGTGCCGATGAAGCCCATCACAAAGCCAACCAGCTTTTCATCCGCATACGCGCCGATTACATGCCCGCCGTGCAGCGCCAGAGAATAGAGCATGTGGCGCGGCACGAGGTTGCCAGCATCTTGCCCCCAGTATGTCTTCTGCAGCTCGACCACTTCATCCAGTTGGCGAGCGTTCAGCAATCGTTGGATGTGGATATTGTCCATTGGCGGCGCGCCTTCAATCAATTCGCGGTGGGCGGCGGAAGCTGGCGCGCAGGGCAGCGCCAAGATGCCGCTGCTGTGGCAGATAGTCCAGCAGGGTCTCTTCAAACCGGCGCGGCAAGAAGCCAAAATAATCAAACACCGCGCTTAGTGGCGCGGCGCGGTTGGCAGCCAGAATATCCAGCCACTGGCTTGTCATCAACGCGCGCGGCAGCAGCAAGCTATAGAAGCCGGCAGTCGCGCGCAGCAAATAGGGCGGCAGAGGCACAATCGCTCGGCGCATGCCAGTGACGCGCATTACAGTGCGAATCAGGTCAAGCAGCGACATATACTCCGCGCCACCAATCTCGACGGTCGCGTCAACCAGGCGCACGCGACTCAGACTACGATATAGGGCTTCAACCAAGTCGTCAATATAGATGGGATGCAAGACCGCTTCGCCGCGACCAGGCATAAAAAAGAAGAGCGGATTGAGCCGCAGCATGCCCGCGATGTGATTGATGAATGCGTCTTCGGGACCATAAACAATGCCGCTGCGGATGATGGTATAGGCAACGCCGCTGTTGCGCAGCAGGCTCTCCATCTGCCCCTTGACCCGGTGCAGCGAGTAGGCCGATGACGGCGAAGCGCCCAGCTGACTCACCGTGATGATGCGGCCGACCCGCGACGCGCGCGCAGCGGTCGCCAGGTTGGCTGTGCCCACCCGCTCGAGCCTGTCCAGGTCGCGCTGCCCGCCCCACCAAAAGGCGTTGGACAGGTGGATGACTGCATGGCAGCCAGTGACGGCACGGAAACTGGCTTCATCATCCTGCAAACTGCCGACGACAATCTCTGGCGCATACGGCGCGGCAGCATCCCAGGGCAGCCGACGCAATTGACGTTCGGTCAGCAGGCAGCGCAGGGGCACGGCAGCGCGCATCAAACGCCGAATCAGGTGCCGCCCGACCAAGCCCGTCGCGCCAGTTACCAAGATCATTAAATGGCTCGCAGTGAAACCCGCCACAATATCCCCCGCGACAATTGCGCGAGGCAGCAAAACGCGTATTATAAGGCAATGCTGCGCCGCTCGCCATGCAACGCCAGCGAGCCGAGCGGGTTATCATTGACGAATGGCGCAGAGCCAAGAGGGGCGCGGTTTGGACAAAAAGCGTATCGTGATCACCGGCTTGGGCATCGTCTGTCCGACTGGCAACACGTTGGAAGAAGCCTGGAAAAATACAGCCGCCGGCGTCAATGGCATCGACTTCATCACCCGCTATGACCGGTCGCTGACCCAGAATCAACTGGCGGGCGAAGTCAAGGGTTTCGACGCCGACCAACTCTTTGGCCGCAAAGAAGCGCGCCGACTCGACCGCGTCGCCCAGCTCGCGCTGGAAGCCAGCCGCCAGGCCATGGCCGACAGCCAGCTGCCCGTCACGGCGGACAACCGCTACGAAATCGGCTGCATCATTGGTTCGGGCGTGGGCGGCATCAATTCGTTTGTCGAGGCGCAGCAAGGCATCGATGCGCGCGGGCACCGCGGCATCAAACCCATGGCCATCCCCAAAATCCTCAGCGATTCCTGCTCTGGCGCAATATCGCTGCGATTTGGGCTGCGCGGACCAAATCATTGCATCGTGACCGCCTGCGCATCTGGCAACAATGCGATCGGCGAAGCCATGCACATCATCCGGCGTGGCGATGCCAAAGCCATGATCGCCGGCGCATCTGAAGCAGCCATCGTGCCCTTGTGCGTGGCCGGCTTCAATAATATGACAGCGCTGAGCCGCAACAATGACCGCGATAAAGCCTCGCGACCCTTTGACCTGCAACGCGATGGCTTTGTGCCCGGCGAAGGCGCGGGCGCGCTGATCTTGGAAGAGCTGGCATTCGCGCGCGACCGCGGCGCAACGATCTATGCCGAGCTGCTGGGATATGGACACACCTCAGACGCGCATCACATCACTGCGCCGATGGCAAGTGGCGAAGGCGCGGCCAAGGCGGTCGAGTTTGCCCTGCGCGACGCCGGCATAAGCGGGCGCGACATCGACTACATCAACGCCCACGGCACCAGCACGCCCCTGAACGACACCGCCGAAACAAACGCCCTTAAGCGCGCCCTGGGCGAACAGGTCTACGAAATCCCGGTCAGCTCGACCAAGTCCATGACCGGCCACTTGCTCGGCGGCGGCTCGGCGATCGAAGCTGTTTTTTCTATCATGGCCATTCGCGATAATTTCATTCCACCGACCATTCATCTGCACACAGCCGACCCCAGCTGCGACCTCAATTATGTGCCGAATGTGGGCATCAAGCGCGCGGTGCGGCGGGCGATGTCCAACGCATTCGGCTTCGGCGGGCACAATGCCGTGCTGATCTTTGGCGAGCCGGATGACAATGGCGCAGTCTAGCCCGCCCGGCAGCGAGACGACAGCGCGCTTTGCCCATATCACCGGCTGGGGCAAGGCGCTGCCCGAGCAGGTCATGACCAATGACGACATCGCCGCCTTTGTGGAGACCAACGACGACTGGATATTCACGCGCACTGGCATCCGTCAGCGGCACATCGCGCATGAAGCTGAATCGACAGCGACCCTGGCCTACAACGCGGCGCGGCAAGCGCTTGAAGTCGCGGATATTCTGCCGACTGATTTGGACATGATCATCGTCGCCACTTCGACAGCCGAACATATCTTCCCCAGCACAGCCAGCCAGGTGCAAGACTGGCTGAATGCGAGCGAGGCTGGCGCGTTTGATTTGAGCGCGGCTTGCTCGGGCTTTGTCTATGGGCTTCAGTTGGCGGCCGATTCCATCCGCGCTGGTTCGACCGACGCGGCATTGGTGATCGGCGCGGAAACCATGAGCCGCATCATCGACTGGACCGACCGCAGCACCTGCATCTTGTTTGGCGATGGCGCGGGGGCTGTCGTCTTGCGCGCCAGCGATACGCCGGGCGGCGTGCTGTCCAGCGTCCTGCGCTCCGATGGCGCTGGCGGAGACCTGCTGGCTGTCCCCAGCGTCGGCAGCATCGATGCCAAAGAATCGCCAGTTGGCGTCAACGGCAATCAGCTCTACAAAATCAGCATGGCAGGCGGAGAAGTGTTCAAGTTTGCCACGCGCGTCGTCAGCGAGAGCATCGAACAAGCCTGTCGCCTGGCGCGAATCCAAGTCGAAGACATCGACTTGGTCATCCCGCATCAAGCCAATCGGCGCATATTGCAGGCGGCGGCTCGCAAGCTGGGCATCGACCTTGCCAAGTTCATGAGCAATGTCGAGCGGTATGGCAATACCTCGGCCGCCTCGATTCCGATCGCCCTGTGCGAAGCCATCGAACAGCGGCGCATACAGAGCCGCGACCATATCGCGCTGGTCGGTTTTGGCGGCGGCTTGACCTGGGCGTCCATGATCATCCGCTGGGGCGTGCCCAAACCCAGCGAACAGCATGGGTCGCTCATCAAACGACAGCAGCGGCATGTGCAGTATCGCCTCGCCCGGCTGCGGCGCTTGCGGCGGCGGATGGCGCGGCGCTTGCAATCGAGCGGGGACTAACTGGCTGGCGTGATAGTCGGCAGCGGCTCGCTGATGTAGATGTGCACCAGACACTGCGCTTGCAGGGTATTGGTGATATCAAAGACCATCAGACGAAATTGATATTCGCCCGGTTCATAGCCAGCCGGCACAAATTGGCTGAACTCCGCGCGCTCCCGCACTTCCACAGCTTGGTCGGCAATCACTTGGAACGCCCCCAACGTGCTCGCTCCGCTGATTTCGAGCGTAGCGTAAGAAAATTGATCGGCAAAGAGCGTGCCCACTACGGGAATGGGTTGAAAGACGCGCATGCCATTGCCGGGCACTTGCAGCTGGGCTTGGGGCGAGTCGCAGCCGATGGGCGGGTCGGCCGGGATAAGCGTGCCGACTGGCGTGGGAGTTGGCAGGGGCGTGGCGCGGATCTGGGCAGCGAGGTCGGCCGAGCGCGGCAGAGGGACCGGTTCGATACCCAGATTCGCAGCGGGCTGGCCAGGCACCGGCGTCTCAAACCTGTCATCGGCGACGGCGGCTTCGGCAATCAGCGCATCGATTTGCTGGTCGCGCAGCAGTTCGGGCACAATCACCGTCTGGACGCCAGCCACGATGATGACAAGTTCCAGCAGCAGGATGACAGCGGTGAGCGCATTTTGCCGACGATAGCGCGCCAGGTCACGTTCCAGCTCGAAGTATGACGAACGCAGCTCGCGGCCATGCACAAAGACGCGCCGCAGCGAAAACAGGATGCCAGCCGCCAACAGAAAATAAATGCCGATGGCGACTTGATCAATCAGCGCGACAAAGCCAATCATGTCGGAAAGTTGTTCAGCACGCCCTTGAGCATGGCCGACAGCCGCGGGACGATGACCTCGCCGGCTTCCAGCACTTCTTCGTGGTTGGTCTCCAAATCGCTATCGACCTGGTCAATAGCGCGGTTGGTGATGCCCGAAAAAGCCAGCGCGCGCAAGCCAGCGTGCCGCGCCACCAACACCTCATGCGTGGTCGACATGCCCACCGCGTCAGCGCCCCAAGCCCGCAGCATGCGGATCTCGGCGGGCGTCTCGAAGGCAGGCCCCGAAAGCGCGCAATAGACGCCGCTGCGCAAGGGGATGCCGCGCTGGGCAGCCACCCGCAAGGCTTGCTCGCGCAGCAGACGGTCGTAAGCCTGCGCCAAGCCGACAAACCGCCGGCCCAGGGCATCGTCATTGGTGCCCATCAGCGGATTTGCCCCCACCATGCCCGGCAGGTTGATGTGGTCTTCAAGCAGCATCAAATCGCCGACCTGATATGCCTTGTTGATGCCGCCAGCCGCGTTGGTCAAAATGACAGTGTGTATGCCCAGCGCTTTCATCACGCGGATCGGGAAGGTCACTTGCTGCAGGCTGTACCCTTCGTAAAAATGGGCGCGACCCTGCATAACAGCGACAGCCTGCCCTTCCAGCCCGCCGATGACCAGATTGCCCAGGTGCCCATGCACCGTCGAAGCGGGCCAACCGGGAATCTCCGCATACGGGATGACAGCGCGCGGATTAAGCTCGTCAGCCAGCTTGCCCAGCCCCGACCCCAAGACCAAGCCGATCTGCGGCTGAATCGTCAAATGGTCGAGAATGCCATCGGCTGCGCGTTGGAAGTCGTCGCTTGTGAACATCTTTTGCCCCTTGGCACAAGGCTATGATAGCACAAGCCGCTGGTTGTCGGTATAATTTGCGCATCGGCATGTTGGACATTGCGCGCGAGATCTGCCGACCAGCGCCACCCAGCAAGCGCTTGATGCGCAGTCCAGCCTTGATTTGACCAGACAAGACGAGACCCTCGTTTGAACGAAATCCGCAGGCAGTTCCGCGCAGCCTCCATACTGATTCTCATCGTCATTCCGGTTGGCATATTGGGCTATATGCTGATCGAAAATCGTCCCTGGTACGAGGCTGTGTACCTGACGATCATCACTTTGACGACGATCGGCTTTGGCGATATCGTGCCCACGACGCCGCTGGGGCAGTTGTTTACGCTGGTGCTGGTATTTACCGGCTTGGGCGCGCTGGCTTTCTTTCTGTCCTCTTCATTCGCTCTGACCTTCAGCGCCGAAGCCACGACGCGCCGCCGCAAGATGCGCAACAGACGAAAAATCGCCAGGCTGAGCAGCCATTATATCATCTGCGGAGGCGGCGAAATGGTCGACAAGACAATCGGCTATGTCTTGAATGGCGCTCGCATCCGCCACAAGCAATATCAAGACATCCGCTATCAGCCCATCGAAAGCCAGCTCAGGCGCATACCTGGCGGCGCGACCGTACTGAACAGGCTGGCGCGCAAACTATTCGCGTTGTACCTGAGCCTCTTTCACAACCAAACCACCCTGCTTGATCTGATCGTGGTGATCACCGAAGACAGCGCGTATGCCGAACACCTGCGCAGCGCCGGCATCTTGGTGATGGATGGCGACCCTTCGGACGACAATGTGCTGCTGGCAGCTGGCGTCGCCCGCGCCCGCGCCTTGATGGTCATGCTAGATCAAGACGCGGAGAACTTGCTCACAGTATTAAGCGCGCGCAACCTGAACTCGCGCCTGTATATCACCGCCGATGTGGTCGAAGGGACGATGCGGCTGAAGATGATCAAAGCCGGCGCGAATGTGGTGCTTGCGCCTTATGAAGTCGCATCGCAGTTTCTCAACAGCGCCACGTTGCGCCCAGCTGTCAGCGACTTTTTTAACAGCATCCTCTTCGACCAAGAGACGCAGCACCAAATCACCCAGTTGGAATTGGAAGCCAAATCACCCTGGATCGGCAGGCGCATCAGTGATTTGCAGCTGGCGAAGAAATACGATGCCGGCGTCATCGGCATACGTTTGGAAACAGCCGACTTTTTGCACTCGCCAGATAGCAACCGCGTCTTGCAAGAAGACGAGATTTTGCTGTGTGTGGCTCCGGGACAAATGATCCCGCTGCTGCAGGCTGAATGTCTGCCGCAGGGCCGAAACGAAATGCGCTTCGCAAAGTTTCAGCGACTGGCGCAATCGATCGAGTCGAAGCAGCTCGACCATGTGCTCAGCCTGGATGAGAGTGAGCGAGCCGTCCAGGACATGACAAAGCACTTCATCATCTGCGGCGATGATCACATCATCGAGAGCGCCGTCCGCTTTCTGGATCCAGCGCGCCCCTTCGTCTTGGTGACAAACGACGCAGAGCTGGCGACAGGCTGGCAAACCCGCGGTTTCCGCGTCATTTTGGGCGATTCTACCCGCGACCGCACCCTGCGCAAAGCGGGCATCGAGCGCGCCCAAGCCATTATGATCTCGAAGAGCGACCGGGCTACGGCTGTATTAACCGTGATATCAGCGCGCAGCATCAGCAAGTCGCTGTTGATTTCGGTCACCGCGACGACCGATGACATGATCGATAAATTGTGGCGGTCGGGCGCGGACCGAGTCGTCAGCCCCTTCCATGTCGCCGCCCAATTTGTGCTGCTTTCGACGACCCGGCCAGAAATCGCCGAATTCTTGCAGCATGTGCTGTATAACGAGCAGACTCAACTGGAAACAGCCGAGTTTTATATGGAAGACGATTCGCCTTGGATCGGCAAGACCCTGCGGCAGCTCGCGTTGGCCGACCGCTATCAGGCTGGCGTAATCGGCATTCGCAGAGCCAAAAGCGCGCGCTTTGTCTATGCGCCGCCGCTTGATCATCAGCTACAGCCCTACGAAGTGCTGATTGTGATTACGCCCATGCGTTTCTTTGATACAATGCGCGAAGAAGCCAGCGGGCACATCAACCGCAGGCCAGCCACCCTGCGACTGCAATTCGACCCAGCCGCCACCAACAATGGGTTGCGCGATATGCTGCGTGAATTGCTCGAGCAGCACGACAGTTAGCGACTCTGCAGCCACATCGGCTGTTGATCGGCCGCCAGCGCTTGGCTGTTGGGCACAGCGCGCCCGGTTCGCTGGTCGAGCACGCTGATGCGGTCATGGAAATGCCGGATGATCTCGTCAAAGCCCTTGCCGCGCGGCAGCGCAGCGATGTCTTCCCAATGCCGCCGGCCGACGACTGCGGATGCGCTGACGGCTCGACCAGCGCCAGCCGCGATAAACTCGCCATCACCGCGCGCATAGGCTGTCAACAACTGATAGATTCGTTTTGGAGTCGGGCAATTGTCACCGGCTGGCACGACCAGCGCCGCAGCGACATGGGCGGGCAGCGCGCGAAACCCAGTCGTCAAGGCAGTGACCGCGCCACCGCGGCGATACCGCCGGTCCTGAATGGTCATTGCCCCCAGCGGCTTGATAGCAGCGCGCACTTTGGCGACCTCTGCGCCGGCGACGACCCGTATATGGTCGATGCGCGAGCGCATCAATCGTTCGGTCGTCTCCACAATGCCGCCCTCACCACCTGCCGACAGCAGGACCGCGCCGACAGCTCGCTGCAATTCGCCGACTGGGTTCTTGCCGCGCACCGAGCCCATCGCCACGCCATACACGCGCGGGCTTTGCAAACACAAACGCGCGATCAGCCTGGCGCGTCCACGAACATAGCCACGCGCCGGCACCTGGTTCAAATACACCACGACGCGCGCCGCCGGGGGCAGGCCGCGCAAGCCCAAAGTTTCGTCGCGCAGCACCTGCGCCAGCCAAGCCGACCTCACCGGCGAATTGCGCGCAAAGCCATATCGATCGATCATCGCTTGCGGGTTGTAGACATGCGCCTCGTCCAGCGGGACGCCCAACGCGCGCAAAGACGCCACCGGCACCACCAGCGAAGTTTCCAGCGGGATCTGCGGCTCGTCGGCGCGGGGAGCTTTGAATGGCAAGCCAGCCGCATCGTCGGCTTCGACCAGCAAAATATCAGAATCTACGCGGTCGAGCAGGTCGCGCGTCCACGACAGCGGCGGACCATAGACTGCGCCAGCGCGGATATCGTCGTGCAGCAGCACAAACTGGTCATCGGTCAGCGCCTTTGAGATGACGCGGGCATCGGCGCGACAGGAGATGGCGCGCGGAAAGAGCGAGAGCTGCTCTGTTGCCAGCCGCGAGGTCGTGGTCGCCAGAACGCGCCAGCCAGCCTCGGCCAATTCATAGCCCAAGCCGACCAGCAGCGACGATTTGCCACCCGCGCCGACAAAAGCGACGACATCGCCCGGAACAACGCCAAATGCTGTTTGCAGCCGCATGCGCCACCTTGCTCTCGCTGGCACCCATAGCGAGTCGACCATCGACAGCCACAATGATAACACGAAATGGGCTGGCGGACGTATTTAGACCTCGCCTATCCGCGCCGCGCGCAAAGCTGCTACGACCTTCTGGGCGGTGAAAGGCTGCGAGTCGATCCAGACGCCGGTCGCGTCGTAAATCGCCGCGGCGATAGCTGGCGCCAGCGGCAAGAAAGGCATTTCGGCCATGCCCCGCGCTCCCCAGGGACCAATCGGGTCGGGGCATTCCAGCACGACCGATTTGACGCGCAGCGGCACATCCAGCGATGTCGGGATTAAATAAGTTGACAAATAGGGATTTAATATGCGCCCGTCGCGAGAAACGAGGTATTCCATCAGCGCATAACCCTGCGCCTGGACGATCGCGCCTTCGATCTGCCCCTCGAGCTGCTGGCGGTTGATGACCTTGCCGACATCGTTGGCGCAGACGACTTCCAGCAGCTGCACCTGCCCTGTTTCGATATCGACCTCGACCTCGACCGCCTCGGCGACATATCCATACGCGAAGTTGGGCTCGGCGTAACCGGTCTGCGGGTCGAATGGGGTCGTCGGCGGCGGATGATACATGAACTCGGCTTTGGCGGGGCGCTCTTCGTCTTGCCATTTGCGCAGGGCGAGCGCAGCCGCGCCGCGTATGGCATTGCCCGACATAAACGACAGGCGCGAGGCCGAAGCGCTGCCCGATGAGCCGGATGTCGCTGTATCGGATGCGACCAACTGCACGCGCGCGAACGGCACACCCACCGCTTCAGCCGCCATCTGCATCAATGCCGTGTGCGCGCCCTGCCCCACATCCGCGCCAGCATGGTACAAAACGACGCCTTCAATCTCGGCGCTGCCTTGCAATTCAATGCCCGCCCAGCAATGCTCGGGAAAGCCAAAGCTGAAGCCGACATTTTTGAAGCCGCCAGCCAAGCCGCGCCCACGCCGTTTGCTGGGGTCGCGCGGGGCGGCGGGCGCTTGCAGCTGCCAGCCCGCTTCTGTCTGATGCCACCAAGAGTCTGCTGCGCAGGCTTCGAATACTTGCGGCATGCTGACGCCGGGCGGAAATGGCGTGCCCACCGAGCCAATGCTGCCCTCGCGGATGCTGTTCTTCAGGCGGATCTCCAGCGGGTCCATGTTCAGCGCCGCTGCCAGCCGATTCATCTGCCCTTCCGCCGCCAGCAAAGCTTGGGGAGCGCCAAAGCCGCGAAATGCGCCAGATGGGATGTTGTTGGTATAGACGGCGTAGGTGTCGATATGAATGTTGTCGACTTCGTAAGCGCCACTGACAGTCAGGTGCGCGTTGCCCAGCACCTTGTTGGATGTGTAATTGTATGCGCCGGCATCGCCGATGACTTGGCATTCAATGGCGGTGAGCCGGCCATCGCCGGTCGCGCCCCACTTCGCCCGCACTTTAATTGGGTGCCGCTTGTGATGATAAAGGATGGATTCTTCACGATTCCACTGGATTTTGACCGGGCGGCGCAATGTCCAGGCGGCCAGCGCCAGCACAATTTGCACGGACATGTCTTCGCGTCCGCCGAATGCCCCGCCAATCGCCGGGTAAATCACGCGCACCCGCTCGGGCGGCAGGCACAGCGCATGGTAAATCTGTTCTTGATCTTCGTGTGTCCACTGCCCAGCCACGACGACCGTCACGCGGTTGGCTTCGTCGATATAACCCAGTCCGGCTTCGGGCTGCAAATAGGCATGTTCCTGCCATGTCGTTTCATATGTGCCCTCGACGACGACATCCGCCGCTCGCCAGCCAGCCGCCATCTCGCCCCTGCGGATGCGGTAGCGCGCGACCAGGTTGTCCGGGCAGTCGGGGTGCAGCCGCGGCGCAGATGCCAGCATGGCTGACTCGGCATCAAAGACAGCTGGCAGGTCTTCATAATGCACCTGGAGCAACTCGATGGCGCGCCGGGCGATCGCATCAGTCTCGGCGACAGCCACCGCCACCATATCCATATAGCAGCGAACGACATCGGCACCAACTTTGTCGCCGCCTGGACCACAGAGCACAGGCTGATCTTTGATGACCAAGCCATATTCATTGACCGGCACATCGAGGCTGGTGAAGACGCGCACGACGCCTGGCAGCGCTTCGGCGGCGGCGGCATCGACGCCGAGCACGCGGGCATGGGCGCGCTCGCTGAACTTGATGCGCATCCACAGCTGTCCCTCGATGTCGATATCGCCAGGATAAGGCGTTTCGCCAGTTACTTTGCCGCGCGCGTCGATGCGTTTGATCGATTCGCCGATGACCGAGTCGGTTGCAGCTGACACGAGACTTGCCCCTTCGTGGATTTCAGATAGTCGGGATTGATGCGGATTGGGTCTGGTTGATCTGCTCGGTTTCGTGATGAAAGATGCGCCGCAAGATGGCGATGGCCGCGGCATAAGTCGGCTCGACCCCGCCATAGCTCAAGCTGCCCGCGCCGAGATTTTTGCCCGTTTTCATCGGCTTGTCCGATGCATAATGCAAGAAGCCAATATCGAAGTCGACCGAGTGCAAATTGACGATCTCGTTTACCGGATGGCGCTGGGGGCGAAAGGCTTCATAGGTCGCCGACAAATAAGGCCCGCTTTCCATTTCAATATCCGTATAGCCTTCGCGGTAAAAGACATCCATGTAATTGGGATTTTGCAAGAAGGTCCCGCGCACACTGACAGCTTTTTGGTTGTCCAGCACATTGCCATGCAGCATATGGGCGCGCACATGCCGGGCGGTGAAGCAGTTGCGAAACAGGTAAGTATTCTGCGAATGTTCATCGTGTATCACATTGGGGATCATCATATCGCCGATGCGCCCGTTCAACGTCGCGGCTTTGCCCATCACATAGACGCCGGCCAGCCGGCCCACGCCTTGTGAAATCCGGCTGAGCAATTCGTATGCCGACATGCCCAGCGGATAGTCGATGTTAAAGATGAGCGCATGGCTGTGCCGCAGCCGCCGCAAGTCGGCCGCAGCGCCCAGGCGCGGGTCGAACCACTGCGCCTCCAGCTTGCCCAGCTCGATAATCTGCGTTTCCATTTCGAAGCCATGCCGGCTGGGCAGCCGATGCATGCCCAGGCGATGCTCTTCGCGCGCGAAGACATGCCGCGTGCCGCTGCCGGTGTCGGAAAGATATTGACGCAGCACAAAATACAAAAAATTGTCGGTGCTCTTGTGATAGCTCTCTTTAATATCTTCGTATTCGGTCAACAGCGATTTTTCTTCAAAACGTTCAATATACTGCACCAAGCTTTCTTCATAGCGCCGCGCAAAGCCAGCCAGCAAGTTGATGAGCGAATGGGTGTTGCTGGAGACGAAATACACAGGGCGTTCGCCAAGGTCAATGCCCAGCTGAGCCAGTTCGTCGCAAAGTTCGTTCCACCATGAAGCGGTGGCGCGCCGGTAATCAGCCAGCGAACCAGCGATCAACCGCAGGGTCATGCTCTTGCGCTCGCGGCTGATGCGCAGCAGGTTGGCTGCAAAGTCGCTTTGCCACAGCAGGTGCAGCCGGCGCAAATCGCTGACCGCCATCGTCAAACCCTGCGCCAGCGCGGCGAAGTCGGCGTCGGACAAGTCGCCGCAATCGGCATGCCGCCACAGCAGATCGCACAAAGTCTGGTTTTGCAAGCGCGCATGCAGCTTGTTCCACTCGATTTGATAGGCGGTGAGCATGGGGGTAAGATCGTCGATATCGGAACTGCTCACGATATAAACAGCCAGGGACTTGCGGCCATCAAAGTGCGTGCGGCGGCGTCTGCCTGTGGAATATACGCGCTGCCAGTTGCCAATATCATGATAGCCAGCCGCCACAAACCCCCGCTCCAACTGTCCCACGAGCACATCTGACACCTCAATCATGCAAGGCGGCAGGCGCAGCGCGCTGTATATCAGCGCCGAGGCATCGATCTCGTGAGAGCCGGCACCTTCGTGCAGCAACGAGTTCATCGCCACATGACTTTCTGCCAATGTGTCAATGGCGATGGCATCGCTGGAGCGCAGCAGCGAATAATAAGTGCGCATGTACAGTTCAATGTCATCGTTGCCAGACTTGGGCACGGTGCGGTCCATGACTCAGCCTTTTTCTGTCGCCAGTTTGCGCGCGCTGGCTTGGCGAAAGGCTTCTACTATCTTGTAATAGCCTGTGCAGCGACACAGGTTGCCGCTGATGCTCTGGTTGATCTGGTCGGTAGTGGGCTGGGGGATCTCGTCCAGCAGCTTTGCGCCAGCCATCAGGAAGCCCGGCGTGCAATACCCGCACTGCACGGCAGCCGCGTCGATGAATGCCTGCTGGATGGGGTGCAGGGCATCAGCATTTTGCAAGCCTTCGATGGTTACGACATCTGCTCCGTGCGCGCGCGGAGCATGCACCATGCAAGCCATCACCGCCACACCGTCCAGGAAGACGGTGCAAGCGCCGCATTCGCCCTCTGCGCAGCCTTCTTTGCTGCCCGGCAGCTTGACATCATCGCGCAGCCAATGCAAAAGCGACTTTTGCTGGCCAGTCGTGATGCGCAGATCGATGCCATTGACGCGGCTGGCGATCGGCGTATTGGGCTGGTGAACGATTGACTCGGGCAATCCACCGACGACTCGGCCCACCTGCGCGCCCCAGAGCATGGGCGGATGCGCCGGCAAGCCAGAATCGACTTCATCCGCCGCCAGCCGCCGCAGCGCCTTCGCCAGCAGCGCTTTGATCATTTCGCTGCGGTATTCGGCGCTGCCACGCACATCATCGATCGGCGCAGGATACTTGCCGGCGATGCGCGCCGCCGCGGCGATCACAGAAGGCAGCAGCTTCTTGCCGCGCAAGAAACCTTCGGCAGGGGACACGCGGACGATGGTCGGCGCAACGCTGCCCAGGGCGATGCGCGCCGCCGCCACAGTTTCATCCGGCTGGCGCTTCAACACAACCGCCGCGTCAACCACCGAGATGGCCTGCGCCCGCCGCAGTCCCAATTTGAGGAAAATGCCCCGCTCGTCCTCGCCCAGCGCGGGAATATGAATCGCCCGCAGCAACTCGTCAGGCTGCAGCGCGGTCTGTCGGAAGCCGCTGTAGAAGTCGTCCAAGCGCAGCCGGCGCTTCCCACGCGCGGATTGTAAAGTAATGTCTGCGCCCATAGCAATAAGCGGCGTGATGGTGTCGTTGGCTGGCGACGCCGTGATGAGATTGCCGGCAATGGTGGCGCGATTGCGGATCTGCGGCGCGCCGACCTCCCACGAGGCTTGCGCCAAGGGCGTCGCCCGCTCGCGAATAAGCTGGCTGCCCACGACATGATTGTGCGTGACCAGCGGACCCAGCGTGATGGTCCCGTTTTCCAGCGTGATGTCGTCCAGCCCCGGCACGCGCGTGATATCGATGAGGATTTGCAGCTGCGGATGCTGACCGCGCTCCAATTCGATGATGAGGTCGGTGCCGCCAGCGATGATGCGCGCCGCCCGCCCATGCTGCGCCAGCAGAGCCAGCGCTTCGTCGATGCTGCTTACGCTATGATAGGCTTGCCACATGCTCTGCCCGCCTCCTGCCCAGCGCCTAGCGCGGGTTCAGCTCCAGCACGGTGAAAGGATTGACATTGATGACACAGGTGGACTGAAATTGTGTGCGCACAGTCTTGCGCCGGTCCCAGGTATGCACATGCCCGTGCAGCATGTAGCGGGGGCGAAACCAGCGCATGAAGTTGCGAAAGCTGGTAAAACCCCGGTGCGCGACATCGCTGCCATCGTGAATATCGCGCGCGGGCGAGTGCGTGACGAAAAGGTCGATGCCCCGCCGCCGAAGCCAGCGATGCGCGAGGATTTTTGCCGACAAGCCAAAGACCATGCCATGCATCTGCGTCTGGCTGTACTGGATTTCGCCGTTGTTATAGCGGATGCAGCCCTCCAAGCCCGTCATGGTCAGTCCGCGATACTGCACGATTTGTCGATGCAGGTCGATGCCGCCGGGCGGTTCTTTGCGGTAACGCTCGTCGCGATTGCCGCGCACATAATAGAGAGGCGCTTGCAAGATGCTGGTGATGTATTCCAGATAGGCGGGCAACATATCTCCACAGCTGATGACCAGGTCGATGTCTTTGTAGTGACGGCGCAGGTTGACCGCGCTGCGCAGCTGCGGCATTTCGGTGTCGCTGACGCAGAGGATCTTCACGAAAGGCTCCTCGCGCGCTACTCGGAAAAGCCCCCGGCAAAGGTGTCGATCATCAACCGCACATCATCTCCCAGGGGGTAGAGGATGGGGCAAGTCGCGCCAGCTCGCATATATTCGCGCACCTTGGCTTTGCATTCGGCTGGGGTGCCGCTGGCTGTAATCATCTGCACGACATCATCGGGCACGAGTTTCATCGCTTCCATAATCTGGGCTTCGCTGGCGGGCCAGGTCAGCACTTGGCTGATTTCGTCCAGCAATTCCTGGCTGACTCCGCTGGCTTTCATGATGTGCGGCTGCTGTCCCAGATACTGCGTCACCAGCTTGCGCGCGGCATCCAGCGCTTTGCCGCGGTCATGATCCACCGAGCAGACGACCAACTGGGGACGGTCGATATCGTAGACTGTTTTGCCAACGCGTTTTGCGCCGATCTCGAGCTGCGCCATGGCTGATTCGTTGTATTTGGGCGAAACCAGATAGTTCAAGACGACGCCATCGGCGATTTCGCCAGTCAGCGCCATCATTTTGGGGCCAGTCGCGCCGATATAAATGGGCACATTGCGCGGCTCTTTGCGCCCGTGCACGACATCCAGCTCGACATCGGCAAGCTGCACAAATTCGCCAGCGAAGGTCACCCGTTCGCGGTTGAGCAGGCGGCGCACAGTCGTGACCACCTCGCGCATGGCGAGCAGGTTTCTGCTTCGTGTGATGCCGACCTTTGCCGCCAGCGGGTCCCACCAGGCGCCTATGCCACAATAGATGCGGTCGGCAGCCAGGTCGTCCAGGGTCAAGAAGGTCGCCGCGATGACGGCGGCATTGCGCGTCCAGTTGTTGATGACGCCCGAGCCGATTTTGATGCGCGAGGTGGTCGCGGCAAAGGCAGCCATAGGCACAATGGCATCGCGCACCAAGCGGCTTTCGGCTTGCCAGACAGCTTCAAAGCCGCGGTCTTCGGCATATTGAACATATAAAATCGCGTCGCTCAGCGGATGCGCATCTTGCAGATACAGAGCTACTCGATCAGCCATGGGCTTACTCCACATGTTTTTTGCTATGCCAAGCACGCGCCTATTATCACGCAGAAGCGGCGCAGTTGGCAAATGCCAGCCCTAGTTTTTGTCCTGGAGAGGCGCTAGAGCGGGCAGGTGGCTGTGCCCCCCCTCTGCGATGATGCGCCGGTACATGCGCAGGTCGGCTGGCACATCAATATCCAGCCGGGTGCGTGGCGATTCGTAGCGATGTACAGCGATGCCCCCGCGCGCGGCATCTTCAATATGCCGGGCATAGCTGCCCGCGCCAAAGGCATAGGCTATCGCGCCTGGCGGACGCAGCAGCAGCGCATTCGTGCCGTCTTGTTCGCTGTCGGTGGCGATAACAATGGAACGGTCTCGGGACAGGCTGACGAGTTGGGCGATGTCGGCGTCATTGATGAAGGGCAGGTCGGCAGGCAGCACCAGCACGGCATCGGCGCGCCATGCTTGGAGCACCACGGTCGCCCGCAGCAGCGCCGGATTCAAATTCGACTCAGCGCTTTCTTGCAGCGTCTTCGCCCCCAGCTCTCGTCCGATTGCCAAGGCCTTGGTATCTCGCGAGATGACCAGCGCGCCTGTGACAGACGGAGATTGCAGCGCCACCGACAGCACATGACGAAACATGGCCTGCGCCAGCTGATAGCGCTCTTCGGGCAGCAGCGCAGCCGCAAGACGGCTCTTGGCGTTTTTCAGCGGCTTGACTGGGATGATCGCCCACAGGCTCATGACACCCAGCCTCGCGCCCAGTCCAGCGTGTCTTGAGCTACAGCCACTTTGCGCTCCAAGTCGGTCATCAGCGTATCCAGCCGCGTCGTTCGCAGCCCGTCCATAGAAAAATGAGGATTGCGCAGGTCGTCAACGAAGCCGTCGATGACCCCATCATAATAGCTGGCGACCGTCCGCGCCGAAACCGCCAAGCCCAATTCGCGCATGATCTTGGCGGTGGGACCTTTGACCGCGTCGCCGCCGATCACCGGGGTGATGGCAACTTTGGGAGCGGACGCCGCCGCCAAGAGCTCGCGCATGCCCGGCACCGCCAGGATCGGCGCGATCGACAGCCAAGGATTGGACGGCGCAATCATAACCAAGTCGGCCTTGGCCAATGCTTCACGAACCGGGGCGGGCACGCTGGCCGCTTGGCGAGATCCATAGCGGACCCGCTGAATAACCGGCTGCCAGCGCCGCCTGACGAAGTATTCCTGGAAGCTCATCTCGCCGTGGTCGCGCGTGTGGATCGTGGTGGGCATTTCAGCCTCGCACATCGGCAAGATAGTCGCTGTAATGCCCAGCCGCCGGGCGATCGCGCTGGTGAAATCCGTCAGGCTGACTTCGCCGCGCATGGCTTCGGTGCGCAGCAGATGCAGAGCCAGGTCCTGGTCGCCCAGTTTGAACCAGGTATCAATGGCATAACGCCGTCTGAGCCCCGCCAGGACACAGGTCGTGTCATCGGCGATCCCCCAGCCCAACTGCGGGTCGACCACGCCTGCCAGCGTATACATCAAGGTGTCGATATCGGGGCAGATTTTCAGCCCCAGGTGCCAAAAGTCGTCGCCAGTATTGACGATGAAAGTCAGCTGTGGCGTCGGCTGCAAGTTCGCCAAGCCCAGAGCCAGCTTTGCGCCGCCAACGCCGCCGATGAGCACGGCGATTTTTTGCCTCAACGCCATACTGTTCTCGATTCCCAGCTTTCGCGTCCGCGCTGGCGCTGCTGAGCCGGGTAGCCCAGCGTAATCAAGCCTTGCGGCAGCCAATCGGGCGGCAGGTCGAGCGTGCGCGCCACCAGACCGCCACAGAACAGGGGCGCGCACATCCAGCAGGCGCCCAAGCCCAAGCTGTCGGCCATCAGCAAGATATTCTGCCCGGCCATGGCCACGCTTTGCTGCGCCATGCTGCGTTCGTGCTCGCTGCGTTGCGCATCGTCATAAACATCCATATCCCGCAAGCTCATGCAAACCAGAATCAATAGCGGCGCCGCGCTGATGCGCTCATAAGAACGCCGCGCATCCGCCTCGATCAGTTCGTCGGGCAAGCCATCCGCCTGCAAATCATGCCGCAGTCTCTTGCCCATCGCCGCGGCCAGACGCTGCTTGCTGGCCTCGTCTTGCATGATGACAAAGCGCCAAGGCTGGCGATTGTGCGCGGATGGCGCCCAAACCGCCGCTTCCAGAAGCTGGGCGATCTGCGCCTGAGACACGGGCTGGGCAAGATAACGCCGCAGCGAACGCCGGCCACGCAGCTGTCGCAGCAAATCCGCGGCTATCATCGCTCAGCGGTAAAGGTCATGTTCGGGCGCGCGGATGAGGTCGGCTGCGCAGCCATGCGCCCCGCCCCCATCCAAGCCGCGCAGCACAACCGCAGGCAGGCCTTCGTCGGCCTCGCCACACAGCAGATGAGCGGCAGAAGCCACCAGATCGGCATAAGCGACCTGGGTAATTTCAAGGATGCGCCCATACAGATCGCGGCTGCCACGCAGATCCTTGATGGTGGGCAGGCCAGCCGCGCCGATGGCCACGCCGACATTGCCGACGCGGAAGGGCCGCCCGTGCGAGTCGCTGATGATAACGCCGACTTGAATGCCCAGCCGCGCTTTTATCTGTCTGCGAATGGCGCGAGCCGCCTGGTCGGGAGCCACCGGCAGCAGCAGAGCCCGGTCGCCGCCGCCTTCGATATTGCTCTGGTCGATGCCGGCATTGGCTGAGACAAATCCCAGCCGATGCTTGGTGACCAGCACACCACGGCGTTTGCGCGAAACATGGTCAGACTCGCTCAAGATCAGCTCGACCAGGCGCGGGTCTTTGTCCGTTTCCGCAGCCAGCTGCAAAGCCGCCTGCGAAGCGCGCACCGTGTCCAGGCAAATGAGCCTGCCCGCCGCCTTCGACACGATCTTTGAAGAGATCACCAAGACATCGCCATCGCCCAGCGCCAAGCCAGCCGCCTGCGCCTTGTCCAGCATGATGTCGACAATATCATCCCCCGGCTGGATGAGCGGGATATCGGGGATGGCATAGGCGGAGAGTCGCGGGGCTTCGGGCATGCTTAGCTGTCCAAGCCCGTGATGCGGATACCAGCGCCGGTTATGCGATAGGCGCGATTGATGTGCAGCAGCAGGGGCGTCAGCGCCTCGGCGGCGATGGCGTTCCTGAGCAAACCAGCGTCGATGCCGCGCATGCCAGCCGCCGCCACGAGTTCAATCACCTGCGCCTTGGCAGCGGCGTCATCGGCGCAGACCAGCACATCGCAATCGACCGCTTGGTCGAGCTGGCGCAGCTTGACCGCGCTTACATTTTGGAATGCCGCCACCACAACCGCAGAATCGCCCAACAGCGCCTGCGCTTCCAAAGCCGCGGCCTGCCCGGCCGGCAAGTTCACTGTCGTGATCTGCGGCGGCAGCAGCGGCACAGTCAGATCGACCAAGATCTTGCCCGCGCAAGCCGCGCGCACACGCTGCAAAGTGGCTGCATGCGCGCTGTAGGGCACGCTCAATACGACAATATCCGCCGCCGCCGCCGCCTCGACATTGCCCAAGCCGCTTAGCTCGCTGCCCGGCGCTTCCGCCAGCATGTCCGCAGCCCGCGATTGCGCGCGGCCAGCCGAACGCGAACCGATGATGATGCGGTAGCCGTGCCGCGCCCAGCGCAGCGCCAAGCCCGCGCCTTCTTTGCCGGTGCCACCGAGTATCGCCAGTGTTTTCATCGTTTTGTCAGTCCATTTCGTGTGTATATTGGCACATCAAGCCAGGCTGGCTTTGGCGTAATGGCTGTACCGTTGCCAAACACCGTTCGCCAGATCTAGCGCGGCTGCTGCGATTGCGTTTTCGTCCAGGGTCAACAGCTGCCGGTCGCGCATCAAGAGCTGGCCCGCGCAGATGGTGGTCGTGACCATCGAAGATTCAAATCCAAAGAGCAGATGCCAGGGCAGGTTGCCGGCTGTCATCGGCGTAAAGGGCTGATAATCGACCAGAATTAAATCAGCCGCCGCGCCCGGGCAGATCTCGCCGATGGGCATTTCAGGGAAAAATCGGCGCAGCAAATTGGCATTGTTGCCCCAAGCCATGCGGGCAATCTGGTCGCCAGGCGCGCGGCGCGGGTCGCGATTGGCCAGTTTGTGCAGCAGATAGGCCGCTTTCCATTCCGCCCACATATTGCTGCTGAAGCCATCTGTGCCCAGGCACAGCTGCAATCCAGCGTCCAGCATGCCGTCTATGTCGGCCGCGCCCACGCCATTGTTCATGTTCGAGCGTGGTTGATGACTCGCCCAAACGCCGCGCCGCGCCAGCAGATCCCGCTCGGCCTCGTTGATATGCACACAATGAGCGGCGATGCTGTTGTCGCGCCAGATGCCAAAGCGGTCTAGCCGCTGCGCCACCGGCAGGCCGCTGCGCCGCCAGCTGTCGGATTGGTCGGCTTCGTGCTCGGCGACATGGATGTGAAAACCTGCCTGGCCGGGCGCGGCATCGACACAGGCGCGCAAGCTGGCGTCCGACAGGCTCATGCTGGCGTGCAAGCCAAAGGCGCCGCGCAGGCGTGGATGGTCGGCCGCCGCCGCCGCCAAGAAGCGCGCATTTTCGGCGATGCCCGCGCGCATTTTGTCGGGACCGTCGCGGTCGCTGACTTCATAACAAAGCACCGCGCGCAGCCCCGCCTGGTCGACTGCTTCGCCAATGATATCGAGGCTGCCTTCTATGCAAGCGGGGCTGGCATGATGGTCGATGAGACTGGTCGTGCCATGTTTGATGGCATCCACCAGGCAGACCAAGGCGCTGGCGCGCACGCTGTCGACATCCAGCGCCTTGTCCAGGGGCCACCACAATCGCTGCAAAATCTGCGGAAAGTCGCGTGGAGGCTCGCCCGGGATCGCCATGCCGCGGGCATACGCGCCATAAAAATGGGTGTGCGCGCAGATGCCGCCGGGCATCACGATCTGGCCGCGCGCATCGATGATCTCGGCTTGTGGATAACGCGCCTTCAGCTCGTCGGTCGCGCCCACCGCGCCAATCGTGCCGCCGTCAATCAACAGGGCGTAATCAGACAATATGTCGGGCTGCGCGCCCAGCGTGACGAGCCTGGCATTGACAATCAGCATGGTCAGCCGCCCCCTGTTCAGCCGCGCAACGCGAAATAGACGCGGTCGACATAAAAATCGGCGGCGCTGTAGAGATCGCTGATGGTCTCGGCGCGGACGAATCGGTCCCAAGTCGTGCGGATGAAGCTGATCGAGCGGGCGGGAACATTCTCGATAGGCGGGTCTTTTTCGATCAAATCGCGAAATTGCACCTTGTAATACACATCATCGGCGCGCTGCGATTCTTTGGGCAGCAAGTCGCGCCGCCGCGCCAGCTCGATGCCGGTGATGCGCGCGAAATAGGCGATGCCGCCGCCGCGCTCGCCAAAGACCTGGCGGCTCAAAAAGAAGGCGACATAGTCGGCATCCAAGCCGCGCCGCATGTTTGCCTGGGGGATGCGATACCAGCGCTGCCGCCGCGCGATATGCAAGTCGCGCTTGCGCTTTATCACGCCCACCAGGACACGATCATCCGCGTACACAGCCACCTCCGTCGGGCTAGCGAGCGCCGCGCTGCGCCAGCAACCGGCGGTCAATTTCGTCCACGGCGGCTTGATGCGCGCGCCACCAGTCCGGGTCGCGCTGGGCGTCAAGCTCGGCGACAGTCTTGCCTTGCTGTTCGACCCAGGTGTAATATTTGAGGTTGTGCCAACGTTCACGAGCCGCTCGCGTGCCTTCCATGATCCAGTCGCCCCCCGCGCGCCGAAAGACGCCCGCGGCGATTGCCAGCGCTGTCGTCTCGTCGAGCGCGCCATGCCGCTCGCGCAAGGCAGCCAGAACCGATTCATACCGTTCCATGCCATCGGTGGCGATTGTGACCACGACATCGTCGCTGGTGAGCGCATAAAACCTGGCGGTCTTGATCGCGCCGATGATATTGCAGATGCCGCTGATCCCCAACAGCCGCGCCAACCGCTCCACGAGGTCGGCAGCCAGTCCCAGGCGGTCGACCAGCGCGCGCCGCCCCGCGTCTTCGGCGAACAGCCGCAAGCCATCCAGCGCGTCCCGGTCGTCGATGGCCATCAGCGCGTCCATGTTAAACACATTGTGAATCCAGGTCACATGCTTGTCGCCGATACCCTGGATCTCGTGCGCGCCATAGCCATTGTTGTATAAGGTTGGGCACTGGACCGGCTCCAAGCCGACGATGCGATGGTCGCGCCAGACCTGCTTGAGCCGGTCGCCCGCCGCGATGGTGCCAGCGCTGCCCATCGCCGAGACAAATGCCGATATCTTGCCCGCGCCGATGCCCGCGCCGCGCAGTTCGTCCGCCAGCTCGACCAAGGTATTGCCAGTCACATGATAATGAAAGCGATAATTGCCCATCACCTCAAACTGGTTGAGGATGCGGATTTTGGGATCGCTGCCGCGCAGCCGCTTCACTTCGTCATAGATTTCTTTAACATTGCTCTCGCTGCCGGCTGTGCGGATGATGCGCGCGCCATATTGTTCGATGCGCTGGAAACGCTCTTGGCTCATCTCTTCGGGCAGCACGACGATGCTGTCATATTCCATGCGGCAGCCGATGAAAGCCCCGCCGATGCCGTAATTGCCGGTCGAGGGCCAGACGAGCGTGTGCTGGTCGGGGTCGACTTCGCCCAGCAATTGTTTTTCCAACAGCACCGAATACGCCGCGCCCACCTTGTGGCTGCCCGATGGAAAGCGCCCGCCATACAAGACGACTATCGGCGCATCGACGCCGGTCAGCTCGCGCGGCAGCGTCACATGATAGACCTGATTTTGCCCGTCCCGCCAGGTGATGTTGTAGAGGTTGAGCGGGTTGAGCGGGTCGGCATCCAGCGCGGCCAGCGCATCTGCGCGCACCTGCGGGTCAATGGTCTGCGGATGCAGCATTTCTTCGAAGGTCGGTCCCGTAATCATGAAGCGCTCCTGGACTGTTCGCCTTCAGTTTGCCTTGGACCGGGCGCTTTGGCAAGCGCGGGCGCTTCGCCGCCACCGGCCATGGGCAGCCGTTGATTCGCCACGCGCGGCGGACCCAAGCCAACTGTCGAAGCCACCACATAGAGTGGACGGTCGCGCGCCTCGTCATAACCGCGGGCGACATATTGACCGATAACAAAGAGAAAAAAGAGTTGAAAAGAGCTCAGCAGCAGCAGCAGGATGATCGTGGTGGCTTGCCCGCCAAAGAATTCTTCGCCCCTCGTCAGGCGCAGGATGGTGATCGCCAAGCCTGTCAGCAGCGATGCCACGCCCAGAAACAGGCTCATAACAATCATGATTTGCAGCGGGAAAAACGAAAAGCTGGTTACGGCATCGAGCGCGAAGGCGATCATCTTGCGCAGCGGGTATTTTGTTTCGCCCCAGGCGCGCTCTTCACGCACATATTCGATGCCAGTTTGCCGAAAGCCCGCCCAACTGGTCATGCCACGCACAAAGCGCCGTTGTTCGCGCATCTGCCGCAACACCGCCGCCACCCGCGCATCCATCAGGCGAAAATCGCCCGTGTCGACCGGAATGTTGATATCGGTGATGCGGTGAAGCAGCCGATAAAACAGCTTGGCGCTCAGCCGCTTCAGCCAGCTTTCGCCCCTGCGGACGGCGCGCACAGCATACACCACATCATAGCCTTCTTGCCATTTTTCGATCAAGCGCGGGATAACCGCCGGCGGATCTTGCAAATCGGCGTCTATCAACACTACCGCCCGTCCGCTGGCATAATCAACGCCAGCTGTCACAGCGACCTGGTGGCCAAAATTGCGCGCGAAGCTGATCACCCGCAAGCGCGGATCGGCCGCCGCCAGATCAAGCATCAACTCGCGCGAGCCATCGCTGCTGCCATCATCAACCAGCAGCAATTCCCAGGGTTCGCCCAAGCCATCCATCACGGCGCGCACCTGGGCGGTGAAGGGTCGCAGGTTGCCGATTTCGTTGTAGACCGGCGCGACAATGGAATACGTCGGGGCTTCGCTCACAGCAGTCCGATTCCCTCGAGTCGCCCGAGCGCCACATCGACATCGGCCGGCAGCGACCGCGCCGAGGCGACGCTCTGGCGGACTCTGGCGATGTCTTTCAGCCCGTTGCCGGTGCTGACGATGCAGATGTCTGAGTCGCGGTCGATGATGCCTTTGGCCAGCGCTTGTTCGACGCCAGCTGTGGCAGCCGCGGCCGCTGGCTCGGCAAAGACCCCGCACAGTTTGCCCAGCAGCGGGATGGCCTTCAAAATGTGCGCGTCGCTGACTGTGACAAATGCGCCTTGGGTCTCTCGCACGGCGCGGAGGGCTTTGCTGCGGTCGCGGGGCAGCTCGGCGGCGATGCTGTCGGCGATGGTGTTGACGACTCGGCGGGTGATCGCCGACGGCGCCAAGCCGGCCCGCCAGGCATCAGCGAGCGCGGCGCTGCCCGCGGCCTGCACGCCCAGCAAGCGCGGCATCTTCTCGATCCACCCCAGCTGCAGCAAGTCAAAAAAACCTTTGTAGATGCCGCTGATGATGCTGCCATCGCCCACGCTCACCGCCACGACATCGGGCGCGCGCCAGCCCATCTGTTCGGCGATTTCCAGCGCGACTGTCTTTTTTCCTTCGGTTGTGAAAGGGTTGACGCCGGTATTGCGCGAATACCAGCCGAATGCCGCGCAGGCTCGCGTACACAATTCATAGGCATCGTCATAGCTGCCATCCACCAGAAACACCTGCGCGCCATAGACCAGTGGCTGGGCGATCTTTGCGGGCGGCGCATCGCGAGGCACAAAAATGACAGTGGCGATTTGCTCCAGCCCCGCGCCCAAGCCCGCCAAAGCCGCCGCGGCATTGCCCGTGCTGGCTGTGGCGACCACTTCGATGCCGGCTTGCAGCGCCCGCGCCACGACCAAGGAGCTGGCGCGGTCTTTCAGCGAGCCAGTCGGGTTCAGCCCCTCGTCTTTGACCCAAACGTGCCGCGCGCCCAGTTTTTCCGCCAGCCGCGGCGCATGATAGAGCGGCGTCCAGCCGACAGCCTGCGGCGGCAGCTGACTGTCGCAGGCCAGGGGCAGCAAAGGCAGATAACGCCAGTGATTGGCGGTTTGCCCCGCGCTGATGGCATCACGGTCCAAGCTCGCGCGCAGGGCCGCGTAATCATAAACGACATCCAAGGTCCCCAGCTCGCCGTGATGCGGGCAAGCATAGTCTTGCTCGCCCGGGGCAAAGCGGCAGCCGCCAACGACACAGCGCAATTCCTGGATAGCCGCCACTTCTGCCTGTCACCCGCCTCTCAGCCGCTGCCGCCTGGCACGATGCGCGTGCCCGTCTGGTGATGCAAGGCGCGCGTGATATTGGGCGGGTCGGTGATGATGGCGCGCGGACCGCCATTGTGCACAAAGTCGATCGCCGATTCGATCTTGGGATACATGCTGCCCGGCGGGAATTGCCCTTCGTTCAGGTAGCGCCGCGCCTCAGCAAGCGTCAGCTCGTCCAAGGGCTGCTGCTGCGACGTGCGGAAATTGAGGCAGGCTTTCTCGACGCCGGTCGAGATCAACAGCAGGTCGGCGCGCAAGGTCTGCGCCAAGAGGCTGCTGGCGCGGTCTTTGTCGATGACGGCATCGACGCCGCGCAAACTGCCCACTTCGTTGCGCACCACCGGCACGCCGCCGCCGCCGCAGACGATGACGATATAGCCCGCCAGCACCAAAGCCTGGATGGCATTGATCTCGTTGACCACAATCGGCTTGGGCGAAGCCACCACGCGCCGCCAGCCGCGGCCGGCTTCTTTTCTCACCTGCCAGCCCTCGAGGCGCCCCGCCAGCGCTTCCGCCTCGGTCATATAGCCGCCCACTGGCTTGTCGGGGTTGGCGAAGGCTGGATCGTCGGGGTCGACGCAAATCTGGGTGATGATGGTGGCGACCGTATGATTCATGCCCTCGCGGCGCAGCGAGTTCGCCAGCGCTTGCTGCAGCATATAGCCGATGCTGCCTTGCGTATCCGCAACCGCCAGGTCGAGCGGCACGCCATGCAGGTTGGCGACGCGCGTGGCAATCTCGGCGCGATTCATAATGTAACCCACCTGGGGACCATTGCCATGCGTGACCACCACCTGCCAGCCAGCGCGTGTCATCGCGGCGATGTGCCGGCAAGTTTCGCGCACCGACTCCCATTGGCTTTCGGTATCGGGTTTGGCGGGATCGGCAATCAGCGAGTTGCCGCCGATCGCCACCACCACCAATTTTTCGATCATGCCGAGCGTCCTTCGCTACCTGCTCGCCGAAAAAAATCAGCGCATCGTCAGCGCCAGCGCCGCTTTTTGCACATGCAAGCGGTTTTCGGCTTCGTCATAGACCACGCTCTGCGGCCCGTCGATGACGCTGTCGGCCACTTCGATATTGCGGTCGGCGGGCAGGCAGTGCATATAGATGGCATGATCCTTCGCCATGCGCAGGCGGCGATCATCGGCGATCCAGTCGCTGTATTGCGCGCCGATCTCTGCCGAAGCCAGCTCGTCTTCGGTGGTCAGCCAACTGCCCCAGCTTTTGGGATAGAGGATGTCTGCATCGCGGCAACCGGCGTCAAAGTCGTCGAGGATCGCAAAGGAGCCGCCATGCCGCCGCGTATTTTCGCGCGCCTGTTCGACAATATCGGGCATCAGCCGGTATTCCGGCGGACGGGTCAAGCGCAGGTTCATGCCAAACCGCGACATCAGCAGCACCAGACTCTGGGGCACCGATATCGGTTTCTGATAGCTGGACGCATACGCCCAGCTGATGTTGATGGTCTTGCCGCGCAGGTTACGGCCAAATTTCTCCATGATCGTCATCAGGTCGGCGAGGATTTGAAATGGGTGATAGACATCGCACTGCATATTGAGCACAGGCACGCGGCTGGCCTGCGCCACATCGTTGATGTACTGGTTGCCAACACCCCAGTCGCACTGGCGAATGGCGATGCCGTCTGTATAGCGTCCGACGATTTCGCCGATTTCTTTGGCTGTATCGCCATGGCTGATCTGCGTCGTCGTGTGGTCGATAAACTGCGCATGTCCGCCCAGCTGCGCCATGCCCGCCTCGAAGCTGATGCGCGTGCGCGTGCTGGTAAAAAAGAAGAGCAGAGCCAGCACCTTGTCGCGCAGCAGGGCGTGCGGCTCGCCCAGCGCGCGTTTGCGCTTGAGATCCCAAGCGACATCCAGCAATGTTTCGATTTCTTCGCGCGTCCAATCTTGGGTGCTGATGAGGTCGCGCCCTCGCAAATCAGTTTGCATACAAGGCTCCTGTGCTACTGCTTGTCTATTTGCGCGCCGTCCAGCGTTTGGCGCAGAATGGTGGGAAAAAGCGCGTACCACTCGGTTGAGCGCACGACATCGTCCAGCGGCACCTGGTCGAGCACCGTATGGGCGTGGATCTCGTTGCCAGGCGCGAAGCCGATGCTGGGTATGCCCGCCTTGCCAGCCCAATAGATGCCATTGGTAGAAAAGTCCCACTTGCCCGTGTCGACCGGCCCATAGAGCACTTCGGCGGCAGCGCAGCCCGCCTGCACGATTGGCTCGTCTTCTTCGTAGGCCCAGGCCGGATAGATCTTGTCCAGCGGGAAGACAAAGCCGGTATAACTCGGCTCGTCATAGACCAGGATTTCCGCCTGAATGTCATCGCGGTGTCCAATGATGTCGCGCAGACGCCGCAGTTCTGATTCTGGATCTTCGCCAAACGTGATGCGGCGGTCGACATAGATAGTCGCTTCGTCAGGCACGGCGTTGATGCTGGGCGTCTTGACAGCCATATCGGTCACGGTGATGCGCCCCTGCCCGAGGAAGTCATGGTCGCCCAGATCTGGCTCGATATGGCTGATGCGCTCGATGACCGGCAGCAGCTTGTAGATAGCGTTGTCGCCGAGATAATTGCTGGCGGCATGGGCGCTTTTGCCCTTCGCCACGATTTTGAACTCCACGCGCCCCTTATGTCCGCGATAAATCTGCATCATGGTTGGCTCGCCGATGACGACAAAGTCAGGTTTGATACCCTCGGTCTGCACGAAAGCGTGTGGCGCTTGGCCGTCGTTCCATTCTTCCATATTGCCAAAATAATAGGCGGTGAAGCCCTCCAGCAAGCCCATCTGCCGCGCCAGAGCCAAGCCATAGACCATGCCGGGGGTGCTGCCTTTTTCATCGCATGCGCCGCGCGCATACAGGATGCCATCTTCGATCTTGCCAGTGAACGGATCCCATTCCCATTCGTCAGGATCGCCTATGCCGACGGTGTCAATGTGGCTGTCATACAGCAGAATGCGGCTGCCATTGCCGATGCGCCCAACGACATTGCCCATCTTGTCCCAGAATATCTCGTCATAACCCAGCGCTTTCATCTCCACAGCGATGCGCTCGCCACAAGCCCGTATCTGGCTGTCCATGCTGGGGATGGCGCAGATTTCGCGCAAGAAGCCGATGATGTCTTCGCGCTTGCTTTCGACTTCGCGGCGCAGCGCCTGCAATGTTGTGTGTTGAACCATTTCTCCCGCCTGGACAACTCTTTCCTTAAGCCGGCTATTGTAACCAGAAATCAGTATTTTCAAAAGCGTGCTTTGCGAGAGGAGTGGTGAATGCGAGGATGCGCCGCCAGCGCGCCTACTGCACAAATAGATCGACAACCTCGAACCGTTCGACATCGACCAGTCCGTGGTCGGTCAACTTCAAGCAGGGGATGACCTCCAAGCCCATAAAGCTCATCGCCATAAAGGGGTCGGGCAGAGAGCTGCCCAGCGATTGCGCGGCGCGTACCATCCGGTCATAGTCGGCGCGCACCTCTTCAATCGGCGCTTCGCTGAGCAAGCCGGCCACGGGCAGCGGCAAGCTCGCCAGGATGCGCTCGCCATCCACGGCGACCAAGCCACCGCCGCCATCCGCCAGCGCCAATGCGGCCGCGCGCATGCTGCTGTCGTCGACGCCGATGACAGCCAGGTTGTGGTGGTCGTGCGCGACTGTCCCGGCGATGGCACCGCGCTGCAAGCCAAATCCCTTGATGAAGCCCAAGCCGACCTTGCCACTGGCGCGATGCCGCTCGATCATGGCGAACTTCAATATATCGCGCTCGACATCGCTGACCGCGCAGCCCTTGACGATGCGGGCGCTTTCGACCAGATGCCGCGTAACCACTTGGTCCAGCACTGTACCGATGACGCGGATTGTTTCGCCGCGCGCCGGAATCGTGAAATCCAGCGAAGCGCCGCCGATGTTGACGCTGGCTGGCCGGTCAAGCGGCCGCGCCTGCCTGCGCTGGCTGAGCATGATGCCGTCTTTTGCCACCAGCTCGCCGCCGCGATACACCTGCTGCGCGTGAAAATCGCGCAGGTCGGGCAGGACCAGCAGATCCGCATAGCGGCCGGGCACCACTGCGCCATATTTGCGCAAACCAAAGTGCCGGGCTGTGTTATAGCTGCCCATGCGGATGGCCATGACGGGGTCGATGCCCGCCGCGATGGCTTGGCGCAGCATGAAGTCGATGGAGCCTTCGTCAATGAGGTCAGCCGGGACGCGGTCGTCGGTGCAGAAGCAGATTGCGCTGTGATTTTCGGGCGTGATGAGCGGCAGCAGCGGCAGCAGGTTGCGCGTAGTCGTTCCCTCGCGGATAAAAATGGTCAAGCCCAGGCGCAGTTTCTCGCGCGCTTCCGCCAGCGTCGTGCATTCGTGCTCACTCTGGACGCCAGCCGCCACATAGGCATTTAGGCGCTTGCCCGTCATCGCCGGCGCGTGCCCGTCCAATGCGCGGTCCGCAAAGAGCGCCAGCTTGTCTAGCATGCCTTCATCACCCAGCGCCACGCCCGGATAATTCATCAACTCCGCCAAGCCCGGCACCCAGGGATGATCCAGCAGCGGCGCAAGATCGGCCGCTTCGAGCCGAGCGCCAGAGGTTTCCATGCGCGTGGCCGGCACGCAGCTTGACGCCATGACAAACATACTCAGCTGTCCGCGTCTAGCTCGCTCCAGCATATAGTGAATGCCAGCGATGCCCAGCACATTGGCGATCTCGTGCGGGTCGGTGATTACGGTGGTGACGCCGCGCGGCAAGACAGCCCGGGCGAATTCCGGCGGCGTCACCAAGCTGCTTTCGATATGCACATGCGCGTCGATCAACCCGGGCGTGACATAGCTGCCATCCAGATCAACTTCGCTTGCGCCAGCATAGCCATCGCCAAGCGCCACGACATGCCGGTCGTGCACAGCGATATCGGTGAGATAAATCTCGCCGCTGATGACATTGACCAGGCGGGCATCGCGCAGGACGAGGTCGCACTCAATCTCTCCGCGCGCCGCCGCCAAACGATCGACAATAGACATGAAACCGCCTCCGAATTCAGCGCTCGCCGCGAATCAGCTGCATCGACAGCTTGTTGTGCGCCGCCACCAAGCTCGGCGCATCGACCGTCAGCAGCCTGCCATCTTCGACGACAATGCGCCCGTTGATAATGGACAGGTCGACGCGCTGGGGCTGACAAAATACCAGCGCGGCCAGCGGGTCGCTCAATGCGCCAGCCAATGCGATATCGTCCAGCCGAAACGCAATTAAATCCGCCGACATGCCCGGCGCAAGGCGGCCAATATCGTCACGCCCCAGCACGCGCGCTCCGCCCACAGTCGCCACTTCCAGCGCCTCGCGAGCCGAAAAGCTGGCGGGACCGCCCAAAACCCGCTGCAGCAGCATGGCTTGCCGCGCCTCGCCCAGCAGATGCCCGCTGTCGTTGGAAGCCGAGCCATCGACGCCCAGCCCAACAGGCACGCCACGATCCAGCATCGTCCGCACTGGGGCAATCCCCGAAGCCAGCCGCATATTGGACGAGGGACAATGACAAACGCCTGTGCCGGTGCGCGCAAACAGGTCGATGGCGGCGCTGTCCAGCTTGACGCAATGCGCATGCCAGACATCATCGCCAACCCAGCCGACAGCTTCTGCATAGTCGCCGGGTCGCAGGCCAAATCGCTCCAGGCTATAGGCGACATCATCAGCGGTCTCGGCTAGATGGGTGTGCAGCTGCGCGCCATAGGCTCGCGCCAGCGCTGCCGACTCGCGCATGAGATCGACAGACACGCTGAAAGGCGAGCAGGGCGCCGCCACGATCTGCAGCATGGATTGGGGCGCTGGGTCATGCCAGGTTTCGATCAGACGCCGCGTATCGCGCAGGATATCGTCTTCGTCTTCCACCAGATGGTCGGGTGGCAGTCCGCCGGCGCTTTCGCCGACGCTCATGCTGCCACGAGCCGCATGCAAGCGAATGCCCAGCTCCTGCGCGGCGCGGATCTCGTCCTCGAGCTGGACATCGTTGGGAAACACATAGTGGTGATCGCTGGCGGTCGTGCAGCCGGAGAGCAGCAGCTCCGCCATAGCCAGCTTTGCCGCCGTATACACATGCTCGGCGCGCAGCTGCGCCCAGATGGGATAACAGGTTCGCAGCCATGCGAAGAGATCCCCCTGCTGGGCGAGGACGCGCGTCAGACTCTGGAACATGTGATGGTGCGTGTTAATTAAGCCCGGCAAGACGACATGCCGCGACAAGTCGATAACGCGGTCGGCAGTCGCAGGCGCTTCGCCAGCGCCCAGCTCGATGATGATCTTGTCTTGCGCGAGCAGCCAGGCATTCGACAACTCGCCCCGCTCGGCATCCATGGTCGCCAGCCGCTGGATATTCTTCAGCAGCATGGTTGTCATGTCTGTGCCGCCTTAAGGGTATTCGCCAGCAGCATGGCGATCGTCATGGGGCCGACTCCGCCCGGCACCTTGGTCAGCCAACCGGCGACAGCCTGCGCTTGCGCAAAGTCGACATCGCCCACATAGCGATAGCCTTTTTCGCTGGCTGGGTCGGGCACGGCATTCGAGCCAACATCGATGACGACTGCGCCAGGCTTCAGCCAGTCGGCTTTGACCAGCTCGGGCTGGCCCACAGCAGCGACCACAACATCGGCGCGGCGAGTCACCAGCGGCAGGTCGACTGTGCGGCTGTGACAGCGCGTCACGGTGGCATCGGCATTGGTGAGCATCAGCGCGATGGGCAAGCCGACAATGTTGCTGCGCCCGATGACGACAGCTTCTTTGCCAGCCAGCTCGATGCCCGATTCGGCAATTAGACGCATGACGCCGGTGGGCGTGGCTGGCGTGAAGGTCGGCTCGCGTCCGCGCATGCCCAGGCGACCCAGATTCACCGGGTGGATGCCATCTACATCTTTGCTCAGACCAATCGCATTCAACACTGCGGCTTCGTCGATCGAAAAAGGCAGCGGCAGCTGCACCAGAATGCCGTCGATGGCAGCGTCCGCGTTGAAAGCGCGCACCGCGTTTTCCACTTCGGACTGCGCAGCGCTGGCTGGCAGGATGCTCGCCGATGACTGGATGCCCACTCGGTCACAAGCGCGCTGTTTCATGCGCACATACATGGCCGAGGCCGGGTCATCGCCGACCAGCACGACGCCCAGGCCGGGCCGCCTGCCCAAACGCGCCGCGGCTTGGTCTGCGCCAGCGCGGATTTCGGACTGGACGCGCTTGGCGACTGCCCTGCCATCTATGATTGCCGCTGTCATGTTTTGCACTCCATAAAAAATCAGGATTGTTACTTGTATACGCCGACTATGGAAAATGCGCCCCAGCCTTGCTAGACTAGCCGCATGAATTGGTGGCTAGGATAACACAGAGTGAATGCTTCCGAGAGCTTGCCGGGCGTCATTTTCGTGATGATTGGTCCTGGCGGCGCAGGCAAAAACGCGATCATGCGCGCCATCATTGCCGACTCGCCCAGTCTGCGCCAACTGCCCACCGCCACCACGCGCCCCATGCGGCTGGACGAAGAGCAAGGGCGCGAGCACCACTTCATGAGCATGGCGGCGTTCAAAAAGTTGTTGAGCGCCGGGCAGCTGCTGGAATATCAGGAAGTGACGCCGGGTAAATTTTATGGCGTCCCGCGGCAGCTGGCGCTCGATTGCCTGCGGGCGGGCAAAGCGCGCATCGCCGATATTGAAGCGCTGGGCGCGAAGAAGCTGGCGGCGGCATTCCCGCAAAATGTCGTGCAGATCTTTGTCACCGTGCCCGGCGCAAACATGGCTGCGCAGTTGACCGTGCTGGCAGAGCGGATGCGCCAGCGCGCCGATGCCATCACCGATATCAGCTGCCGCCTGCAGCGCGCCGAGGCGATTGAACTGCCCTACCAAAGCCAATGCGACCACATCATCGTCAATGACCGCTTGTCCAGCGCGATTGCAGCGGCCCGGCGCATTATCGACCGGGAATTGGCGGCGCGCCACCTGCCCGAAGCGACAGCATGACAGCCCTTGCGCAGCGGCACCTGTCGTTGGGCGCGCGCCTGGCAGCCGACCATATCCCGCTGGATTATGGCGACCAGGCTGCCGAGCTGGCAGCGGCAAAGAGCGGCGCGATTCTGCTAGATCGTTCGCACGAGGGGCGCATCTTGCTGCGCGGGCGCGATTGCCTGGCTTTGCCCAACCGCATGTCGACCAATGACTTGCTAAGCCTGACAGTCGGGCGAGGCACGCCGACCGTCTTCACCAACCCCAATGCGCGGATATTGTTTCGGGCGCTTTGTCTGCGAAGAGCGGACGGGCTGCTGCTCATCAGCGAGGCGGGGCGCGGCGCGGCGCTGGCGGCTTATCTGCGGCGCAGCATTTTCTTTGGCGATCAGGCAGAAGTCGCCGATCAAAGCGTGGAAACAGCGCAATTCGCCCTGCACGGGCGCGCTGCCGAGCAAGTCGCGGCTGCGCTGTGGCCAGAAGCGCCCACGGTGCCATTGCATGCCAATGCCCAACTAGACAGCGACTTTGGCGCGCTGACACTGGCAAAGCGCAAATCCATCTGCGGCGAGCATTGGCTTGTCATCTGCGCGGCGGAAAAAGCTGCCGACCTGCACAAGTGGCTGCTGCAGCGGGGCGCTGCGCAGGGGTTGCGGCCCGCTGGCTCGCTGACCTACAACAGCCTGCGGATTCGCAGCGGCCGGCCGGCGGGCTTGGAGCTGTCGACCGAGTATTTGCCCTTGGAAGTCGGCTTGTGGGACGAAGTTAGTTTCAACAAAGGTTGCTATACCGGGCAGGAAATCATCGCGCGCATGGAGAGCCGGCAACGCCTCGCCAAGACACTGGTTCGCGTGGCGCTTTCAGCCTATGCGCCGGCGCCAGCCCCAGTGTATGCCAGCGGCAACGTGGTCGGCAAGCTAACCAGCAGCGCGCAAGCAGCTGATGGCGAAGTGGTGGCTCTGGCTGTGCTGAAAGTGGCTTTTGCCGCTGCGGGCGCTGCGCTCGAAGTCGGCGAAAATCGGCGACCGGCGCGGGTCATCGACTACGCGGGCGCGCAGCCCTCATTCATCACAGAAGCGGCGGCCGGCGCGGTCTAGCTCACCTGTCTGGTGGCGGCGAATCAAAAAAGAGCGCCCACCACAATTCCCAGTTTTCGGGCTTGGGGGCGGTCGTCTCAAAGTCCACCAGGCTGGTTGTGGCGCTTTGCGCGTCGATATCGCTGACGATTCCTTTGGGCATGATCAAAACTTCGCCTTCGCGGATCATCTTTCCTTCATCGCGCGCCCAGATTTCGACATAGGCATCGCTCTTGACATAGTCCAACTGGGCGAGCAAGCGCTGCTGTTCGCTTTGCAAGTCGGCGATTTCCATCTCGAATTGCGCATGGATGCGCCCCAGGTCGCGGTCCAGGCTGATGCGGCTGCTGAAATTGAGGATGAGCACCAAGCCCAGCGCCAATGTAACTGAGAATAGCACCTGCACGCTGGTCAAGCGCTTCCAGCCAGCCGCTGGCTGAGCGGGCGCTTCGCCACTGCCCGACTCGGCTGAGCCCGCGCTGAACCTATCGTATTCGCTCATGTCTCTTATCATATTGCAGGCGCAGAAACCTGCCAGCGCATTTCTACACAATCAGCCGCCGAAGTCGCAGCGCCAAAACAAAGACCCAGCGCATAGGCCGGGTCACAAAACATAGTGCCGAAGGTGGGAGTCGAACCCACACTCCCCGAAGAGAACTACGCCCTGAACGTAGCGCGTCTGCCAATTCCGCCACTTCGGCTCGTGCTTTGCAAGCGAGTATAGAAATCCATTGCGGCTTTGTCAAGGGGCAGCGGCAGGCAATTCAGGGGGTCTCAGGCAAGGTTTAGCGCGCTGGCATCTGTGCTACAATGCGCGGCGGGCAAGCAAGGTGACTTGGGAGAAGATGCGGCAGCGAGCTTTCGTTTTTCTGAGAACAACTGTCCACATGCTGCTGGGCAGTTTGCTGCTGGGCGCGGGCTTGGCCTGGGCGCAGTCCGCAGGCGTCGGCGCGCAGGCCGAAGCCCTGGGCAGCGCCAATCTGCGCGCAGGCCCCACCATAGAAGCGCCTGTCGTCGGCGAGATCCGCGCCGGCAGCCGCTATCCTGTCATTGGGCGCAGCGAGTTTTATCCCTGGCTGCTGCTTGGCGAGCCAGGATCACAACTGCCCAAGGGCTGGGTGTATGAAACATTGGTGACTGTGAGTGGCAGCCTGCAGGGCGTGCCGCTAAGCCGGGCTGTCGTGAACGAGGCGCCTCCAGCAGCCAGCCCAGCGCCCGACACCCCGCAGCCCGGCGCGTCGGCAAGTTCTGCGCCGACTGCCAGCGGCTGGACGGTCTACGGCATCGTGCGCGGCGAGGTCAATATACGCCATGGTCCGGGCGTCGATTATCCACGAGCGGGCGTGGCAAGCGCCGGCCGCCGCTTCGAGATCACCGGTTATCATACGCAGTTTCCTTGGCTGCGCATCGTCTATGCAGCCAGCGCCAATGGCCAAGCCTGGATCGCGCGCGACCTGATCGAGGTCAGCGGCGACATCTTCACGACCGCTCCAGTATCGCAGTCCCGCTTTGCGCTGCCGCCAGCCACAGCCACGCCACAGGTTGTCCGCGCCGCAAGCCTCGCCGGGGCGGCGCCGGTGCCGTTGACTCCGTCTTTTGCGGCTCTGGGCGAAGACTTGTGGCTGCTGCTGTTGGAAAAAGGCTTTGACCCGCAGACGAGCCGCTTCGGATCGCTCTTTGTGCTAGATTTGCAGACGCGCCAGGCTTTCACGTTTGGCGACGACTATGCTTTCAGCGGCACCAGCCTAAACAAAATCGCCATCTTGGCGCGCCTGTACGAAAGCCTTAATGCGCCGCCGACGCTGGAAATGGCTACGGATATCCTGAACACGATGATCTGCAGCGAAAACACCGCCACCAATCGCTTGCTGAGCGCCGTCGGCAATGGCAATGTCTGGCTGGGCGCGCAGTCGGTCAGCGACTTCCTGGCGCGGCATGGCTGGGACCGTTCCTTTCTGAACGCGCCCTTCACCACGATTGGCACGCCCGAGCCGCCGCCCTTCCCCATAACCGCGCCGCAAACCAGCGCCGACCAGATCAAGACGCAGCCCGACTCGTCCAATCAATTGGTCGCCGCGGAGGCAGGCGCGCTGCTGGCCGCGGTCTACGATTGCGCATATGGCAGCAGCCACTCGCTCGGCGCGGACATCGAAGGGCGCGAATGCCGCCAGATGCTGCATGTGATGAGCAACAATACGGTCGATGCGCTGCTGAAATCGGGCGTGCCAGCCGAAACGCGCGTCGCCCACAAACACGGCTGGATTCCCGATACGCATGGCAACAGCGCCCTGTTCTTCACCCCGGGCGGAGATTATGTCATTGCTATGCTGCTCTTCCAACCCGACTGGCTGGATTTTCAAGAGTCGCTGCCGCTCTTCGCCGAGGTCTCGCGCCGCGTCTACAACTATTTCAATCCGCAGCAACCCGTCTTCGCCGAGCGCGAATGGACGATTCCCGATGTCAACAGCTGCAATTATTTTGGAGACGAGCTGGCTGTCGATTTGCTGCAGTGGCAGTGGGAAAGCTGAGCGGGCTGGCGCAGCTTGTGCGGCGTTTCCGGCAAATCGCGCAGTCGCAGCGCAGCGGCTTCGGCTGTGATATCGCGTTGGGCTTCCGCCAGCATTTCGTAGCCAACCATGAACTTGCGGACGGAGGCGGAGCGCAGCAGCGGCGGATAGAAATGCGCGTGCAGCTGCCAGTGCCGCGAGTCGCCTTGGCGGTATGGCGCGCCATGCCAGCCCATAGAATAGGGAAATGACGTCGCAAAGAGATTGTCATATTTGACCAGCAGCCGCTTTAAGATGGCTGCCAGGTCGCTGCGCTGCCGCTCGTCCAGGTCGGGCAGGCGCAAGACCGGCGCTTTGGGCAGCAGCAGCGTCTCGAAGGGCCAGACCGCCCAATAGGGAACAAGCGCCAGCCAGCTAGCGTTTTCGATGACGACGCGTTCGCCGCGCTCGCCTTCCAGCCGCGCATAGTCCAGCAGCAGCGGCGCGCCATGCCGCGCGTAGTAGGCGCGCTGTTGGGCGTCTTCGCGCTGGACGATGCTGCCCGGCGTGTCTGTCGCCCAGATCTGTCCATGGGGGTGCGGGTTGGACGCGCCCATCATGTCGCCGCGATTTTCGAATATCTGCACCCAGCCAAAGCGCGCGCCAAGCTCGGCGGTTTGCGCCGCCCACAGATCAACCACCAAGCGAATCGCGTCCGGCGACATCTTCGCCAGTGTCAAATCATGACGTGGCGAAAAGCAGATGACCCGCGCCTCGCCGCGCAGCGTTCGGGCTTGCAGCAGAGGGCTTGGGGCAGTTTCCGCCAGCGGCGTGTCGGGCAAGACGGCGGCGAAGTCGTTGACAAAGACGAAGGTGCTGGTGTAGTCGGGGTTGCGCTCGCCATTGGCGCGCCGGTTGCCAGGGCACAGATAACAGGCTGGGTCGTAGCGCGGGCGGATCTCGGCGGGCGCTGCTTCGGCTTGTCCCTGCCAGGGGCGCTTGGTGCGGTGCGGCGACACCAAAATCCACTCGTCCAGCAGCGGGTTGTAGCGTCGGTGTGGCTGCTCGCGCAATGCCAATGCCATGCCTCAGCCCATCAAGCGCGCGGCTGCATGGCTCAGCACGACCGCGTCGCGTTCCTGGCTGAAGCGCGCCCGAATCGAACGCAGACGCGAGGCATCGTTTCCACAGCAGGCTTTGATGATAGCGCGGGCAGCGAAACCGAATGTGCACAGCCCGCGCAGTGGGTCGGCTGGCGCGCCAATGCCCAGGGCATACAGCGCCGCGTCGCGCTGGCAATAGCGAACATGCAGCTTGGGCAATTCTATGCCGACAGCGGCGGCGATTTGTTCTGGCGAGGGACTTGGCATATCGACCTAGCCTTTGACCGCGCCCTGGGTCAAACCGCCGACAATCTGGTCTTGCAACATCAGATAAATCGCCAAGCTGGGCAGCGCGCCGATGATTGCGCCCGCGGCAAACACGCCCCAATCTTGCGCGAAGTTGGCGCTGATGTATTGCCAAAGCCCGACCATCAAGGTCCAGGTGTCTTTGTCGCGCAGCATCACCCGCGCCAGCACAAACTCGTTGTAGGTGCCGACAAAGGACAAAATGCCCACCACCACCAGCACCGGGCGCACCAACGGAAAGATCAGCTGCCAATAAACCTGCCAATGACTCGCGCCATCGACCAAAGCCGACTCGTCAATATCGCGCGGGACAGAATCGAAGAAACCTTTCATCAGCCAGATGTTGATGCCCATGCCGCCGCCGATATACACCAGCATCAAGCCGCCCGCCGTGTTCAATCCCAAAAACGGAATATGATTGCCGATCTGCTGCAGCATCAGGTAGATGGCGACCAGCGCCAGCAGGTTGGGGAATACCTGCACCAGCAAGATGGTCACCAGCAGGCTGCGTCTGCCATAAAAGCGAAAACGCGAAAATGAATAGGCGCTGAATGCCGTCACCAGCACAATGATGAGCGCAGAGATGCTGGCGATGACGCAGGAATTGACCATCCAGCGCAGGAAAGGCTTGCGCGGCGTATTCAGCAGGGTATCAAAATTGATGAAATAGCTGGAGCTGATGTCATAGAGCGCATCGCCCGCGACGAAAGAATCGCCGACAGCGAAGCGGATGTTTTCGACATAGCCATTTTTGATAGCGCGCAGCTCTTTCTCTTTGCCAGCGACCTCCACCAGCAGCACCAGCTCGGCGCTGCGTTCGACGCGCGTGCCATCTGGCGCGGCAACCTGAAGCAGCGTGCCTGGCTCGTTGGCATAGACGACGCGAACCTCGGGCAAAAGCGGGATAATGGATTGCGTCACCATGGACTGGGCGGGGTTCAAAGCCGCAGAAGCCACCCAGATAATGGGAAACACGGCGAAGAGCACCGCGGCGACCAGGATGATGATTTGCAGCGCGAACTGGACATTTTGCGCCAACGTATAGCCGCTGCGCTTGCGCAAGTGGGCGGGGCTAGACATTTTCTGATGTCTCCTCCCAGCCCTTGGTCAGCCGATACTGCAGCAAGGTGACACATGCGACCATGGCGAAGATGACGATCGTGATGGCGGATGCCAAGCCGAAGTCCGCGCCGCGCCCCGCGCCAAATGCCAGCCGAAAGGCATAGCTGATCAAAATATCGGTGTGACCGGCCGGCAGGTTGCCCGCCTCTTTCATGGGTGGCCCGCCTTCGTCGTAAGCCTCGATAATTGTGAAGTTGTTGAAATTGAACGTGAAGGACGCGATCAAGAGCGGGCCCACCGCTACCAAGAGCAGCGGCAGTGTCAAATCACGGAACTTGCGCCACCAGCCCGCGCCGTCCACCTCGGCGGCTTCGTACATATCGGTGGGGATGGCCGCCAGCGCGCCGCTGCATACCAGCATGAAATATGGATAGCCGAGCCACAGGTTAATCAACAAGATGCCGATCTTCGCCCAGCCAGGGTCAATGAAAAAAGGCGGCGGCTCCAAGCCAAAGGCGCGGATGATCGTAGAGACCACGCCCAGATTCTCGTTGAGCATGCCCCGCCACACGGCGACCGATATCAAACCGGGGATCGCCCAGGGGATGATCAACAAGGTGCGAAAGACTTTGCGCAAGGGAATGCGCTGGTTTTGCATAATCAACGCGAAGAAAAGCCCCAGGGCAAAGGTCGAAAAAACCGAAGCCAGCGAAAACCCGATCGTCCACAAGAAAATCCGAATCAGCGGACCGCGGATTTCATCGTTGTCGACGAAGCTGCTGTAGTTCTGCGTGCCAATGCCAGCTCGGAAGCCCGTGCGCAGCGCAGCGCCCTGGTCATTGACAAATTGCCCGGTCTTGTGCAGCTCGCCAGTTGTCTGGTCGCGTCCATACGCATAAACAGCGCGATACAGCGAGCCAGTTTGCATATCGAGGATGGCGTCTTCGTCGGGCTGATACACCAGCCGCTGGGCAAATTCGCCGGCTTCTCTGCGGCCAGCGATCTGAATTGGCCGGCCCGCCACGCCAAAGCTGAGGTCTTCTGCTGCGCGAGCCGCTTGCAGCGCTTCCCGGCGTCCAAGCAGTTGATAGCCCTGATAGGCCGCTGGCGGATCTGCGCCCGGCGGCAGCGACTCAACCGCCGCGAAGCTCCCCAGTGTGGCGAAATAATAGCGCTCGCCATCGCTGCGGTCGCTCAGCCACAACGCATAATCGCCAGCGGCGTTGGCATAGATCGCCCAAGCATAGACTTTGCCGCCTTCGGGCAAATAGGTCTCTTGGGCGAGGATGCGGATAACCTGCTGCTTGGTCAGCAGGTTGCCATCGCCAAAGTTTGTGAAAGACACATAGACGGTATAGATGATGGGATAAACGACCATCAGCGTCATCAGCGAAAGCGCGGGGGCGATCCAACGCAGCGCATACAAGCCCTGGCGCAGGTTGATGATGTTGACGCCAAGGGTGACGACGCCCACGGCAACCGCCAGTTGAATGACGCCGTCCGCGACGAATACATAGATCAAATAAAGCGCAAAGGCATCCACAAGCGCCAGCGCCAGGTAAGTCGCCAACAAGCGCAACGCAGCGCCGCCGCCACGGTTGCGCCGAATGAGGTTGTCCGCTGCCGCTTGGCGAGTCATGTGCATCTGCAGAAAAAACGGGGGGAGTGGTGAATGTGTGGATATAGCAACCAAGCCCCCATCTCCCGTCCCCTCGCCCCCAGAGCGAGGGAAGGGGGGTTTTGCCAGCGCCTCCGCAGCATGGCAGCCCCTCCCTCATGTTTGGAGGAGGGGTTTGGGGTGGGGGCAAAGCAACGCGTACCCACCAAAATCACCACTCCTAAAACGGGCAATAAGCGCGCAGAGAAAAGGCAACAAGCGAGGGGCGCTTCTGCGGTTGGCGCTCCCCCGCTGCTACACTTGCCAGTCAGTCAAGGGCTGTGCCTGCCGCCTCTATTGTTCGGCCAGCAGCGAACGGATCTGCTCGCCAGCGTTGCTAAAGGCGGTTTCGGCATCCAGCTCGCCGGTGCGCACCAGTTCCATGGCGTTGCCCCAGGCGCTCCACACCGACGACATTTCCGGGATAGCCGGCATAGCCAAGCCTTCGATGCCCGCGTTGGCAAAGCCGACTGTGAGTTCATCGTCCATCGCTTCGCGGACTGCGATCATGGCGGCTGGGCGCGGGCTGGCGCTGTAGAGCGATTCGATGCCCTCGGGCGTCCCGACATAGTCGAGCACGAAGGTCTCGGCAGCCAGCTTGTTCTCGCTGAAGGCGCTGATCATGAAGCCCCAAACACCCAAGAAGGGCTTGCCAGCGCCACTCGGACCAGCGGGAATGCTGGCGACTTCGAAGTTGACGCCCGATTCCAAGATGCGCGGCATCGCCCAGGGACCTGTGATAATCATGGCGGCATCGCCCGACTCAAACATCGAGTGCAGCACTTCATAATCAATGCCAGTCGGCATCAAGCCATCAGCGCCATAGGCTTCCAGATAGGCGGCTGCGGCGATCGAGCCTTCGTTGTCAATGCCGACATCGTTCGGGTCATAGCCGGCCGCGGTCAAGCCAAAGACATAGCCGCCAAAGGCTGTCTGCAGCGGGAAGAAGTGGTAGGGGTTGTTGTCGAACATGATAAAGCCATACTGCGCGTCGCCACTGGCTTGCAGAGCCTCGCTGATGGCGCGGACATCGTCCCAGGTGGCGGGATTGTCTGGCACCAAGTCGGTATTGCGCAGAAAGCCAACATTTTCCGCCGAGGTGGGCATGCCATACTGGACGCCTTCGTAGACAAATGCCGCCACAGCCGAGGGCAGGAATTGGTCGGCAATGTCGGAAATGTCGATCTCAGCCAGCAAGCCGTTGACAGCCATCTCGCCCAGCCAGTCATGAGGACCCATCAGGACATCGGGGCCTTCGCCAGCCGGAGCGGCGGTCTTGAACTGATCACGGATGTCGCCAAAGCCGATCTCGTGCACGACAACCGGAATATCAAAGTCGGCGGTGAACTGCGCGGCGATTTCTTCGACCACCGGCGCATGGGCTTCATCCGCCCAGACAATCAGTTCATCGTCCTGCGCCGCGCCGGCAAACGCGCTCGCCATCAGCATAACGGCGAGCATCAAGAACAAGTTCACTTGTTTCATGGGATTTTCCCCTATCTTGTTAGAATTGTGAAACAAATAAGCGATGCGCAAATTATAAACATTGCGGGACGTGGCGCAAGAGCCGTCTTTCAGCCAGGCTGCTGTGGTGACAGGTGGCGCAGATAGCTCCATGTGTAGATGCCGGTGTTGTGGCCATCGTCCCAGCTGGGCTGCAGCGCATAGTTGCCGACCGCGCTCAAGGCAGTGACGCCATACGAACGGGCGGGGCTCAGGGCGAGCAGGTCGTCGGGGGCGAAGTCCATGCCCATCTTGGCGTGGCCGCCGCGGCATTGGACGCAGGGGCAGGCTTCGCGCAGCTGCGCAAGCGGGTAGCGGCTGACCAGCCCATCGTCCCAGCGGATCGTCAGCTCCGCCTTGCCTTTGTCCAGCGTGATATGGCTTGGCTTGGCGTCCATTGTGGGCGCATCCTCCCGCAACCGCGCCAGCGTCCAGCGCGTAATCGCTTCAAAGCGGCTGAAGCGCGCTTTTTCAGCCGGTTCGAGGGCATTGTAGCACATGGCGGAGGGAGTGGTGATTTTGATGGGTACGCGTTGCTTTGCCCCCACCCCTAAACCCCTTCCCCAAAATGAGGGAGGGGCTACCATGCTGCGGAAGCGCTGGCAAAACCCCTTCCCTCGTTCTGGGGGCAAGGTGCCGGGGATGGAGGCTTGGTTGCCATATCCACGCATTCACCACTCCCGACGGAGGGCATCTTCATCGCTGTCTCACCCATCTGCTAGGATAGACCTTTGCCATCCAGACGAAAGCAAGGTGCGTCATCAGACCATTTGAGCATTTGCGGCGGCAACAGCTCGACCCCGAAACGCCATTTGATTATGTCATCGCAGCGGATGCCCGCGGCAGCCGCACAGATTATTGCGATGACCAAGCCTGGCGCGTGAGCCTGGGGGCGAGGCAAGAAGCGGCGCTGGCGTTTCAGACGCAATTTGGCGGTCGCGCCGACCTTGTCAGCCTCGAGCCAATCTTGCGCGTGGGCGACCACACCATCCAGCAGACCTGGGCCTATGCGCGGCAGCCTGTCATCACGCACTTCGCGCCCAACCTGATTCAGCTTGAGGCAGCGCCAACGGAGGATTTGGAGCTGGGCGCTCGCTTCTGGGCGATGGAGTCGCGGGCTGCTGGCGGCGAATTCCAGATGAGCAATCACAGCGGCGCCGATCTGTCTGTGCAATTGGAGTGGCATGGCAGCGTGCTCATCGGCGGACGCAAACGCCGGCTGAATGTGCTGACCCTCGCGGATGGCGCCTTGGCGCTGCACCTGGGCGAAATCGGCCGACTTAACCCGGTGGTCACGCTGGAAGGCGCCAGCAGCGAAATCTATGGCGGACGCATCCGCGGCGCAAAGCTGGGCGCGCGCTTTTGCCTATTGGCGGGGCATTCGGCGCGCGTTCCTTTTGTTTGCGCAGGGCTGGCCAACATGCGCGATTCTTTCAGCCTGGCCATGAACTGGCTGTCGCGCCCTTGGGACCCGCACTATGCGCAGATTGATCGCCAGGCTGCCGCTGTGCCGACAATCAGCACAGGCAATGCCGACTGGGACCGCGTCATTGATTTGTCGTATGCCACCTTGCTGAAAGCCTTTATGAACAAAACCGACGCCTTGGCGCAGCCGTCATTTGTCGGCAGCCGGGCGGGCAATCGCGGCTGGAGTCGCAATGGACGCGGTGACGACCACATCCGCAGCTGGGCCGGACAGGACCCGACGCTGGCTTATCTCGCTCTGCCGGCCATCGCTGGCATTGAGCCGGCGCTGGCCAAGGCAGTCATTCGCAATTATCTGGCCACCCAAGACGCTAGCGGCTTCGTTGACCAACAGCCCGGCTTGGGCGGGCAGCGCCAACATAGGCTGATGATGCCGTTGCTGGCGCGCATGAGCTGGCTGGTGGTCGAGCAGACGGCAGACGAGGAATTCGCCGCGGAAATTGTTCCGGGCTTGCAAAAATTCTTCCAGCGCTGGCGTGCTGACGACCTGGACGCGGATGACGATGGCGCGCCGGAATGGCAGACAGAGCGGCAGTTGGGTTATGTGGCTTTCCCGACATTTGGCTTGGGGCGCGGCTGGGCGCAGGGGGTGGATATCCGCCTGCTGGAAACGCCCGACCTGCTCGCGTATTTGATCTCCGAAGCCGATGCCTTGCGCCAGCTGGCGGGGATATTGGACGATGCCGATGCGCAGGCGATTTATACGCGCCAGCTTGCGCAGCTGGAAGCCACTTTGGAAGAATTCTGGGTGGGCGAATATTATGGTTACCGCGACCGCGACACGCACGCGCACGGACCTGGCATCGAGCTGCTGCGGGGTGGCGCTGGCGACGAGCGGCATGTCATCAACGAGATCTTTGCGCCGCCCGCCCGCGTTATCGTGCGCGTCGTCGGTGGCATCAGCCAGGCACCGCGCATCCGCCTTATCCTCGAAGGCGAGGACATTAACGGCGCGCCTTGCACGATCGAAGCCGGGGTCGACCAATTTAGATGGCAAAATCGACAAGGCGTGTTCACCTCGCCCCAGCCGCTTTCGACAATACGCAGCCTGCAAGTCGCAGGGTTGAGCCGCGTATACAAGGTCTATGCCAGCAGCATCGACACCAGCCGGCTGGATATCAACGCGCTGCTGCCCTTGTGGACGAACCGCCTGCCGAAGCAGCGGGCTGACGCTTTAGTCGCTTTGGCGCAGGATGAGCAGCGCTTTCTGCGACCCAATGGCTTGTCGATGACCAGCGCCAGCGACCAGGACTTCGACCCGTCCAATGCGCGCGGCGGCGGCGGCATCTGGCTGTTTTGGCAGGCGCTGCTCGGCGAAGGCATGCTCGCCAGTGGCTTTCATGATGAATCGACCGCCCTTTTGAAAAGAACGCTGAGCCATCTGTCGCGTATGCTGGAGCGTGAAGGCCGCCTGGCGCAGTTTTATCATGCCGATGAGCTGCAAGGCTTTGGCGAAGCGCATCATTTGGCTGGCATCGTGCCGCTGAAGTGGCTGAGCGACGCGCTGGGCCTGCAGATTCGCAATGCGGAATGCGTACGGGTCGGCGGCAAGTTCAGCTGGGGCGCGCCCGTCCGCGTCGAGCAGCATGGCGTCATCGTGCAGCGCAGCGCAGCTGGCACCGAAATCAGCTTTCCATCTGGCCACAGCGTAAAGCTCCCCGCCGATTCCCCCGCGCAACTGGTAACAGACCCCGCGCCTGCCAAGCCTGAAGCCGGCGAAGCGACCGCGCCGGCCGCCCCGACTGTCCCGGTCGATCCCAACCGCGGCACAGTGGCGATTGAGATTGAAGACGACGTTGACGAGGAGCGGGCGCAATGATGCGCATGCGGACGCGCCGAGACAAAAGCCTGGACAGCCGCGAGACGCCGGTTTCGCCCATGCAATGGCGGCGGCTGCTGGCGTATCTGGCTGGCTACAAACTGCGCCTGCTGGCGGCGACAGTCGGGCTGGTCTTTGCGGCTGGGCTGAGCCTGGTCTTCCCCGCCGTCATCCAGCAAGTCGTCGATTCAGTCTTTCGCGATGCCGCTGTCGCGCAGCTGGACACCATCACACTGGCGCTGCTGGGCGTGTTTCTGCTGCGGTCGCTGGCGAGCTTCGTCCAGACTTATAACATGAATTATATCGGCGAAAAAATTGTGGTTGATCTGCGCTGCCAGCTTTATGCGCACTTGCAGACGCTGTCTCTGCGCTATTATGCCGACCGGCGCGTTGGCGAATTAATCAGCCGTCTCGCCTCCGATGTGACTGTGGTGCGCACAGTGCTCACCGGCAACATCGCCACTGTGCTGCAGCAGGCGCTCACGCTCGTCGGCGCGGTGGCGGTCATGTTTTTGCTGAACTGGCGGCTGACCCTGTTCATCATCGTGCTGATGCCACTGGTGGTCGTGGTCGGCACCATCCTGGGCCGAGCCATCCAGCGCACCAGCGCCCGCGTGCAAGATGAACTCGCCGGCGCGACTGTCGTGGCGGAAGAAGTCTTCCAAAATATCCGCGAAGTCAAAAGCTTCGTGCGCGAGCAATACGAAATCAGCCGCTTCAACAGCGCGGTCGATGTGGCCTTTCGCGCGGCGGTCAAACTGCTGACTGTTCGCTCGGTCTTTGGTCCCATCATCGGCTTTATCGCATTTTCAGGCCTGGCGCTGATGCTGTGGTTTGGCGGTCGAGAAGTGCTGGACGGACGGCTGACAGCGGGCGAACTGGTCGCGTTTTTGATTTATGGCTTGACGGTGGCGGGCAGCTTCGCCGGTGTCATCGGCGTCTATTCGCAGCTGCAAGAAGCGCTGGGGGCGACCAAACGCGTCTTTGAGATCCTGGATACGCAGCCAGATGTGCGAGACGCGCCCCATGCGCGGAAGCTCAAGCCGGTGCAGGGGGCGATTGCGCTGCGCAGCCTCAGCTTTGCGTATGCGGCAGAAAAAGCTGTGCTGCGCGAGATTGATCTGGAGATCGCCGCTGGAGAGATCGTCGCCTTGGTTGGCCCCAGCGGCGCGGGCAAAAGCACCTTGTTCAACCTGATTACACGCTTTTATGACCCCGACTCGGGCGCAGTCTTTGTGGACGGCAGCGACATCCGCGGCGTCACCCAAGCCAGTCTGCGCGAACAGATCGGCATTGTCCCGCAAGAAACCTTGCTCTTCGGCGGCAGCATCCGCGAAAATATCCTCTATGGCAAGCTGGAAGCCAGTGAAGCGGAGATGATCGCCGCAGCCCGCTCTGCCAACGCCCACGACTTCATCAGCCAATTGCCCGATGGCTATGACACTGTGGTCGGCGAGCGCGGCCTCAAGCTAAGTGGCGGACAACGACAGCGGGTCGCTATCGCGCGCGCCTTGCTGAAAGACCCGGCCATCCTGCTGCTGGACGAAGCGACATCCAGCCTCGACAGCGAAAGCGAACAGCTGGTGCAAGAAGCGCTGGGGCGGCTGATGCGCAACCGCACCACCTTGATCATCGCCCACCGCCTGAGCACCGTGCGCGTGGCCAATCGCATCGCTGTGCTGGACGAGGGGCGCATCATCGAGCTGGGCACGCACGCCGAGCTAATCTCCGCGCGCGGCTTGTATGCCCGACTGTATGCGATGCAATTTCGTCAAGCCGACCTGCTCGCCACAACATGACACTGCTGGCATTGGCGCTCGGGCTGGGGATCGTCGGCTTTTTGATCTGGTGGCTGCTGATCGAAACCGAAGGCGTCTATCTGGGCCGGCGCGTTGTGGTCGCGCTATACGACCTGGTGGCGCATCGCTACGACCGCATCAAACAATTCGATGACTATGCCGATCATGCGCTGGTTTCGCAGGCGCTCATGGCCGCCATCGCGCCCAAGACCGACCCGCTTATCCTCGATGTCGCGACCGGCACGGGGCGACTCCCCCTGCTGATGGCGCGCAACGCCGACTTCCACGGGCAGGTCCTGGGCATCGACGCCAGCCAGCGCATGCTGTCGGTGGCGCAAGAGAAAGTGGCCGCGCAGGGCTTTGCGGGCTTGGTCACCTTGCTGCGGCAAGACGCGTCGCAGCTGGCTTTCCCCGCGGAGCAATTTGACGCCGTAACCTGCCTGGAAGCCTTGGAGTTTCTGCCCGACCAGGCTGTGGCGCTGGCCGAGATGACGCGCGTATTGAAGGGCGGCGGCCTCTTGCTGGCTACCATTCGCATCGACAGTCGCTGGATGCCCGACCGCGCCTGGAGCGAGTCGAAAATGCGCGAGGCGCTAAAAGGGCTGGGACTGCGCGATATTCACTTCGCCATCTGGCAGGCAGACTACAGCCAGGTCTGGGCGCGCAAGCCGGCAACTGCCGCTTAAATTCGCTGCCTGACTTTGCTAGACTGCACGCATTGCCCGTCTGTCAAGGAAGTCCGCTTTGGAGCGATTGAACAAGAGGTTGGAAGCCGCCATAGAAAGCGCGCTGCGGTCTGCCCAGCACGATGGCGCGCTGCCGCAATTCACGATTCCGCGCATTCCCGCAAGCCCGCCCAAACGCGCCGGCCAAGGCGACTGGGCATATCCGGCGATGGGCTTGGCGCGGCTGGCTCGCAAGAGTCCGCTGGATATCGCCCGGCTCATCGTCGACCGGCTGCCAACGCTGGATTTCGCTGGCAAGATTGAAATCGCGCCGCCCGGCTTCATCAACTGCACAATCGCCGATGACTACTTGCGCAAACAGGTTGACGCCGCGCTGGCTGCTGAGGAAGCCTGGTTTCAACTGGATATCGGCGCGGGCAAGCGCGCGCAGGTCGAGTTCGTCAGCGCCAACCCCAGCGGTCCTATCACAATCGGCCACACACGCAATGCCGTGGTCGGCGATGCCATGGCGCGCCTGCTGGAAGCGGCCGGCTACGAAGTCCAGCGCGAGTATTATTACAACAACGCCGGCAACCAGATGATCATCCTCGGCAAGAGCCTGCAACTGCGTTATCTGCAGCAACTGGGCGAAAAAGCCGAGCTGCCTGCCGATCATTATCAGGGTGAATACCTGGTCGATATCGCGCGCGACCTGGCGGCAGAACGTGGCGACTCCCTGCGCGGCGAAAGCTGGCAGGTCTTCAAAGACGTGGCTGAACAGGTGATGTTCGGCTGGATCAAGCGCTCGCTGGCCAGCATCCATATCGAACACGATGCCTTCTTCAACGAAACCTCGCTCTTCGAATCCGAGCATATCTGGTCTGTGCTAGAGGCGCTGCGCGCGAAGGGGCATATCTACCAGGCGACGCACTGGGAAGGCGCGGGCGCCGACGAGATCGCGGATGTCGCCGCCAAAGGCTATCAACCAGCCACCTGGTTTCGCAGCACGACCTTCGGCGATGAAAAAGACCGCGTCATGGTCAAGAGCGATGGCGTGCCGACCTATACCCTGCCCGACATCGCTTATCACAGCGACAAGTTGGAGCGCGGCTTTGATATCGCTGTCAATGTGTTGGGCACCGACCATTTTTCCCAAGCGCAGGTCGTCCGGCATGGCATTCGCGCGCTGGGGATGGATCCCGCGCCGATTGAAGTCATCTTCTTGCAGATGGTGCGCGCCGTGCGCTGGAACGCGGATCTGGGCGAATTTGCAGCGGTCAAGCAATCCAAACGCGCCGGCGACTTCGACACATTGGATGATCTGGTCGCTATGACCAGCGCCGATGCCGTGCGCTATCATATGCTGGCGCGCAGCCCCAATTCGCAGCTGGACTTTGATGTCGACCAGGTTGTCAAACAGAGCAATGAAAATCCGGTTTATTACATTCAAAATGCCTATGTGCGCTGTGCTGGCATCTTCCGCGAGGCGGCAGAGCGCGGTCTGGGCGATGCAGACGCCGACCTGAACTTGCTGGGCGAAAGCGAGCTGCGTTTTGTGCGCAAGGCGCTGGAAATCGGCAATGTCATCGAACAGGCGGTTCGACACTATGAGCCGCAAAAGATCGCCTTCTTCGCGCATGAGCTGGCTGGCGTCTTTCACCCGATTTATGACGAGGTGCGCGTGCTGCACAGCGAAGTGCCCGCCGAGACAGCCAAGGCGCGTCTGCGTTTTTACCGCGCGGCGCAGGCGGTCTTTCGCTATTTGCTGGGGCTGATGGGCATGAGCGCGCCAGAACGGATGTGAGGAGCTTGCTGTGGGACTAAAGCCAGATCGCTGGATCAAAGACATGGTGCGCCGCCACGGCATGATTGATCCCTTTGTCGATGCCCAGGTGCGCGCCGGCGCAATTAGCTATGGCGTCTCATCGTATGGGTACGACATGCGCGTCGCGGACGAATTCAAGATCTTCACCAATGTGCGCTCGGCAGTGGTCGATCCCAAGCGCTTCGACGCAGCGTCTTTTGTGGACTTCCGCGGCGATGTCTGCATCATCCCCCCCAATTCCTTCGTGCTGGCGCGCTCGGTGGAATACTTCCGCATCCCGCGCGCGGTGCTGACGATCTGCCTGGGCAAATCGACCTATGCCCGCTGCGGCTTGATCGTCAATGTGACGCCCTTTGAGCCGGAATGGGAAGGCTTTGTGACGCTTGAAATCAGCAATACCACGCCGCTGCCCGCCAAAGTGTATGCGAATGAAGGCTTGGCGCAGGTGCTCTTCTTTGAAGCCGACGAAGTCTGCGAACAATCGTATGCCGACAAGAAAGGCAAATATCAAGGGCAAACTGGCGTGACGCCGCCGCGCATGTAGCGTATCTGCCTCTTGACGCGCGCGGCAACCTGCGCTATGCTCGTATTGGCAATGGGCGATTAGCTCAATTGGCAGAGCATCCGGTTTACACCTGGAAGGTTGTAAGTTCGAGTCTTACATCGCCCATCTCTCATCTGGCAAGCGCTGGCTGATGCTGGCGCTTTTTGTTTGGCACGTTCGAAAAACCCAGTAATTGCGCAGCAGCGAGCTTCGCCGACGCATGAGCCTAGCGAGCCACTCCCCAAAATCAATGCTTTTTGCGCTGGAGACGATTATGCGCTAAGCTATCAATGCTTGTCTATCAGTCGCCAATGAATGCGCGAGCAGAGCCGCCTGCCGCTTCTGCTTTTTTTGATAGCCAACTCACCTATAGTCACGCAAAGGAGCGGATCATGAACAAGCGAATTGGCAATTTCTCGCGGCGCGACTTCTTGAAAGCGGTCGGGGCGTTATCAGCCGGGCTGGCAGCCAACCCGCTCTTGCACAGCAATATCCGCGCCTTCGCCCAAGATATCGCTGCCCAGCCGCCGATCACCATTCTCATCAACGACTCGCCTTGGTTTCCTGGCTTCGCGGCCATGGTCGAGCTCTACACCGAGTCGACCGGCAACGAGATTAACCTGGATGTCACGCCCTTCCCTGGCATGCTCGACAAAACGCGCAACGCCGTGCAAGCGGGCGAAAGCGAATATGACGCGGTCGCCATCACCGAACAGAACATCCCGTTCTTTTACAATTCGGGCTTGCTGCGCCCCATCGCCGACATCGACGCTGATTTCACGCTCGATGACCACATCATCAGTTATGGCGATGCGGCGAGATGGGACAGCGATCTGGGCGTTAACGGTCCTATGGGCACTATCCTCGGCGTGCCTATCAACGGCAACATCCAGCTCTATTATTATCGCCGCGACCTCTTTGAAGCGAATGGCATCGAGCCGCCCAAGACCTTTGACGAGATGGAAGCGATCGCCGAGCAGCTGGGCAGGCCGCCGCGCCTGTTTGGCAACGCCAATCGCGTCAACCCCATCTGGTGGGAATTCGGCGCCTACGTCGATAGCTACGATGCCGAATATGTACGCCTAGAAGACGATGGCAGTTGGTCGGTGGGCTTCGAGCGGCCGCAAGGCTTGGAAGCGGTCAATCGCTGGCTGCGGCTGGGACGCGACTGGGCGCCGCAGAATTATGCCGACCTCGGCCAGGGCGACTTGCTCGCGCTGATGGCGAGCGGGCGCCTCGCGCAGGTGCACATGGTGGGCGCTGCGGCTCCCAACTATGACAATCCAGACATCTCGGTGGTCGGCGGCAGCATGGGCGCGACCGTTGTGCCGGGCGTCACAGCCGAAGCCCGCTCGCCACGCACCGGCATGTGGGTCATGTGTCATCCCGACAACCTGCCCAGCGAGCGCGCCGCCGCAGGCTTGGAATTTGTCAAGTGGCTGACCACCAAAGACAACCAGCTTGCCTATGCCAAAGCCGGCGCGATCCCCGTCCGCCAAGACACCTACGAAGAGCTTGCGACAGACCCAGTCGTCGGCTGGTGGGCGAGCGCCTTCGCCGAGAGCACGCCTTTCTTGCATCCCGAAACGCGCCTGCCCGAAACGCCGCTCATCCGCGACAGCGTCAGCACCCGCATGGCGCAGGCTTATGTCAACGAGATCAGCGCCGAAGACGCCGTCGCGCTGATGGCCTCAGAAATTCGCGCCATCATGGAGGACGCTGGCTACACGGTAGCCTAGGCTGACGGACGAGCTGGATTGCGGGCGGCACATTCTGTCGCCCTGAGACCGACCTTCTGAAAGGAGGTTGGGCTGATTTGGCGCATTTGACGATGAAAAGCAAAAACGACTGGCGCAGCCGGCTCTTCGGGGCGGGCAGCTTCAAACTTTGGGCGCTGCTGCCGCTTTTGGTCGTGCTAGTTATCTTCACCCTGCTGCCCATCTTGCAGCTAGTGCAGATGAGCGTCTCCGAGCTCGAGTTTGTGGATGGCGAGTTGGTTTCGGAGTTTGTCGGACTGGGGCAGCTGGACAATTTGGCCAAAGACCCTATCGCCGGCATCGCGCTGAAGAACACACTGGTCTTCGTGGTGGCAGTGGTGATCATTGAGACAGTCACCGGCTTTTGCCTGGCAGTGGCCATCAGCCGCACCAAGACATTGGCCGTCCTCTATCGCAGCGTTGTCATCATCCCGCTGCTCATCCCGCCGGTCGCAATCGGCACGATGTGGTCTTTGATGTACGACTACAATTACGGGCTGTTCACGACTATTTTGATCGAGATGGGCGTGCAATATCCGCCGCTGTGGACTGCCGACCCCGACTTGGCGCTGATCTCGGTCATCATCGTCGATGTCTGGCATTGGACCAGTTTCATGTTCTTGATCATGCTGGCTGGCATCGAGTCTATTCCGCCGCCGCTGCTCGAAGCCGCCCGCGTCGATGGCGCGACCGAGCTGCGCGCCATCCGCCATGTCATCCTGCCTATGATGGCGCCGACCATTTTGGTAGCTATGCTGCTGCGCACAATTTTGGCCTTCAAGGTCTTTGACCAGATATTCGTGCTGACATCGGGCGGGCCTGGCACAGCCACCCAGGTCATCAGCATGCACATTTACAAGGTCTTCAGTGAGCAATTTCGGCTGGGTTATGCGGCTTTTCTGTCGCTGATGGTGGCGGCGTTCATGTTCATCTTCGTGGCATTTTATCTCTGGGCGAGCCGAGTCGTGCGGAGGCGACTGGGATGAAGCAAGGTACCGCCTCCAAAATCGCGCTGAACCTGTCGCTGTTGATCGTCGTCTTCATCATCCTCTTTCCGGTGTTCTACATCGTACAGACCTCGCTGAAGAGTATGGCTGATGTCTACAGCGGCAGTTTCTTTTTCACGGCGAAGACGGCGAACTATGAAGAAATCTTCACCGGCAGCCGCAGCAACTTCGCCGAGTTGACTCGCAACAGTTTGATCGTCTCGTCGAGCGTGGCGCTGATTTGCGGGGTGATCGGTTCGCTGGCCGCCTATTCGCTGGCGCGGCTGAGCTGGCGGCGCTGGGTGGCGGGCGGGGTGGTCGTCTGGCTGCTTTTCATCAACATGATGCCGCCCATCGTCTTCGTCACGCCCTACTATCTGTGGGCGCGCGCGGCTGGGATCTATGACACGCCGGCTGCTGTCATCATGGCGCATGTCGTGCTGAATATGCCCTTGGCGGTGATCATGATGATGAACTTCTTCGCCGAAGTGCCGAGAGAGCTGGAAGAAGCGGCGGTCATTGATGGCTGCGCGCAATGGCAAGCCTTCCGCATGGTCATCCTGCCCATCGTGCGGCCGGGCTTGGCGGCAATGGCTGTGCTGGTCTTTGTTTTCAGTTGGAAAGAGTTCTTGTTTTCACTCTCGCTCACCACAACCAGCGCGGGCCGCACCATACCAGTGGGCATCGCCAACTTCGTGCAAGAGTTCAATATCCGGTATGGCGAAATGGCGGCTGGCTCTTTCGTGGCGATGATCCCGGCGCTGGTTTTGGTGTTGCTGGCGCAACGCCACATCATCAAGGGGCTGACAGTCGGCGCGATTAAGGGATAAACGCGGACGGAGCCGCAGAGCGATCACTTCAAACTGAGACCCTGCACACTATGGGACTATACAACTGGCAACTCCCCGATTGCCTTGGCGGTACCTTATCGCAGCTTGAATCAAGGCAATAGTCGCCTACAATGATGCAGCTTATGCGAGTCCAGACAAAAACCCCATGATGAGAGTCTTGCTGGCGAGCGTCGAAGCCGCGCCATTTGCCAAGGTTGGCGGCTTGGCTGATGTTGTCGGCTCGCTGCCCTTGGCTCTGCGGCGCTTGGGCGTGGATGCGCGAGTGATCTTGCCGGGCTATGGCTTTATCAACCACCTCGCCTATGGCGTCCAGCCGCTAGCGGAATTCAACCTGTCGCATCGCCTGGGGACGAGCGTTATCCGCCTCTACACCTGCCAGCATGTCGGCATGCCCGTCTACTTTTTGCAGGCGCCGCCCTATTTCGGGAGTGAAGGGCAGGTCTACAGCGCCTGGGATTGGGATATGCAACGATTCATATTCTTCAATCAGGCGCTGATGGCTGCCATGCGCCAGTTGGAAGAGCGGCTGCATTGGCGGCCTGATGCCTTGCATGTCAATGACTGGCACACGAGCTTGCTGCCTTTCATGCTACAGTCGCATGGCGATGCAGAGCAGTCGGCGCAAGCCACTGTGCTGAGCATCCACAACATCGCCTATCAGGGACGAAGCGCTGGCGGATTCATGTGGCAGGCGGGCATCCACGGTCGCCAGCATCCGCACCTGGTCGAGCTAGGCCTCGCGGACAATCTGCTGGGCATCGGCATCGCCTACAGCGACATGATCGCCACGGTGAGCCCGCGTTATGCGGATGAGATCAAATACCCCTACGCCGGCTATGAGCTTGCGTCTTTGATCGAAAGACGTTCCAGTGATTTGCGCGGCATATTGAATGGCTTGGACAGCAATATCTGGGATCCAGCCACCGACCGCGCTCTCGCCGCGAACTTCGACAGCGGCAACTTCACAAGCAAACGCTCCCTTAACAAGCGCCATCTGCAGTCAGTTGCGCGTCTGCCCGTCCATGACGATATTCCACTGGTCGGCATCGTCAGTCGGCTGGTGGCGCAAAAAGGTTTTGATCTGGCGCTGCCGGCGCTGCGCAGCTTGCTGGCAAAACGCGAGCTGCAGCTGGTCGCGCTGGGCGCCGGCGAGCCCGAGCTGGAGCAGGCTTTTTGGCAGTTGGAGCAAGACTTCGCCGCAAGCGCGCGCGCATTCCTGCAATTCGACAGTGTCTTGGCACAGCAGATTTATGCAGGTTGTGATATCTTTTTGATGCCGAGTCACTTTGAGCCTTGCGGTATCGGTCAGATGATGGCGATGCGCTATGGCGCGCTGCCGCTGGTGCGCGCGACAGGCGGACTGGCTGATACTGTCATCAATTATGACGATGGCGAAGCGGAACGCGGCACCGGCTTCGTCTTCCAGTGGCAAGAAGCGCAGGCGGTCGCAGGCACGTTGACTTGGGCGCTGGCCACTTTTCGTGACCAACGCTCTGCCTGGCGGCGCATGCAAAAGCGCGCGATGCAAGCCGACTTCAGTTGGGAAAAGAGCGCCAGTCAATACATTGACCTGTACGAAATAGCTGCTTCGCGCGCCATTGCCAGACGGGCGGACCCAAAGTGAGGAGGCGACAGTGAAAATAAAGGCAGTCATCTTGGCTGGCGGCAAAGGCACGCGGCTGGGCGTCTTGACGATCAAGCGCGCCAAACCCGCCGTTCCCTTTGGCGGCAAGTACCGCATCATCGACTTTGCGCTCAGCAACTGCGTCAATTCCAACGTATTTGATGTCATTGTGCTGACTCAATATCGTCCGCACAGCCTCAACGACCACATCGGCAAGGGGCGGCCTTGGGACTTAGACCGCTCATTCACCGGCGGCGTGCGCCTGCTGCAGCCCTATCAAGGCAGCTTTGACACCGACTGGTACGCGGGCACTGCCGATGCTGTCGCGCAAAATCTCAATTTTATTCGGCAGGGCCGACCGGAATATGTGTTGATCTTGTCGGGCGACCACATCTACGAGATGGATTATGACATGCTCGTGCAGTATCACCGCGACAAGGGCGCAGACGCCACAGTCTGCACAATCCGCGTGCCGCTGGACGAAGCCAGCCGCTTTGGCATCGTCGATACCGACCATGCGTATCGCGTCACCGACTTCATCGAAAAACCCGCATCGCCGCCTGGCAACCTGGCGAATATGGGCGTGTATGTCTTCGACTATGCTGCTTTGGAACATGTCTTGCAAAATGACCACTACGACTCGACATCCGAGCACGATTTTGGCAAAAAGTGGGATCCGGACTGGAACCTAGCCGACGAAGACCGTTCGCTTGCCGATCTCATG